>DATAZK010000235.1:0-4979 GCA_036272075.1 Frankiaceae bacterium
CCCTCGGCTCCGAGCAGGCGGCCGCGTTCACCGGCGAGTACGCGGAGCGACTGCGGCAGGTCTACCGGCCCCGCTCGTTCGGCACCATCTTCCCCTTCCGGCGCGTGTTCACCGTGGTGCACAGGCTGACGGCCTGATCAGCGTCTGCTGAGAGTCTCATCTGTATATAACAATTCCTATTGAGTTACTAGAGATTTGGTGCCATGATCGACTCGTGGAACAGACGACCATCACTGAGCAGCGAATTCTCACTCCCGGGCCGCTCAGCCCCGGGCAGTTGGCGGCCGAGGTGCAGCGACTGACGTCAAGTCCAGCCGACTGGGTGGCCCGGGTGCGACTCGATCCCGAGGGCCGCTGGTACGAGCGCATCCAGATGACCGATGACTTCGAGGTGTGGCTGATCAGCTGGCTGCCGGGGCAATCGACCGGATTCCATGACCACGGCGCCTCGGCCGGCGCGTTCGGGGTGGTGTGGGGCGCGCTCGACGAGAGCGTGGCGACCCGCCGCGGGGCCGGGGCCCCGAGGGCGAAGCGGGTGGCGGCCGGTGACGTGCGCTCCTTCGGCCCCCGCTACGTGCACGACGTGCAGAACTCCTCGACTGGCTCCGTCGCGGTCAGCGTGCACGCCTACTCGCCGCCGCTATCATCGATGACCAGGTACAACGTCACGTCCGGCGGCCTCGCGGTGGCCGGCACGGAAGGGGCAGGCGACTGGTGAACGGCCGACCCGCAGGGGCGCGCTCGATCGACGAGATCCTGGCATCCGCGCGTCGCCGCCTAGACCGGATTACCCCCGGCCAGGCCTATGCGGAGCTGTGCGCAGGCGCGACCCTGATCGACATCCGGCCCGCCGCCCAGCGGGCGGAGGACGGCGAGATCCCCGGCTCGGTCGTCATCGAGCGAAATCACCTGGAGTGGCGGCTCGATCCCGACGCCGACGCCCGGCTGCCCTGGGTCGCGGGCTATGACCTGCGGCCGATGGTGATCTGCAACGAGGGCTACACGTCGAGCCTGGCCGCGGCCGCGTTGCAAGACCTCGGCCTGCTCCGCGCGACCGACGTGATCGGCGGCTACCAGGCCTGGCGGGCCGAGGGCCTGCCGACCGCCCGTCCCGAGCAGCGCGCGGTCGTGCTCGCACCGGGCGCCGGGCCTGCGTACGCGCGGGTCGAGGAACTCCGCGAGGGCGGCCGCTGCTCCGCTTAGCCCCGATGCACTACGCGGTTCAGCGGCTCAGCCGACGGGCGCAGCAGGCGAGTCAGGTCTTGGCGTCGAGCTGGGACAGGCCGTTCCAGGCCAGGTCGATCAGGTTCGAGGCGACCTGCTCGACCTTCGGCTTGCGCGCGTCCAGCCACCACTGGCCGGTGAACGCGACCATGCCCACCATCATCTGGGAGTACATCGGGGCCAGCTTCGGGTCCCGCCCGCGGGACTTGAGGAAGTCGGCCATGATGTACTCGACCTGGCCCGCGATGTCGGCCAGGAGAGTCCCGTAGGTGCCGCCTTCGGCTCCCGGGCTCGAGTCCCTGACCAAGATCCGGAAGCCGTCGGCGTTGTCCTCGATGTACTTGAGCAGCTGGACGGTGGCGGCCTCGAACTTGGGGCGGGAATGCGGGGCCTCGAACAGCACGGTGGTCATCGACGAGAGCCGCTCGACCTCGCGGTCCACGACGACCGCGTAGAGGCCTTCCTTGCCGCCGAAGTGCTCGTAGACAACCGGCTTGGACACGCCCGCCTGGGCGGCGATCTCCTCGATCGAGGTGCCCTCGAATCCCCGCTCCGCGAACAGCCGCCTGCCGATGTCGAGCAACTGCTGGCGCCGTTCCTGGCCGGTCATCCGCTTTCGGTTGGGTTTGGGGGATTGTTCGGTCACCGAAACATCATCGCGTTATGCCGCCGCCTTGTCAGCACGGGTTACCGTTTTGACACTGCGCTTGGTCATCGATCCGAGACTGCGCGTCGCCGTGGCGGGACGCTTGGCGGTCAGCCTGGCCTCGTCCGGCCAGCGCACGTCGTAAGCCCAGCCGAGCTGCTCGAACCACCGGATCACCCGGGCGGACTGGTCGATCTGGCCCTTGAGCGCGCCGTGTCGCGCGCAGGTCGGGTCCGCGTGGTGCAGGTTGTGCCAGGACTCGCCGAACGAGGCGATGGCAAGCCAGGAGACGTTCCGCGACTTGTCACGGGTCTGGAAGTCCTCGTCGCCGAACGTATGGCAGATCGAGTTGATCGACCAGGTCACGTGGTGCAGGAAGGTGATGCGGACCAGGCCGGCCCAGAAGAACGCGGTGATCGCGCCGTGCCACGACATCCCCCACAGGCCGCCGATCAGTGCCGGGAGCAGCAGCGAGACTCCGACAATCGGGGCGAACAGGCTGCTCACCCGGCGGATGTTCTTGTCGGCGAGCAGGTCGGGGGAGTACTTCTCCTCCGACGTCTGGTTCGGGTCGAACAGCCAGAGCAGGTGCGCGAACATAAGTCCCTTGGCTAGGGCCTTCGTGTCATTCCCGTACCGCCACGGCGAGTGCGGGTCGCCTTCCTTGTCGCTGTACTTGTGGTGCCGCCGGTGGTCGGAGACCCAGGTGAGCACCGGGCCCTGCATGGCCATGGTGCCAGCGACCGCCAGCGCGACCCGCAGCGGAGTCTTTGCCTTGAACGAGCCGTGGGTGAAGTACCGGTGGTAGCCGACGGTGATGCCAAGCCCGGTGATCCAGTAGAAGACGGCCGCGATCACGACGTCGTGCCAGCCAAGCCCCCACCCCCAGGCGAACGGAATCGCGGCGATGAGCGCCAGCGTCGGGACGCCCACGAATACGCCGACTATGATCCGCTGAGCCAGCGAGGCCGGTTGATCTTCAAAATCGGACTTGGGGACACTCAGGTTGGTTGCCGTTGCCATGGATCTCCCTGTGGGTGAGGCGCCCGCGGGCCGCTAACTTGTACGCTTACGTAACCGTAGCCTACGACACCGTAGGTTACGCAAGGGCCCCAGGTGAACTCTTCCAAAAGCGCAGGTAAAACCATCGTTGGCAGAGCCCGCAGTGAGCGGGCGCCCTCGTTCCTCACCTACCGTGGGCCGAAGTCGGCAAACGTGGCCGTTCCGGCCGCCCTCTTCCGCGCCGCTGCAGGCCGCGTTCCCAGTAAGATTGATGGCAGCGATCCCGGGTCGTCTAGCTAGGCAGGACGAGTGATTTTGGCTCACTTAACAGAGGTTCGAATCCTCTCCCGGGAGCTGTAGAGCTACGAAGCTGGGTTCGATACCTGACCTTCGTCTCCCGTTGGATGCGCCATCACGGCAGTAGCCCAACCTTCGATCCGGCCATAGAGCCGTGTGCCGCGGCGAACCTCAATCCTGAGGCACCCGTGATAGCCGTCGCCGACGTTCTTCCGCGTGGTCTTGGGGTTGTGGCGTTTGAGGGTCGGGCGCAGAAACTGCTCGTCTCCGCTGCCGGTCGCTTCGATCCAGAAGCGCTGAGCGCCGGCGACGTCGGCGGTTTCGTGGATCTGCAGGCAGAATCTGAGGTCGCTCCGAGAGATCCCAACCGCATCGAGGAAACGGAGGAAAAACAAGATCAGCCGAGGATCGCTGTTTGTGAAGATCACCCGGTCGCCTCGGGCGTATGGCTTAGTCTTCGCGCCCTCGCACCAGTAGGCGATGGCCCCGGCGATGACGATCTCTCGGTCGCTGAGCTCGCCAATGTCGGCTGCGGCGGCGGCGCGCTCGTTCGCGCGGCGCGCGGCGCGCACCTTGCGCTCCTTTGCCCAGTACTGGCGGGATCCCTCCGCTGCGCGCTCGCGTACCTCCCGGAGGCTGAGCCCCTGCGGGGTGGGAAGGTCTCTTACCCACAGGGAGACCGAACTCTTGGAGACGCCGAGTCTGGCCGCTATCTCGTCGTAGTCGAGTCCCAGGTTCCTCAGACTGCGGGCCTTTTCGCGTAGGTCGTCCTTGGCATTCGGGCGACGCGTCCAGTCGGGCGGAGGAACTCCTCGCAGGAGGCTGGTCAACGTGCTGGTGCTCAATGGCCCGAGGATCGCCTTGATCTCTCGATTGGACTTGCCTTCGCGGCGAAGGGCGATTGCTCGCTCTCGCAAACGATCAAGCTCTTCTTTAGTTCTCATACTCGAATTTTAGATCGAGCGTCTGACATTCGAGGGGGTTTAGGTAGGTGCCGGAGGCTCGCCGTCGCCGTCACCGGCGGTAGTCGGCTCTTCCGCTTCCTCGGCCTTCTGCGCGGCCCGTTCGAGCGCGCCTTCGAGCTCGCTCAGCGGGACCTTGACGAAGACGGCCGAGGCGAACGCTTCGGTCATTTGCACCGAAAAATGGTCCCGTAACCGGGATCGGTTGGTCAACCGAGCCGCGGTGCCTGTGGATAACCTGCGGCTAAGTTGTTGAGGGTCTGTGGGCAACTTGTTGAGCATGTGTGGATAAGGGCCTGACCACCACGGACGCCCGGCCCGACCGGCCGATCGGTTGATCCTTGTGGATAACCTGTGCGCAACTTGTTGCGATGATGTGGATACGACAGTCTCCTCAGGGGATTCCGACGTGGACAACACGCCGGGCGCTGTGGACAACCGGTTGCGATGCAGCCGGCCCGCAAGATCGGGTACTCTTGTGTCGTCTCACGTGGCGGAGTAGCTCAGCCAGGCAGAGCAAGCGGCTCATAATCGCTGTGTCACCGGTTCAAGTCCGGTCTCCGCTACCAGAACCATGTTTGGGGGGCTTCGCCCTCCATGTCCGGTAACCTTGATCGACCTAGCTTTCCTTTAGAAAGGCACTCACTGTGGCTGCCACCGACGTCCGGCCGAAGATCACGCTGGCTTGCCAGGAGTGCAAGCACCGGAACTACATCACCAAGAAGAACCGGCGCAACGACCCGGACCGTCTTGAGCTGAAGAAGTTCTGCCCGAACTGCCGCTGCCACACCGCGCACCGCGAGACCCGCTAGTCCAGCCGCGGTCACCCCAGCGTGGCGCTGAACACC
>DATAZK010000236.1:0-51965 GCA_036272075.1 Frankiaceae bacterium
GACTACCCCCACACCGACTCGACGTGGCCGCACACCAAGAAGGTCGCCGAGGAAATGATGGAGGGCCTGTCAGCCGAGCAGGTCTACAAGATCGTGCGTGGCAACGCCATCAAGATGCTCAGCCTCGACATCACCTGAGCCTGAGCCTGACCCGCGGCCTCAGGCCGCGGGATTGCCTGCCGCCGCAAGCGCTTCGTTGAGAGCGACGAGCGCTTGCGGCCGGTCGGGTCCCACCAGGATCCCGACCATGCCGAGCGACTCGGCGGCCCTGATGTTGCCCGGATGGTCGTCGACAAAGACGGCCTCCTGCGCCGCGACGCCCAGGGCGTCGAGCGCGAGCTGAAAGATGCGCGGGTCGGGTTTGCGCACCCCGACGGCGGAGGAGTCGATGATGACTTCGAAGAGCTCGTCGACCGGCACCATCTTGCGCCAGCCGTCACCGAATTCGGCGACGTTGTTGGTGACCAGAGCCGTGCGCAGGCCGCGTTCGCGGATCTGACGCGCGCCCTCCACCATCGTCTCGCGATCGGGGTCGGGCCTTCCCATCCGGCCGAACAGAGCCAGGATGTCGATCTCGATCTCCTGCTCCCTGGCGAGGGCGGAAAGCTCGGCGCGCGCCGCTTCAAGCGTGATCTCGCCGCGCTCCAGCCGGTGCCACGGGTGGTCGCCGTCGCGGTCGTAGACCCCGAAGCAGAGCTCGAGCGCCGCTTCGGGGGTCAGCCCGAGCTCGGGAGCCGCGTCGGCGATGACGGGAAAGGGCGAGAGGGTGAAGACCCCTCCGAAGTCGAAAAGCACGGCTCGCAGCACCGGCTCAGTCTGCCGCACCCCTGCGCCGCGCAGGAGAGCGGTGTCGCGTACAAACGACGTAACGAGAAGTTGCCCAAGGCAATCAAAGTGGAGATCACGTGACGAGTCCTGCAGCCCCGGTGCCCGCAAACACTGGCATGGGTGGTGGCGTCAACCAGCGCGACAAGATCAAGATGTCGCAGGAGGAGATCGACGCCTTCCTTGCCGAGCGCAACAGCATGTCGATGGCGACCATCGACAAGGACGGCCGCATCCACATGGTGGCGATGTGGTACGGATTCCTCGAAGGCGCCGTCGCTTTCGAAACCAAGGCCAAGTCGCAGAAGGTGGCCAACCTGCGTCGCGATTCGCGCCTGACGGTCATGGTCGAGACCGGCGACACCTACGACCAGCTTCGCGGGGTCGAGCTCGTCGGAACGGGCGAGATCGTCGAGGATCCCGATCGCATCTGGGAGCTCGGCGTCAGCGTCTTCTCGCGGTACAACGCGCCGTACACCGAGGAAATGAAGCCGTTCGTGGAGATCATGCTGCGCAAGCGGGTCGTCGTGAAGCTGCACGTGGAGAAGACCGTCTCCTGGGATCACCGCAAGCTCGCAAGCTGACCCGCCAGTCCTAGGCGTCCTCGTCGACGGCGCGGGCTCCTTCGAGGACGTCGGCGGCGGTCATCGTCCACTGCGGATCGCGACGCTCGAGCCAGGCCCTCGGGCCCTCGGCGGCGTCGGGCGTTCCCATCAGGAGCCGGTGGTAGCCGCTCTCGCGCCGGATGACCTCGTCCAGTCCGAGGTCGGCCCACAGCAGCCGCTTGGAGAGGGCCAGCGAGGCCGGCGAGGCGGCACGTGCCATGTCCGACGCGATTTCCAAAGCCGCGGGCAGCACTTCCTGCGCCGGGAGCGCCCGCGAGGCCAGCCCGAGCGTGACGGCTTCGGTGCCGCGGAAGGTCCGTCCGGTCAGCAGCAGATCCGCGGCGACGGCCTGGCCGGCGAAGCGTCGCACCGTCCAGTGCGAGCCGGCGTCGCCGATCATGCCGCGCCGGGCTTGCGGGATCGCGAGCTTCGCGTCCTCGGCGACGATCCGGATGTCGGCCTGCAACGCGATCGTGTAGCCGATGCCGATCGCATGTCCTTGGATGGCGGCGATGACGGGAGTGCTCAGCGCCCAGGCGGGAGTCTGCAGCGGCTGGGAGGAGAAGCCGGCCCCGGGAGTACCGAATGAGGCGCTTTCCGGGGCCATGTCGGCGCCGGCGCAGAACGCCCGGCCGCGGCCGGTCAGGACGATGACCCGGACGTCAGGATCGGCGTCGCACTCGACGTAGGCGGCTGACAGATCGGCGCCCATCCCGCCGGAGAAGACGTTCAGCTTGTCCGGACGGTCGAGCACCACGGTGGCCACGCCGGGGACGTTTCGCTCGATGGTGACTGAGGATTCGCTCATATGCCGAGGGCGTCGCGGGTGCGGTCGAGCTCGGTGACGTCGGTCGTGGTCGGCACCAGGAACATCTCGTCACAGCCCGCGGCTTTGGCGGCAGCCATGTTTTCCCGCAGCGCCTCCGGCGTCGACGCCGTGCACGCGCCGGCCATGTATTCGGCGATCTCGGGCCCCATGAGCTTCATGTACGTGTACGCGTAGCCGTGCAATCGCTCCGCCGCGCCGTCGCCGAGGGCGTACCAGAGGCTGGCCGAGATGTGCGGCGGCTCCTCGCGCCCCGCGTCCTTCCAGGCCGCGCGGATGCGCTCCACGTTGGCCCCGAAGGTCTCTTGATTGACGGCCGTGACCGTCGCGCCGTCATCGACTCCCGCAGCCCAGTGCGCGGCACGCGCCAGCGCCTTCGGCCCCATCACACCGGCGATCAGCGGCGGCCCTCCCGGCTGCACCGGCGGTGGCCCGACCGGGTCGGCTCCCTCGAACGGCGGCTCGCCCGCCCACACGCGTCGCATCGTCGCGACCCCGTCGTCCATCCGCTGCCAGCGCCTCGTGAACGGAGCATCGATCGCTTGGTAGTCGTGCTCGCGACCGCCGACCCCGACGCCAACCGTCAATCGTCCTGACGCGATCTGGTCGACGCTCGCCATGTCCTTCGCGACCTGCACCGGCGGGTGAGCGGGCAGGATCACGATCGTCGTCCAGAGCCGTACCCGCTCAGTGAGCGCGGCTGCGGCGGCCAGTTGAGGCACGAGCGCGTGGCTGGTGTAGGTGACGCGCTCGGGGACGGCGAGGCTGGTCCACGGGCCTTCATCGACGGCTGCGCACCACGCCAGCAATTCGGCGCGGCCCTGCGGAAGCATGGTCGGAAGGGTCATCGAGACGTGCATGTGTGGCGGCTCCGGTTCTTGTCAGATCTTGAGGGTGACCGGTACGCCGAAGCCGGGGTGCTCGCCGTGTTCCAGTTCGGCGCCCACCGTGACGTCCAGCTCGTCCGGGGTCCAGGTGAGCCCGCCGCTGGCGAAGGTCGCCTCGACCGACGGGGCGGAAATGATCGCGACCTTGCCGCCGTAGGTCAGCAGCACCTGCCCGGTCACGTGACTCGCGGCTGGGGAGGCGAGCCAGGCCACGACCGGGGCGATGTGATCGACGCTGATCGGGTCCATCCCGCCCTCGGGATCGGTGGGCGCGGGCCCGAAGATCGGCTCGGTCATCGCGGTGCGGGCCCGGGGCGCGAGGGCGTTGGCGCGCACGCCGTACTTCGCGCAGCTCTGGGCGATCGACAGCGTGATGGCGACGATGCCGGCCTTGGCGGCCGAGTAGTTGGGCTGCCCGGGAGCACCGAAAAGGAACGACTCCGACGCGGTGTTGATGATGCTCGCCCACACCGGACCGCCTGCGGCCTTGGACGCCTCACGCCAGTACGCGGTGGCCGCGCGGCAGGTGCCCATGTGGCCCTTCAGGTGCACCCGGACGACGTCGTCGAACGCCTCCTCGGTCATCGAGAAGATCATCTTGTCGCGGGTAAAGCCGGCGTTGTTGACCAGGATCGAGAGCGAGCCGTACGTCTGCACCGCGGTGTCGATGAGCGACCCGGTGAAGTTCCAGTCGCCGACATCACCGCGGGAAACGGTCGCTTCGCCGCCGGCCGCGCGGATCTCGTCGGCCACGTCCTCGACCTTGGCGCTCATGTCATTGAGGACGACCTTGGCGCCGCCCGCTGCGAGCGCCAGCGCCTCGACCCGCCCCAGCCCCTGACCCGCGCCGGTGACGATGGCGACCCCGCCCTCGAGGCTGGTGGTCGGCTGCTCGGGAGATCCCATCTACTCGCTCCTTGCTCCGCAACGATCACTGGCCGCACGCGCGGTGCACAACGTAACTGACGCCGATCCCACCGCTCCGGCGGGATGGACCGTCAACTTTGCTACCGGAATCACGGCGACGGTCTCGAAACCCGGCGAGTCGCGGCGAAACGCCGTACCCCGAATCAACTCCATCGACAACTTGACGGCCGCGTCGCCCTTCGAGCGCCCGGGGCAGAAACTTGCATGACGTATGGAAGTAACTCTAAGGTCGGGCCCGTGACGATCCAGGCCGGCAGCGCGCGCCGCCGCCGTCCCCCGGCCACCGGAGATGTGGAACGCATCGAGCAGGGCCTGTCCGACCTGGTGCGCCTGACGGCCTCGACCCGGGTGCACGATGCCCGGGTGCGTGGGAGCGGGGTCGCGATCTCGCGGACGAACCTGCGTTTCCTGGACGCCGCCCTTGAGCTCGGCCCGGTCTCGGTGTCGAAGCTCGCGTCGCGCATGGACCTCTCGCAGCCGACCGCCAGCCGGGCGCTGCAGCAGCTGGAGTCCGACGGCTACGTGCAGCGCACCAGCGACCCGGCCGACGGCCGGGTGGCGTTCTACAGCGTCACCAGCGGCGGCCTCGAGGCCCACCAGCGGATGAGAACGTTCATGGCCGGCCAGCTCGCCGAGGCGCTACGCGATCTGCCACCCGAGCGTCGCGGCGAGATCGCCGCAGCTCTCACCGAACTCGTCGCCCGACTCTCCGTCACCCAACCCAAACCATCCGGAACGCCGAGGGGAACCGCGTGAGCGCCTTGAGTGCAGAACCTTCCGAAGCCCCACCTACCCCTGATCCAGAATTCCTGGCCGAGGCCCGCTCGCGGATCGGTTCGGCCGGCGCGCCTGTGGTCGCCCGCCATCCGGTGAACGCTCCGGCGATCGCCGACTGGTGCGACGCGATGGGTGACGACAACCCCGTCTACACCGATCCCGTCGCAGCGGCCGCGTCGATCCACGGCGGCATCGTGGCGCCGCCCGTGACGCTCGACATCTGGGACCGGGCCGGGCTGAAGCAGACCCGCTCCGGCGACGATCCCCAGGCGCAGACCATCAAAACGCTCGAGTCGCGGGGCTTCACCTCCGTCGTGGCCGTCAACTCCGAGCTCGAGGTGACCCGGTACCTGCGCCCCGGTGACGTGCTGCAGAAGGTGCTGAGCCTGGAGGACGTCTCGCAGGAGAAAGCGACCGGACTCGGTGTCGGCCACTTCGTCACCACCCGCCAGCGCTACACCACCACCGAGGGCGAGCACGTCGGCGACGTCCTCTTCCGGATCCTGAAGTTCAAGCCCGGCACCGGACGCCAGCCGGCCGCAGGGGCGAGCAAGGCGGTCGACCCGTCACCGAACCTTCGCCCGCGCCCCGGCATCAACCTGGACAACGAGTTCTTCTGGGAGGGCTGCCGCAAGCATGAGTTACGCATGCAGCGCGACCCGGCGACCGGCGAGCTCTTCCACCCGCCCGGCCCGAAGCGCAACCCCACGACCGGCAAGTGGGATCTGGAGTACGAGGTCGTCTCCGGACGCGGGCGGCTGTATTCCTTTGCGCTGCCGCACTATCCGCAGGCGCCCGGCTTCAAGTACCCGGTGATCGTCGGGCTGGTCGAGCTCGAGGAAGGGCCGCGGCTGGTCTCGAACATCGTGGGCGTCGACCGTGATGCGCTCGAGATCGGGATGCCGCTCGAGGTGACGTGGCTCGACTCGCATCCGGCCCTCGTCGAGGGCGCCACCGACTCGCGCGGCTCGATCACGATCCCGCAGTTCCGCCCTGCTGCTCCGCAGCGCCGTGAGACGACCCGCACCGCCGACAGCGTGAGCGTCGGCGAGCATTTGCCCTTGTGGGTCAAGGACATTCCGCCGACGCAGGTAGTCAGCGGCGCCCTCGCGACGCGTGACTTCCAGGACGTCCATCACGACCGCGATCTCGCTCACGCGCGCGGTTCGGCAGACATCTTCCTGAACATCAACACCTCGGTCGGGCTCATGGCCCGCTACGTCGGCGACTGGGCCGGCCCGGAGCAGATCGTGACGGCCACACGCGTCAGACTCGGCGCTCCCGCGTATCCGTATGACCCGCTGACGTTCACCGGCGAGGTGATCGAAGCCGATGCCGCTACCGGCCGCGTGGTGGTCAAGGTGCGCGCCCGCAACAGCCTCGGCGATCACGTCTCAGGCACGGTCGAACTGCTCCTGCCAGGTGGATCCGACTATCCGAAGAAGGCTGCCCAGTGACCCGCCACAAGTACGCCGGAAACACCGCGATCGTCGGAATCGGCGCCACCGAGTTCTCCAAGAATTCCGGACGCAGCGAGCTGCAGCTGGCCATCGAGGCCTGCACCGCGGCCTGCCAGGACGCCGGCCTGCCGACGAACAAGGTCGACGGGCTCGTCACGTACACCATGGAGACGAACCCCGAGAACGAGATCATGCGTGGCCTCGGGATCGGGGAGCTCCGCCACTTCAGCCGGGTGCACTTCGGCGGCGGCGCGCCCTGCGGGACGGTCGAGCTCGCAGCGATGGCGGTGAACGAAGGCGTCGCCGATTACGTGCTGTGCTACCGGGCGTTCAACGAGCGTTCGGGCCGGCGCTTCGGCTCGGGTGTCCAGGACCGGCCGGCCGGGCTCACGGCGGAGGAGGCGCAGTTCGCCTGGACCTCGCCCTACGGCCTGCTCACCCCGGCCTCCTGGGTGGCCATGTTCGCGACCCGGATCATGCACGAGTACGGCGTGACGAGCGAGGACTTCGGGGCCGTCTCGGTGGCTGACCGCAAGCACGCCGCCACCAACCCGGCAGCGCACTTCTACGGCCAGCCGATCACGCTGGCCGACCACCAGGCGAGCCGCTGGATCGTCGAGCCGCTGCACCTGCTCGACTGCTGCCAGGAGACCGACGGCGGCCAGGCGCTTCTGGTGACCACCGTCGAGCGGGCGCGAGACCTTCCCGGCAAGACGGCCGTCATCAATGGAGCGGCGCAGGCCATCGCCGGCGAGCAGCAGATGATGCGCTCCTACGGCCGCGAGAGCTTGACCGGACTCCCGGAAATGGGCATCTGCGCGCGGCAGGTCTGGGAGAGCTCGGGCCTGGGTCCGGACGACATCCAGACGGCGATCATCTACGACCACTTCACCCCGTTCGTGCTGCCGCAGCTGGAGGAATTCGGCTTCTGCAAGCGGGGTGAGGCCAAGGACTTCATCGCGAACGGGGCCATCGAGCTCGGCGGCCGGTTGCCCATCAACACCCACGGCGGCCAGCTCGGCGAGGCGTACCTGCACGGGATGAACGGCATCGCGGAGGGCGTCCGGCAGATCCGCGGGACGTCGGTGAACCAGGTCGAGCACGTCAGCAACGTGCTCGTCACGGGCGGAACCGGAGTGCCGACCAGTGCGCTCCTTCTCGGTCAGGAGGGTTAGCAGCAATGGGACAACTCGACGGTCGCGTGGCGATGATCACGGGCGGCGGTGAGGGCATCGGGCGCGGCATCGCCGCTGCCTATCTGAAGGCGGGCGCCAAAGTCGTCATCGCCGAGTTCAACGAGCCGCTGGGCATCAAGACGGCCGCCGACCTGTCGGCGGAAACCGGCGGCGAGGCCAGCTTTGTGCTGTGCGACGTCGGGGTGAAGGAACAGGTCGAAGCGGCGGTGAACCAGACCGTCGAGCAGTTCGGGACGATCGACGTCCTCGTCAACAATGCCTGGAGCGGCGGGGAACTGAGCCGCATCGAGAACAAGTCCGACGAGCTCCTGCAGTACGGCTTCAAGATCGGCTACTGGGGTCCGTGGTGGGCGATGAAGGCGGCCTTCCCGGTCATGAAGGCGCAGGGCTACGGCCGGGTCATCAACATGTGCTCGCTCAACGGCGTCAACGCGCACATCGGCTCGACCGAGTACAACTCGGCGAAAGAGGCGCTGCGCGCGCTTTCGCGGACCGCAGCTCGTGAGTGGGCCTACACCGGCATCTGCATCAACATGATCTGCCCGGCGGCCAAGAGCGCTGCGTATCTGCGCGTCGTCTCCGAACACCCGGAGATCGAGGCCTCCGGCGATGCCGCCAACCCGATGGGACGACTCGGCGATCCCGAGAACGACATCGCTCCGGTCGCGGTGTTCCTCGGCAGCGAGGGCGCGCGTTACCTCACCGGCAACACGCTCTTCGTCGACGGTGGCTCGCACATCAACGGCTCGAGTTGGGCGCCGGTGCTGCCCGAGTGAGTACTGGTTCGAACGGCGCCGCAGCGCAACGTCCGACGGCGATGGTGACCGGCGCGAGCCGGGGGATCGGGCGGGCCTGCGCTCTCGCGCTTGCCGGTGCGGGCTACGACGTCGCCGTGACGGCGCGGACCGTCCACGAGGGCACCTCGGACGAAGGCCTGCCCGGCAGCCTGGCGACGACCACGGCCGAGATCGAGGCGCTCGGCGTGCGGTCGTTCGCGGTTCCGCTGGACCTGCTCGATCGCGAGTCGCTCGTACCTGCCGTGGAGTCGGTGCTGACCGAATTCGGCCATCTCGATGTGCTGGTGAACAACGCGATCTATGTCGGTTCCGGCAACGATCAGCACTTCCTCGACGTGTCGATGAGCGACCTGGAAAAGCGCATCACCGCCAACCTCACTGCCCAGCTGGCCATCACCCAGCGGGCCTTGCAGGCCATGGTCTCCCGGGGCGGCGGAACGATCGTCAACGTCACGTCGATGGCCGGCATGGTCTCGCCGCCCGGGCCGCTCGGCGACGGCGGATGGGCGCTCGGTTACGCCGTTTCCAAGGGCGGCTTTCATCGCGCCGCGGGAGTCATCGCCGCCGAACTCGGCGACGCCGGCATCCGCGCCTACAACCTGCAGCCGGGATTCATCGCGACCGAGCGGGTCACGTCACAGCCCCACCTCGCCTGGATCGCCGAGCGTGGCAACCCGCCGGAGCTGGTCGGGCAGGTGCTCGTCTGGCTGCTGTCGGCCGAGGGCTCTCGCGTCCGCAATGGGAAGACGATTCACGTCGCGGATGCCGGGCGTGAGCTGGGCCTGCTGCCCGCCGAGGCGTGAGCGGGTTAGATGGTCGGACGGCGAAAGGCGGCTGACGAGAGGTGAAGCCCATGCAGAGGTTGAGCGCGGTCGACGCGCTTTTCGTCGACATGGAGACCAAGCGCATGCACAACAGCGTGGTGGCCGTTCTGGTGGTGGATCCGTCGGGAGTGCCGGGCGGCTACACCTACGGAAAGATCCGCCAGCACTTCGCCGATCGCCTCGATGAGATCCCGGCCTACCGGCGCCGGCTGGTTCACGTGCCGTTCGGGCTGGCGCTCCCGCTGTGGGTCGACGATCCCGACTTCGACCTCGACGCCCACATTCACCGCGCCGGGTTGCCGTCGCCGGGAGGCCGTGACGAGCTGGCGGAGTTCGTCGCCGACGTCGCCGGCCGCGCGCTCGATCGTGACCGGCCGCTATGGGAGACGTGGGTGGTCGAGGGCCTGGAAAGCGGCTATGTGGCCGTCGTCGCCAAGACCCACCACAGCCTCATGGACGGCGTGACGGGCGCCGACCTGATCTCCCGGCTCTTCGACGTCACACCCGAGGGCCGGGCGCCGTCGCCGCCGCAAGACTGGGCACCACCGCTGCTCCCCTCGCCGGTACGGCTGCTCGCCGGAGCACTTCCCGGTGCGCTGCTTCGCCCGGCCACTCTCGTTCGGGCCGGGGTCGGGGCGGCGCGAGGTGCCTTCGGGCTGGCCCGCGGCGCGCTCTTCCGCCCCCAGAGCGGGCCGACTCCGGCGCTTCCGTTCACGGCGCCCGACACCCCGTTCAACGGGGCGATCTGCGGCCAGCGCACCGTCGCGTACGGGCGCACCACGCTGTCGGACCTGAAGACGATCAAGAACGCGTACGGCTGCACGGTGAACGACGTCGTCCTGACCGCCTGCGGGCTGGCGCTACGCGAGTGGCTGCACGATCACGGCGGAGTGCCGGACCGCCCGCTCATCGCGACCCTCCCGGTGTCGGTGCAGGAGTCCGACCGGGTCAGCGGCAACAAGGTCTCGGCGATGTTCGTCCGGCTGCCCACGACCGAGGTCGACCCGGTGCTGGCGCTGCGCGCGGTCCAGGAGGACACCCGCGAGGCGAAGGAACTGCACCAGGCGATGGGCGCCGAAACCATCATGGAGCTCGCCGAGTTCGCCCCGCGCCGGCTGCTCAATCTCGCCGCCCGGCTCTACTCCAGCTGGAACCTCGCCGACATGCACCGGCCGGTCTACAACGTGATCGTCTCCAACGTCCCCGGCCCGCCCATGCCGCTGTACATGAACGGCGCCGAACTCGTGGCGTTCTATCCGCACGGCCCGATCTTCGAGGGCACCGGCCTCAACATCACGGTGATGAGCTACCAGGAGAGCGTCGACATCGGCGTCATCGCCTGCCGCGAGTCGGTGCAGGACGTCGGCCAGATCACCGAGAGCTTCGCGGCCGCGATCGCTCGCCTGAAGGCCGCCGCGGAGCAGGACAGCGCAGCAAAGGACAATCCTGGACGGGGGACGCGGCAGCGCCGTACCCGGTCCACGCCAACCTCGTAATCCCTCGACCTTCACCGATTCAGCCACCGATTCACACCAACCGACCGCTGGGAGCTTGTCGTGGCCACCGGGCCGAACCCTTCGCCGCTGTATGACGTCTCGACCCTCTGGGAGCTGGTGCGCCGCCGCGCCGAGGCAACCCCTGACGCGCCGATGCTCTTCGACGAATCCGAACGCGCGCTGACCTTCGGCGAGTTCGCCGCCAAGGCCGAGCGGGTCGCCGCCGGGCTGATGGAGCTCGGGGTCGGCCCCGCCACCCCCGTCACCTGGCAGCTGCCGACCCGCATCGAGACGGTCATCCTGTCCATGGCGCTCGCGCGTCTGGGAGCCGTGCAGAACCCGATCATCCACATCTACCGCGAGCGCGAGGTCGGCTTCGCGGTCCGCCAGACCGGCGCCGACCTCGTCATCGTGCCCGGCACCTGGCGCGGCTTCGACTACCTCGCGATGGCCGAGCGCATCGCCGGTGGGATGGATAAGAAGCCGCGCATCCTCGTCGCGTACGACGACCTGCCCGAGGCCGATCCGGCCGGGCTGCCCCCGGCGCCGACCTCCGCCGATGACGTGCGCTGGATCTACTACACGTCGGGCACCACGAGCGATCCCAAGGGCGTCCGACACAGTGACGGCACGCTGCTGGCCGGCGGCATCGGACTGGCGGTGGCATTGGAGATGTCACCGTCCGACGTGGGCTCGATCGCGTTCCCGTTCGCCCACATCGGCGGCCCCGACTACCTCGTCACGATGCTGACCCAGGGCTTCCCGGCGATCCTGATCGAGGCGTTCGACCCGACGACGGTCGTCGGCGTGCTCAATCGCGTCGGCGCCACGATGGCCGGCGGCAGCACGGCGTTCTACTCGACCTTCCTTTCGCTGCATCGCGCGAAGGTGGCCTCGGGCGACACCAGCCCGCTGGTCCCGACGCTGCGCGTCCTGTCCGGAGGCGGCGCGCCCAAGCCACCGGAGATCTTCTTCGAGATCAAACGCGAGATGGGCGTCGTGGTCGCCCATGGCTACGGCATGACCGAGGTGCCGATGATCACCCAGACCTCTCCCGAGGACTCCGACGATCAGCTGGCCTACACCGAGGGCGCCCCGGTCCGCGGCACCAAACTCCGGATCGTCGCGGCCGACGGCGAGGAGGCAGCGACGGGCACCGAAGGCGAGGTGCGCATCGCCGGGCCGGTGGTCTTCCACGGCTACACCGACCCGGAGCTGGACGCGGCCGCCTTCGACGAGCAGGGCTACTTCCGCACCGGCGACCTCGGCGTGCAGCGGGCCGACGGTCACGTCACGCTCACCGGCAGGCTCAAGGACGTCATCATCCGCAAGGGCGAGAACATCTCCGCCAAGGAGATCGAAGACCTGCTGTATGAGCACCCGCTGGTCGCGAACGTCGCGGCGATCGGCCTGCCCGACAAGGAGCGCGGCGAGCGGGTCTGCGCGGTCGTGGAGAGCGTCCCGGACGGGCCGTCCATCACGTTCGAGGAGATGGCGACGTACCTGCGCGAGCACGGCCTGATGACGCAGAAGATCCCCGAGCAGCTCGAGATCATCGACGTCATGCCCCGCAACGCCACCCTGAAGATCCTCAAGCACGAGCTGCGGGCCCGCTACAAATAATCGACCCGAACGGTTGCCCGCTTTGTAACGCTCCCGCCATCCGGATCAGGCACGCTAGAGGGATGCAAGCGGGCGGGACGCCGGACGAGGAACTGGCTCCCGTCGACACGCTGCTGCTGCATGGCGACGCGGATCCGCGGCGGCGCTCGTCGCTCATCGGCCTGTGCATGCTCGATCGCGCCCCCGAGTGGCCTGCCCTGATGGCGACGGTCGAGCGCGCGGCCCGCCGGGTGCCTCGCCTGCGCCAGCGCGTCGTCAGCCCGCTGCTGCCGATCAGCCGGCCGCACTGGGTCGACGATCCGGACTTCGAGCTGACGTATCACCTGCGCCACGTCAGGGTCCCCGACCCGGGCGGCTTCGCCGAGCTGATGACGCTGACGGAGCTGGCGGCGATGGCCCCGCTCGACCCGGCGCGTCCGCTCTGGGAGCTGACGCTCGTCGAGGGCCTGCGGCAGCCGGGTCTGGAAGGGGAGCGGGCGGCGCTGCTGTGGAAGTTCTCGCACGCCCTCGGCGACGGTGTCGGCGTACTGAAGATCGCCCTGGCGTTGTTGGACCTGGAGCCCGAGCCGGCGTGTGAGGCCGTGGAGCAGATCGCGGCGCGACGGGCGCCGCGCAAGGGCCGTGCCGCTTTGTTACGCGACCGCCTCGTCGAGCTGCCGGGAGACCTGACCCTCGATGCGCTACGGGCCGGCATGTGGGCGACCACCACGGGGCTGCGCGTCGCCGTCGACCCGGGGCATGCCGCGGGCCAGGTAGTGGATTTCGCCCGCTCGCTCGGCCGGCTCGTCACGCCCCCGGCCGCCGCCCCGTCACCTGCCCTGCGTGGCCGCGGGACGAAGCGCCGGCTGCTGGTTCACGAGGTGCCGCTCGAAGGCCTCAAGCGGGCCGGGCGTGAAGCGGGCGGCACGGTGAACGACGCCTACCTCGCCGGAGTGCTCGGTGCGATGCGGCGCTACCACGAGGCGCTCGGCGTCGAAGTGGAACGGCTGCCGATGGCGGTCCCCGTCTACGGGCGCCCGGGAGGTCCGACCGGGCTCGCTGCCGCGACCGACGATTCACCCGGCGGCAACCATTTCAGCGCTGTCCGCTTTGCCGCGCGCGTCGGTGAGGTCGATCCCGGGGAGCGGATCCGCGAGGTGCACGACCTCGTGGCGGCAGGGCGCGCCGAGCCCGCACACGGCGCCACCGATGTGCTCGCCCGGGTCTTTGCCCGCACGCCCGCAGTGCTGCTCGCCGAGATCGCCCGCCAGCAGGGGCAGCTCGATGTGCAGGCGAGCAACGTCTCGGGGTTCCCCAGCCAGGTGTACCTGGCCGGTGCCGGGGTCGAGGGGATGTTCTCCTTCGGTCCTGCGCCAGGTGTCGCCGTGATGTTCGTGCTGCTCTCCTACAACGGCACCTGCGGGATCGGCGTCACCCTGGATGAGGCCGCGATCCCCGACCCTGCGCTCTTCCAGCGCTGCCTGGTCGCCGGCTTCGACGAGGTTCTGCGTCACGGGGAAGTGGCCAAGACCGCCAGGAAGGTAGGACCCCGAGGCAGGCGGCTGATCCGCTCGTAGGGTTGGCGGGATGACGGACAGGACGATCGATCCGCGAACCGCCGAAAGCCTTCGGCAGCGCGCTAGCCAGAGTGTCGAATCCGGCGATGTTCCCTCCTGCCAGATTGCGGTGGCCTATCAGGGCGAGGTCGTCCTGCACGAGACGTACGGGGCGCCGGCCGGCAGCCGCTACGTCATCTTCTCGGCGACGAAGCCCGTGGTTGCGTCGGTCAGCTGGATGTTGCTGACCGAAGGCTTGCTCGAGTTGGAGCGTCCGGTCGCGCAGGACATTCCTGAGTTCGCGACCAACGGCAAGGGCGCCGTCACCCTCGAGCACGTGCTCCTGCACACCGGCGGCTTCCCCAGCGCACCGATGGCGCCGAGCCTGTGGAACGACCGCGAGGGCCGGCTGCGCCGCTTCGCCGACTGGAAGCTGAACTGGCCCGCGGGCACGGCCTTCGAATACCACCCCGCCTCGGGGCATTGGGTGCTCGCCGAGCTGATCCAGCGCGCGACGGGACGCGACTTCCGCGAGGTGATACGCGATCGCGTCCTCATCCCGCTCGGGCTGGAAGCGCTCGCGCTGGGAGTCGAACCTGGGGACGCGGCGGACGTTGCGGACATCGCCATCTCGGGTGAAAAGCCTGACCCGGACGAGCTCGAGCGCACGCTCGGAATCCGCGAGCTCCCTGCCGCGAGCGACGACACGACCCTGCTGGAGTTCAACACCGACGACGGCCGCAGGGCGGGCGTACCGGGCGGCGGCGGCATCTCGAACGCTGCTGACGTGACACTTTTCTACCAAGCCCTGCTGCACGATCCGGTCGGCTTGTGGGACCCGGCGATGCTGACCGATGTCACCTCGGTCGCCCGCAATCACTTCCTCGACCCGATGACCGGCGACCCGGCGAACCGCAGCCGCGGCCTGGTCCTCAAGGGCGACGACGGCAGGGGCGAGCGCCGCCACGACCTTGGCCCGACGACCTCATCGCGCGCCTTCGGTCACTCGGGTGTCGGCGGCCAGATCGCGTGGGCGGATCCGCAGACCGGGCTGAGCTTCTGCCACCTCACCAACGGGCTGGACCGCAACCCGATCCGGCAGGCCAAGCGTTCCTACGCGCTGAGCAAGCGGGCCGGTCTGCTGCGCGGCGAGTCCGCCTCATGAGCCGCAAGCCCGGCGACTGGCTGCTGCGCGCCGGTGCGCTGGAAGCCTTCACGACCCTCGACGTCTACCGGCCGATCTCGCGCCGCGGACCGCTGTCACCGCTGGTCTTCTTCAGCACCTGGCCGGTGTCGGAACTGCCGGTGCAGGCGGCGATGTTCCAGGTGGCGACGGCGGCCGCGCTGGCCCGTCCGCGTGACGTGAGGAGCCGCCGCGGGATCGCCGGCCTGGCGCTGACGGCGGCCAGCGTCGCCGGGCTCCTCGGGGTGCGGCGCGCGGCCGATCGCGTCGAAGGTGAGTTGGAGTTGGCGCTCGTCGACGGGCTCGGCCCGGACTACCGGCACGACATCCGACGCCCGTCCTGGCCCGGACAACAGACGTCGCCCAAGGCGCCCGGCGCGGTGCGTTCGATGCTGATCCGCAAGCGTTTCGCGCAGGACACCGACGTCGCCTACGGCCCTCACGGGCGTTACAACCTGCTCGATGTCTGGCGTCACCGTGACCTCCCCAAGGACGCGAAAGCGCCTGTGCTGCTTCAGGTTCCGGGCGGTGCCTGGATCACGGGCAACAAGCAGGTGCAGGCGTATCCACTGATGAGCCATCTCGCCGAGCGCGGCTGGATCTGCGTCGCGATGAGCTACCGGCTGGCACCGAAATCGACCTGGCCCGACTTCCTGATCGACGTCAAGCGGGCGATCGCCTGGATCCGCGCCAACATTGCCGAGCACGGCGGTGACCCGCAATTCCTTGCTATCACTGGGGGTTCGGCCGGTGGCCACCTCTCCTCACTGGCTGCGCTGACCCCGAACGACCCCGCCTACCAGCCCGGTTTCGAGGACGTCGACACCTCGGTGAAGGCGGCCGTCCCGCTCTATGGCGTCTACGACTGGGTCGATGAGACCGGGGTCGGTCATTCCGGGCTGCCGCGGATGCTCGAACGCATGGTGGTGAAGGGGAAGCTGAAGGACAACCCGGCGCCCTACCACGCCGCGTCGCCGCTCTATCAGATCGGACCTGACGCGCCGCCGATGTTCGTGCTGCACGGAACGAACGACTCGCTGGTCCCGGTCGAGCAAGCCCGGCTGTTCGTCGAGCGGCTACGCGAGATGTCCCCGGAAACGGTCGCCTATGCCGAACTTCCCTTGGCGCAGCACGCTTTTGACCTCTTCGGGTCGGTCCGCGCAGCGGCGACGGCTGAGGCGATCGAGCGATTTTTGGGCGTCGTGTACGGACGCGAGAAAGCCTGAGTTCTCAGCCGGTCTCGGCCGCGAACGCGAGCACTTTGCCGCGTGAGGCACCCTCGTTCAGAAGCGCTCGATACCGGCCGAGCAGGGCGGGCGCGCTGATACCCGCGATGGCCACGAGCCGGTCGCCCGCGAAGTAGCCGGCGAGCAGCTTGCGCGGGGCCGGCTCGTCGGGATCGGCGGGCTCCTCGCCGTGCAGCAGCTCGACGGAGTCGGCGAGACCCGGCCGCCCGAGCAGCTGCACCTTGCGTCCGAACTGGTCTGACCAGAAGTAGGGCAGCAACGGCTCCGCCGGCTCGGCGGGCTCGCCGGCCAGGTCGCGTACCAGGGCGCGCGCCAGCACCGGCGCCTGGTCGACGGCGGTGGTCCAGTGCTCGAAACGAAGGTGGCGATCGTGCGACGCGTCGTGCCAGGCGGCCACGTCACCCAGCGCGTAGACCCGACCGAACGAGGCGTCGAGCCCCAGGGCACGGCCGGCCCCGTCGCAGGTGACCCCGGTCTCCCAACCGCCGGCGCCCGGGGTGGCCGGGTGCTGCAACCACTCGACGTTGACCTGCGTTCCCACGCCGACCACGGCGATGTCGGCCTCGATGCTCGTGCCGTTCGAGAGGCGCACGTGGACACTCTCGGCACTGTCGATGAGTTCGTCGACCCCGGTGCCGGTATGCAGCGCGACCCCGTACCGGCGGGCCATCCGGCCGACGATGCCGCCGAGCAGCTCGCCCAGCGTGCGCTGGTAGGGAACCTCGAGAGCCTCGATGACCGTCACGGCCACGCCGCGGTCGTGCGCTGCCGTCGCCACTTCCGCGCCGATGAAGCCGGCGCCCACCACGAGCAGGCTTTGCGCGGTGTCGAGCGAATGCCTTAGGGCGAGGACGTCGTCGAACGTCCGCAGGAGGTGCACTCGCGGATGGCCGGACAGCGCGGGCAGTTCGCGAGCACGCACCCCTGTGGCGATGACGAGCGCGTCGTACGTCACCTCGCCGGGGTCTCCCGAGGCGTCTTCGGTGAGCACGACACCGGGTCGCAGCCCGACGGCCCGAACCCCGCGGCGAAGGTCCAGGTCGAGCGTCGTCTCGTCGCTGCCCTCGCGCGCCAGGTGGATCGGGCTGGGCTCGACGTCGGCTTTGAGCAGCCGCTTGGACAGCGGGGGACGGTCGTAGGGCGGGTGCACCTCGTCGGACAGCAGCGTCAGGCGGCCACCGAAACCGGCGGCGCGAAGCTCTTCGGCGGCTCGCCAGCCCGCCAGCCCTCCGCCGACGATCACGACGTGCTCATTGGTGGCCATCGGCCCTGCCCTCTCTTGCCTGAATGGTGCCTGACAACTATGCGCATTCATACGGCCATTCCGCGGGCTCGGGGCGAAGGGGTCTGGCCGGCGACCCGATCGGCGCGCCGTATCGTAAAGCGAATTGTCAGGTGCATCTCACGACCCCGGGGTGACAGCGCGCGTTCCGTGGGGTTACGCTCCTGATGTGAAACGCGTTCTAGTTTTTACGGGTCGAGGCGAATCCGAATGAGCACCGGGGTCGTGACCTCGCCGTTCGCTGCCGTTGAAGACGCTCTGGCGGCGATCGCCCGGGGCGAGCCGGTAGTTGTGGTCGACGATGCCGACCGTGAAAACGAGGGCGACGTCATCATGGCGGCCGAGCTCGTCACCGCTGAGCAGATGGCGTTCATCGTCCGCTGCGGCGGCCTGGTCTGCGTCGCGCTCGAGGGCGACCGGCTCGATGACCTCTCCTTGCCGCTGATGGTTCCGCCGGATGACAACTCCGACTCCCAGGGCACGTCGTTCACCATCTCGGTGGACGCTTTCGGCACGACGACCGGTATCTCGGCCGCTGACCGCGCGCTCACCGTCCAGACCCTGATCGACCCCGCTACCGTGCCTGGCGATCTGCGCCGGCCCGGCCACATCTTCCCGCTGCGCGCTCGTCGCGGAGGCGTGCTCAAGCGCGCCGGCCACACCGAGGCCGCTGTCGATCTGGCCCGCCTCGCCGGCCTGCGCCCTGCCGGTGTGCTCTGCGAGATCGTCAAGGCCGACGGCACGATGGCCCGGGTGCCTGATCTGGTGGAGTTCTGCGCCGAGCACGGCCTGCTGCTCATCTCCATCGACGACATCGTCCGCTACCGCCACCGCACCGAGCGGCTGGTCAAGCGGGTCAGCTCGGCCACCATTCCCACGGAGTGGGGAGCCTTCGAAGCGGTCGCGTTCGAGTCGGTCCTGGACGGCGAGCAGCACCTCGCCTTCGTCGCCGGAGATCCGACGGGCACCGAACCCGTGCTGGTACGCGTTCACAGTGAGTGCCTCACCGGCGACGTCTTCGGCTCCCGCCGCTGCGATTGCGGCACTCAGCTGGCGCAGGCGATGGACGCCATCGCGCGGGCCGGCCGAGGTGTCTGCGTGTACCTGCGCGGTCAGGAAGGGCGCGGCATCGGGATCGCCCACAAGCTGCGCGCGTACGGGCTGCAGGATCTCGGCCATGACACCGTCGACGCCAACATCGCTCTCGGCCTTCCCGTCGATGACCGCGAGTACGGCATCGGCGCACAGATCCTCGCCGATCTCGGCGTCGGTCCGATGCGGCTGATGACCAACAACCCCGCCAAGTACACCGGGCTCGAGGGCTTCGGGCTGACCATCAGCGAGCGCGTCCCGCTCGCCCCGACGGTCACCGCAGAAAACCTGCGCTACCTGAAGACCAAGCGCGAACGGATGGGCCACCAGCTCGACGGGCTCGACGCCTTCTCTGCGCCGCCCTCGTCCGGCGAACTCTCGGGCGGGCTCGGCTCCGCCTGAGGCCCGCACACAAAACGCTTCCTCCCCCGAGCCGAGGGTTTTTCCTACGAGCACACGATCCGTTGCTTTGGTTCTAATGAACCGGATCGTGTGCTCGACCAAAAAAGGGTTCGCCGGGAAAGGGCATCGGATTGTGTGCGGCGGGTCCCGGGAGCCCTGCCGTCCGGTGACTTTCACCAGCGAGGCAGGATGGCGACGTGATCCTTGATGCCTTCTCCCTGACCGACCGCGTCGCCATCGTCACCGGAGCCGGACGCGGGCTCGGGGCGGCCATCGCCCTCGGGTTCGCCGAGGCCGGCGCCGATGTGGTGATCTGCGCGCGTACCCAATCCCAGCTCGACGAGGTGTCGAAAGCGGTCGAGGCGACCGGGCGGCGCGCTGTCGCGCTCTGCATGAACTCCGCCGAGGCCGGCGCCGCCGAGGCGTTGGTGGCTGCCGCGGAGAAGGAGTTCGGCCGGCTGGACATCGTGGTGAACAACGTCGGGGGCAGCATGCCTACCCCGTTCCTGGACACGACGCCCAAGATGTTCAACGAGGCGTTCATGTTCAACGTCACCACGGCGTTTTCCCTGACGCAGCAGGCGACTCCGCTCCTGCTGCGCTCGCCCGCCGCGTCCGTCATCAACATCACCTCGACGATGGGCCGGGTGCGCGATCGCGGCTACGTCGCCTACGGCACGGCCAAGGCCGCGCTGATCCACATGACCCACCTGCTCGCCGCCGACCTCGCCCCGCGGATCCGGGTCAACGCGATCTCGCCGGGCTCCATCGCCACCTCGGCGCTGGAGATCGTGAGCGGCAGCCCGGAACTGAAGGCCGAGCTCGAGTCGAAGACGCCGCTGGCGCGCATCGGCGTCCCCGAGGAGATCGCCGCCGCCGCGCTCTACCTCGCGTCGGACGCCGCCGCCTACGTCACCGGCAAGGTGCTCGATGTCGACGGCGGCATCGAAGCGGCCAACCTCAGCATGAAGCTGCCCGACTTGACCCCCTGATCAGGCGCGGCTGACAGCGTCCAGCGCGTCGGCGACCACCCACATCGCGAAGTACTGCGCGCCGCCGCCGTAGGCCTGCGCCAGGGCGACGTGAGCATCGTCGACCTGGTGCTCGCCGGCCATGCCTCGTACCTGAAGCGCGGCCTCGGCGAAGCGGATGAGTCCTGACGCGCCGATCGGGTTCGAGGACAGCACGCCTCCTGACGGGTTGACCGGGAACGCACCGCCGATCTCCGTCTCGCCCGAGTCGGTCATCTTCCAGCCCTCGCCGATCGGCGCGATGTCGTGACCTTCCAGCCACATCGGCTCATACCAGCTGAACGGCACGTAGAGCTCGGCGACGTCGATCTGCTCGCGCGGGTTGGTGATCCCGGCACCGGCGTACACGTCGGCAGCGCACTGCACGCCCGCCGCCGGGCGCACCGGATCGCGGCGCGGGAACTGAGTCGGTTCGCTACGCATCGCGGTCGACAGGATCCACGCGGGAGTACGGCCGGCCGCGGCTGCAGCCTTGCCGCCCGCCTCATCGGTGAAGACGACAGCCATCGCGCCGTCCGAGGACGGGCAGGACTCCAGGAAATGCAGCGGATCCCAGAGCATCGGCGACTCGCGGACCTTGTCGATGGAGATGTCGGTCAGCTGCAGATGGGCGTACGGATTCTTCAGCGCGTTGAGCCGGTCCTTGACGGCGACCTTCCACCCGATGTGCTCGGGAGCCCCGCTGCGCTCGATGTAAGCCCGGATCCACGGTGCGAAGATGCCACCGGCGCCCATCGACCCGCTCTTGCCGCCGCCGAGGCCCCACTGCGCGTTGCCCTCGGACTGCTTCTCGTACGCGACGGCTAAGACCCGCTTGTGGATGCGGTTGCTCACGAGGTGCGAGGCGACGATTCCCGTGGAACCACCGACAGATCCGGCCGTGTGCACCCGCATCATCGGCTTGCCGGCCGCGCCGAGGGCGTCCGCCAGATAGAGCTCGGGCATCATGACGCCTTCGAACGCGTCAGGTGCCTTGCCGATGACGACGGTGTCGATGTCCTTCCACGTCATGTTGGCGTCATCGAGCGCCCGTTGCGCGGCTTCACGCAGCAGGCCCGCCTGCGAGACGTCCTCGCGCCGCGTCTTGTGCTTCGTCTGGCCGATGCCGACGATCGCGGTGGGCTCGGCGCTCACTGGGCGCTCCCTTCAGACTGTGCTGATTCCAGGATGGCGACCAGGTTCTGCTGCAGCAGCGGACCGCTCGTGGCGTGAGCAAGGACGCGCCGGCGCCCGTTCTCCCGGATCTGCTTGGCGGCCTCGGCGATGCGCACCAGCCCGGTCGCCATGATCGGGTTCGCCGCGAGTGCCCCGCCGGACGGGTTGATCTCGGTGCTCGCATCGAGCCCGAGGGAGCGCGTGAGGATGCCCTCCTGGTGGGAGAACTGCGCCGAAAGCTCGGCCACCTCGATCGGCCCGCTCGCCAGCCCGGCAACGTCCGCGGCCTTGCGGGTGGACGGTGAGGTCGTCAGGTCGCGGACGCCTGGGTAGTGCGGCTCGATCCGGTGGTCGATGCCGGTGATCCAGGCAGCCGTGAACCCGCCCGCGGCCGCCAGCTGCCGGGCTTTCTCCTCGGTCGCGAGCACCACGGCTACTGCACCGTCGCTGATCGGCGGAAGGTCACTGGCGCGCAGCGGATTGCGGACGTAGGACTGCGACAGGAGCGCATCGGCTCCGGCGGATCCCTTCACCTGGGCGTAGGGATTGGCCTCGGCGCTCGTGCGGCTGCGGGCGGCGGCGTCGGCGAAGTCGCGTTCCGTCGCGTCACCGGCGTCGAGCACCGCGCGGGCCTGCAGCGCCGCCAGCGTGATCGGATCCGCGCCGAGCGTCGCCAGGTAGTACGGGTCCATCTGCAACGGCATGACGGAGTTGAGATCGCCGGTCGAGGACTTCCCCGAGCCGAACACGAGCGCCGTGTCGATGTCTCCGTGCTGCAGGCGTACCCACGCTTCGTAGAACGCCCAGGCGCCGTCCATCTCCACGTGCGACTCGTGGATCGGCGGCCAGGCGCCGACGGCATCGAGGTTGGCGACGAAGGTGAAGGTGCCGCCGGACAGGTAGTCACAACTGCCCGAGCAGGTGAAGCCGACCTCGCTGCGCTGCACGCCTGCGTTCTTCAGCGCGGCGATCACGACGTCCTGGACCAGCTTGACCTCGGCCTGCTCGCTCTGGCGGACCATCGGGGTCTGCGCGTAGCCGACCACGGCAATTCGTGGGCCGATTGCAGGCATGTCAGCTCACCCGTCCGATGTCGACGCCCGTGGCATCGGGTTCGCCGGTCGGTTCCCAACCGGCGATGCAACCGTCCACCGATCCCCAGCTACGGGTGCCGAGTTCGGCGACGTTGCGCTCGGCTTCGGGCACCCAGACCGCCTTCACGCGAATGCCGGGATGCACCTCGGCGGCCGGGATGCCGATGACCGACTGCAGGTTCAACAAGCCCTCCTCGCCATCGAGCAGCACCGACACCCGGGCGAACGGCTCGGTCTCGCGCTGACCGGGGTACTGCACCGGCAGCACGACCGTGTAGTTGGTGATGACCCCGCGATCGGGGAGCACGACGTCGTTGTCCGGGCTGACCGGAACCCCGTCGACGGTGCAACTGTCGCGCGGCGGGATGTAGGTGCGCCCGCACACCGGGCACTTCTGACCGATGATCCGGCCCTCCAGCAGCCCGCCCGCGAAGCGTTCGGCGGCGGGCGCGACGGCCTCGTTGTAGGTCAGCGAAACCCAGTGCTCCATCACTCTTACCGGCTCGCCGGCCTTCGCGGGGATGGGTCCGGACGAGTCGGCCGGGGCCGCGGACTCGGGCACGAAGTACGCCAGATCGTCGATGCGCCCGCGAGGTTCCTCGCGCCACTGCGGCAGCACCCGGGTGCCGCGCGTGATGGCCTCTTCGCTGCCGGCGTCGACCGCATGGAACATCTCCGTGTCGGCGCCGTCGACCTTGATCATGGCGAACGCGAACGGGCGGTCCAGCGGGTGATTCGGCAGCGGCTCGGCCACCCAGGTCCACGACGTGACCGTGCCGCCCGGGCCGACGTCGATCAGCGTGGGGTCGTTGCCTTCACCCGTCTCGGGGTCGTACTCGAGCGGCGGGCAGAGCACCCGTCCGGCACCGGTTCGCACAGCCGTGATGCGGTGCTCGGCCAGCGCGGCGCTGAACGCTCCGATCACCGGCCCCAGGCTGCGTTTGTAGGGGAATTCGATTTTGGTTTCGACGAGCCGAACCACCGGGGCCTCAGGCCATGCCGCTGAAGTCGACCTGACCGGTGGCCATGGCTGCCGAGAAACCGTAGTCGGCGTAGACGTTTTCGCCGTTGATGAGCGACGCCGCGCTGCTGCCGAGGAACGCGATGACGTCGGCGACCTGGCGCGGGGTGCACAGCACGCCGGTGGACTGCGAGACGGTCCAGTCGATGACCTGCTCGCCCATGGTGGCTTTGAAATCGGTCAGCAGCGGGGTGTCGATGATCCCCGGGCAGACGCTGACGGTGCGCACGCCGCGGGCGATCGTCGCGTGGGACGAGCGCCGGGTCCAGATCTGGTTGATCTCCTTGGAGAACCCGTACGCCTGCGGGAAGAGCGTCGGCTGGTTGGCGTCGACCCACTCCAGCGACTTGTCCCAATCGCCGATCGAGATCAGCTCGTTGATCTCGGTCAGGTGAGCGGGCCAGCCCTGACCGGCCATCGAAGCGGTGTTGACGATCGCGCTCCCCGCGGGCATGCGGTCGATCAGCTTCTCCGACAGCCGGCGCAGCGCCAGGTAGTTGACGGAGATGACGACGCGCGGCGCAAACGTGTCGGCGACGCCGGCGTTGTTGACCAGGACGTCGAGCCGGTCGGGCGCCTGCTCGATGGCCGCATCCACCGAAGCCCGGTCGGACAGATCAGCCTTGATGAAGGCGCTGACCGAGGACTGGATCTCGGCCGGCGGCTCTTGCCGGTCGAGCACGGTGACGGTCGCGCCGAGGCTCGCGAGCAGGTCGACGAGCGACGCTCCGACCCCCGACGAACCCCCGGTGACGAGCACGTTCTTGCCGGTGTAGTCGATGAATCCACCTGCTGGCATCGCTTCTCCTTGTTGGCGTTTCTGGTATTTCCGTCAGCTCAAGAGTTCGGTCATCGTGCGCATGGTCGCGATGTCGGGCGGCATGAGCATGCAGGTGACGAACGATTCCTGCCAGGCGGCGAGATCGTCGCGCAGCTTGGCCATCGGACCGATCAGCGCCGTCTCCTCGATCAGCCGGGTGGGCACGGCGGCGATCGCCTCGGCTTTGTGCCCGGCGAGGTAGAGGTCCTGGATCTTGGCGACCTCGGCCTCGTAGCCCATCCGCTCGTAGACGCGGGCGTGGAAGTTGACCTCCTTGGCGCCCATGCCCCCGATGTAGAGCGCGATGCCAGGACGGATCAGGTCGGCCGCGGCTTCGACGTCGTCGGTGACGATCACGGGAGCACCGGCGAGCACCTCGAAGTCGTCCGCCGTGCGCCGCGCGCCGGGCCGAGCGAAGCCCTCGTTCAGCGAATCGCGGTACATCGCCTCGTGCTTGGGCGCGTAGAAGATCGGCAGCCAGCCGTCGGCGACCTCGGCGGCGAGCGCGATGTTCTTCGGTCCCTCGGCGCCCAGGATGATCGGCAGGTCTGGCCGCAGCGGGTGGGTGATCGGCTTGAGCGGCTTGCCCAACCCGGTGCCTCCTGGATAGGGCAGCGGGTAGTGCGGGCCGTCATTGGTGACCGGCTTCTCGCGCGCCATGACGTCGCGGACGATCTTGATGTATTCGCGGGTGCGGGCCAGCGGCTGCCCGAACGGTTCGCCGTACCAGCCTTCGACGACCTGTGGACCGGAGACGCCCAGGCCCATCACGAAGCGCCCGTCCGAAAGCAGGTCCATCGTCAGCGCAGCCATCGCGGCGGCAGTCGGCGTGCGCGCCGACAGCTGCATCAGCGCGGTGCCGAGGCGGATGTTCGTGGTCTGCGCACCGAGCCAGGCCAGCGGGGTCAGCGCATCCGAGCCCCACGATTCCGCGGTCCAGATCGAGTCGAACCCGAGCCGTTCCGCCTCAGCGACGGCCTCCGCGTGGTTGGGCTTGCCGGCTCCCCAGTAGCCCAGCGACAGCCCGAGCTTCATCTGCTTGCTCATCCTGGAACCAGCCCTCCGTCGGCCTTGATGACCTGACCTGTGATGAAACTCGACGCATCGCAGGCCAGGAAGAGCGCGGGCCCGACCATCTCATCCGCTGCGGCGATCCGGTTCTGCAAGGCCGCCTTCTTCATGCCTTCCATGGACTCGGGGCCGGTGTTACGTGTCATGTCGGTGTCGACCGAACCCGGCGAGAGAGCGTTGACGCGTATGCCATCCGGAGCGAGCGCAGAGGCGAAGGAGCGGGTGAACGACATCAGGCCCGCCTTCGCCGCCGCATACATCGAGACGTTGGCCGAGAACAGGAACGCGCCCGCCGAGATCACGTTGATGATCGACGCGGACGGGCTCTCCCGCAGATACGGCAGCGCTTCCTGGATCAGGAAGATCGGCCCGCGCAGGTTGACGTCGAACGATTTCTGCCACCCCGCCGGCGTGAACTCACCGACGGGCAGCGTCAGCGCATTGGCCGCGTTGTTCACGATGATGTCGACCCGGCCGAAGCGCTCGACGGTCGCGGCGACGAGCGCCGACAGCGCCTCGATCTCGCCGAGATGGGTGGGCACCCCGAGTGCCTCACCGCCCTGCGCGATCAATTCCTTCTCGGTCGCGGCACACGCCTCGGCCTTGCGGCTGGCGACAACGACCTTCGCTCCCGCCCCCACGAACCCGCTCGCGATGGCCAGCCCGATCCCGCGCGTCCCGCCGGTGACGATGGCCACCCGGTCCGTCAGATCGAAGAGTGCACGCACTCCCTGCGCATCCATGCCTTGCACCCTAGCTGCCCACTTGGGCGCCATCGCCGACCGGGACCAAGCGCTTGTTCAGGACCCGATCCAGAGCGGCGAGGTGCCCGCGAGCAGCGCCTCGAGCTCGTCGCGGATACCGGTCATGTCGTCGAGATCGGCGGGCAATTCCATCTCGCCGAACAGCAGCTGCCGGCGGCCGATCCGGAACATCACGATCGCGTAGCGCACCGCGTTGTAGGTCAGGTACCAGTCGAGGTCGCGTGGCTCGTAGCCCGACAGCTTGGCGTAGGTGGCGGCGATGTCGGCCGGCTTGAGCAGGTCGGGCAGGCCCGAGAGCCCGTGCTTGCCCAGGATGCTTTCGAAGAAGAAATGCATGAACGCCATCCAGGCGAGGTCGACCTCAGGCGGCGCCACGGCCGCCATCTCCCAGTCGAGCACGGCGACCGGTGCGAAGTCGCGGTACATCATGTTGCCGATCCGCGAGTCACCCCACGAGAGCACGGTCGGCCCCTCGTGCTCGGGCCAGTTCGCGTCGAGCCACTCGAAGGCGCGCTCGATGAGCGGCGAGCGCATCCCGTCGGAGGAGGTCCAGTCGTAGTAGCGACGGGTGTCGATCACATGCTGGCGCAGGCTGCTCGCCGCGGTGCGGTGCGGCTGCAGGAAGGCGAAGCGCTCGGCGGCATCGGGGATCGCGTGCAGGTCGCTGAGGACCTTGACCGACGTGTCCTGCAGCCGCTGGCGCTGCTCGGGCGTGCCTTCCGCGACCCAGCCGGTCAGCCCGTACGGCGGCAGGTCTGTGGGGACGATGCCGTCGATGCGGTCCATCACGAAGAACTGCTCGCCGAGCACGGCGCGGTCGGTCTCGAGCCAGCGCAGGTTGGGCACCGGAACGGCCGTCGCCTCGCGCACCTCCTGGATGACGCGGAACTGGCGGTCGAGGTAGTACGCCTCGAAGACCGGTGCCGCGGCGGGGTCGGGGGCGATCCGGGCCACCAGCGACTCGCTACGCCGGCTGCCGCTCTCGGTCCAGCTCGCCTCGAACAGCAGGGTCTCGCTCGACATGCCGTTGCCGCTCGGGACGTCGAGCTGACCGAGCACCGGTTCGGCGCCACTCGGGAGGATCCCGCTCAGCCAACGCGTGAGGTCTGCATGCAATTTGCCGTGGTCGCGCGAGGATGTCTTGGGCCGGTCAGCGGGGTCGCCGCCGATGGCTTTGCCGGCCGAGGGAACATGCCCCTGTGCGGTGGCCGACGGGTCAGTGGGGGCCGCGGGCTCGGTTGTCATAGCGGGTCCTTCTGAAGCGGGGAGAGGGTCGGTCTACGCCGGTGAACGGACGGTGAATAGAGTGCTGCCTCGCTGTATACCTGACGGGGACTCAGGAGTTTCTGACAATCCGTCAGGGGACGGGGCGGCATCCGCCAGATGTCACCGTCTGCCATCTAGAAAAGATTGCTTCACAGCGGCTGTGAAATGTTCGATCCGGTTGCAGCGCGTGATCGGAACAGGTTTCATAGCGCGAATGGCGGGAGTGATCTGCGCCACCCTGATTGCCGAGCCGCCTGTTCGGCAGCGACGGGTGGTTCAGTCCCGACGCTCAGCTCGCGCGCGATCCCACCAATAGCTCCGGCCGGACGAAAGAGGCCCTCCGCGGATGCATGAATTTCTGATCTACGCAATCAGTGGTCTGACGACCGCCGGCATCTACGCGATCACCGCGAGCGGCCTGACGCTGACCTACGTCACCACCGGCGTCTTCAACTTCGCCCACGGCGCGACCGGCGCCTTCGCCGCGTTCGCCTACTGGCAGATGCGCTTCGCCTGGAACTGGCCCGCACCGATCGCGATCCTCGTGACGCTGGGGATCCTGGCGCCGGGTCTGGGCCTGCTGCTCGAGCGCTACATCATGCGGCGCCTGGAGGGAACGTCCGACGCGACCAAGCTCGTGGTGACCGTCGCCGTCCTGGTGGCCACCGTGGGAATCATCCAGACGATCTGGGACCCGACGGCCTTCCGCACCACGCACGAGCTGTTCGGCAACAAGTTCACGGTCGCCAACATCGACATCCCTTACAACGACGTCACCGTGCTCGTGCTCGCCCTTCTCGTCGCCATCGGCCTGCGGCTGCTGCTCTACCGGACCCGCCTCGGCATCGCGATGCGGGCGACGGTGGATGACCGATCCCTGGCCGTGATGAACGGAGCACGTCCGAACCGGGCGTCGCAGGCGTCGTGGATCATCGGTACCCAGCTCGCTGCTCTGGCCGGAATCCTGGTTGCCCCGAAGCTGAACCTCTCGGCGCTGCCGCTGACGTTGCTGATCGTCAACGCGTATGCCGCGTCGATGATCGGGCGGCTGCGCAGCCTGCCGATGACGTTCGTCGGAGCATTGATCCTGGGCCTGGCGAACGACCTCGTGGTCGGCTACCTGCCCAAGATCAAGACCGGCCAGCAGTACGTGAGCGGGCTCGGGGCCGTCACTCCGGTCTTCGTGCTCTTGCTAGCTGTCCTGCTGTTGAAGCAGACCAAGCTGCGTGGCACGTCCACCCAGCGAACGCGCGAGATCAGTCCGACGCCTACCTGGGGCGGAAGCCTGATCTTCGTGGGGATCATCGTGGTGATGGCCATCGCCGCCACCCCGATCATCTCCGCCGGAGACCTGTTCGCCTCCACGAAGATGTGGGGCATCGGGATCATCGCGCTGTCCCTGATTCCACTCGTCGGCTACGCCGGACGAATATCCCTGTGTCAACTGTCCTTCGCCGGCATCGGGGCGGTGGTCGTTGCTCATGCCGGTGCGAATGGGGCACCCGCCTCGCTGTTACTGGCGGCAGTGGTGGCCGCCATCGCGGGAGCGATCATCTCGCTCCCGGCGCTGCGACTATCGGGGATCTATCTGGCGCTGCTCACCGCAGCGTTCGCCGTGACCCTCGACAACTGGGTGTTCCAGTTACCCGCGTTCAACAACTTCGGTCATAAGAAGTTCGACCTCTTCGAGTCCGGGTCCCTGTCCTTCAACCCGTTCAGCATCGGCAGCCTCTCGGTGAAGTCGCCGAAGACGTACTTCGTCTTCGGGGCGGTCATGTTCGCCTTGATGGCACTGGTGGTGGTCGCGATCAGGCGAAGCCAGTTCGGTCAGCGCCTGCTCGCCCTGAAGGAGAGTCCGGCGGCGTGCGAGACGCTGGGCATGAACCCGCGCATGACCACGCTGGCGGTCTTCACCCTGTCGGCGGCCATGGCCGGCTTCGGTGGAGGTATCTACGGTGCGGCCTTGCAGACGGCGACCCCGGACACGTTCCAGTTCTTCAACGGGCTCGCCATCTTGCTGGTGGTCGTCATCGGTGGGGTGAGCTCCATCGGGAGCGCGTTCTTCGCGGCGGTCTTCCTGGGCATGCCGATCACGACGAACATCTTCAACGGGCAGCGGCTGACGCAGGCCTCATCGATCCTGACCGGATTCGGTGCCATCGGGCTCGGTAACAATCCGAACGGCTTCATCGCCGCCGATCTGCGTACGAGATTCGCCTGCGTGACCAAGTATCCGTGGCTCATCGGAGGGGGCGTCGGCCTTTGCGGGCTGCTCTATCTGCTGCGCACGAATGACGCGGTAGGCGGGTGGACGCTGGTGGTCGGCGGGATGGTGATCCTGCTCGCTCTGCCGGGAATCGCCGAGCAGATGGACAAGCGGAAGGCCGCTAAGACGGCGCCGCCGAAGACCGTCTCCGACGACGGAACGACGGTGCCCCTCGAGTGGCTGGGCATCGATGCTCCTCTCACCGAGCAGGACGTCCTGGTGCTCGACCAGACGCTGCATCTTCCGGAGGTCTCGAATGTCTCTGCTTGAGGTTCAGGACGTCACGGTTCGGTTCGGTGGCCACACGGCCCTGTCCTCGGTGAGCCTCGCGGCTGAAGCTGGTCGCATCACCGGCTTGATCGGCCCCAACGGTGCCGGCAAGACAACGATGTTCAACGTGATCACCGGACAGCTGGACCCCACCCGGGGCAAGGTCGTCCTCGACTCCAAGGACATCGGGGGGTTGCTTCCGTACAAGCGGGCGCGCCTGGGAATGGCGCGTACGTTCCAGCGGCTCGAGCTCTTCGGGCAGCTGACCGTGCGGGAGAACATCCACGTAGCGGGCGGCTTGCGTAAGCAATGGGGCAAGCGCGGCGCCACCCTCGACGGGCCGGCTCCGACGCCCGACGAGCTGCTCGCCCGGGTAGGCCTGTCCGATGTTGCCGACGTCCGGGCCGATTCCTTGCCCACCGGTCAGGGGCGCCTCGTCGAGCTGGCCCGGGCGCTCGCGATCCGTCCCCGGCTCCTGCTGCTGGACGAGCCGGCGTCGGGCCAGGACGAGGAGGAGACCAAGGCCTTCGCGGATCTGCTGCGCACGATGGCCGGCGAGGGAATGGCCATCCTGCTCGTCGAGCACGACATGGAACTGGTCATGCAGGTCTGTTCGAACATCTTCGTGCTCGACTTCGGCCAGCTGATGGCCGAAGGCGATCCCGCGACGGTCCGGGCCGATCCGAAGGTCCAGGCGGCCTACCTCGGTACCGCCAAGGAGGTCGCCGCATGACCCCAGCTGCGGCGGGGGATGCCTACACCGTCCCGAGTCAGCGAGCCACATTGCAGAAAGGTCATAGCGACTTGTCAGTGGTCATCCCGGAGCCGCTCCTGCAACTGCGCGGAGTTCGCGCCGGTTATGGCGCCATCGAAGTCCTGCACGGCGTCGACCTGACGGTCCCGGCCGGCGGCGTCGTCGCCGTCCTCGGGCCCAACGGTGCCGGCAAGTCGACGATGATGCGCGTCGTCGCCGGTCTGCACACGCCCACCTCGGGTGATGTGTTCCTCGGCGGACGGCGGGTCAACGGGGCAGATCCCGTGGCCCTGGCCCGAGCCGGCCTCTGCACCATCCCGGAGGGTCGGGGAGTTTTCCCCAACCTGACGGTGAAGGAAAACCTTCAGATGGTGACCTATCGGGGAATGAGCCGTAAAGAGGTCGAGGAGCGGGCGTTCTCCTACTTCCCGCGCCTTTCCGAGCGGCGCACCCAGATGGCCGGAACGATGTCCGGAGGCGAGCAGCAGATGCTGGCCGTCGCCCGGGCGATCGCCAGCGACCCGAGCATGCTGCTGCTCGACGAGCTGTCGATGGGCTTGGCGCCGTTGATCGTCGACCAGCTCTACGAAGCTGTCCGCACGATCTCCGCCGACGGCGTCACGATCCTCGTGGTGGAGCAGTTCGCGGCGGCTGTGCTCGACGTGGCCGACACCGCCGCTGTCATGGTCAACGGGCGCGTGGTCCTCACGGGTACCCCCAAGGAGGTCGAGGCCGACCTGTCCAACGTCTATCTCGGTGGCGAGGTTGCCCCGCGTCTGTCCACGTCCGAAAATCCGCTTGCCGATGTTGCCGATCCCGACTCAATGCCAGAGGTGACTGAATGACCACGAAGACCGAAACGACCGCGGCCCCCGCGGGCAGCCGGACCGAGAGTTTCAAACAAGAGGTCAAGGTCCTGAAGATCAAGGACCCCAACGCCGGCAACGAGAAGCTGTACATGATGGCCGGCCTCGCCCTCATGGCCGTCGGGATCATCATCAGCGTCATCGGTTACCTGGTGTCCCATGGCACCACGAGTTCGCTGACCCAGAACGACGCCGTCACCATCGCCATCATCGGGGTGGCTGTCACGATCGCGGGCTCGGCAATCTTCCTGCGCTACTCGATGGCTCAGTTCCTGCGCTTCTGGCTCGCCCGGTTCATCTACGAGGCACGCAACCGCGACTGATCTCAGGGTTCGGCAAGCGGGCCGCCCGGGGAAACCCGGGCGGCTTTTTCGCGCCGTCAGGAAAGCTGAGGAATGACGTCAGCCGCGAAATCCTCCATGGCTGCCAGCAGATCGCGTCGGCTCCGGCCCGGGAAGCTCAGGGTGAGCTGCGAGACGCCTGCCGCCGCCAGCTCGCCCGCCTCGTCGACGAGTTGCGCGGGTGTGACGGGGCCGGTGCCGCGGGTCATCAGCAAGCTCGGCGGGGTGAAGGCGACCGTGGGCGTGCCCTCGCGACCGGCGTCGGCGAACATCTGCCGCAGCTCGACGATCCGATCCGCCAGTGCCGCGGTGGTGTCGATGGAGGCGGTCTTCAAACGGGAGGCGACGGCGCTCTCGGACATGCCGGTCGTGGGCATCGGGATCCAGCCGTCGGCCAGCTCCGCGACGCGGCGCATCGCCCGCTTGCTGTTGCCGCCGATCCACAGCGGCGGGCGCGGGGTCTGGACCGGGCGGGGGAGCATCAGGTTGCCGGCGGCGGTGAAGCCGTCGCCCTCGTAGCGCATCTCCTCACCGGCCCAGGCGGCGGTCATGGCGCGGATCGACTCGTCGGTGAGCTCGTTGCGGCGCGCCGGGTCGACGCCGAGCGCACGGAACTCGCCTTCGAGGTAGCCGGCGCCGATGCCGACGATGGTGCGCCCGCCCGACAGCACGTCCAATGAGGCGATCGACTTGGCCGCCAGGAACGGGTTGCGGTAGGCGAGGACGACGAGGTTGGTCTGCAGCCGGATCCGTTCGGTGACGGCGGCGGCGAAGGACAGCGCGACGAACGGGTCCAGCGCGTGATGGCCCCCGGTGTCGAGCCAGAGCGCGTCGGGGAAGGGATGTTCGGTGACGTAGACGGCGTCGAAACCGCCGTCCTCCGCGGCGCGTGCGAGCTCGGTGATAGCGGCGGCACTGACGAACTCGGCACCGAGATCGACGCGATGGGTGGGCAGGCCGAGTGAGATTCGCATGAGTCGAGGAGGCCCTTTCTGACGGCGCGTCAGGCTAGCAGGGGCACAGTCGCTAGGTTGTTCCCACATCTCGCGTAGCGAGCGCAGGAATGTCACAAGGAGGCTTCACATGGGGCTGCTCGACGGCCGAGTCGCATTCGTCACCGGAGCGGCTCGCGGCATGGGCCGTAACCACTCGGTGCGCTTCGCCAAGGAGGGCGCGAGCATCATCGCGGTCGACGCCTGCGCCCCGATCGCCAGCGCCGACTACGACCTCCCCGGCCCCGACGATCTGGCCGAGACCGCCCGGCTCATCGAGGAGGCGGGCGGGCGCGCGTTCACCCGGATCGTCGACGTGCGTGACGCGGCGGGGCTGGCGTCAGCCGTTGCTGATGGCGCCGAAGAGCTCGGTGCCGACGGGGGAGCGGCGGACATCGTCGTCGCGAATGCCGGCATCAGCCGCAGCCAGGGCGGGCTGCTCGACACTGCCCCTGAGGTCTTCCGCGAGACGATCGACATCAACCTCACGGGCGTTTTCCTGACCGTGCAGGCCGGCGCGAAGGCGATGGTCGCCCGCAAGCGCGGCGGCTCGATCATCCTGATCAGCTCGATCATGGGCATGCGCAGCTACGGCGGCGTTCCCGCGTACACCGCAAGCAAGCACGCGGTCGTCGGGCTGATGCGGACCGGAGCGCAGGAGTTCGCTCATGCCGGGGTGCGGGTCAACGCGATCCATCCGGGCAACGTGAACACCGACATGATCAACAATCAGGCGATCCGCCACCTCTTCCGCCCCGACCTCGAAAGCCCGACCGCCGACGATGTCGCGTCGGGCTTCCAGGGCATGAACCTGATGTCGCGCCCGTGGGTGGAGAAGGACGACATCACCGAGGCCGTGCTGTGGCTCGCGTCGGACCTCTCCCGCTACGTCACGGGAATCTCGCTGCCGGTCGACCTCGGGGCGCTGGCCAAGTGAGTGATGCGGACTTCGTTCTGATCGATCGTCCTCGTCCGGGGATCACGCTCGTCACGCTGAACCGACCGGAGCGAATGAACGCGATGGCGTTCGACGTCATGGTGCCGCTGCGTGATGCGCTGCGCGAGATTTCGGTCGACAACGACACGCGAGTCGTCGTGCTCACCGGCGCCGGCCACGGCTTCTGCTCGGGCGCGGATCTGGTGGGCTCGGGACGCGTCCCCAACATCGACGACCTCACACCGGTGAGCATCGCCCGCCGCGCGCTCCAGGTGCTCGATGACGTGATCCTCACGCTGCGCTCGATGCACCAGCCGGTCATCGGGGCCATCAACGGCGCCGCCATCGGCGGCGGCTTCTGCCTCTCGCTGGCCACCGACATCAGGGTCGCGGGGGAGAGCGCGTACTTCCGGGCGGCCGGCATCAACAACGGGCTGACCGCCAGCGAGCTCGGCCTGTCCTACCTGCTGCCGCGCGCGATCGGCTCGAGCCGGGCGTTCGACATCATGCTGAGCGGCCGCGACGTCGACTCCGTCGAGGCCGAGCGCATCGGGCTGGTCTCCCGCCGCGTTCCGGACTCCGAATTGCTCGACGCCTGCTACGAATTCGGCGAGCGCATCATCGGGTTCTCGCGTCCTGGCATCGAGCTCACCAAGCGCACGCTGTGGAGCAGCCTCGACGCGTCGAGCCTCGCCGGTCACATGGAGTACGAGGGCATCTCACAGCTCTTCGTCCGCATGACGACGCAGAATTTCGACGAGGCCATCCTTGCCCGCAAGCAGAAGCGGCCGCCGGTCTTCCTGGACTAGGTCAGCTTGTCGGGGGACCTGAGTACCGTTGGGGCGTTGCCAATCAGCAGGAGGAGCCGTGGGAAATCCGGTCATCGTCGAGGCGGTCCGTAGCCCGATCGGTAAGCGCAAGGGCGGCTTCGCCGGCTTGAAGCCCATGGGGCTGCTGGCAGCAGTGCAGCGCGGGGTCATCGAGCGCGCGGGTATCGACCCGATGCTCGTGGAGCAGGTCATCGGCGGCACCGTCACGCAGGGCGGCGAGCAGGCCAACCACCTCGCCCGTTACGCCTGGCTCTACGCGGGCCTGCCGTATCAGACCGGCGGCACCACGATCGACGCCCAGTGCGGTTCCTCGCAGCAGGCGACCCATCTCATCGCGTCGCTGATCGCCAATGACGTCATCGATGTCGGCGTCGCGTGCGGGGTCGAGTCGATGAGCCGGGTCTCGTTCGGCGAGGCGTCGGGCGGCAAGTCCGGACGCCCCGATGACTGGTCGATCGACACCGGCGATCAGTTCACCAGCGCCGAGCGCATCGCCGACAAGCGCGGCTTCACCCGTCCCGAGCTCGATGAGTTGGGCGTGCGCTCGCAGCAGTTGGCGGCTCAGGCCTGGGCGGAAGGACGCTTCGACCGCGAGATCCTCCCCGTCGTCGCGCCGATTCTCGGCGAGGACGGCCTGCCCACCGGCGAGACCCGCACCGTCAGCCGCGACGAGGGGCTACGCGAGACCACGCTCGAGGGTCTGGCGAAGCTGCGCACCGTGCTTCCCGAGGGACGTCACACCGCGGGCAACAGCTCGCAGATGTCCGACGGCGCAGCGGCTTTGCTGCTCATGTCGGAGGAGCGCGCAGCGGCGCTCGGCCTGCGCCCGCGGGCCCGGATCGTCGCCCAGGCGCTCGTCGGGGCCGACCCGTACTACCACCTCGACGGTCCGATCGACGCCACGCAGCGGGTGCTCGAGCGTTCCAAGATGGCGATCTCCGACATGGACGTCATCGAGATCAACGAGGCCTTCGCGTCCGTCGTGCTGTCGTGGAACTCGGTCATCAAGCCCGACTTCGACCGGGTCAATGTCAACGGCGGCGCCATCGCCCTCGGCCACCCGGTGGGATCCACCGGCGCCCGGCTGCTGACGACCGCGCTCCACGAGTTGGAGCGCACCGACAAGAGCCTCGCCCTCGTCACGATGTGCTGCGGCGGGGCCATGGCCACCGGCACCATCCTCGAGCGGCTGTAGCCCGCGCAGTTAGAGTCGCCGCCATGGCATTGGCGGTTACCGAAGATCAGGTCGCGCTCGCAGAATCCGTCTCGGGATGGGCTGAGCGCGCCTCCGTGCGGCAGCTGGCGCGCCAGCACATCGACATTCCGGCGGAGAACCGGGCGACCTCCCGGCCGCCGTGGTGGCCAGGAGCGGTCGAGCTCGGGCTGATGGGGCTGGCCCTGCCGGAGGAGGTGGGCGGCTCGGGTGCCACCGTGGTCGAGCTGGCCGTGGCCGTGGAGGAGCTGGGCCGCCAGATCGCCCAAGGGCCGTTCCTTGCCAGCGCCGTCGCCGGTCTCGCCCTCACCGTGGCCCGCCGCGCGGCGACCGATACCAAGACCGATACCAAGACGATCGACGCGCTTCTGACGATGCTGGCCGAGGGCGAGGCGAGCGGCGCCATCGCCTTCGAGGCTGACGTCACCGCTGCCGATGGGCCTGACGGCCTGGAGCTTTCAGGCGACGCCGGGCTGGTGCTGGGACTGCCAGGTGCCAACTGGTTGCTGGTGCCGGCAACTCACGGCGACACCCAGATCTGGGCGATCGTCGACGTCGGCGGCGGGGTGAGCGTGGCCCCGGTCGATGGGCTCGACGTGACCCGCCGGATGTCTCGCGTCACGCTGTCGGCCGCGCATGTGCCGGCCGAGCACCTCCTTGCCGGCCTCGACGCGGGGCTGCTGCGCGATCTGAACGTCACCGTCGCGGCTGCCGAAGCCGCCGGCATCGCGCGCTGGGCGCAGGAGACGGCGACCGCTTACGCGAAGGTGCGCGAGCAGTTCGGCCGCCCGATCGGCAGCTTCCAATCGATCAAGCACCTGTGCGCCGACATGCTGGCGCGAAGCGAGCTGGCCGCGGCCGCCGCCTGGGATGCGGCCGCCGCGGCATCGGCTGTGGTGAGCGGGGAGGCCTCCGCCGGCGACCGGACGCAGTTCGAGCTTGCCGCCGCGACGGCCGGAGCGGTCTCGTTGCAGGGCGCGGTCGCCAACGCCAAGGACTGCATCCAGATCCTCGGGGGCATCGGCTTCACCTGGGAGCACGACGCCCACCTCTCGCTGCGCCGCGCGATGGCCATGCGTGCACTGTGCGGCGGCACGTCCTTCTGGAACGCCCGCGTCACGGCGATCGGACGCACCGGGCTGCGTCGCCATCGCAGCATCGACATCGGACCCGAGGCCGATCCTTTGCGCCGCCAGGTTCGTGAGGTGCTCGCGTCGCTTCCGGATGAGCCGAAGGCGCGCCGGGTCGCGCTTGCTGACGCCGGCCTCATCGCGCCGCACTGGCCCAAGCCGTACGGACTCGCAGCGACTCCGATCGAGCAGCTCGCGGTCGCTCGCGAGCTGGAGGATGCGGGGGTGCGCCCGCCCGACCTCGTGATCGGCAACTGGGCGGTTCCCACGATCATGGAGCACGGCAACGAGGAGCAGCGCGAGCGTTTCGTGCGCCCGACGCTCATCGGCGAGATCGCCTGGTGCCAGCTCTTCTCCGAGCCGGGCGCCGGCTCCGACCTCGCGTCGCTGCGGACGAAGGCGACCAAGACCGACGGTGGCTGGTCGCTTTCGGGGCAGAAGGTCTGGACCTCGCTCGCCCGCCAGGCCGACTGGGGGATCTGCCTGGCCCGCAGCAACCCGGATGCCCCGCACCACAAGGGGATCACCTACTTCCTGGTCGACATGAAGTCGAAGGGGATCGACGTCCGCCCGCTGCGGGAGATCACCGGCGACGCCCTGTTCAACGAGGTGTTCATCGACGACGTCTTCGTGCCCGAGGACTGCGTGGTCGGCCCGGTTGACGGGGGCTGGAGGCTCGCCCGCACAACCCTCGCCAACGAGCGGGTGGCCATGTCGTCCACCGGGGATATCGGCGGCGGGCTCGACGGGCTGCTCGCGTCGTCCAAACCGGAGCCGGTGCTCGATGACCGGATGGGCGCGCTCGTCGGGGGGCTGCAGGCGGCCGCGGCCCTTGGGCTCCAGATCACCCTTCGGCAGCTCGGTGGTCTGGACCCGGGACCGTCCTCCAGCGTTCGCAAGCTGGTGGGCATGTACCAGGTGCAGGACGCTCGCGAGCTGGCGCTGGAAGCCCTCGGTTCGGCGGGCGCCGATGCGTCGGATCCTGCCGCGCACGACGCTGCCCGATCGGCGCTCTCGACCCGGGCGCTGACCATCGCCGGGGGTAGCAGCCAGGTCCTGCGCAACGTCATCGCCGAACGCCTGCTCGGTTTGCCTCGAGACTGAATCGGCCTGCCGCGCGACTGAGGGGCCGGCTGCGCTAGCGTCCCAAGGGTGTTCCTGGACTACACGCCCGAGCAGCGGGCTCTGCGGGCAGAGCTGCGCGCCTACTTCGCGAAGATGCTCACCCCGGAGGTGAGGGAGAAGCTCGGCGTCGCCGGCGAGGGCAGCTCCCTGTTCCGGGTGCTGGTGCGCCAGATGGGCCAGGACGGCTGGCTCGGCCTCGGCTGGCCCAAGGAGTACGGCGGGCAGGGCCGCTCGGCGATGGATCAATACATCATGTTCGACGAGGTCCAGCGCTCCGGAGCGCCGTTCCCCTTTGTCACCGTGACGACCATGGGCCCCTCGCTGATGCGCTTCGGGACGCCCGAGCAGAAAGCCAAATATCTGCCCCAGATGCTCAACGGCGACCTGAACTTCGCGGTCGGCTACACCGAGCCGGGTTCCGGCACCGACCTCGCTTCGCTGCGCACCTCGGCGGTGCTCGACGGCGACGAGTGGGTCATCAACGGCAACAAGGTCTTCACCTCGGGGGCCAACCAGGCCGACTACATCTGGCTCGCCTGCCGCACGGATCCGGATCTGCCCAAGCACAAGGGGATCTCGATCATCCTGGTCCCTACCTCGTCCGCGGGCTTCCGCTGGACGCCGCTGCACACCGTCGGCGACGTGATGACGACGGCGACGTACTACCAGGACGTGCGGGTGCCCAAGGACAATCTGGTCGGCGAGCGCGGCGGCGGCTGGTCGATGATCACGACGCAGCTGAACCACGAGCGGGTCGGGCTCTCGGCGCTGGGTGGCCGCTGCTGGCAGCTGTGGGGCGAGGTGCGCAACTGGGCGCTCGCGACGCCACTGCCGGAGTCGGACGAGCCCGGTGCGGTCGTCGCCGATGTGCCGTGGGTGCGGGCGGATCTGGCTCGCGCGTACGCACGCATGGACGTGATGAAGCTGATGAACTGGCGGATGACCGCCGACATCGCGGCCGACAACCTCAACCCGGCCGACTCCTCAGCGGTGAAGTTCTACGGCACCGAGACGCATGTCGAGGTGTACCGCCTCTTACTCGGGATTCTCGGCGCCGGCGGGTGGCTGCGCCCGGGTTCGGCGGGGGCGGCCCTGTCGGGCGACGTGGAACGAGCGGCGCGCTCCGCGCAGATCAACACGTTCGGCGGCGGCGTCAACGAGGTGCAGCGCGAGATCGTCGCCGCTGCCGGGCTGCGCATGGCGCGCCGCGCCCGCTAGGGCTGAAAGGGACTGCAAATCATGGACTTTTCGCTGACCGACGACCAGGAGTCGCTGCGCACGCTCGCCGGCGACATCTTCGGTGACAAGTCGACGCCTGACCGGGTGGAGGCGGTCGAGAACTCCACCGAACGCTTCGATCGCGAGCTGTGGCGCGAGCTGGCCGGTGCCGGCCTGCTCGGCATCGCGCTGCCCGAGGCCCGTGGGGGAGCCGGGCTCGGACTCGTCGAACTGGCGCTGGTGTGCGAGCAGCACGGGAAGGTCGTGGCGCCGGTCCCGCTGGCGTGGACCACCTCGGCGGCCATGGCGATCGCCGAGCATGGCGACGCGGCACAGCAGCATTGGGTCGAAGCGGCAGCGGCGGGGGAGGCCGTCCTCACGGGCGTGCCACCGGTGGCCGCAGCCGGGTTGCGGGTCGTCGACGGGACGCTGTCCGGCGTGGTCGCGGGCGTGCCGTACGCCCACGTCGCGGGGGCGATCGTGGTGCCGGTACGCGGCGAGCTCTACCTGCTCGACCCCGCTGGTACGGGCGTGACGGTGCAGCCCGCCATCGCCACCACGCGCGAGATCCACGGCGAACTGACCCTCGACCACGCGCCGGTGCAGAAGATCGGGAACGGCGCTGCCGAGTGGTGGGAGGCGCGGTTGATGGTCGCGCTCGCCGCGACGGCCGCGGGCATCACCGACGCGGCGCTGCACCAGACGGCGAAGTACACCTCAGAACGGATGCAGTTCGAGAAGCCGCTCTCGACCTTTCAGGGCGTCGCGCTGAAGGCGGCGGACGCGTACGTCGACAACGCCGGGATCCGGGCCGCGGTGTTGCAGGCGGCCTGGCGGTTGGATGCTGCCGAGACCTTGGGCACCACCCCGGCCGAGGCCAGCGCCTACGTGCTGACCGCCGCGTGGTGGGCCGCCGAGGCCGGCCAGCACTGCGTCCACATCACCCAGCACCTGCACGGCGGGCTCGGGGCGGATACGACCTACCCGATCCACCGCTACTTCCTCTGGGGCAAGTCGATCGAGCTCTACGTCGGCGGCGCCTCACGCACGCTGGCTCGGCTCGGCGACGTGCTCGTCACCCTCGACGCTCCCGGTGACGACATCACGATCCCGGGCTACGCCGGGGTCTGACTGCCCTGAGATCCGAACCGGCGCGGCGTGCTCGCTCACGCCGATCCGGTTGTGGAGCCGTCGCAGGAAGCCGGGCGCCCACCAGCTTCGCTCACCGAACGCCCGCATCGACGCGGGCACCAGCACGCCGCGGATCAGCGTCGCGTCGATCAGGATCGCCAGGCCGCTACCCAGTCCGAAGAACTGGATGAAGCTGACCTTGCTGGTGCCGAAGGCGAAGAAGCTGACGGCGAGCAGCGCGGCAGCGGTCGAGACGATGCGTCCGGTGCGGGCCAGGCCGCTGGTGACGGCTTCAGGGGTGCTCGCCCCGCCGTCGTGAAGCTCCTTGATCCGGCTGATCAGAAAGACCTCGTAGTCCATCGACAGACCGAAGGCGATGCAGAACAGCAGTACCGGCATGGAGGTGTTGATCGGTGTCGGCGTGAAGCCCAGCAATCCCGACAGGTGCCCTTCCTGAAAGATCCAGACCATCGCGCCGAGGGTGGCGCCCAGGGTCAGCGCGTTACCGAGCAAAGCGCGTACCGGCTGGATCACGCTGCCGGTGAACAGGAAAAGCAGGACGAGCGTGGTCACGATGATGATCAGCGACGCGAGCCACAGGTGGGAGGAGATCGCGTGCTTGGCGTCGATCAGCTTGGCCGTGGCGCCGCCGACGTAGGTGGTGGAACCCGGCGGTGCCGGAGTCGCCCGTACCTCGCGGACGAGCGTCTGCGCCGATCCCGAGACGCTGTCGAAGCGGGTGCTCAAGCTGATGCGCTCGGTGCCCTGTGACGTGGCGGTGTTCACACCGACGACGCCGGGGAGATCGGAGACCTTGGCGACGTAGGCGCGCCCGGCGGCAGCCGATGGCGGCGGGGTCATCAGGACGTCGATGACGTTGGGCTTGGTGGCGAAGTCGGCCCGCAGGATGTCGCCCACCTGATGCGTGGCGCTGCTCTTGGGGAGCACGCGCTCGTCCGGGGTGCTGAACGTGACGTGCAGCAGTGGGACGGCCATGAACAGCAGCACGGCGATGACCGGTACCGCCGCGACGAGCGGCCGGCGCATCACCGCCGCCGCGAGCCTTCCCCAGAACGGTGCATGCGGCGAACGGGTGGGATTGACGCCGGGGATGCGGCCCGCGTTCACCCGGTGGCCGAGGACCGTCAGCAGAGCGGGAAGCACGATCAGCGCGCTGAGGGCGGCGAAGATCGTGACGCCGACGCCGGCATACGCGAACGACTTCAGGAAGTAGACCGGGAAGACCAGCATCGCCGACAGCGCTGCGGCGACGGTGAGCGCAGAGAAAGCAATCGTGCGCCCCGCGGTGGCGGTGGTGCGGGCGACGGCTTCCGCGACCGGCGCGCCCCCGGCCAGTTCCTCGCGGAAGCGGCTGACCATCAGCAGCGCGTAGTCGATGCCGAGGCCGAGGCCGAGCGCGGTGGTCAGATTGATAGCGAAGATGCTGACGTCAGTGACGTGGGTGAGCAGGCTCAGCTCGGCGAACGTGCCGAAAATCGCGATCAGCGAGATGCCCAGCGGCAGGAGGGCCGCCACCGCGCTGCCGAACGCGAGGAGCAAGAGGATCAGCGTGACAGGGACGGCGATCCCCTCGGCGAGCGCCAGGTCCTTGCCGACCTGGCCGCCGACGTTGGTGCCCTTGTCGCCGCCGATCCGCAGCGTCGCGGCCGCCGTATCGACATGGCCGTAGTCGTGCAGGATCCCGTCGGCCGTGTCGCCGACGACCCGAGCCAGGATCAGCCCGTCGGAGCCGTCACGCGAACGCAGCGAGGCGACGCGTCCGGGCCAGTACGACTCGATGCCCCTGAGCCGGCTGTCGTGCTCCAGCGCCGCCGTCAGCCGCTCGCCGTCACTGGTCACCGCGGCGCTATCGACCGTTCCTTCGCGGGCATGGACGAGGAAGATGATGTTGGGCTCGCCCCCGAACTTCTGGTTCAGGACGGTGTCAGCCTTGGTGGAGGCGGCCGACGGGTCGGCGAAACCCTCGTCGAGCAGCCGCCCGAAGGCGCCGAACCCGAGGACTGCGGCGCCGACCACGATCACCGCCGTGACCAGCAGAACGAGCCGTGCGTGGAGGGCGATGCGCTCGCCAAGCCGATGGAACACGTCGCCTCCCGGGCTGTCGGGGACCTTATGTTGACGCTGTGAACACTTGCGTCTTCAGTTCACAGTGTCAACATGGTTTTCGTGCCGTCTCCGTATCACCAGCCGTCTCCGTATCACCATGGTTCGCTGCGCACCGCGATGGTCGACGCCGGTGTCCAGCTGGCCCGCGAAGGCGGCCCGGCGGCCATCGTGCTGCGCGAGGTCGCGCGCCGAATCGGGGTGTCACCGAACGCTGCTTACCGGCACTTCGCTGCACTTCCCGAGCTGACCGATGCGGTGGCCGATGCGGCTCTGGCGGCTCTCGCGGCCTCGATGCAACGCGAGCGCGCTGGCCTGCCGGACACCGACGACCCGTTGCTCGCGCTGAGCGCCGTCGGCCGCGGCTACGTCCACTTCGCCCTCGCCGAGCCGGGGCTCTTCGCGGCGGCCTTCAGCCGGGCGAAGGACCAGATCGACCCCGAGTACGAGACGCCCGACGGTCAGCGCACGGCGAGCGGCCTGCTCCACGACGCCCTCGATGGGCTGGCCGCGGCCGGCCTGCTCGCCCCTGAGGACAGGGAAGCGGCCGTCACGATGGCGTGGGCAGCGGTGCACGGTCTCTCGATGCTCCTGCTCGGCCCCCTCGCCGCGGTCCCGGCCTCCGCCCGCGAGCCGATGATCGACGCGACGCTCACCCTGGTCTGCCGCGGCCTCACGACCCGCTGACTGACGACCCGCTGGCTCACGACCCGCTGGCTCACGACCCGCTGGCTGTCAGAGCACCCAGTCGCGGGCGCCGCACACAATTCGATGCGCTCGCCAGCCGGGAAGGTTTTTGGTCGAGCACACGATCCGGTGCTTTTCGGCTAAAGCAACGGATCGTGTGCTCGAACTAAAAATGACTCCCGCCCGGAGGGCAACGTTTTGTGTGCGCAAGGCGCCGCGTGAACTCAGGCGCCGTTGAACTCAGCTGCCGTTGAACTCAGGTGCCGTTGAACTCAGGTGCCGTTGAACTCAGGCGGGCGGCCCTCGGCGCGGGCGGCGCGCAGCTCGGCGAAATCGTCGCTCTTGTTGATGAACGTCTGGTAGATCAGCTCGTCGTGCATGGAGCTGCGGATCTGCGGTTGTGAGAGGTGGCGGATGATCTCGCGGGCCATGCGGACGGCGATGAATGGTGCGGCGGCGATTGCCTCGGCCATCTCCCGGACCGTCGACTCGAGAGCGTCGGGCTCGACGACGCGGCTCACGATTCCGTGACCGAGGGCCTCGTCGGCCTGCATCACGCGACCGGTGAGGACCAGATCGCTGACGACACCTGGTCCGCACATCTCGTAGAGGACCCCGAAGCCGCCGGTGTCCGGGATGACGCCGTGAGTGAGCTCGGGGAGCCGGAAGCGGGTGCCTTCCGCGGCGACACGGATGTCACACAGCAGCGCGCGCTGGAACGACCCGCCCATGACCCAGCCCTTGCACGCGACGATGAACGGCTGGTCCAGATCCCACAGCTGCTGGATGCCGCGATGCCCGTTGCGCATGAGCTCGTGATGCGGAACCGGCTTGACGTTGGTGCCGATCGACGCGACATCGCGACCTGATGAGAACGACTTGCCCTCGCCCTGCCAGATGACGACGCGGACGTCGCGGCGGGCTCGAAGCTCGGCGAGGATCGCGAAGAGCTCGGAGTCCATGTCGTCGTCGAACGCGTTGTGCTTGTCGGGATTGTGATTGGTGATCGTGGCGATCTTGCCGTCGATCTCCAGGCTCACGTGACCGCTCATGACCGGCTCCTCATGCCTCGTAGGTTCCGTCGGGACGCCGGAGCCAGCCCGATGCCGCTGAGCTGCCTCCGTCGACGTGCAGGGTGGTGCCCGTGACGTAGCGCGAGAGGTCGCTGGCCAGGAACAGCGCGGGCCCGGCGCAGTCGTCCTCGTTGCCCCAGCCCATCGGGACCTTCGGCGCGTACTTCTCGCGTCCGCCCTGCATCGCCTGCTCGCCGAGGTCCTCGTCGCCGGGGGTCGGGATGGCGTCGGGCGCGATCGTGTTGACGCGGATCCCGCGGGAGACGAGCTCGAGGGCGAGCGTGCGCGACAGGTGCTCGACGGCGGCCTTCATCGCCCCGTAGATCCCGAAGCCCGGGGCGGCCCGCGTCACTTCCACGGTGGTGATGTTGATGATCGATCCACCGCCGGTCATGAGCGGAACGCAGCCGCGCACGAAGCTGGTCACCTGGGTGAAGTTCTCGTTCACCAGCGCCGTCTGGCCACCCGCCGAGACGTCCATGACGGCCGCGTAGAAGCCGCCGCCGGCGTTGTTCACGAGGATGTCGACGCGTCCGAAACGTTCTTTGATTGCAGCGCAAAACGCCTCGACGGCCGCCTGGTCCCGCACGTCCATCACACTCAGGAGCGAATCGACCCCGAACTCGTCGCGGATCTGCTTGCCGGTCTGCTCGAGCCCGTCGCCCGACCGGTCGCAAAGTGCAAGCTGCACACCGCACGCCGCGAACGACTCCGCGATGGACTTCCCGATGCCTTGCGCGGCACCGGTCACCACCGCGATCTTGCCGGTCAGATCCAGTGCACGCGCGTCAGTGACCACGGCGCCGGACGATAGCTGACCCGACGTCAGGGGCTGACCTCGGGGCGAGCCACGACGCGCAGCGAGCCCGTCTGGGCCCACGGCACGAAACCCTCGGCGACTGCCCGCTCCCACACGTGGAACGGCGCCTGCCCGCCCTCGGCGGGATCCGGGAAGACGTCATGGATCACGAGCAGGCCGCCGGGCCGGACGTGATGAACCCAGGCGTCGTAGTCGGCCTGGGCCTGCTCCTCGGTGTGGCCGCCGTCGAGGAAAAGGAACGCCAGCGGGGTCGACCAGCAAGCGCCGACGAGCTGCGAGCGGCCGACGATCGGGACGACCACGTCCTCCACCCCGGCGTCGTAGAGGTTGCGGCGCAGCTCTGGCAACGTGTCGAGCCGGCGGGCGTGCGGATCCACCAGCGTCGGGTCGTGCCACTCCCAGCCGGGCTGGTTCTCCTCCGAGCCGATGTGATGGTCGACGGTCACCACTGTTCCCCACCCGGCCTCGCGCACCGCGGCGGCGAGGTACAGCGTCGACTTGCCGCAGTACGTGCCGACCTCCCCGAGGACCGCTTCGGGGAAGCGCTTCACCGCCTCGATGGCGGCCTCGTAAAGGGCCGTCCCCTCGTCGCTGGGCATGAAGCCCTTGGCATTCTCAGCAGCTCGGCGCAGCGTGTCATCCACACCTGCCAGCCTTCCACAGCCAGTCGTTACAGTTCTGGCTATGGCAAACGCTCAGGTGCCCGCGGTGGAGGGCTGGTTCACCAGCCAAGGTCCGGGCGGTGTGCCCGCGCTGCTCGGCAGCCGCTGCACCACGTGCAGCACCCTGTCCTTCCCCAAGGCGACGATGTTCTGCCCCAACCCCGCCTGCACCGGCAGCGAGTTCGACGAGGCGCCGCTCTCGACCCGCGGCCGGGTCTGGAGCTATACCGACGCCCGGTACAAGCCGCCGCCGCCGTACGTGCCGACGACCGATCCGTTCGAGCCCTTCGCGATCGTGGCGGTCGAGCTGGAGGCCGAGAAGATCGTGGTGCTCGGCCAGGTGGTGCCCGGCGTGAGCGTCGATGACCTGCGCATCGGCATGGAGGTGGAGCTCGTCATCGACACCCTCTTCACCGAGAGCGGGCAGGACGGCGGGAGCGTCGAGCAGACCGTGTGGAAGTGGAGCCCGGTGGATTCCGCGACACTGGATGGAGAGGTGGCGGCATGAGCACCGATCGCCGGGTCGCCGTCATGGGCGCGGGCATGCATCCCTGGGGCAAGTGGGGCCGCAACTTCGTGGAGTACGGCGTGGTGGCCGCCCGCGCCGCGCTCGCTGACGCCGGAATCGCCTGGGGCGACGTGGATTTCGTCGCCGGCGCCGACACGATTCGTAATGGCTACCCGGGTTTTGTGTCCGGCGCCACGTTTGCTCAAGCGCTGGGTTGGACGGGCGCGAGCGTCTCGAGTTCCTACGCGGCGTGTGCCAGCGGTGCCGCGGCGATCGCCAGCGCCCGCGCGCAGATCCTCGCCGGGCTGTCCGAGGTCGCCCTCGTCATCGGCGCCGACACCACGCCCAAGGGCTTCTTCGCACCTGTGGGCGGCGAGCGCAAGGACGACCCGGACTGGCTGCGGTTCCGCCTGATCGGCGCCTCGAACCCGGTGTACTTCGCGCTCTACGCCCGCCGCCGGATGGAACTGTTCGGCGCCACCGCCGAGGATTTCGCTCAGGTCAAGGTCAAGAACGCGATGCACGGCGTGAAGAACCCCTACGCCCGCTACCGGGCCGAGGTCACGGTGCAGGACGTGCTCGCGTCGCCCATGGTGAGCGATCCGCTGCGGTTGCTGAACATTTGCGCCACCTCCGACGGTGCCGCCGCCCTCGTGCTGACGAGCGTCGAGTACGCCCGGGCCCATGGCCTCGGCGATTCCGGCACGCCGCTCGTCGGCATCGACGCCGTCTCGACCGTCACCCCGACCTTTCCCAACCCCGTCATCGAGATGCCCAACTTCGCCACGGACGCGGGAGACGCGAGCGGCCCGAGCTTCCGGGACTCGATCGCGCTGCGGGCCTACGAGCAGGCCGGGGTGAGCCCGAAGGACGTCGACGTCGCCGAGGTCTACGACCTGTCCAGCGCCCTGGAACTCGACTGGTACGAGAACATCGGCCTCTGCGACACCGGCGAAGCGGAGACCCTGCTGCGCACGGGGGCAACGGCCCTGGGCGGCCGGGTGCCGGTCAATCCCTCGGGCGGACTGTCCTGCTTCGGCGAGGCGATCCCCGCGCAGGCGATCGCCCAGGTGTGTGAGCTGGTCTGGCAGTTGCGCGGGCAGGCGGGCGACCGTCAGGTCGACGGTGCCCGGGTCGGGATCACCGCCAACCAGGGCCTGTTCGGCAACGCGTCATCGGTGATCGTCAGCCGCTGAGCTGAAGCTGACCCGATGGACGGGCGTGCCAAGCAAGCGCTTGGGCGGCATACTCGGCGGGGTGACTGCGCGCAGTGTCGGTTCGCCGACGCCGCCGGCCCCGCCTCCCTCCGAGCGGCGTGCCGCGCTGGTGGCGCTGGCGGCCGAACTGTTCGCCGAACGCGGCTATCGGGCCACCACCGTGCGCGAGATCGCCGAAGCGGCCGGAGTCTTGTCCGGGAGCCTGTATCACCACTTCGACTCCAAGGAGTCGATCATCGATGAGCTGCTCTCCAGCTACCTCGACGAGTTGCTCGCGCAGTACCGGGCGATCGTCTCCGAGGGTGGCACCTGCATCGAGGTGCTCGGCAGGCTCGTGCAGGCGGCGTTCAGCTCCTTCGACCGTCACCGGGCGGCCATCACGGTCTTTCAGAATGAGCGCGAGTACCTGCTGAACTTCCCGCGGTTCAGCTATCTCGCCAAGTCCGAGCAGGCGGTCAGCCGGATCTGGATGAAGGTCATCCGGGAGGGCATCGCGACCGGCGAGCTTCGCCGCGAGCTGGATCCCAAGCTGGCGCATCGCTACATCCGTGACGCGATCTGGGTCGCCGTGCGCTGGTACCGCCCGGGCGGGCGGCTGTCGTCGAGCCAGCTGGCCGAGCAGTACCTGACGCTCATGCTGGATGGAATGCGTACGCCCCCAGCAGGGGTTACTGCTGGGCGAACCAAGCGCTCGCTCGGGTAATCTCGACCCCGCCACATCCGCTGGCGGTGCTGGCCAGTGATAGCCGGGAGGTGCAGCTCATGGCTGCTCGTGAGGCCTACATCGTTGACGCGATCCGCACGCCGGTCGGCCGGCGCGGTGGGGGACTGTCCACCGCCCACCCCGCTGACCTCGGCGCCCACGTCATCAAGGCGCTGATGGAGCGATCGGATCTCGACCCGATGGCCGTTGAAGACGTCGTCTTCGGCTGCGTAGATGCGATCGGCCCGCAGGCCGGCAACATCGCCCGCACCTGCTGGCTCGCCGCAGGCCTGCCGGAGGCGATCCCGGGCGTGACGATCGACCGCCAGTGCGGCTCGTCGCAGCAGGCGGTGCATTTTGCGGCGCAGGCGGTGATGTCCGGGACGAGTGACCTGATCGTCGCCGGCGGCGTGCAGAACATGAGCATGATCCCGATCGCCAGCGCGATGACGGCGGCCGAGCCGCTCGGCTTCACCGATCCGTTCTCGGGTTCCGTCGGCTGGCGCGAGCGCTACGGCGACCAGGAGATCTCGCAGTTCCGGGCTGCCGAGATGATCGCCGAGAAGTGGGACATCTCCCGCGAAGACATGGAGGTGTTCGCCCTCGCCAGCCACGAGCGGGCGCTCACCGCCATCGACGAGGGCCGCTTCGAGCGCGAGATCGTCCCTTACGTGAACCTCGCCGGCGAGAAGGTCACCACCGACGAGGGCCCGCGCCGCGGCACGACGCTCGAGAAGATGGCCTCCCTGAAGACGTTGGTCGAGGGTGGTCGGCTCACCGCGGCCATCAGCAGCCAGATTTCGGACGCCGCGAGCGGCATCCTGATCGCCTCGGAAGACGCGGTGAAGCAGCACGGGCTCAAGCCCCGGGCGCGCATCCACCACCTCTCGGTACGCGGCGACAGCCCCGTCTTCATGTTGACCGCTCCCATCCCGGCGACGGCGTACGCGCTCGCCAAGACCGGCCTGACGATCGACGACATCGACCTCGTCGAGATCAATGAAGCCTTCGCCAGCGTCGTCCTGGCGTGGCAGAAGGAGACCGGCGCCGATCTGGCCAAGGTCAACGTCAACGGCGGAGCGATCGCGCTCGGCCACCCGCTCGGCGCGACCGGCGCCAAGCTGATGGCCACCTTGCTGCACGAGCTCGAGCGCACCGGCGGCCGCTACGGCCTGCAGACGATGTGCGAGGGCGGCGGCGTCGCCAACGTGACGATCATCGAGCGGCTGTCCTGACCCCGTGGATCTGACGCTCACCCCGCAGGAGGAGAGCTTTCGAGCCGCTGCACGTGAGTGGCTCGAAGCGCAGGTGCCTTCCAGCCCGCTGCCGTCTCTCGATACCCAGGCCGGTTTCGAGGCGCATCGCGCCTGGGAGCACGAGCTGCACGCCGGGGGATGGGCTGTCGTTTCCTGGCCCGAGGAGTACGGCGGCAAGTCCGCCTCGCTCGTCGAGTGGCTGATCTTCGAAGAGGAGTACTACCGGGTCGGCGCCCCGCGCCGGGTCGGCCAGAACGGGATCTTCCTGCTCGCGCCGACGATTTTCGAGTTCGGCTCCGAGGAGCAGCAGAACCGCCTCCTGCCGCGCATGGCCTGCGGTGACGACATCTGGTCGCAGGCCTGGTCGGAGCCGGGCGCAGGCAGCGATCTGGCGGCCATCCGCAGCACCGCCACCAAGGTCGACGGCGGCTGGGTTCTCAACGGGCAGAAGACCTGGAGCACCAGGGCCGTTTTCGCCGACTGGGCGTTCGGGCTCTTCCGCTCCGACCCCGAGGCGCCGCGCCACTCCGGGCTCACGTACTACCTCTTCCCGCTGTCGGCCAAGGGCGTCACCGTGCGTCCCATCCGCCAGCTCGACGGCGAGGCCGGGTTCGCAGAGGTCTTCTGCGACGACGTCTTCGTCCCCGATCAGGACGTGCTCGGTGTGCCGGGTTCGGGGTGGAAGGTCGCCATGTCGACCACCGGCTCGGAGCGGGGTCTCACCTTGCGTAGCCCCGGTCGCTTTCTGGCCTCGGCCGACCGGCTGGCCGCGCTGTGCCGCAGCGAGGGCGAGCGCGTCGACCCGACACTGCGGGCCGACGTCGCACAGGCCTGGATCGATGCCGAGGCCTACCGGCTCTACACGTTCAGCACGGTCGGACGCATGCTCGCCGGCGAGAGCGTCGGTGCCGAATCGAGCCTGAACAAGCTCTTCTGGTCCGAGCTCGACATCGACATCACGCAGACGGCGCTGCGCCTGCTGGGCCCGCGCGGGATGCTCGGCGCCGATGCCCCCGATGCCGAAGGGCAGTGGCTGGCCGACTTCCTCTTCGCGCTCGCCGGTCCGATCTACGCGGGCACCAATGAGATCCAGCGCAACGTCGTGGCCGAGCGCGTCCTTCGCCTGCCCAAGGGGGCGTGATGCGCTTCGGGTTCACCACCGATCAGCGTGAGCTGGCCGGAGCCGTGCGCGAGATCCTGGCGTCCGAGCTGACCTCCGAGGTGCGCGCCACCGGCGCCGACGCCTCGGGACGCCGCGGGCCGGTCTGGAAGGCGCTTTCGGAGGCGGGCGTCTTCGGTCTCCTGGTGCCGGAAGAGCACGGCGGCCTTGGGCTGACCGAGCTGGACTCCGTGCTGGTGCTCGAGGAGCTCGGACTCGCGGCCGCGCCCGGTCCGGTGGCGGAAACGGCCTTCGTCTGCGCACCGCTGCTCGCGGAGCGACCCGGCTATGCCGACGGTGCGGTCGCGTCCGTCGCCGCGGAGACCGGCGGCTACCTACCCGACGCCGACGTCGCGGATGTGCTGATCGTCGTCGCTGGCGATGACGCCTCGGTGCTGGGCAGCGGCGGGGAGCTCACGCGTCAGCCGACCGTCGACCCGAGCCGCCCGCTCTTCACCCTGCCCTCCGCCTCCGGCGAGCCGCTCGCCGGTGGTGCTGCCTTGCGCGACCGGGCGGTGCTCGCGTCCGCCGCCCAGCTCGTCGGCGCGTCCCAGCACCTGCTCGATGCCGCGGTCGAGTACGCCAAGACCCGCAAGCAGTTCGGACGCGAGATCGGCTCCTTCCAGGCGCTCAAGCACCAGCTCGCCGACCTGATGCTCGCCGTCGAATTCGCCCGGCCGCTGGTCTACCGCGCCGCGTATTCACTCGCGGAAGGCAAGGCGACCGCCTCGCGTGACGTGTCGGCCGCGAAGGTCAACGCGGCGCAGGCCGGCGAGCACGCTGCCCGCACCGCGATCCAGGTGCACGGCGCCATCGGCTACACCGACGAGCTCGACCTGCAGTACTGGCTCAAGCGCGTCTGGTGGCTGGTCCCCTCGTGGGGCGACGCGATCCAGCACCGCGCCCGCGTGGCCGCCGCCGTCATCGACGCCGCCGCCACCGCCCGTACCCCCTGACCGCCGGCGGCGTCGGCCCACCCACGCGCGCCCGGGCGGCGAGGGCTCTAGCGGAGGCGCTCCACGATCATCGCCATGCCTTGGCCGCCGCCGACGCACATGGTCTCAAGGCCGATGGTCTTGTCCACGGTGGCGAGCCCGTTGAGCAGCGTGGCCATGATCCGGGCGCCGGTCATGCCGAAGGGATGGCCGACGGCGATGGCGCCGCCGTGGACGTTGAGCTTGTCCTGCGGGATGCCCAGTTGGCGGGCCGAGGGCAGCACCTGAGCCGCGAACGCTTCGTTGATCTCGGCGAGGTCGATGTCGTTGATGGTCATGCCCGCGCGGGCCAGCGCCTGGCGGCTCGCCTCGACCGGGCCGAGGCCCATGATCTCCGGGTCGAGCGCCGAGACGCCCGAGGAGATGATGCGGGCCAGCGGCGTGATGCCGAGCTCGCGGGCGCGGGTGTCGCTCATGATGATCGTGGCGGCGGCTCCGTCGTTGAGCGGGCACGCGTTGCCGGCGGTCACCTTGCCGTCGGG
>DATAZK010000237.1:0-5103 GCA_036272075.1 Frankiaceae bacterium
GCGGAGTCGCCGTCGCGGTGACCTACGGCGTCGGCACCCTCATCGGCGCCCAGGCTCACTAGCCGGGAACCAGTCGGCGTCGTTCGGCGTCCAAGTGAGGGCACGTCGAACGGAGCATCCTTCATGAAGCGAGCGAGCACATTCCTGCCGGTGCTCATTGTCACGGCAGCTCTAGCGTCACTGGCCATCGCGGGGTGCGGCAGCGCCACGGCCGGAACGCCCGCCGACGCAACGGTCGCAGGCGGCGCGTTTGCCGGGTACAAGTGGCAGGTCGTCACCATCACCCACGCCGGGAAGCAGACGCCGATCCCGGCCCGCTATGACGTCTACCTGAGCTTCGCGCGGAGCGGGCAGTTCGGCGCCAACGAACCCGTCAACTACCACGGCGGGACCTACCGCACGACCGGCGACGGCTTCACCACCGGCCCAATGAGCTCGACGGCGGCCGGCTACGGAGGACACGACCCGGTCACGCTGCTGGCCGTAAGCGCGATCTCCGCCTTCAATCCCGGGGTAGACGCCGCGACCACGATGAACGGAAATCGGCTTGCGGTCACCGTAGGCGGCTATCAGCTCGGCTGCCAACGCGACGGCGCCGCCTGACCAAGGCTGAGGCTAGGCGGTTGACTTCCTGGTCACGACCACGACGTAACGGCATTCCTCGTCCGTGTCGTTGCCGAACTCGCGCGATCGGGGCTGGCCGAGCTCGAAGGTGTCGCCAGCCGCGAGGACGCGCCGAACCGGGCCGTCAGTCAGCGTCAGCTCGCCCGACAGCACCCAGATGAGCTGGGCGATGAACGCGTAGGCCGCCGCCGGGTAAGGCACCCGGGCATGCGGAGGCAGCGTGACCTCGGTGACGGCGGCCGGGAACCCGGCCGTCGAGATCTGCCTGCGCAGATAGCCGGTGTCCGGGTCGCGCCACTGCGGGGTATCGGCGGCCCGGCGCACCCGTCCGGCGCCGGTCGCGTCGCCTGCCTCGGTCGCGTCGGCGGGCGGCGGTTCCGGTGTCGTCGGCTCCGGGCCGTCGCCCAGCCGGGCGCCGGTGAGCAGCTCGGAGACGCTGAGTTCGAGGGCGGCCGACAGCTTGCCGAGCAGCACTGCGGTCGGGCTGCTCTCGCCACGCTCGATCTTGCTGATCATCGCTCGGGAGACCCCGGACGCCTCGGCCAGCCGTTCCATGGACCAGCCCCGGCCGTGCCGCTCGCCGCGGAGCCGCTTCCCGAACGCATCCCGCTCATCTACTATAGTAGACATGATTCCATCATATAAGATTCGACCGGCCAGCGTCGACGATGCGGACGAGATCTGCGCCATCCGCAACGACGTGATCGAGCACTCGACCGCGATGTGGACAACGCGGCTGCTGACGGCGGAGGACGGGAAGGCGTGGCTGGAGGAGAACCTCGCACGCCGTTCCGCCTACGTCGCCGAGGCCGCGGGGGACGTGATCGGGTTCGCCAACTGGGCGCCCTGGCGGCCGAAGGACGGCTACCGGCACACCGTCGAGGACTCGGTCTACCTGGTGGCCGGCCATCAGGGGCGCGGCATTGGCGCGGAACTGCTTCGCACGCTGATCACCGGCGCGAGCGAGTCGGGCGCGCACGTGATGATGGCCTGCATCGAGGCGACCAACGCGGCGTCGGTCGCGCTCCACGCGCGGGCGGGTTTCGAGGTGGTCGGCACCGCCCGGGAGGTCGGGCATAAATTCGGCCGCTGGCTCGACCTGACGATGATGCAACTGGCCCTCGTCAATGCTCGAAGACCGGCTGCGGGCTAGCTGTTGGCGCAGAACGCGGCGAGGTCGCGGGCGGTATCGCGGCTGATCTCCGGGCAGACGGTGGTGAAGGTCTCGACCGCGTGCGTGGTGCCCATGACCTGTCGGCACCGGGCCGGGACGCCAGCCGCCAGCAGCAGCCGGTAGAAGTTGACTCCCTCGTCGCGCAGCGGGTCGCACTCGTTGACGCTGATGACGACGGGCGGGAACCCCTCGACGTCGGCCGTGGTCGCGAACGACGGCCAGGCCAGCGGGTTGCGCTCGGTGAAGGCGTCGATGCCGTAGCCGACGGTGGCCCGGTTGGTGTGCACGTCGATGAAGATGCCGTTGTTCTCGGTCGAGGACGGCGAGTCCGGCGTCGGCCACTGGCCCTTGATGAACGGGGCCATCGCGTACAGGCCGCTGATCAGGCCGAGTTCGCCGTCCCGCTTGAGCTTCAGCCCGGTGGCGAGGGTCAGATTGCCGCCACCGCTCTCACCCGCCACGATCACCCGGCCGGGATCGACGCTGAGCCGGGCGGCGTTGGCGATGACCCACTTCAGGCCGGAGACGCAGTCGTTCAGCCCGGCCGGGAAGGGCGCCACCTCCGGCACCGAGGACGGGACGACCGCGTTGCGGAAGTCGACCATGACGACGGCCACGTCGTTGGCGGCGATCAGCTTCCCCCACCCGCGGAACATCCCGTCGAAGCAGGACAGGTACCCCATCCCGCCGCCGTGGATGTAATAGGCGCACGGCACCGTCACGTCATTGTCCGGGCGGACGACCTGCAGGTTGATCGTGTTCCCGTCCGGTTGCGATACGACCTTCTCGGTGTGGATGCGCAGGCCGGCCGAGGGTGCCGCCTCCTCGGTGTCGAACCGCTCCATGAACCGCCTGAACTCCTCCGCGCCGGCCCGGGCCTGTTCGGAGTTGGCCTCGGCCAGCAGCGTTTCGCGGCTGTCAACGTCGCCTTCTGGCGGGCCGTCGTCGTCGGCTAGGAACGCCTTCACTCTCGGGTCGAGCCGGATGTCGCCTGCGATGTCGCGTGCCATAACCGCAACCCTAGCGATTCGCGCAATCGCGGTCACCGGGCCTGCCGGTGCCGCCACTTAGCCGCGTACTCTCTCCCGCATGCGATTGGACAAGATTGCGATCATCGTTGACGACTATGACCAGGCCATCGCCTTTTTCACCGGCGCTCTCGGATTTGACCTGGTCGAGGACTCGCCGTCACTGACCAACGACGGCCGGACGAAGCGCTGGGTGGTCGTCCGCCCGCCCGGCGGCGAGACAGCGATCCTGCTTGCCCAGGCGGACGGGGAGCGGCAGGCGGCGGCGGTCGGGAACCAGAGCGCCGGCCGGGTCGGCTTTTTCCTCGAGGTCGACGACTTCGACGCCGCCTACCAGCGAATGACGGCGGCGGGGGTCGAGTTCGTCACCGCAGCGCGCACCGAGCCCTACGGCCGGGTGGCGGTCTTCACCGATATCGCGGGCAATCGCTGGGATCTGCTCGGTCCCGCGCCGCAAGTCGAGTTAATTCCCGCGAAACATTCCATTACATAACGGAAACCGTGATGCTTCTCATTACGTGCAAGATGCGTGTGACGCGACGCGCGGGCAGTGTGGGAGGCGACGATGAGCACGGATTCCGAGAATGGCGAGATCGCGGTAAGACCGGTCACCGACACCGGCGACGAGTACGCGGCGTTCAAGATCGAACAACGCGGCATTGACCTGATCCCGGACGCCGAGAAGAAGATGAGGCCGACCGGGCTCTTCTGGCTCTGGGCCGGCGGCGTCTTCAACGTGGAGTTCCTGTTCTACGGCACGCTGATCATGACCTTCGGGCTGTCGGTGCCGCAGGCCATCGCGGCGATCCTGGTCGGCAACCTGACCTACGCGTTCCTCGGCTTCGCCAGCCTGCAGGGACCGAAGACCGGGACGACCGCCTTCATGGTCTCCCGCGCGCCGTTCGGGCAGAACGGGAACCGGCTGGTCGCGCTGTTCAACTGGGGGACCCAGGTCGGGTTCGAGATCGAGGGCATCTACTTCGTCGTCGTCACCGTGCTGCTGCTGTTCGCGCGCGGCCACACCACGCTGAACGGATCGGGCAAGGTCGGGATCATCATCGTCGCGGTCGCGATCCAGGCGGCCCTGCCGCTGCTCGGGCACGCCACGATCAGCAAGATCTTCCGGTACATGGCCTACATCTTCATTGTGTTCTTCGTGGTGCTCGCGGTCTTCGTCTTCCAGCGGGTACATCTGTCCGCCTACCACGTGCACCCGGCGACGGTGGCGGTCTGGACGACCGCGCTGGTCCTGCTCACCTCGGTCGGCGGCCTCGGCTGGACCGAGAACGGCAACGACTATTCGCGTTACCTGCCGCGTTCCACTCCCGGGTACAAGACGTTCTGGGCGGCGGCGCTCGGCGGCGCGATCCCGTCGATCCTGCTCGAGATCCTCGGTGTGCTCGCCTACACGATCACGACCAAGACGGTCGGCCCGGCCGAGCTGCCGATCCCGCAGACGTTCGCGAGCTGGTTCGTGGTGCCGTTCCTGATCTTCGCCATCCTCCAGCTGCTCGCGATCAACACGGTCGACCTGTACTCCTCGGGCGTCACCCTGCAGGCCCTCGGCGTGCCGGTCAAGCGGTGGGGAGCGGTCATCATCGACTCGGTGGTGTGCGGGGTGGTGGTCGGCATCATCGTGTTCCACGGGAACTTCTACAAGGACTTCGCCGGGTTCCTGCTGTACATCGTGGTCTGGCTGACGCCCTGGTTCGGGATCTTCATCACCGACTGGCTGCTGCGCGGCCGCAAGTACGACTCGCTGTCGCTGCGGTCCTCCCGTGACGGGCTGTACTGGCGCAACGGCGGCATCCACTGGCCCGCCATCATCGCCCAGGTGGTCGGCATGGTCGCCGCGCTGATGTGGATCGACGCGGACTTCGCCGTCCCGGCTTACGTGGGCCCGCTGTCCAACCACTTCCCGGGCCTGGCCGGCGGCGACTTCAGCTGGCTGCTCGGCATCGTGGTCGGCTCGGGGCTGTACTGGGCGCTCGCCGGGCGCGGCATCAAGCGCGAAGCGGCCCAGGTGACGGGAGCCTGATCACCGATGGCTGCTGATCACGCGTCATTCATCGACGGCCTGCCCAAGGCGGAGATGCACCTGCATATCGAGGGCACCCTGGAACCGGAGCTGCGGTTCGACCTCGCGGCCCGCAACGGCCTCAGCCTGCCCTACTCCTCGGTCGAGCAGATGCGCGCCGAGTACACCTTCCACGACCTGTCCTCGTTCCTGCCGGTCTACTACCAGGCCATGTCGGTGCTCCGGGAGGAGCAGGACTT
>DATAZK010000238.1:0-1560 GCA_036272075.1 Frankiaceae bacterium
GGTACCCGTCGCCGTGAGTCGCACATTGTCATTCACGGCATATTCCAGCCCGCCGCCGATGACGCCGCCGGTGACAAGGCCGCTGGCTGACGCCGGCATCTGGTTCTTGCCCACATCTGTGTTGAAGCTGCTCTCGCCGCCCGCGACGCCAGCGGTCGCAAAGATCATCATCCTGTCGAAGGTGACGCCGAAGCGCGCTCTCAGACTCAGCAGGGTACTGAGCGAGTCGTCGACCGAGTAACTATCGGGGATATCGGCGCTATCCTGGTGGCTGTGTGTGCCGCTCAGCGACAGCACGCTCAGATCCTGCTCGAGCCCATAGACGAACTGCCCGTTCTGCCAATTGTAGCCGAGCTTGACCGAGCCGTCTTTTCCCAACTCCGGCAGATTGACGTGCGACGGGATAGTCGTCGAGCCGAGCCCCGTGAAATCCACCGACGCCTGCGAGGTGACGACGCCGGCGCTCAGCCCGGCATAGAAGCCGGACCAGTCGAGCGGACCCGCCGCGAACGCGGCGCCCGGAACAAGAAAGGCAATGGTGCTGGTCAGCGCCGTTGCAGCGAGCAACTGAGTCCGCATGAGTCCCCCGTAGATGGGCTCGCCGGCTGACGCGGGCCGCGAAGCTACTGCCGCAATTGTTGCGGCAGCCCGGTCAAAAAGTACATGACATTTCGGCCACTCTGAGAGATTTTGCGTGCAGTCCCGGAGCGCTGGCGTCGCGTCTCCATGCTGCCCTCGGAGTGCTGACGCCATGAAGCTCGTCAAGTCCATCGTCTTTCACGCGCAGTTTCGCGAGAACATGCCGGCAATCGCCTTCCCCGGCGGTGTCGCGACCTATGGCGCCCTGATCAAGGCGGTTGGGGCCGCAGTGGAAGCGCTGCGGACGTTCGATCTTGCGCCGGGCACCGCCGTGATGCTCGATCTCCGCAACCCCATCCATCACACCGCGATGATGTTCGCGCTGGCCCTGATGGGGCTCCCTTCGGCGTCGGTGGGGACTGCTTTCGTCGCCGAGAAGGCGGGCTTCCTGCCGAAGCTTTTCCTCACCGACCGGGACGACACGAAGTCGGCGGGCGTCCGCCAGGTGCGGGTGGACGACCGCTGGTTCGCGACCGATGCGGGAGCCCAGCCCGATTACGCCAAGCTGCTCTCGTTGCCAGGTTTCAGCGCCCCGGACGACATCGTGCGCTACGTCTATTCCTCCGGAACGACCGGGCATCCCAAATGCGTCGCTTTGACCCAGGCGACCCTCGAGCATCGCGTCCTCGGCGGTCAGGCGGTCCAGGGGTGGTGGATGCATGGGCCGGCCGCCCTCAACATGATGGGGTTCTCAACGATCGTCGGGAGCACCGTACCGCTTACCGCGCATAGTCAAGGCGTTGTGCTCTGCTACGCAGGCAGCACCGCCGAGGCCTTGCAGATGATCAACCTCTTCGGCGTCGCCGGACTTGTCCTTTCGGTCGGCCAGTTGCAGCCCTTCTTCGCGTTGCTGGGCAATCAGCCGCCGCCGCGCACGCTCAAGTTCATGGCCATCGTCGGCGCCAAGATCTCCGCCGCGCA
>DATAZK010000239.1:0-66220 GCA_036272075.1 Frankiaceae bacterium
CGCACCCAGGCGGTGCTCTGGGGTGTGCGCCACGGTTTCACACCCGACCACCATCGCATCGAAAACTGGCGCGGCCGTCCGGAGTAACGGCCTTTTCGCCCGAATGCGCTCCGTAACTGAAAATCGGCTGTGAGCGTCACAAGAATGCGACTCAACCCCTTTAGTTACTGATGAACTGAACCCGCGGCCAAGCGCGGCGTTATCACGGGGAGTAACGATGAGGGTCAGAAGTCTGGTCGCCACGACGGCGACAGCCGCCACACTGGCGACGGGGATGGCAGCTATCGCCAGCCCAGCCGCCGCGGCCACCAACCCGGGTCCGGTGTCGTCCATCGCGGCGACCTGGACCCCGAGCATTGCCACGAGCGGAACCGACGGCACGATCGAGACGATCCGCCAGGTGGTCCCCTGTGGCTCGCTCATGTACGCCGTGGGTTCGTTCACTCAGATCACCCAGGGCGGCAACCTCTACACGCGTAACAACGTCTTCTCCTTCAACGCCTCCACGGGCGCCATGACCTCATGGGCACCGACCATCACGCCCGGCAACGTCGGCAGCACCGGCAGCGGCGCGGTCAACTCGATCGCCCTCTCGGCTGACTGCTCGACCGCCTACCTGGGCGGCGTCTTCACGGCGGTCAACGGCACCAAGGTGAGCAACATCGCTGCGGTCAGCACGACCACCGGCGCGCTCGTCACCACGTTCGGGCACACTGCCGCCGGTCAGGTCGCCACCGTCGTGCGTTCGGGTTCTCACCTGCTCGTCGGCGGCTACTTCAGCGGGGTCAACGGCTCGACCAAGCCGTACATGGTCAGCCTGAACCCCGCCAACGGCCTGGACGACGGTTACATCAACCTCAGCATCTCGGGCAATTACAACTACAAGGACCAGTCCAACCGGCAGGTCGGCGCCAACCCGACCCGGGTGTGGAACACGACCATGAGCCCTGACGGCACCAAGCTCCTCGTCATGGGCGACTTCACCAGCGTCGCCGGCCAGCAGCGCCAGCAGATCTTCATGCTCGACCTCGGTGCCAGCAGCGCCACGCTCGACGCCTGGTACTCCTCGGAGTTCAACCAGTACTGCGACGTCTCAGAGCCGTTCTACCTCCAGGACGCCAGCTGGTCGCCGGACATGTCGAAGATCTACACGGCGAGCACCGGCTACAAGCCCGCGAGCGGTGCCGGGTGGCGAACCTCCGACCCGCGCGCCGGGCTCTGCGACGCCGCGGCCGCCTTCCCGAGCACCTCGGTGGGCAACAACACGCACCTGTGGGTCAACTACACCGGCTGTGACTCGCTGTTCTCCACTGCGGCCGACACGAACACCGTCTACATCGGTGGCCACGAGCGTTTCGCCAACAACCCCAACGGTTGTGACGCGGCCGGCCCGGGCGCCATCTCCGCTCCCGGCATGTCGGGACTGAGCTCCTCCACCGGTCTGCTCCTGGCCAACCCGACCCGAGCCCGTGGCAACGGCGCCGATGACGAACTCGTCACCTCCGCAGGTCTCTGGATCGCCAGCGACAACGCCGAGAACAGCAGCAACTGCGGGCTGAACCTCGACGGCACCCCGGGCCTGAACCACGCCGGACTGTGCTTCCTGCCCTACGCCAGCGCCCCGGTCGCTACCTACACGTCGACCTGCACCGGTCTCACGTGCTTCTTCAACGCGTCGGCATCGACGGCGCCCGGATCGGCAATCGCCTCGTACTCCTGGAACTTCGGTGACGGCACCACCGGCACCGGCGTCAACCCGAGCCACACCTACTCGGCGGGCCAGACGTACACGGTGACCCTGACGGTGACGGACGTCGCGTCCCAGACCGGTACGAGCGTCCAAACCGTCAGCCCGGCCGGCACAGTGACGCCTTCGGTGGCGTTCGTCGGAGCTGCCTCGACCAACGGCAACGCGCTCGCCGAGTCAGTGACAGTGCCGGCGGCCGTCAAGGCCGGCAACGCGCTGCTGCTGGTCGCCAACGGGGCTGCCGGCTCGGCCATGACCGCTCCGGCGGGCTGGACCCAGGTCGACACCGTCGCCCCGGTCAACGCCACCATGACGAGCACCCTGTGGGAGCGCGTCGCGACGGCCACCGATGCCGGCACGAGCGTCACGGTGAACTTCGCTACGGCCTACCACGGCACGGTCCAGCTGGTGGCCTACTCGGGCACCAACGCGACCAACCCGATCGCCACCTACGCCAAGAAGGCGGCCGCGGGCAGCGCCACCAGCTTCGTCACTCCGACGGCGACGGTGCCGGCGAACGGTGACATCGTGGTCTCGCTCTGGTCGACCAAGTCCTCGGCGGTGAACACCTGGACCGCCCCGGCGGGTCAGAACGTTCGCTCCACCGCCTACGGATCGGGCACCGGCCGGGTCAACTCGCTCGCCACCGACGGCGGGATCGCCACTGCGGGACCGGCCGGGGGCCTCACCGCCACGACCGACGCGGCGGGCTCCTCCTTCGCCGCCTGGACGATCGTCCTGACCCCCTGATCCCGGGCGAGTAATCGAAAAGTCAAAGACGATCCGCCCACCACAAAGGTGGGCGGATCGTCTTTTTCTGGACGAACGATCCGCGTTCTGTGGCACGCAGTGTCACGCGAAGCGAGCAATCAGTGCCACAGTGCCTAGGAAGGGTTTGTCGTTCGACGATCAGGTGGGCCGGCGGGGGGCGCCGCCCGGTGAGTGAGCCTCACCGGGAGGGGTGCAACGAAAGGCTGGTGCCGTGCTGGCTGATCCGGCTCCCGACGCCGCACCGACGATCGCGCTCCGTCGGGCGGAGTCCATCTCCGAGCTGAGCCTCGCGCTCGCTGCCCTCACCGGCACCGGCGGACACCTGGAAACGGCGATCGTCGAGCGGGTGGGCGAGCTCGTCGGCGACGCGACCGTGCTGTGGCAGAAGGACGACGCGGGTGACATCAAGCTGACCGCCTTCCACCATCGCAACCCTGTGGTGCGAGGCCACATGGCCGAGCTCGCGGCCCACGCGACCCACAGCACCGAGCAGGGTCTGCTTCCGTTCGTCTGGGAGATGGACGAGCCGCTCGTGCTCAATGCCGAGGAGCTTCAGACCTGGCGCTCGCAGATGCAGCCCGCCTACCAGGAGTACTTCCGGGTGCACGGCATGGTCAGCCTCGTCATCGTGCCACTGCGGGTACGCGGGGCTCCGGTGGCGATCCTCGGAGTCTCACGCGATGAGCTCCCGAGCCATAGCGAGCAGGACATCCGCTTCTGCGCACAGGTCGGTGCGGTGGTTGCCGTCGCGCTGGACAACCAGCGTCTGCTTGGCCAGTTGCGGGACCAGCTTGCCGAGCAGAAACGGGCCACGACGGCGGCTCATCGGGCGGCCGTCCACGATCCGCTCACCGGGCTGGCGAACCGACGCGTCCTGGTGGACCGGCTGCACGCGGCGTCCTCGCGGCAGACCGGATCCACTGCCCTGCTGCTGATCGACCTCGACGGCTTCAAGTACGTGAACGACCTGCACGGGCACAGCTTCGGCGACGTCGTGCTGATCGAGGTTGCTGACCGGCTCGCCGGTGCGGTGAAGAGCAGCCCGCGCGCCGATTGGGCGACCCTGGTACGCCTCGGCGGCGACGAGTTCGCAGTCCTGCTCGCCGACGTCACCGAGCCAGGCCAACCCGCCGACCTGGCGAAGGCGCTGCTGGCATCGCTGAAGCCGCCGCTGACGCGGGTGGACCTTCCGGCGCCGATCGGAGCCAGCATCGGAGTGGCGGTCGGGCCGGCGAATGCGGCCTCCCTGCTGCTGCGGCACGCCGACATCGCCATGTATCGGGCCAAGCGCGAGCGGGTCGGGTGGACGACGTTCGACTCCACCGTCGACGCTCCCGCGAAAATGAGGCTGCGCGACACCGCACGCCTGCGCCACGCGATTGTCGCCGGCGAGCTGCGGGTGCTCTATCAACCGCTGGTGCGCTCGCCGACGCCGCCTCGCGCGCCGCACCTGGCCGATCCGGGAAGCCACCGCGTCGAGGCGCTCGTCCGCTGGCAGCACCCCGATGGCCAGCTGATGTTGCCCGAATCGTTCCTGCTGCTGGCCAAGCAGGCTGAGCTGATGACCGAGCTGACGGACGCCGTGCTCGACGTGGCGCTGGCCGACGTCGCCGGCTGGAGCCAGCGCGAGCTGGACGTTCAGGTGTCGGTCAACGTGACCGCTGATGTCATGGGCCGCCCGCGTTTTGTGGCCGACCTGCGCGACCGGCTCGAGGAGCACGGACTGCCGCCGTCAGCGCTCTGCCTGGAACTCACCGAATCGGAGTTGCTCGCCGGCGGCATCGACCTGCTCCAGGCGCTGCAGGACGACGGAATCTGCGTGGCCATCGACGATTTCGGGACGGGCTACTCCTCGCTCGCCTATCTGGCCGACCTGCCCCTGGACCGGCTCAAGCTCGACCAGTCCTTTGTCGGGCGCATCTTCGATCCGCGCATCGCCCGTCTGGTCGGCGGGCTCGTCGCGACGGTGCACGAGCTCGGATATGAGGTCGTCGCCGAAGGAGTCGAGGACGCCGACACCGCGCAGGTGATGAACCGCATCGGCGTCGCCTGGCAGCAAGGGTTTCTTTACAGCCGGCCCCTTGCAGCGGGCGACACCGAACGCTGGATCCGCCGGGGTTAACCGCCGAGCATCGCCGCCATCAGCCGACGTCCGGACTCCATGCCGCTGACCTTGCCCAGCGCGTAGTCCACCTCCGGATAGGTCGCGGGAGCCGGTACGGCAGGAGTGACGAGCGACGCGAGCTCCGGACCGACCCGGTCGGCATGCACCTGCAGCTGCGCGAGGTCAAAACCATAGACATCAGCGGCAGTTTCGCTGGCGATGAGCCGGATCTCTTCGGCGGTGCAGCCGTTGCACGCCTCGCGCAGCGCGTTCAGCGAGTGCGGCCAGGTGCCCTCGATGTGGGGATAGTCGGCGCCCCACATGATCCGGCCGACACCGATCTGGTCGCGGATGTCGCACTCCGCCCGGCTCATGAAAGAGGCGCCCACGTAACAGTTTCGGGCCCAGTAGCCGCTCGGCGAGAGCTTCAGCATGTCGGTGATGCCACGCTCGAACGGCGACTCGTACTGCTCGTCTAGGCGCTGCAGCATCGAAGGAATCCAGTCGGCGCCCTGCTCGGTGAAGGCCACCCGCAGGTCCGGGAAACGCTCGAGGACGCCGCCCAGGATGAGCTCCCAGAGCGGGCGCCGGGCCCACCACATGAACTCGAACTTGGTCACCCACATCGCGTACGAGCCGTAGCCCTCCCAAGGGGTGCCGCCGGAGTGGAACGTCACCGGCAGCCCGGTCTCGACGCAGGCCGCCCAGAGCGGGTCATAGCGGGTGTCGTGGTAGGAAGGCAGCTGGAAGTCGCCGGTCGGCAGCATCACGCTTGCCAGGCCGGTCTTTCGCAGCTCGTACACATCGCTCACCGCGGCGTCGATGTCGTGCGGTTGCACGATCCCCACCCCGGCACGCCGTCCCGGCAACTGCGCGCAGAAGTCGGCGAGCCAGCGGTTGAAGATGCGCGCGCCGGCCTGACGCAGCTGCGGAGTGGAGTCCGGGAAAGGAAACGCTGCTCCCCAGGGCGGCTCGTTGCTGTTCTGGAAATCCGGGAAGAGCACCTCGGCGACGATGCCTTCGCCCTCGAGTTCGCGGTTGCGGACGTCGGAGTCGTAGACCCCTTTCAGCCCTCCGCGAGCGATGGCCTCCTGGCCGGTGTACATGTCGACCATCGCCTCACCGAACAGGGCATGCACCAGCTCACCGTCCTCGGGCAGGCCCATGGAACGGTTGCGCTCGGCGCGCCACGCTTCACGCGCAACGACGAAGCGGTCGAACTCCTCGAGCCACTCCTTCTCCACGTACGGCCGGAAGTCGGAGATCGGCGGGCCGGCGTGACCGTCGGCGGAGACTATGGCAAGTCGCTCGCTCATGCGTTCCCTTTCAATTGCTGGGCTTGTTCAAGAGCTGACGTAGCGCTCGACCCCGCGCCAGTAGTCCGGAACGTCGTCGGCCGACATGAGGGTCTGGATGCCCTCGATCTCGGGCGGCAGATGCCCGTCATCCTCGGCGAAGCCGTACTCCCGGGCCAGCCCGCTCGACCAGTACGAGCCGCCGGACTTCTCCAGGATCTTCGGGTCTGACGCGAGTGCCACGACCGCCCGGCCGTTGAACTTGGGGGTCTCGCCGAAGCCGATGTCGAGCCCGTGCAGGGTGCGGGTGCCGTCAGCCGCGGTCTCCGCGTTGGCCAGCAGGCCCTCGGTCAGCACCAGCCCGGGCCAGAGCGACACCACCGCGACCCCGTGGGTCCGAAGCTCGGTCGCGGCGTCCTGAGTGAGCTTGTCGATGGCGCCCTTGCCGATGCCGTAAGGCACCGACAGCAGGTGCTGTTTCGCCCCGTGCGAGGAGATGTTGATGACGACCCCGCTTCCCTGCGGGACCATCATCCGGGCGGCGAGCGCCGTCGTCACGTAATCCGAGCGCGGGCCGACGTCGAGGCACGCGCTGATGTGACGGAACGGGATCTCCCAGAACGGGACGCCCACCATCTCGGAGAAGTCCGGCGAGGCGACGTTGACGACGAGATCGAGACGTCCCTCGTTCTTGCGGATGTGGTCGAAGACCGCCTCGACATTGGTGTCGTCGGTGTGGTCGCAGGCGAGAGCGACGGCCTTTCCGCCGGCCGCCTCGATCTCCGCGACCGTCTGGCGCAGGCTGCCGATCGCTCCGGGCGCGTCGTCGAGCGTACGGGCGGTGACGTACGTCAGCGCTCCCGCGGCGGCGACTTCCAGCGCCATTCCCTTGCCGATGTTCTTACTGGCGCCGGTGACAAGTGCCACCCGCCCGTCCAACGGTCCAGCCATGCTCAAGCTCCCGTGTGCGTGTTGGAGACGGTGACCACATTGGCGGGGTCACAGTTGAAAATGTCCTTGTTGGGCTTGGTGATTTCAGGTGCCAGGACGAAGCCCGTCGGGGTCGCCTTCAGCAGCGTGAAGCACTGCGAGAGTTCACCGGGACCGACATGCGTATCGACGGGGGCGATGATCCCGCCGCCGGTCCAGCCCTGCTCGCTACCGGCGTGCTGGATGACGCAGGCGCCGGTCAGGGTGGAGCCGCAAGCCTTGGCCGACACCGCCCAGAGCAGCCAGGCATCGAGTGCCTGCTGGTGGGCGAAGTCGGGAGCGAGCTTGCTGGTCGTCTTGATGAGGGCGATCTCCTGGCGGACGGTCGCACTCTGGCTGGCCGCCTCGAAAGGCCAGTACGTGGTGCTCACATACGTCGGCGGGAGGATGCCGCTCTTGGCAAGGGCGATCGTGCTGGCGTTGTAGTTCTGCACGCCGAGCGGGAGCACCTGCGGCTTGTAGCCGATGTCATCGAGGGAGCGGACGAACGCGCTGATCTCCGGCGAGAGCGTGATGAGCGCCTTGGCCCCGCTCTGTGAGGCGTTCTCCGCGTAGGGCCTCCAGTTGGCAGGTCCCGTGATCGGGGCCTTCTGGAAGTTCACGACCTTGAAGCCGAGCGAAGTCAGTGCGTCCTGCTGGCGCTCGGCGAACGTGTCGAGCCCGCCGCCGTTGACCGTGATCATCGAGATCGCCTGAAACGCCGCGGGATACGTCTTCGCCAGCGCCCTCCAGGCGCCGGCCGCGACCTGCGGGACCGAACTGTCGATCACGACCTGCTGACCCGCCGCGGCGGCCTCCGGTGAGCTCGCGTACGCCGGGATCTGCGCCATGTTGCAGGCGAGCCGGGGCTTGACGGCCGCCGAGTCGAGCGGGTTGGCGTTGCCGACGAGCATGAAGTCCGTCTGGCACGCGTTGATCACCGCGGCGGCGACGTTGAAGAGCTTGGCGTCGCGCTTGGTGAGCACAATCTTCCGGCCGTTGATCCCGCCGGCGGCGTTGCACCAGTTGACGAAGGCCTGGCCGACGTCGAAGGACTCCTGGCCGGCTCCGGGGATCACGGTGTTGCCCGGATCGCCCATCGTGCTGACGTGGATCTCGGTGTCTGTCACACCCCGGGCAGTAGCTCCGGTGGCGCTGCCCGGGCCGCAGATCGCCTTCAGGGTCCCGAAGTCACCGGGGCCGGGCGCGTCGGTCTTCGACGCGCTCGCCGAAGGGCTGCCCGACGGAGCAGAGGTCGCGACGGCCTTCGAGCCGCCGCTGCGGCCGCATGCCGCTGTGCCGCCGATCGCCACCACAAATGCCAGCACTGCCACCGCAAGACAACGTTGTCTTGACACGAGCTCCGCCCTTCGAAACACCCTTAGGTCGTGAGCTACGACCCGTAGCAGCGCATCCTGCTACGATCCGTAGCAGATTTGCAAGGGGTCAGCCGCCGCACCTTCTGAGGGGGAGAACGGGATGGTCACCGCCCGCGTCGAGCGGCTCGACCCGGATCAGGTGCTGGCCGCCGCCGAGCGCCTCGTGGCGGCCAGCGGCTGGGAGAGCCTGACCATGGCTGCCCTCGCCGCCGACCTCGGCGTGCGCGCCCCGTCGCTGTATCGCCACGTCGACAGCCTCGACGCGCTTCGCCGGGCGCTGCGCTCCCGCATGCTTGTCGAGCTGTCCGATGCGGTGCGCGCGGCGGTCATGGGCAAGTCCGGCATCGACGGGCTGCACGCCCTCACCGACGCTTACCGGTCCTTCGCCCGGGACCACTCGGCGCGCTATCTGGCACAGGGCTCGCTGACCGGAGATGACGACACCCGGAGGGAGGGCCGCCGGGTCGGTGAGGCGGGATACGCGGTGCTGGCCTCCTTCGGACTCACCGAGGACGAGCTCCCCGTCGCGACCGCTCAGCTGGCCGCGCTGCTGCACGGGTTCGTAAGCCTCGAGCTGGTGCAGACCATCGATTGGGTCTCCGACCCGGATGCCGCGTTCGACGGGCTCATCGAGCTGTTCGCCGCGGGTATCCGAGACCAGGTGTCCAGCAAGAAGCCGACGACCAAGCGGGCCGCAGCCAAGCCGGCTACATCCAAGCTGGTCACATCCAAGCGAAGCGGGAAGGGGACGCGATCCTGATGCGTGGTCTGGGAGGCCGGGTCGTACTCGTGGCGGGAGGCGCCGGCGGGATCGGCACCGCAACGTCCAAACGCCTCGGCGAGGAGGGCGCGTCAGTGCTGGTCGCCGACCTGAACGCCGACGGGGCCGCGGCGGTCGCCGAGGACATCCGCGCCGCCGGCGGGGCGGCCCACTCCACGGCGATCGATCTGCGTTCGGAGGAATCCGTGGCCGCTGCAGTCGCCCTGGCGGTCGAGCAATTCGGAGGACTCGACGTGCTGCATGCCAATGCCGCCGACCTCTCCCCCGAGACCATCGGGCAGGACAGCGACGCCGAAGCGATCCCGCTCGAGGTCTTCGACCGCACCATCGCCGTGAACCTGCGCGGTCATCTGCTGTGCGCCCGCCAGGCCATCCCCAGGCTGCTCGAACGCGGCGGCGGCGCGCTCGTCTTCACCAGTTCGGCGGCAGCTTTTGCGGGCGAGCCCGAGCGACCCGCGTATGCCATGGCGAAGAGCGGGCTCGGCGGGCTGGTGCGCCACATCGCCAGCCGCTGGGGCAAGCAGGGCATCCGGGCCAATGCGGTGGCCCCGGGGCTGGTGCTCACCGACACGATCCGCGAGTCGCTCGACCCGGCCTTTCGCGACATGGCCCTCGGCGTCACCCGAAGCGCGCGGCTCGGCACGCCTGACGACATCGCGGCGATGGTGGCCTTCCTCGCGTCCGACGACTCGTCGTGGATCACCGGTCAGGTGTTCAGCGTCGATGGCGGCGCGATGCTGCGCTGAGCCGGTTCAGCTCTCCAGCGCCAGCACCAGCTTTCCGGTGTTCTCCCCCCTGAAGAGCTTCAGCAACGTGGCGGGAAACGCCCCGATGTCGCCGACCACGACGTCCTCGCGCGAGATCAACCGCCCGTCGGCCAGCCAGCCGGTCATCTCCGCAGCCGCCTCGCCGTAACGGTCGGCGTAGTCGAAGACGACCATTCCTTTCATCGACGCGCGAAACACCAGCAACGACAGGTAGTTCGCCGGTCCTCGCACCGCGGTCGTCGCGTTGTACTGCGACACCGCGCCGCAGATCACGATGCGGGCACCGCGGGCAAGGCGGGTGAGGGCGGCGTCAAGGATCTCGCCGCCGACATTGTCGAAGTAGACATCCATCCCCTGCGGGCAGAGCGTGCGCAACTCCTTCGCGACGTCCTGCGACTTGTAGTCGATCGCGGCATCGAAGCCGAGTTCGCCGGTGAGCCAGGCGCACTTGTCAGGCCCGCCGGCGATACCGATCACCCGGCAGCCCTTGATCTTGGCGATCTGCCCGACGAGGCTGCCCACCGCACCGGCCGCCCCGGACACCACGACCGTCTCACCGTCGGCCAGTTCGCCGGTGTCGAGCAGCCCGAAGTAGGCGGTCATGCCCGGCAGGCCGAGCGCTGCGAGGTAGGTGGTCAGCGGCACCCGGGAGGAGTCGATCTTCTGCACTCCGGCACCGTCGGAGATGGCGTACTCCTGGACGCCGAAGGGCGCATAGACCTCGTCATCCACCGCGAAACCGGGATGGGCGGATGCCACCACCTGGCCAACCGCCCCGGCGCGCATCACCGCGCCCACCTCGACAGGAGGGATATAGGAGCGTCCAGCGTTCATCCATCCGCGCATGGCGGGGTCCAGCGAGATGTGGCTGATCCTGACGACGAACTCGCCGTCACCCGGTTCGGGGACCTCTTCCTCGGTGAACTGCCAGTTCTCGTCGGTCGGCAGGCCGACCGGCCTGGCCGCCAAGCGCACCTGGTGGTTGATCATCGCGGAACTCCCTCTGCTGGCGCGCGCCCGGGCTGAGCGGCCCGCCCACCCTAAGCCGCCGGCCGGCAGCCAACCTGGGCGAAATCGGAAGAACCGCGGCGGGTTCGTTGCTGACGACTACATGACCTCTCTGACCGACCGCAGCCTGACCGATCGCACGATCGAGGCGCTTCGCGCGGAGCACGACGCGCTCGCCACCATCGCTGGGCAACTTTCCGACGCCCAGCTCAATGGCCCCTCCGGCGCTTCGGAGTGGACCGCGGCGCAGGTGCTCTCGCATCTGGGAAGCGGAGCGGAGATCGCCCTCGCCGGGTACCAGGCCTCGTTCACCGGCAGCCCGCCGCCCCCCGACGAGTTCAACCAGCAGGTCTGGGACCGGTGGAACGCGATGGCGCCGGCCGAGCAGGCGAGCGGGTACGTCGCCCGCGACGACGCCCTGGTGGCAGCGCTGGAGGCGCTCTCGTCCGAGCAGCGCGAGAGCCTCACGATCGACCTCGGCTTCCTTCCCGAGCCGCTCCCGATCGGCTCGGTGCTCGCGATGAGGCTGAACGAGGCGGCCCAGCACGGTTGGGACGTGCGCGTCGGCCTCGACCCGACGGCCGTCATCGCCGAGTCGACCGCGGCGGTCCTCGCCGAACACTTCGCCGGCGGCCTGGGCTTCCTGCTGGGCTTCACCGGCAAGGCCGACGCCCTGGGCGAGCCTGCCGTCATCGAACTGCGCGAGGCCGGCCTGACGCTTCACGTCCAGGACCGAGTGCACCTCACCAGCGAGGCCGCCGACACGACCGCCACTTTCACCGGACCGCTGGAGTCGGCGGTCCGCCTCTTCGGCGGCCGGCTCACCCCGAAGTACACGCCCGATCATGTCGCCGTCGTCGGCAACGTCACCCTCGACGACCTGCGCCGCGTCTTCCCCGGCTACTGACTTGAGGGTTGGCATAGTGAGGGTGATGGACGACGACAGGGCGCTCTACTTCCCGGACGGCGACGGCTATGTCGCGACGCTTCGCACGCAGGGCGGTTGGCACCCCGAGCACCAGCATGGCGGGCCGGTGCAGGCGCTGCTGGCGCGAGCGGTGGAGCAGACCCCGACCCTCGTCCCGATGCATGTGGCGCGCCTGACGCATGACCTCTTCCGGCCGGTTCCGATCGGCCCGCGGCTGACGGTCAGCGCCGAGATCGTGCGTGAGGGCAAGAAGATCCAGGTGGTCGACGCGGTCCTGCGGGTCGGCGAGGTCGAGCACGCCCGCACCCGCGCCCTGCGGCTGCGCGACGACGATCTCAGCGACCTTCCGGGGATGCTCGACGCGGCCGATGCGGGTCCGGAGCTGCCGTGGGCCGAGGATCTGGAGTCGACGTGGCTGCGCGGGATCGCCGGCCTTCCCGGCTTTCTGGAAGCGATCGAGCTGCGCCGCTTTCCCCGCCCCGGGGGGCCGGAGGGCGTGCATGCGACGTGGGTGCGGCTCAACGAACCGCTCGTCCCCGGCGAGGCACCGTCGCCGCTGCAGAAGCTGAGCGTCGCCGCTGACTTCACCAACCTCATCGGGGCGACCTTCGACGCCCACCGGGTGAGCGGCATCAACCCCGACCTCAACCTGCATCTCGTACGGCTGCCGCGGGAGGACTGGATCGCCGTGGTCGGCGAGAGCCGCCTCGGGCTCAAGACCGGAATCGGCGTCTCGCAGGCGCAGCTGCACGACCTGGGCGGGGTCTGCGCCGTCTCGTCCAACAGCCAGCTGATCCAGCGGCGCTAGCTCTCAGAGGAAGGCGCTCAACGCCTGCCGGGCATTGGCCAGGAACGCGTTGGGATCCGCCGCCTTCGCGGCCGACGTCTTCGCGTCGCGCTCCGTCGCGTAGCTGACGAACTCGTCCCGCCCGACGCAATCGACGATCGCCGCCGCGACGTCCTCGGCGGTGGCGGCTCTCGCGTCGCGCATCATCGACGGCTCGTTGTCGGGCTTGTCGTCACTGAATTCGGTACGCGTCGTGCCGGGCACGAACAGGCGCGCCCGTACCCCCGTCTTGCTGAGCTCGAGATAGAGCGATTCGGTGAACAGCTCGAGCGCGGCCTTCGACGCGGCGTAGGCCCCCACGCCGAATGCCGCCGAGTGCACGCCCATCGACGAGACGTTGATGATCTCGCCGCTGCCGCGCCCGATCATGCGGGGCAGGAACGCGAGCGCGAGGCGCACCGGTGAGAAGTAGTTCATCGCCATGACGCTCTCGGCATCGGCGCCCGCCATTGCTTGAACCCGGCGCCGCTTGGGCACCCCGGCATTGTTCACCAGCACGTCCAGCCCACCGAACGCGTCGTCCACCATGGCCGCGAAATCCTCGAGCGCGTCGAGGTCGGAGAGGTCGGCCACCCAGGACAGGGTGCCCGGCCCGCAGGCCTTCGCCACCTCTTCCAGCCGGTCGCCGCGGCGCGCGCAGATACCGACCGTATGGCCCGCGGACGCGAAAGCAAGGGCCGTCGCCGCACCGATACCGGATGACGCTCCAGTCACGAGCACCTTCATGACGCCACCCTAGGCATCGCCCTTTCTGACCCGGCGCGGCCCCTTGCGCTTCTGATTAATCACACCGTAATCTACGGCCGCTCGACGTCGCTCAGGGGACCCGTCCCGGACTCCCTGCTTTTCCACTTGAGGAGTCCATGGTGAACGCTCGTCACCGATCGGCCCGGATCGCTGCGGTGAGTGCCGCGGCAGTGCTGGGGCTCGTCACCGCCGGCTGCGGACGTTCCTCATCCGGGGGCGGCGCGGCGAGCACTCCCTCCAGCAGCAGTCCCGCGAGCAGCGCCTCGAGTTCCGCAGCAGCGGGCAAGGGCGACTTCGGCACCTTGAAGGCGATCTGCGGACCGGGAACCCCGAGCGGCCCGACGGGTCGCGGCATCAGCAACACCGAGTTACGCATCGGCGTCCTCGCCGACCCGGGCAACACCGTCGCCCCCGGCCTGGAGCAGGAATTCTTCGACGCCGCCGACGGCTTCTCCAAGTGGTGCAACGCGGCAGGAGGCATCAACGGCCGCAAGATCGTCATCGACAAGTGGGACGCGAAGCTCTTCAACGTCGGCCAGGCCGTGACGAGCGCCTGCCAGAAAGACTTCATGCTGGTCGGCGGCGGCAATGCCATCGACGACGCGAGTGTGAAGCCGCGCCTGGCCTGCAAGCTCGCGCAGATCCCCGGCTACGACGTGTCGGTCGCCGCGGCAAATGCCGGCCTGCAGGTCAAGGCGGCTCCCTCCGACCCGACGCAATTCGGCTACGGCCCGCTGCGGCTGCTGATCAACGCCTATCCCGATGCGAAGAAGGGCATGGGCGTCGGCAGCAGCAACATCGCCACGCTGGTCCCGATCGGCAAGCGCACCGCGCAGGCTCTCACCGACAACGGCGTCAAGGTGACGGCGATCCAGGAGAAGCCCGCCTCGGTCAACAACTACCGGCCCTATATGGAGCAGCTCAAGAGCACCGGCACCATCGGCCTGTACGAGTTCGAGGGGCAGAGCATCGCGCCGGAGATCCAGGCGATGAAAGACATCGGCTGGACGCCGCAATTCATCTACTACACGTCGCAGTTCTACACCCCGCAGACAGTGGCGGCGGCCAAGTCGCTGGGCACCTATCCCCCGACGTACGTGGGCCTTTCGCACCTGCCGTTCGAGCTCAGCGACCAGTTCCCGATTCTCAAAGACATCAAGGATCAGCTGACCGCGGCCGTCGCCAACCCGCGCTTCACCGAATACACCGCTGAGGCCTACAGCGCCTGGTCGCTCTTCGCGCTCTCGGCCACGCAATGCGGCGCCGCCCTGACGTCAGCCTGCGTCCTGGAGAAGGCCGGCGCACACACCGACTGGACCGGAGCCGGCCTCACCCCGCCGGTCTCCACGAGCCCGACCAACAGCACGCCGAGCAACTGCTGGCTGGTCATCCGGCTGACACCTGATGGCTGGGTCTACGACAAGAAGATCACCGACCCCAACAGCGGGCTCTACAACTGCGACCCGAAGAACACCGTGAAGGTGCAGAGCTTCACCTGATAGATACTCGTCCCGTACGGCAAACGGTTGAACCCAGATCCCATACACCGCAGGAGGTTTCGGATGCAGACCTTGACCGACCAGGTCGCCGTCGTCACGGGCGGAGCGAGTGGGATCGGGCTCGGGCTGGCCCGCGCATTCGCCGCCGAGGGATGCCGGGTCGTGATCGCCGACATCGAGGAGGCGGCACTGGAGAAGGCCGCGACCTCGCTCCCCGAGGGCACGCTCACGGTACGCACCGACGTCTCCAAGCTGGCTGACGTGGAGGCGCTCGCTGCGGCGACGCTCGAACGCTTCGGCCAGGTCGACATCCTGTGCAACAACGCGGGAATCTCGACGTTCAACACCCTGGAGAACCAGACGCTGGAGGACTGGCGCTGGGTGCTCGACGTCGACCTGTGGGGGGTCATCTACGGCATCCACACGTTCTTGCCCATCATGAAAAAGCAGGGCACGCCGGGCCACATCGTCAGCACGTCATCCGCGGCGGGTCTGTTCAGCGGGATCCCCTACATCGGTCCCTATGCAGTCGCCAAGGTGGGCGTGGTCTCGGTCTCCGAAACGCTGCGCATCGAACTCGGAATGGCCGGCTCACCGATCGGTGTCAGCGTGCTGTGTCCCGGCATGACGAACACGTCAGTGATGGAGGCCGAGCGCAATCGTCCGGCCGATCTGGGGACGGAAGAGCGGACCGAGGACGCCGAGAACATGCGGCTCTACATCCGCTCGGGGTTCACCGGTCCTGATGGCAAGGAGCCCGACGAGGTGGCGGCGATGGTGGTCGACGCGGTCAAGAACGACCGGTTCTGGGTGATCTCACACGCCGACCTGCGACCGACGATCGAGACACGTTTCGCCGAGATTCTCGACGCGATACCGGGGAACTAGCCGGGGCGCTTAGCCGCGGCGCACGGGCGGCCGGTTCGTCGCGCCCTTGCGACGTGGCCGGGCGCGCGCCGTCTCCGGTTCGAGCCCACCGACGAGCAGGCGCAGGTGCAACTGGAAGAGCTCGTCGGCCTCGGCACCGGAGATGCCGTGAGGGTCGCTGCCGGGACGCGAGCGCGCACCCTTGCGCGCCGGGGTATCGGTTCGGCGGGTCTCGACCACGACAAACCCGGCGACCGCCCAGATCAGCAAGCGGCAGGCCTGCACCGCCGCGTCCTCCGCGAACCCACCCGCCTGCAACGCGGCGACCAAAGGCTTGGACGCCTCGACGTAGGCCGAGCGGCGCCCACCGATCAGCACCGACGTGTCAGACGACCCACCCAGCCGGTCGCGTAACGCCGTCGCCCAGTCAATGGCGTAATCACGCCAGTCGACTCCGGGACGCACCGGCGGGACGACATCGGCAAGCAAGAAATCGGCCATCGCATCAAGCAGCGCGTCCTTGTTACCGACCCGCCGGTAGACCGGAACCGGGGACACCCCGAGACGGGCAGCGACCGTACGCATGCTGACCGCCGGAAGGCCGTCGGTCTGGAAAATCTCCAATGCCGCACGGACGATTTCTTCGCTCGTGAGCTCAAGCGCGCGTCGCCCCGGCATAGGTTCAGCATTGCACGGGAGGCGGACGTTCTCGCGTCGAACGAGAGGGAGGGTCACGTGAGCACAGACCGGACGCTGACGGCGGCGGTAGTGGGAACCGGTTTCGGGGTGCTCACGCACGTGCGCGCGCTGCAAGCCGCAGGGATCGAGGTGCGGGCGCTGATCGGGCGCGACCCGGAGAAGACCTCGAGCCGCGCGAAGATGTTCGGCATCCCGCAGGCGTCGGTCGACCGCGCGGAGGTGCTCGCCGATTCCGGCATCGACATCGTGGCGGTGGCGACCCCGCCCCACACCCACGGGCCGATCGTGCTCGACGCGGTCGGCGCGGGCAAGCACGTGATGTGTGAGAAGCCGTTCGCGCGCGACCTCGCCGAAGCTCGTCAGATGCTCGCCGCCGCCGAGGCAGCGGGCGTCGTGCACATGATCGGCACCGAGTTCCGCTACGGCGCAGGCCAGGCGTTGCTGACCCGCACCGTGCGCGAGGGTGCGATCGGTGCACCGGCCTTCGGGCTCTTCCTGCTGCAGATGCCCTCCCTCAACGATCCGAATGCCGTCATCCCGGACTGGTGGAAGGACGCCGCGCAGGGTGGCGGCTGGCTCGGCGCCCACGCGACGCACGTCATCGATCAGATCCGGGTCACGATGGGCGAGATCGAGGCGGTTTCCGCCACCCTGTCGACACTTTCGCCGCTCGACATGACGGCGGACGACACGTACTCGGTGCAGCTGCGGCTGGCCGGCGGCGCCAACGTGCTGCTGCACGGATCCTGCGCGACGCCCGGACAATTCGTCGTCGCGACGAAGGTCGTCGGTACGTCAGGCGCCGCTTGGTTGCAGGGTGACGAGGTGTGGGTCGACTCCGGCTCGGGCCCCCGCGTCGTGCCGGCCCCCGCCGACCTGACACCCGCGCCGCCCTCGCCGCCGCCGTCGGAACTGCTGCACACCACCTACGACATGTGGCATTCGATGGGAATCGACCTCGACCCCTACACGCGCCTCTACGGCATTCTTCGCGACCGCATCCTCGGCAATGACGTGCCGACCGATCCGCCGGTCCCCACTTTCGCCGACGGGGTAGCGAACCAGGCAGTGGTCGACGCCATCCGGGAAGCTTCGGCCACCCGTACCTGGCGCGACGTCGACCACTGACCGCAGGGCTACGCTGCTCGCCGGAGCCCGACGGGAGTGGTGCGCATGAGGGTCGCTGGGGCACGAACCTTCGCTGATCGCCGTGACGGAGGCGAGTTCTGGGACGAGCCGCGGCCCCCGTCGCTGGGCCTCGGCCTGACCGAAGGGATCCGCGGCACGCTGCGCCTGGGCGCGCTACCGCTCGCGATGCCGTGGCTCAGCCTCGCCCCGCGCGGGCAGGCACATGGAGCGCTCGTGCTCCCCGGCCTCATGGCCGGCGACCCGAGCACCCACCTGATGCGGCGCTACCTGCACCACCTCGGCCACCGGGCGTGGGGCTGGCGGCTCGGCCGCAACATCGGCCCCAGCACCGCGATCCTGGACGGGATGACCCGGGTTCTCGACACGCTCGCCGAGCGCACGGGCCAGCCGGTCTCGGTCATCGGCTGGAGCCTCGGCGGCATCTACGCGCGCGAGCTTGCCCGTCGCCATCCCGGCCAGATCCGTCAGGTCATCACGCTCGGGAGCCCGTTCAACATGGCCGACGCCCGTCAAAGCCGGGCCGATCCGGTCTTTGCGCGGCGGGCCCATCTCTACGACGCATCGCGGGTGCCGACGCGCGAGCAGGTCGCCGAACCGATCCCGGTGCCCTCGACCGCGGTCTACTCGCGTCGCGACGGGATCGTGGCGTGGCAGACCTGCCTCGAGCCCGAGTCCGCGTTGCACCAGAACGTCGAAGTGCGCTGCGCCCATCTAGGCTTCGGGGTCGACCCGGCGACGCTGTGGCTGCTCGCCGACCGGCTGGCCCAGCCGCAGGAAGCTGCGCAGCGCCAGCCTTTCCGGCCGCCGGTGCTCCTGCGTCACCTCTATCCCACGCGCTGAACGGAGCAGGCATGCAACAGCTCACCGGACTGGACGCGTCGTTCCTGGCGCTGGAATCCCCCGTATCCACGGGGCATGTCGGCGGGGTGTGCCTGCTTGACCCGAGCGATGCGCCCGAGCCGCTGACGCTCGCCGGCCTGACGGAACTGCTCGCGCAACGCCTGCCGCTGGTCCCGGTGATGCGCCGCAAGTTGCTCGACGTGCCGCTCGGGCTGGATCAGCCCTACTGGATCGACGACGCATCCTTTGACATCGAGTACCACATCCGCGAGGTGGGACTCCCCCGTCCGGGCTCTGACACCCAACTCGCCGAGCAGGTGGGCCGCCTGCACGCCCGGCCACTCGACCGGCGGCGGCCGCTGTGGGAGATGTACCTCATCACCGGGCTGGCGAAGGGGCGGGTCGCGGTCTACACGAAGGTGCACCACGCGGCGATCGATGGTGCTTCGGGCGCCGAACTGCTCACCGTGCTGCTCGACCTGTCGCCGAAGGGACGCGAGCTTCCCGCGGACGACGACTTCCGGCCGGGCCGGGCGCCCAGCCGGGCCCTGCTTGCAGTACGCGCAACGGCCCGGCTGGCCTGGAAGCCCGTGCAGGTGGCGCGGGTCGCAGCGGATGTCGTACGCGCGGTGCCGACCCTCGCCCCGGCGATGCGTCCGGTGATCGGCGGGATGCTAGGGCTCGGCCGCGGTGACGGCGGGGTCATCTCGACAAGACCCGGCCGGGCGCCCGCCACGCCGTTCAACAAACCCATCACCGCGCACCGCCGGTGCGCGTTCCGCAGCGTCGATCTGACGACCGTCAAAGCCGTGAAAAATGCTTACGGCGTCTCGGTGAATGACGTCGTGATGGCGATGTGCGCGGGCGCTTTACGCCGGTGGCTGACCGAGCACGACGCGCTTCCCCATTTGCCGCTGGTCGCGATGATCCCGGTCTCGGTCCGCGACGACGCGAGCAAAGGCGCGCTCGGCAACAAGGTGTCCGCGATGCTCGCCACGATTCCGACGCATCTCGACGACCCGGCCGAGCGGCTCACTGTCGTGCACGAGGCGACGCGGATCGCCAAGTCGCAGCTCGCCACCATCCCGCAAGGTCTGGTCGACGACATCAGCGATTTCGCGCCGCCGGCCCTGGTGGCCCGTGCCGCCCGGGTCATGTTCGCGACCGGGGTGCTGCACCGGTTGCCGCCGTTCAATGTCTGCATCTCCAACGTTCCCGGGCCCAACGTGCCGGTCTACCTCGGCGGCGCCAAGCTGCTCGCGCAGTACCCGGTCTCGGTGCTCACCGACGGTCAGGGCCTGAACATCACGCTCGTCGGCTACCTCGGGCAGCTGCACTTCGGACTCGTGGCCTGCCGCGAACTCGTTCCCGACATCGATGACCTCGCCGGCTACCTGGTGGACGAGCTCGCCGTGCTGGCCGATGCTGCCGCGACGGTGAAGGCCGGCTAACGGCTACTCGGCACGCAGCACAGCCCGTACCGTCTCGTCCCCGAATTCCTCAACGCCAGAAGGCCTTTTCCACAGCCGCAGCAGGATGTCGCTCGCCGTGCCGCGCAGCACGGCGTCGCCCTTCTCGTGCACGTAGCGGCAGGCCACCTGGCCCTGCGGCCCGAATTCCAGGAACCACTCCGCCGGCTGCCCCGCACTGGGATCGGCGGCATGCAGATGGGCGGTGCCGACCACGTCTTCCTTGGTACGGCCACGGCGGCGCGGCAGCCACATGGTCGCGACCTCATCGATGCCGTCGGCGGCCAGCCAGCCCGTGATCGGCGCCGGTTCGCCACTCGCGGACTCGGCGTCCCAGCGGTGCATGGCGGTCTCCTGCGCCATCCGCCGAAACCAGAACGCTGCCGTCTTGGGCTCGCTGCGGGTCCAGTTCCAGGCGTCGGCCCGCGGGTCGGTCTCGGTGAGCGTCAGCAGCAGCGCCGCGAGCCCGTCAGCAGCCCAGACCAGCGGGTCCTCGCCGTCAGCCGGGCGGCCGGAATCGTCCTGCTGCTCGGTGGAACGGGCCTGGAGGCTGACGTAACGCCAGAGCCGCCCGAGATGCAAGCCGAGGGTGCTCGCGTCCCACTCGGGGCAGGCCGGCACGGCGGCCGAGGGGGCCGCTGCGATGGCGGCCAGCGCCGCCTCCCCATCGGTACGGACGGACTCGACGTACGCGTGATGTCCCGCTGCCATCCCCCCAGTCTGCACGGCTCACGCATCGTCCCGCGCCGCGAGGGCGAGCGCCGGTCCGGTCCGGTACGCGATCTGCTCGGTCAGCACGATGTGCGTGCTGGTGCGCTGCACGGCATGCGAGGCGAGGATGCGGCCGAGCACGCGCTGCAGGTGCTCGGTGTCGCGAGTCACCACCCGGCACAGCAGGTCCTCGGGCCCGGTCGTGCCGTGGACCTCGACGACTTCGGGGACCTCGCGAAGCACCGCGATGGCGTCTTCGAGGCGACCCTGCTGCAGTTCGATGGTGACGAACGCCAGGATCGGGAAGCCGAGCCGGTGCAGATCGAGGTCGGGGCCGAAGCCGGTGACGACGCCGGTGCGCTGCAGCTTGTCCAGGCGCGCCTGCACGGTCCCCCGCGCCACCCCGAGCACCCGCGCGACCTCGACCAGGCCGATGCGGGGGCGTTCGCGGAGCAGAAGCAGCAGCTGCTCATCGAGCTGATCGATAGTCATTCTGCCCAGCCTTTCCGGCGCATTGGTGTGCGTAACTGCTCATTATTGTCATGTGTCGTAGGCAGTCTTGCCATCCGGAGGTCGATCTGCTGTCGTGCTCCCCAGGAGGTCCGCGCTTTGAGGGATGACCGGCAGACGTACGCACCCGTCCGGCAGAATCCGGATGGGCAGGCGGAAGTCCAGCTCGGCGCCGCCCATCCTGGGGCGTCTGATCCCGCCTACCAGGCGCGGCGCAACGCGATCGCGACCCTGGCGCTGCGTTGGCAGCCGGGGATGCCGCTGCCCAATGCCCCCTACGACGAGGCGGAGCACGCGGTCTGGCGCAACGTGGCCGAAGAGCTCGACCCGCTGCATCGTCAGCACGCTTGCCGGGCCTTCCTGGCCGGAAAGGAACGCCTGGGCCTGCCCTCGGGACGCATCCCACAGCTCGCCGAAGTCTCAGCGCTGCTCGAGCCGCTCACCGGCTTCGGCTACGTCCCGGCAGCCGGGCTGGTGCCGCTGCGCACCTTCTACGAGAGCCTGGCCGGCGGGCGCTTCCACTCCACCCAGTACGTACGCCACCACTCGGTGCCGCTGTACACACCCGAGCCGGACGTCATCCACGAGGTCGTCGGACACGCCAATTGCCTGGCGAATGAACGCTATGCGGCGCTCTACCGGGCGGCCGGCGAGGCCGCGATGCGAGTGCGGTCCGCCGAAGCGCTCGAGTTCGTCTCACGCGTCTTCTGGTTCAGCCTCGAATTCGGCGTGCTGCGCGAGGACGGCGCGCTCAAGGTCTACGGCGCCGGCATCCTGTCCTCCTACGGCGAGCTCGGCGACTTTCACGGGATGCAGGTACGCCCACTCGACATCGTGGCGATGGGCCGCGCCGAATACGACATCACGACCTACCAGCCGGTGCTCTACGCGGCGCACTCCTTCGGCCACGTCGAGGACGAGATCGGCGGCTTCTTCGCCCGGTGCACTGACGACTCCATCCGCGAACTCAGCGAGAGAAGGGTTCCCGCATGAATGACGACGACCAGCAGGACTTCCCGCTCGACGGGATCGATGCTGTTCACTTCGCGGTCGGAAACGCCCGCCAGGCAGCACATTTCTACTCCAGCACGTTCGGGATGCGCGTCACCGCGTACCGAGGCCCGGAGACCGGCTCGCGCGATGTCGCGTCGTACGTCCTGGAGTCGGGCACCGCACGGTTCGTGGTCTCCGCCCCGGTGCATGCAGGCACGCCGCTCGGCGAGCACATCACCCGCCATGGAGACGGCGTCGTCGACATCGCCCTTCGGGTGCCCGATGCACAGCGCGCATACGAAATGGCCGTGGCCCGCGGGGCGCACGGACTTGCCGAGCCCGACATGAGCGAGGACGAGACGGGCAAGGTGGTCACCTCAGCGATCGCCGCCTACGGCGAGACGCGACACACCTTCGTCGAACGCGCCGCCTACAGCGGGGTCTACCTGCCGGGCTACGCCCCGGCGCTGCCGATGGTCACTCCCCCGCGCACCCCGCGCTTTCGCGCCATCGACCACGTGGTCGGCAATGTCGAGCTCGGGCGGATGGATGAGTGGGTCGAGTTCTACCGCAGGGTCATGGGCTTTTCGCTGATGGCGGAGTTCGTCGGCGACGACATCGCCACCAATTACTCGGCGCTGATGTCGAAGGTGGCCGCCGACGGATCGAGGCGGGTGAAGTTCCCGCTCAACGAGCCCGCCCCGGCCCGCAAACGCTCGCAGATCGATGAGTACCTGCAGTTCTACGACGGCCCCGGCGTCCAGCACATTGCCCTGGAAACACACGACATTTTGCGCTCGGTCGATGACATGCGGGCGGCCGGAATGGTCTTTCTCGATACCCCGGATTCCTACTACAGCGACCCGGAGCTGCGGGCGCGCATCGGCGAGGTCCGGGTGCCCATCGAGGAGTTGCAGCGGCGGGGCCTGCTGGTCGACCGTGACGACGAGGGCTACCTCCTGCAGATCTTCACCAAACCCGTGCAGGACCGGCCGACCGTCTTCTACGAGCTCATCGAACGCCACGGCTCGCAGGGCTTCGGCAAGGGCAATTTCAAGGCCCTCTTCGAAGCCGTCGAACACGATCAGGAACGGCGCGGGAACCTATGACGTATTACCGCGCGGTGGGCAGCATCCCGCCCAAGCGTCACACCCAGCACCGCGATGCCGCTGGCACCCTCCTGTTCGAAGAACTCATGGGCGAGCAAGGGTTTTCTTCGGACTCCTCGCTGCTTTATCACCGCCGGCTTCCAGCGGCGATCGTGGCGGCGCGGCCGTGGGAACCCCCGGATACGTCGACGACGGCGAACCTCCCGCTGCTGCCGCGCCATCTGCGGCTGCACGAACTCTTTGCGGGCGAGGAGTGGAAGAGCGCCGACGTCGTCACCGGCCGGCGGATGGTGCTCGGTAATGGCGACGTGCGCCTGTCGTACGTGGCCGCCGGGGAAGCGTCGCCGCTCTACCGCAATGCGGCCGGCGATGAGTGCGTGTTCGTCGAGGCGGGTCAGGCAGTCGTGGAGACGGCATTCGGCGCGCTGCAGGTGGCCCGCGGCGACTACGTCATCCTCCCCCGCGGGACGACGCACCGCTGGCTGCCCGGCGACGGCGGACCGCTGCGCGCGTACTGCATCGAGGCGAACAGCCATATTTCCCCGCCGCGCAAGCATCTTTCGACCTCCGGCCAGCACCTGGAAACCGCGCCATACTGCGAGCGCGATCTGCGCGCCCCCACCGAGCCGATCGCGAGCGACGGCGAGGGCGTCGAGGTGCTCGTCAAGCACCGCGCTGCCGGCGGTGCGGTGGCCGGCAGCGTGCTGACGCACGCGACGCATCCCTTCGACGTCGTCGGCTGGGACGGCTGCCTCTACCCGTACGCGCTCAACGTCTCCGACTTCGAACCGCTGACCGGGCGGGTTCATCAACCCCCGCCCGCGCATCAGGTTTTCGAGGGCGAGGGATTCGTGGTGTGCAATTTCGTTCCGCGCAAGGTCGACTATCACCCGCTGTCGATCCCCGCGCCGTACTACCACTCGAACGTCGACAGCGACGAGGTGATCTTCTACTGCGCCGGGAACTACGAGGCCCGCAAAGGCTCCGGGATCGGCCCCGGCTCGGTCTCGCTGCATCCCGCCGGTCATACCCATGGCCCGCAGCCGGGCGCGTACGAAGCGAGCATCGGCGCCGACTACTTCGATGAGCTGGCGGTCATGGTCGACACCTTCCGGCCGCTCGGACTCGGCACTGCCGGAAGCGATTGCGAGGACAGCAGCTACGCCTGGTCGTGGTCGCGCACGCCATGACCCGCGCGTGGGTACCGGCCCGGGCCGGTTCGCCCTTTCCCGTCAGCAACCTTCCGTACGGCGTCTTCACCACGCAAGGCGACCCGCAGCGCCCGCGAATCGGCGTGGCCATCGGCGATTTCGTGGTCGACGCGGGGGCGCTGGCTCAGGCGCAGCGCCTCCCGTACGCGACCGCCCTCCAGGCTGCGACGCTCAACCCGTTCATGGCCTTGGGCCCGGCGGTCTGGGACGACTTCCGGACCTGCCTGACGGCCTGGCTCACCGACGACGCGTACGGGCCGCTCATCGAGCCCCTGCTCGTCCCGCTCACCGGCGCCCGGCTGCACTTGGCCTTCGAGGTCGCGGACTACGTGGACTTCTACTCCAGCGAGCACCACGCCACGAACCTCGGTCGCCTGCTGCGCCCCGGCCAGCCGCCGCTGCACCCGAACTGGAAGCACCTTCCGGTCGGCTACCACGGCCGCGCGGGGACGGTGCGGGTCTCGGGAACCCCGGTGCTGCGCCCGCGCGGTCAGCGCCTTCCCGCCGAAGGCGCGCCGCCGGACGTCGGACCGAGCCAGCGGCTCGATTTCGAGGCGGAGGTCGGCTTCATCGTCGGCGTCGGATCCGAGCTCGGACGCCCGCTCCCGCTGGAAGAGTGCGCCTCCCACATCTTCGGCGTGTGCCTGGTCAACGACTGGTCGGCGCGCGACATCCAGGCGTGGGAGTACGCACCGCTCGGCCCCCTGCTGGGCAAGTCGTTTCTGACGTCGCTCTCGCCCTGGGTGATACCTCTCGCCGCGCTCGAGGCAGCCCGTGTGACACCGCCGGCGCGCGACCCACAGGTACTCGGCTACCTGGACGACGCGGACTATCCGTGGGGCCTGGACATCGAGCTCATGGTCTGCCTGAACGGTCAGCAGCTCTCCCGGCCACCGTTTCGCGAGATGTACTGGACGGCCGCGCAGCAGCTGGCACATCTCACCCTCAACGGCGCGAGCCTTCGCACCGGCGACCTCATCGCGTCGGGCACCGTGAGCGGGCCGCAACGCGAGCAGTGGGGCTCGCTCATGGAGCTCTCCTGGGCCGGACAGCATCCACTGACCCTCGCGTGCGGCGCCGCGCGCACCTTCCTCGAAGACGGCGATGAGGTCGTGATCTCCGCGACGGCACCCGGAACCGGCGGGCAGCGGATCGGCTTCGGGGAGGTACGTGGACGGGTGCGGTGAGAAGGTCTGACATCGCGCCATAAAGCCTTATGTAATAGGCGCTTTCACGCCCTCTTCACATTTACTCAGTTCCGGCCCGGGCCTGTCGCCCTTGTGCAAGGGTGCTCCCCGGGCGGCGCGCTGGGCGTAGCCATGGGGGAAGAAAGGCGGACCATCCCGATGAAGAGATGGAAGTTCGGCGCTTGTGCCGTCACAGCGGGAGTCCTACTCAGTTTCAGCGTACCGGCGATCGCCAGCGCGAGCCCTCCGGCGGCCACCTACGTCTCCACGACGGGCAAGACCAGCAACTCGGGACACGGCTGCGGCTCGGCGAAATTCTCCAGCATCAAGGCCGCCGTCGGCGCCACCCCGGCCTGGGGGACGGTCATCGTCTGCCCCGCCACCTACAAGGAAGACGTCCGGATCGCCAAGCCGCTACACGTGATCGGATACGGAGCCACCATCAATGCGGCAGGCCTGGAGAACGCGATCTGGATCATCTCCTCGCACGTCGCCGTCACGGGACTGACCCTGAAGAACGCCAACGGTGAGGGCCTGCTCGCAGGTGTCGACACCCAGGCGGACGGGGCACTGCTGCCACCCGGGCTGGTGCTGACCGACATCCGCGTCGATCACGTCAACGCACTGTCCAACGACAGGGGCTTCAACGGCACCGAGAATGGCAACTGCAAATATTCCGGTGACTGCGGCGGCGGTGTCCACTTCAACGTGGTGTCGAGGTCGGTTGTCAGCTACTCCCGCGTGAATGGCAATGCGGACGGCATTCTGCTCACCGACGACTACGGACCCAATTTCCGCAACCTCATCGTCGACAACGTCGTCAACGACAACACGACGGAATGCGGCATCGTGCTGGCGTCGCACGCGAGCAACGCCGTGACGTTCAACCCCACCACTTTCGTCGTCACCAAACGCAATCCGACCAAGGGCGGTCTGTACGACAACGTCATTGTGGGCAACACCTCGCTGCGGAACGGCACCGTTCCCGCGCCGCCGCAGTTCGGTGGCGGCGGGTCGGGTTCCGGGATCGGGATCTTCGGATCCGGACCCGGATCGGCGGCCTACAACAACCTGGTCACGGGCAACTACACCGCCGGCAACGGTCTCGCCGGTTTCACGATTCACGCCCACCACCCCGGCGGCGAAGATGTCAACGGCAACAACGTCATCAACAACGTGTTCGGGAAGAACAACACGCTCGGCGATGGCTTTGACGGACCTCCGGTGACCGATTTCAAGACCACGGCGATCGCCGTGTTCTCAGTGCCGCCGGTCTCGATGGTCATCACCGGGAACAAGATCTCGAACAACGCGATCGGGATCTGGCTCAGCAAGACCGTCAAGGCCCAGGGTCTGGCGAGCAACAGCTACAGCAACGTGACGACGAAGGTGGTCCGGGGCTAGCGCCATCGATGCGGCGCCGGGACCCGGAGACTGGACCCGGGTCCCGGCGCCTCATCATGGGTGGCATGAGCGATCGCGAGAGCAATATTGCGACGGCACGGGCCCACGCCGAGGCCGAAGGCGCGGGCGACATGGAAGCCACCATGAACACGCTCGGCCCCGATCCGGTGTATGAGTTGCTGCCCATCGGCCGCCTGCTGAAGGGGCGCGACAACGCCCGGGCGTACTACGAGCATTTCTTCGCCAATTTCGCCCGCCGGATCGCCGGCTACACGCTGCGCGCGGAATGGGTCACCGATGAGGGGCTCGGCCAGGAGTACCAGGTCTTCATCGACGAGCCCGGTGGGAGGCGACGCTTCGACATCGTGGGCATCCTGCTGTTCGGTCCCGACGGCCTGCTCGCCGGCGAGCGCATCTACGCCAGCGACGAGCTCTTTGCGATGATGGTCGGCCCGCTGCTCGAGCGCACCGAGCCGGTGCCTGTCAGCTGACCGGTCTCACGCGCGGTCGAACTCGACGGTGAGCTTCTGCAAGCCGCGCAGGAAGAACGTCGGCAAGTACTCGTAGCGCCGCTCGCCGGCCGGCCCGTGGACGCCCTCCGCGATACGGATGTCCGTCGTCAGGTCGAGCAACCGGTTGATCGCGACCCGCCCCTCCGCGCGCGCCAGATGAGCACCCGCGCAATGGTGGATGCCGTGGCCGAAGGTGAGGTGGTTGCGGGCATCCTGGCGCTCGGGATCGAACGAGTTCGGGTTAGCAAAGGCCCGCGGGTCGCGGTTCGCGCCTCCGGGCAGCAGCAGCAGCGTGCTCCCCGCCGGGATCTCGGTGCCGGCGGCGGTCGTGCGCCGGCGCGCCATGCGGAACTGGCTGCGCAGCGGAGATTCATAGCGCAGCGTCTCCTCGATGAAGCCGGGAATGCGCTCGCGGTCCGCTCGCAGAAACGCTTGCAGCTCAGGGCTTTCGGCGATGATGCGCAGCGCGAAGGACAGCAGCCGGACGGTCGTCTCCTGCCCCCCGGCGAAGAGGTTGGCAGCCAGCAGCGCGACATCCTTGACGTCAGGGGTCGAACCGTCCGGGTATTTCGCGTTGGCCATCTCGGTCATGATGTCGGCGCGCGGGGTCTGGCGGCGATCGGCGATGTAAGAGGTGAACGCGTCGTAGAGGAACGCCAGGGGCTTTTGCTGCGTCTGGGCCGATGGGGCCCCGAAGTGCTCGCGAAACAGACCGTGGTCGGACTCCGGAACGCCTTCGAGGTCAGCGATCACCGACGCGGTGAACGGCTCGGCGAAGCCGTGAATGAACTCGCCGCCGACGCTCAGGAACTCACCGAGCTGAAGGTCGGCGAGGCGCCACATGAACTCCTCGTTCTCGCGCATCCGCCGAGGTGTCAGCAGGCGCATCAGCAGCCCGCGATGGGCGGCGTGCTTGGGCGGGTCGAAGGTCGGCAGCTGGTCGCTGAAGGCCAGCTGACCCCGGTATTTCTCGATGATGTCGCTGACGTCATCGCCCTGGAAGGGAACGGGAAAGCGCTGGAACGGGCCGGCCACGTTGTTGCACGAGGAGAAGCTCTGCGGATCGCCGTACACGGCGCGGGCCTCTTCATAGCCCGACACCATGAAGACCCCGAAGTGCGGCTCCTGCCAGATCGGGGACTGCTCGCGCAGCGCGTCGAAGTAAGCGTACGGATCGTCCTGGACGTCCCGATCCTTGAAGAAGTTGCGCTCCGCCAGATCGCTCACGGCGTGACCGTACACCGAGATATTCCGACATCAAAGTGTTTCGCCGACGACGGCGATCGGAATACGGTCAGCCCTATGAACGACCTACTGCGCGGCAAGGTTGCCATCGTCACCGGCGCGGCCAGTGGCATCGGGCGGGCCACCGCCGAGCTCTTCGCTGCCAGCGGGGCGGCCGTCGTCGTCGCCGATCTGGATGCCCGCGGCGGCGAGCAGGTGGCCGGCTCGATCAAGGGAAGCGCCGCATTCCAGCAGGCTGACGTGTCAGACCCCGAGCAGGTGCAGTCGCTCATCGACTTCGCTGTCGCGCGCTTCGGAGGCTTGCACGTGATGTGCAACAACGCCGGAGTCGGCGGCTCGCTCGGCGCCTTCCTCTATGACGATTTCAGCGACTTCACCCGGATCATGGAGGTGAACCTGATGGGTGTCATGCTGGGCACCCAGCGGGCGGCCCGGCACATGAAAGCCAACGGCGGCGGCTCGATAGTCAACATCTCCTCGATCGGCGGGATCAACGCCGGACCCGGCGTCACGTCCTACCGCGCCGCGAAAGCCGCCCTCATCCACCTCACGAAGTCCAATGCCGTCGAGCTCGGCAAGTACCTCATCCGGGTCAACGCCATCGCGCCCGCCCACATCGCCACGGCCATGACGAGTTATGACATGGGGCCAGTCATCGACGCCAACCAGCCGCTCCCCCGCCGCGGCCAGCCGCAGGACGTGGCCTACGCCGCCCTGTATCTGGCGAGCGAATGGTCCGCGCAAGTCACCGGCGTGGTCCTGCCGGTCGACGGCGGGACGGCAGCAGGGCGGCCGCCGGCGGTGCGCATCAAGCCTGCCTAGGATCAGGGCTCCTCGTGCACGACCTGATCTCCCGCTTCAGTGCGGATCTTCCCGATGAGATCGACCAGCAAGCTCGATTCGTCACCGGTGAGCGGGAGCGTGGAGAAGAGCTCTTTGTTCAACGTTTTCACCGCCTTGTCGAACAATCTCCGGCCGGCGGGGGTGATCTCCGCGAGTACCGTGCGGCCGTCGCTGGGATGCGGGAATCGGCGAATGAGCCCGCTCGCTTCGAGACGATCGACGGAGCTGGTGACCGTGCCCGGCGTGACCCAGAGGCTGGTGCCGACCTGTCCGAGCGTCAGCGGCCGGCTGCTGCGTAGCAGCCCGAGCACCTGATAGCGGGCGAAGGTCAGGCCGAGCGGTCGCAGCAGGGTGTTGGCCCGGGCGAGCAGGATCTGCCAGCCCCGCATGAGTGAGATGACCACTCCCACGCCGTCGGCCGAGTCTTCCCAGCCTTGCGCGAGCCAGTACCGGTGGGAGGCGTCGATGGGGTCGTACTCAAGCCGCGACATTGAGCCAATATATGAGGGAGCAATCTTCATGAGGTCCCCGTCGCAGCAGTTGGACTCGTGCCGATCACGCGGGCTTGCTCGAGCGAGCGGATCGTCGCGTCATCCACGCCGAGCGAGGTGAGAACTTCCCGCGTGTGCTCGCCGAGCAGAGGTGCGTGCCTGACATGAAACCGCGCTGGGCCATTGGAAAAGCGCATCGGCAGCGTGCTGTGGCGCGCGGAACCGTTCACCGGATGCTCGACCGCTTCGAAGAAGCCGCGGGACCGGAGCGGGGGCAGTTCCGGCTGCTGATGAGGCTGCATGACCTTCGCGACCGGGATCCCGAAACCCCATAGTTCATGCAGGATTTCCTCGCTGGTACGCGCGCGACACCACTCCCCGAGGTGACCGTCGATGAGGTCGCTTCGGCTCCTGCGAACGTCGCTCGAGAGCAGGTGGGGATCCATCGCCCAGTCCGGAGAGCCGAGAGCATCGCGCAGCGCCTTCCACTGCTCATCCGTGGCGACGGCGATGGCGACCCACGACTCGTCGCCGTCCTGCGCCATGGCCGGATAGAGGTTCTGCGGCGCCGCTGCCGGGCCGCGATTGCCGTCGCGGGAAAGCAGTGTGCCATAGGCCGAGTACTCGACGAACTGCTCCGCAGCGATGTTCGCCGCCGCATCCGCCATCGCTGCTTCGACCAGCACGCCTTCACCGGTCCGTCGCCGGTGTTCCAGAGCGAGCAGCAGGCCGACGAGACCATGCAGCCCGGCGTTGGGATCGCCGAGGCAGTAAGGGGAATGCGGGTTCGCATCGGGATAGCCGGTCAGCCAGGTCAGGCCCGCAACGTCTTCGATGACGAAGGCGAACGCGCTGTTGTCGCGCCAGGGCCCGTCCAGCCCGAATCCGGGCATGCGCAGCATGACGACGTCCGGCCGGATGGCCTTGACGCCCTCATAGTCCAGGCCGAGCTGCTCCAGGACTCGCGGCGTGTAGTTCTCCACGACCACATCGCAGGTGGCCAGCAGGTCACGAAGGGCTTGCCTGCCGCGCTCATCGGCGAGGTCGAACGTCACGCTCTTCTTGTTGGTGTTCAGGCCCGAGAAGATGCCGGAACGCTCCCAGTAGCGATCCTCGGTGAAGGGCAATCCGGCCAGTAGTCGCGTGCCGTCCAGCCGCGAAGGTGATTCGACGTGGATGACTTCTGCGCCCAGCATCGCCAGCACGTGCGTGCAGAGCGGCCCGGCCCAGAAGGCCGTCAGGTCAAGGACGCGCAGGCCCGCGAACGGCAGCGGACGATCCCCCGCCGGGAAATCCTCGCTGCTTCGCCGCGGCCGGCTCATCCCGGTGTGCTCACCCAATCGCGGCGCCGCTTCGGGCGCCCGCAGCAACTCTGGCGTGAAGCGGTAGGGATGGTTCGGCTGAAGGAAGCCGTCACGCGGGTTCGGCGTGAAGGCGACGCGCGCCCGGAAATGCTCAGCCGCGGGGATGCTGGCACCGTTGCCGACCGGGGCGCACGGGATCCGGAACGCCGTCGCCAGTTCCATGATCTCGGCGATCGAGTGATCAGCCATCCAGTCATGGATCTCTTTGGCGACGCGCGAGCGTTCCGTTCGCAGCGCTGGATCCTGTGCCCACTCGGGATGGCCCACCATGACGCAGAAATCGGCCCATTGCTGCCCGGTCCCGGTACCGAGGCCGACGTAACCATCGCTCGCCGTCTCGACCCCTGGTGTGGGGACCGATCGCACCGAGCGGTAAGGCCTTCCCGCGATATCGGAGAAGCTCACCGGGTAGTACGTCAGGCTCATCGAAAGGACCTCGAGCGTCGAGACGTCGATGAGTTCGCCGCCGCCGCCGGGAAGGCCGCGCGCGCGGGACGCCAGCGTGCCGATGGCCGCGTAGACACCGCTGAGCCATTCGCCGACCTGGCCGCCGACGAAGACCGGCGCCCGGTCGGGTGCGCCGCGGCCGAGGCCGACGATGCCGCCCGACCAGGCCTGGAGCGTGAACTCCGTCGCCGCCCGATCCGACCACGGGCCGTCCAGCCCGAAGGGCGAGATCGCCGTAACGGTCAGGTGTGGATGCGCACGCAGGATCGCCGCGGGATTCAGTGTCGGATGGTCTGCGAGGCACGATCCGGGTGACCAGAGGACCGCATCCGCCGCGTCCAGTAACTGCCTCACGCGTCGCAGGTCGGCCTCGCTCCCCGCGTCCGCCACGACGCTCTGCTTCGAGCACGCCAGAAAGCTGAACAAAGCCCCGTCGCCGTCAGGTGGGATCGCCGCGCCGGAGGCCGACCAGCGCCGGAGCGGATCGCCGCCGGGGTCCTCGACCTTGCTGACCTCCGCCCCGCCGTCAGCAAGCAGACGCGTGCAGTACGCCCCCGCGATGCCCGAGGAGAGGTCGATGACGCGATAGCCGGCAAGGGGCGGCCGGGCAGGCGAGGGCGGCGATTCAGCCACCGCGGCGGTGCCAGAACGGGCTGGTCGTCAGCACCTGCGGCCCGGTGGACGTGATCAGCACTGCCTCGCTCCCGATGACCTCGCCGACATCGCCGTCCGCGACGCGTCCGGTGACCAGGACGACGGTGCCGGGATCCAGCCGCCCCGCGGCGGCCGTGGCCGGAAGATCGCGTAGGACAACGGGTTCATCCAAGCCGAGACCCAGCCCGCGGGCGACGGGTTCGGCCGGCAACTCTTCACCCGCCGTCTCATACGCGGCGAGCAGCGCGCCCCCTCGGGCGCCCGGCTGGCACGCGTCGATCAGCCGGACCCACAGCTCGTCCCACCGCTTGTAGAGGCCCGCCACGCGCACGCCGTCGCCGTTGGCATCGCCGGCCACATACGTGCGGGCCACCTCGCCGTTGTAGCCGCCGGCGACCACTCCGGCGTCGAACGCCACCAGGTCGCCCGCTTCGATGCGGTCGCCATCCGTTCTGCTGCGCCGGGTAGTGGTGCGCACGACGTCCTGGGTGGCCGGCGTCGTGACCCCGCGCACGGCGATCGCCTCCATGAACAGGCCCGTCAGATCGCGCCGGCTCGCGCCCGGTTTCAGCGCCGCGACGGCCGCCGCCAGACCGGCCTCCGCGACGCCGATGGCGACGCGTATCGCGGCCACCTCGTCGTCGGTCTTGCGCAGGCGGGCCTGGCGCAGGGCCGGCTCGCCGTCCACCAGCTCGGCGCTGGGAAACGCCATCGGCAGCAGCTTCGCGAACAGTGGCGAAAGCGCGTCCGTGCCCACGCGCCGCGGACGGCAAGCCGCACCGATCTTCTCCAGCACCGACACCAGATTCATCGGATTCCAGGTGATCCCGTACAGGTTCTCGTGCGGGATCTCCTCGGGGACGCCCTCGTCCCAGGTCGTCAGCAGATGGATCTCGCCCGATCGAAGCAGGACGCAGCCGGGCCCGAAGGGACGCGCGCCCGCGTTCCACAGGAGCGGTACGCCGGCGACGTAGCGCACGTTGGCCGGGCGGCCGAGCACGAGCACATCGAGGTCGTGCTCCGCCATGGCTTCCAGCGCCCGTTCGCGGCGGGCGAAGCGCAGCACCCGCTCATCGGGCAGGACTTCAGTCGCCATGAAGCGCGCCCGTTTCGCCGTAGGGATCGTAGGGATAGTCGCTGAGATTGATGTAGCCGTCCTCGGTGACGACGAAGACGTTCTCCGACCGGTAGCCGCTGTGCCCCTCGTCCCACACGATCGGCTCGATCACCAGGATCGTCCCTTCCGGCAGGACGAGTTGGGCATCGAAGTCCGCGCCGAGATCGGTCCCGACGAAAGGCATCTCCGCGGCGTCGACCCCGAGTCCGTGGCCGAGGTAGAAGTGCGGCATCCACGGGCGCTGCCCGTCGCAGCCGGCCATCGCAGCCGCCGTGAGTTCAGCGCCCGTGACGCCCGCACGCAGGACACTCGCCGCCGCGTCGCTGATCTCCTGCCACCGGTGGTACTGCTCCTGCTGGCGGGCGGTGGGTTCCTGCCCGACGACCCAGGTGCGGCCGAAATCTGAGTGATAGCCGCCGTACACGATGCCGGTGTCCACCCACAGCACATCGCCGGCGGCCAGCTCGCGCTCGGTGGAGAGCAGCGGGCAGGGGATGTCTCCGTGCACGGTCCACGGCAGCTCGCTGCGGCGCGGCGGCATCACCTGCCAGATCGGGTCGAGGCCGTTTGCCAAAGCACCGAGTTCGAAGACGCGGCGCACGAACAACCCGGTGAGATCGGTCTGCCGTATCCCGGGAGCGAGCCGCGCCTGCACCTCGGCCATCGCCTGCTCGTTGATCCATAGCGCGTGACGGATGGTCGCGAGCTCGTCCGGCGTCTTGACCAGGCGCGCTGCGCCGAGGACGTCGCTCGCCGCTCTCGGCGGCCACTCGCGCAGCAGCTCCCCGCGGGCCCGGTGCATCGCGCCCGTCAGGTCATCGAGGGCGAGCGTGGCGTTTACCGGCGCCAGGTCAGCGAGGATCTTCACGAACCTTTCCACGCCCTCGTCGAACTCCAGATACACCGGATCGTGGACGTGATCGGCATCGAGCTGGAGTCCCGCCATCTCCTCTTCAGGCAGCCGCGCGAACAGATGCGGAGTCTGGTCATCGGCGACGACGACGGCGACGGGACGCTCGATGTTCGCGCGTCCGGCGTCGCTCAGCGGCCAGCTCGCCCCGGTCGCGTAGCTCACGTTGCCGCCGACGAGCAGCACGAGCACGTCGACCCCGGCCTCTGCCATCGCGGCGCGCAGCCGGGCATTGCGCTCGTGGAACATGCGCCGGCGATCAGGCAGCTCGGGGATGTCGATCATCGTCCTCCTGCCGTCGCGCCTGGGCCGAAGTCTTCGTTATGCTCCGAGCCGTGGCGTGAGATTAGTTTGACACCGAAATAGTGTCAACGAAGAGGGGCGCAGCCCATGCCTGTGTTCAACCACATCGGTCTCGTCGTCAGCGACCTGCAAAAGTCGAAGACGTTCTATGAGGACGTGCTCGGGTTTCGGGTCTGGTACGAGGACGCGCCGGTCGACGCGGCGACGGCCAAGCTCCTGGGGTTGAAGCCGCCGCTCGGTGTGCAGACCTGCTACCTGACGCTCGGAGAATGCTTCCTCGAGCTGATCTACTTCAGCGCTCCGGAGGCGGCCGTCACCCAGCGCGTCCGGACCATGGACGAGACGGGGCTGAGCCACCTGTCGATCTCGGTCGACGACATTCGCGCCACCGCGTCCAAGGCCGTCGAGTGCGGGGGCGAGATCGTCGAGAGCTCCGATCTGGGTCTGGCGCTGCTGATTCGCGATCCTGACGGGCAATTCCTCGAACTGCTGTCCATGAACTACCCCCAGAGCAGGCCACCGCAGCCATGACCGATCGGAGTCCCCTGCTTCACGACGATCTCTTCCACACCGGGATCGTGGTCGATGACCTCGAGGCCGCGAAGCTGGAATTCGGACGACTATTCGCAGTGACGTGGCTCGAGGGCGGCGGCAGGGTGGCCATGCAGACGGCCGAGGGGCGTTCGACCGTGGAGACGAGGTACGCCGTCTCGGCCGAAGGGCCGCATCACCTCGAACTCGTCCAATCGGTGCCGGGGACGCTGTACACGGCGAATGGATCCCAGCGCGCTCATCACGTCGGCTACTGGGTCGACGACGTGGCGGCGGTGTCGCAGGCGCTGTCGGCGAGCGGGCTGACGAACGTCGTGCTCATCAGCTTCGGCGGCGACCGGCCTCCGATCACCGCCTACCACGAGGCGGGCGACGGGTTCTGGATCGAGATCGTCGCCCGTTCGATGAAGCGTCTGCTGTTCCCCGAGCCCAGCGAGCGTTGACAGACATTACGACGTCCAAGTAAATTCCCGATGCGTCGGACGCACACCATCCTTCGCGCCGAGCGGAGAAGGGAAGCGGCGAAAATGGAGCAGACCCAGGAACGCAGCACCATCTACCCGAGCGAGGGCCTCGGAGCTCCCAAGGACCGCCGCGGCTACGCCCTCGCCGAATACACCCTGCCTGCGGGTACTGAGGTCTTCTCCGCCGACAACCATGTCTCGCTGAGCGAGGACATCTTCTACGAGCGCTTCCCCGCAGCGTTGAGAGAGCGGGCGCCTCGAGTGTTCTTCGAGAACGGCGCCTGGACCCTGGGCTTCGGCGGCAAGAACATGCTGCCGCCGGCCTTCGGCAACGTCCTGATGCAGTACGACCCGATGCCGGGTTCGAGCACCGGAAACCTCGAGGCACGGCGCGCCGAACTGGCTGCCGACGGCGTGACCCGCGAACTCGCGTTTCCCAACGCGCTGCTGGGGATGATGGGCTTCCCCGACTACGAGATCCGCGAGCTCACCTTCCGCGTCTACAACGAGTATCTGGCGCAGTTGCAGGAGCGCTCCGGCGGCACCTTCTTCGGCGTCGGCATGATCAACTGGTGGGACGGCGAGGGCGCCCGGCGCACCGTGAGTGAGGCAGCAGCGCTCGGAGTCAGGACGTTCTGGATGCCGCTCAAACCCGGCAACCATCCCGACGGCGTGCCGATCGACTTCAACAGCGATCGCATGACCCCCGTGTGGGAGGCGATCGAGGAGTCAGGGCTTCCGGTCTCCCACCACATCGGTGAAGGTCCGATCTCCTCACCCTGCTCGCACAACGGCCTGGCCGTCAGCATGGTTCATCAGGCCGCGCCCTTCCGGGAGATGTTCGCGCGCTACGTCCTCGGCGGCCTGCTCGACCGCCATCAAGGCTTGCGGATCGGCTGGTTCGAAGGCGGGATCAACTGGGTGCTGCCGGCGATCCAGGACGCCGAGCACATGCACCGCTCGTTTCGGCACATGCTCGACGCCGACATCGAGCACGACGCACGCCACTACTGGGACCACCACATGTACAGCGCGTTCATGGTCGATCCACTGGGGCTGGAGGTGGTCGACCGAATCGGCAGCGATCGCGTCATGTGGTCCTCGGATTACCCGCACAACGAGAGCACCTTCGGCTATTCGGAGCGGGTTGTCGCTTCGGTGGTCGACGCGGTCGGGCCCGAGCAGGCCGCCCATATCGTCAGCCACAATGTGCTCGACTTCCTCGGTTTGAGCCCGAATGCCTGAAGCCGTCCCCCCGCCGGAGGAACTGGTCCTCTACAGCAAGGACCGGGCCACCCGTATCGCCACGATCACGTTCAACCGGCCCGATCGGCTGAATGCGATGACGATCGCGGCCCGGCTGCGCTACGCCCAACTGCTGAACCTGGCTAACGTTGATGACGACGTGAAAGTGCTTGTCGTCCGCGGCGAGGGCGACGACTTCGGCACGGGTGCCGACCTTCCCGAGCTGGCGGCACTTCAGGAGCAATCGCCTGACGCCGCCCTGGCCGCGGAAATGGGCATCGACGCAGCCGACGTGACTTTTCCGCCGCCGCGCTCGTATCGGGGAAGCGCCACGCTGCCGCAGTGGTACGCCGACGCGCGATCGGGCTGCCGAACCCTCGCCGAGTTCAAGAAAATAAGCATCATCGAGGTGAAGGGCTACTGCTACGGCTGGCACTTCTACCAAGCCGCCGATGCTGACCTGGTCATCTCGTCCGAAGATGCGCTCTTCGGCCATCCCGCCTTCCGCTACGTCGGCTGGGGTCCGCGGATGTGGGCCTGGGCCATGACGATGGGAATCCGCAGGTTTCAGGAGATGGTCTTCACCGGACGTCCCTTCGGCGCCGACGAGATGTATGACTGCAACTTCGTCAACAGCGTCGTCGCCCGCGATGAGCTCGAGGAAGAGGTAGGCAAGTATGCCGACGCCTGCTCGCGCAGCCGCCCGATCGACGCCGTCGTCATGCAGAAGTCCTTCTTCCAGATGATGAAGCAGCACCAGGGCGAGTACCTGGGCAGCCTGCTGACCGCCCAGCTGGAATCGATGGGCAGCCGTGTACGCCCGGACGATCAGGATCTGATGCTCACGTCCGATGTCTACAAGGGCGGTCTGAACAACGCGGTCAAGGCCAACGACGATCCGCTTCCGCCGGAGTGGAGGCTGAGCAAGTCCGGCCGCAAGCGCGGGCGGGGCGAAGGGCCCCGGACATGAAGAGTGAAGACATCGTCCGGGGTCAGGGCTTCTACCAGGGCCTGCTCGACGCGGAGACGCGGGCCGTGCCGGCCAGCCTGCGGGTCACCTCGCCGGGATCGCTGGAACCCGCGCGGATCCCGCCTTCGGTCTACTTCGATCCCGCCTTCCACCGGCTCGAGATGGACCGGATCTGGAAGCACGTGTGGCAGATGGCGTGCCGCGAGGAGCAGCTCCCCGAGGTGGGCGACTCGATCGTCTACGAGATCGGCGACGCGTCGCTCATCGTGGTACGCACCGGCGACGGCGAGATCCACGCCTTCCACAATTCGTGCCTGCACCGCGGAACCCAGCTTCGCACCAAGCCCGGACACGTCCGCCAGTTCCGGTGCCCCTTCCACGGTTTCACCTGGAACATCGACGGTTCGCTGCGCGAGATCCCCTGCGAGTGGGACTTCCCGGAGATCGACAAGGAAACGTTCAATCTCCCGCAGGCGCAGGTCGCCACCTGGGGCGGGTTCGTCTTCCTCAATCTGGATCCGGCGGCCGCCCCGCTGAGTGAATATCTGCAGGATCTACCGGCACATTTCGAGGCGTGGCCGCTCGAGGATCGCTACCTCGCCGCTCACGCGGTGCAGGTCTTGCCGTGCAACTGGAAGGTGGCGCTCGAGGCGTTCATCGAGGCCTACCACACGATGGCGGTGCACCCGCAGCTCTTGCGTACCGCAGCGGATTCGCTGTCGGAGTACGACGTCTACGGCTCCCATGTGAGCCGCATGATCACGGCGGTCGGTGTCGCCAGCGAGCATCTCGACGGCGTGGAAGACGGCGAGATCCTCAAGGCCATGCTGGGTGAGAAGGCTGACCTCACGATCGCGCCCGGACAGAACCCTCGGTCGGTGCTCGCACATCGGGTACGAGGCGCCCTGCAGGCGCGAACCGGACGCGACTATTCAGAGCTTTCCGATGCCGAGGCGCTGGATGGCATCGAGTACTTCCTGTTTCCGAATTTCATGCCGTGGGCGGGTTTTCTCACCCCGTTCGCCTACCGGTTCCGGCCCAACGGTCACGACCCGGACTCGTCCGTCATGGACATCATGAAGCTCGAACCGACGCCCGCAGGAGAACCGCGGCCGGCCCCTGCCCCGACCAGGATTCTCGGACCTGACGAGGACTGGGCCGACGTCCCGGAGTTCGGGGCGCTGGGCCGCGTCTTCAATCAGGACACGGCGCGATTCGAGCGTATCCAGAAGGGTTTACGCGCATCGGTGCAATCCGCACTGACCCTTTCCCGCTACCAGGAAAGCCGCATCCGTCACTTCCACGCGACGCTCGAGAGCTACCTCGCGCAAGCGCCGCAGCAGCCTTGAACGAGTCCTTGAAGGCGACCGGCTCGCGTCCTACAAGGCGCCGAAGGGATGGATCATCTCCGAGAGCCTGCCGATGACCGCCTCCGGCAAGGTCCAGAAGCATCTGCTCCGTGAGACGCTGAATCTTGATTTCGCCGCTGAGTTCGGAGGTGTTCGTTAGTGGACTTTCGCGATTCCGCCGAGGAGGCGCAGTTCCGCGCGCGCATGCGGGCGTGGCTCGAGGGCAACAACCCGCACCTGCCGCCGTCCTCGACCTCCGATGAGTATTGGGAGAAACAGCCCGAGTGGCATCGGTCGCTGTACACGGCCGGTTTCTTCGGGCTCAGCTGGCCGAAGGAGTACGGCGGGCAGGGCATGCCTAGCGTCTACAACGTGATTGTCGACGAGGAGCTGGCGCGGGCTGGAGCGCCGCCGCGGCCGAGCCTGGGCTACCTGGTGCAAGCCGTCCTGCAACACGCGTCCGAACAGATCAAGACCCGCTTCCTGCCTGGGCTCATCAACGGCAACGACCGGTGGTGTCAGGGTTTCAGCGAGCCGGGCGCGGGCTCGGATCTGGCCGCCCTGCGCACCCGAGCGGTGCTCGACGGCGACGAGTACGTCATCACCGGGCAGAAGGTGTGGACCAGCTACTCCGACCTGGCTGACTGGTGCTTCCTGCTGGCCCGCACCGACGAGCAGGCGCCCAAACACAAGGGCCTCACCGCCTTCGCGATCCCGATGGACCAGCCCGGCATCGAGCAGCGCCCGTTGAAGATGATCAACGGCATCATGCGCGAGTTCGGCGAGGTGCATTTCGACCGCGCTGTGGTGCCGGCCGAGAACATGATCGGCGACCCCGGCGAGGGCTGGCGAATCGCGATGACCGTGCTCAGCCACGAGCGCGAGCCGCAGGAGTTGGGCAACGCGAGCCGCTACCGCAAAACCGTCAACGAGCTGGTGCACATCGCCCGCGAGAATCCCCGCCTCGATGACGAGCAGCGCCGCGATCTGGCTTGGGCCATCGTCGAGTCCGACATGCTGGCGCACCTGGTGAGCCGGCGGCTGTCCGATCAGCTCGACGGCATCGAGCACGGCTCCGAGGGATCGATCGACAAGGTGCTGATGACGTGGGTGGAGCAGGCGGTCGGGCATGCTGCTCTTGCCGTCGCGGGGCCGGCCTACGGCGGCGCGGACCAGACGATGCTCAGCACCTACCTCTACAGCCGCGCGCAGAGCGTGATGGGCGGCACCGAGCAGATCCAGAAGAACCTCATCGCCACGCGCCTGCTCGGGCTGCCGTCCTCATGACCGTTCCCACCTGAGGAGTTCTGCCGACCGATGAACGTGTCCACCGACGACGCCGTCGAGCTGGGGCAGCTGTGCGCCAGCTTCGCCCTGAACATGACCAAGGGCGATATCCAGCACATCATGGCTCACGTCTTCACCTCGGATGGGACGTACAGCGCCTTCGGCGAGACCTACGGGCTGTCGGATTGGCCGGAGCTCGTCGCCGCAGCCCCGAAGGGCCTGTTCCTGACCGGCGAACCCGTGCTGGATGTCAACGGTGACAACGGATCCGGCGAGGTGCCGCTGCTGTTCATCGACCAGACCAACCATCACATGCGGATGGGCTGGTACACCGACACCTACCGGCGCACCGATAAGGGCTGGCGCCTCGCCACCCGCCGGATGACCTTCCTCCGCAAGCACGGCGGGGCCGATTCCGGCAACCCTCACGACCCGCGCCGCCCCAAGCCCACCTCAGTACCCAATCCTTAGACTTGCGCACCCCTAGCGCCCAAAACCCTGCGTCTCTCGAAGTTTTCGGCAGGTCGACCCGGTGTTGGCATGATCGAGGCATGTCCGATGACAACTGGTATGCGCTCCCCGTCCTCACCGGAGCACGAATTCGGTTGCAACCATTGGCGATCGAGGACGCGCCGGGCTACCTGGCGGCCGCCGGGAGCCCGCAGGAGTCGGCCGAGGTTTTCCAGTGGCTCACGCCGCCGCGCGGCACGCTGAACCGTCCAGAGACGCTGGACGATGCGCGTTCCCACATCCTGAGTGCCCTGGGCGCCCGGGCCCGCGGCGAGCGGCTGGCGTATGCGCAGTTCGACGTCGCCTCAGGCGCGTTCATCGGCAGCACCTCCTACTACGAGATCAACCCGACCTCGCGCGCCCTCGCGATCGGCCATACCTGGATCGGACGCCAGTGGTGGGGTTCCGGGCACAACGTCGAGTCGAAACTCCTCCTCCTGGCTCACGCGTTCGAGACCCTCGGCGCGGTTCGCGTGGTCTGGCACACCGACATCAAGAACGAACGTTCCCAGGCCGCGATCGAGCGGCTCGGCGCCCAGCAGGAGGGTGTCCTGCGCAAGCATCGGCTGCGCCGTGACGGCACCTGGCGCGACACCGTGCAGTACGCGATGACCGACGACGACTGGCCCGCTGCCGCCGCTCTCCTGCGCGGCAGGCTCGGCTGCTAGGGTCCGAATATCGTGACGAAACCGACTGAGATACCAGCATTTGTGGCCGGCAAGCACCGGACCCCCGTCATCGCGGGTATCGGGCAGGTTGCCAACAAGGACAACGAGCGCATCGTTCATCCGATGGAGTTGCTCGAAGCGGCTGCGCGCCTTGCCCTGGACGACGCCGGCATACCGGCCCATCGCGTCGGCGCCGTTCTTGCGACCCCGCTCTCGGTCTACAGCCCGGACGATCCCAGCCTGATGCTCGCCGAACGCCTCGACCTGCCGCCGGGCCTGCGCAAGGTCACCGGCTATACCGGCGCCGCGCCGCAGCACCTCATCGCGCAGGCCTGCCAGGCGATCATGGCCGGGGAGATGGATGCCGTCCTGATCGTCGGCGGCATCGCCGATGCGTCGGTACGGCGAGCCGTCCGCGCGGGCGTCGCGCCGCCGGCACCTCCGACCTCGCGGTGGTCGCAGGGTTCGGGGCCGATGCTCGACGGGCTGAAGGACTCGCGCCACCTGTACTACGCGCACGTGCCCGAGATGGCCGCTGGGGCCGGCATGCCGAGCGCGTACTTCGCCCTGGTGGAAAGCGCGCTGGAGCAAGGCATGGCGCCCGTCGTACACCGGGAATCGCTCGGTCGCCTGCTCGCACCGTTCACCGCTGCCGCCGCCAAACGGCCAGACCTGGCGTGGTTTCCGGCCGCCCGCACCGCCGGCGAGATCGGGTCGCCGACAGCCCAGAACCGTTTGGTCGCGGAGCCTTACACCAAGCTCATGTGCTCGTTCCCCACCGTCGACCTCGCCGGGGCACTCGTGATCGCTGCGGCTCGGGACGACACAGACGCCGTGCGGCCGCTCACGATCGTGCGCGGGAGCGAGGCGGTTTCCCCTTCGGGCAGGCCGGTCTTCCACCGCTCGGCGGCGCTGGAGAACATCGTGGAGGTCGCGCAAGCCGCGTCCGGCATCGACGTGTACGACATCGACGCCTTCGACCTGTACTCCTGCTTCCCAGCCGCGGTGAAGGTCGCCTCGAACGCGCTGGGGCTCGGCCCGGATGATCCGCGCCCGAGGACGGCCAGCGGCGGCTTGCCCTACTTCGGCGGGCCGGGAGCGTCGTATTCGATCCATGGAATCGCCTGCCTGGTCGAGGATTTACGGCAAAATCCGGGCCTGCTCGGCGGCGCCGTCTCACTCGGCGGCATGCTGACCGATTTCGCGTTCGGGATCTACGCGAGCGCTGGCGGCCCGTGCGAGATCCGCGACCTCGGCAAGCACACCGAACACGCGGTGGAAACGGTGGCTACAGCTGAGGGAATCGCGACCGTGGACGCGTCGACGGTGCTGCATGATGCCGGCACCGGGCCCGTCGCGGCGCCCATCATCGCGACCCTCCCCGACGGCACGCGCACAGGAGCCAAGGCCGCCGATCCCGCGCTGCCTGCGGCCCTGTCGGGCCAGCCGTCGCTGATCGGCCGCGAGGTCAAGCTGACCACCGACGCCGACGGGCACGTCACGTACCTGCCGGTCTGATCAGCGGCCGGCGTGCGCCGCGATCTCGTCGGCGATGACCTCGGGTCCCTGCAACGGCCCGAAGTGCCCGAGATGGCGATGGATGCGAAGCTCAGCGCTCGCCAGCGCAGCCACGACGGGCGGGCCCATCGACGCCAGAGCCGACGTGGCCCCGGTGACGACGAGAGTAGGCAGAGTGGCGGCAGCAACGCTCGCCGAGGTGATGGAGGCGCTGGATTCGAAGGTGCGGGCTTCGTTCTCGGGGCTGCATTTCAGCGAAACCGTGCCGTCGCCGTTCTCGCGGAAGCCGTGTTCCACGTACGCCGCCAGAGACCCTGCGCTCAGCTCATTCATGGGCCGGCGGCTCGCGTAGCGCCAGAGCGCTTCGGGCCTGGAGGCGAACGTGCCCTGACGCCGGCGCGCACCGTCAGCCATCGGGTTGTTGCCCGTGCGGCGGGCGGCCTCTGACGGCGCCACGATGATCGGCTCGAAGAGGTAAGCGCTGGCAAACAGGCTGGGGTCATCGGCAGCCGCCTGCAGGGCGACGGCGCCGCCCATCGAATGCCCGACCACGCACGCCAGGGGCTGCGACGCGATCGCCCGGGTCGCGGCGACGACATCGCCCACCATGGCGCGCCAGGAGAAATCACCGCCAGGCGGGTCGTCCGAATCGCCATGCCCCGGCATGTCGAGGGCCCAGACGTGAAAGCGATCGCCGAGTGCCCGTGCCAGCGGTTCGTACGCGCGCCCGCAGAAGCCGGTGGCGTGACAGATCAGGACGGCCTGGCCGTCACCCCCGAGATCGTGGAGCGCAAAGCGTGAACCGTCAGGACGAGGCAAGAACACTGTGGAATCAGAGCTTTTCAAAGCAGGTCAGCGATCGCCGGCTCCAGCATCGACCGGGATCTGTGCACCGGTCACGTACTTCGAGTCGTCACTCGCGAGCCAGGCAACCGTCGCCGACACGTCCTCGGGCTCGATGACCGCGACGGGAAGCGTATTCATGAAAAGCGGCCCGACCGTGGCGGCACGCTCGCCGACAAGTTCCATCAGGCCGCCCGCTTCGGTACCCATCACCGTGTTGACCCCGCACGGGTGGACGGTGTTGGCCCGGATGTTGAAGTCGCCGTACTCGTGGGCGATCGACTTCGCGATGCCGATGATGCCGTACTTGGCGGCGGTGTAGGAGATCGTGAACGGCGTGCCCTTCAGCGCGGCGAACGAGCTCGTCAGGATGATCGAGCCGCCCGTACCCTGCCGTAGCAGGTGCGGCAGCGTGCACTGCACCGTGTGCCAGACGCCTGTCAGGTTGACGTCGATGACGTCCTGCCATTGCTGCGGGGTCAGCTCGTGCGTCTTCGACCAGATGAGGATCGCGGCGTTGCCCACGACGATGTCGATGTGGCCGAGTTCGGCGGCGCCCCGGTCGGCGAGTGCACACATCGCGCCCAGATCGCGGACGTCGACCTGATCCCAGACCACCCGTCTTCCCAGCGCCTCCACGGCCTTGACCGTCTGCTCCAGGTCGCCGAAAGCCGAAGGGGGTTGGGTCGCGACGTCGCTCACCGGTCCGCAGATGTCGGACAGGATGAGGTCGGCACCCTCGCTCGCCAGCCGGATCGCGTGAGCCCGGCCTTGCCCTCTGGCCGCGCCGGTGATGAACGCCACTTTCCCCGCAAGACGTTCCATGTCAGCCCATCTCCGCAATGACGTCGGCACCGAACCCGGCGAGTGACTCCGGGGCGGCGAAGTCGCAGAACCAGGTGTAGACGCGTTCGATGCCCTGCTCGGCCAGCCGGCTGTAGTGCTCGATGAGCTCGGGGCCGGTGCCGATCACGGGCTTGGATTTTCCGAACCGCTTCACGGCCAGCTCGGTGATCTCGGCGCGGCTGGCCTCATCCGGGATGTAGGCGACCATCTGCTGGATGGACAGCCGCGCATCGCCGACCTCGGACCGCAGCTCCTGCACCCGGTGGATCGCACCGACGTGCACGTTCCACCAGTCCGCGTAATCCTTCACAAGCGCAAGGGTTTTCGGCCCGGTGCCGCCGATGACGATCGGGATGCGCTGCAGCGGAACGGCCGCCTGCCGGGCTCCTTGCAGGTGATGGAATTCGCCGTCGTAGTCGACGGTCTCCCCCGCCCACAGCCGGGTCATGACCTCCAGCGACTCACGCAGCCGCGCCACCCGCCGGCGCGGCTCGGTGGAACCGACGCCGTAGACCGTGAACTCGGTCGGGACAGAGCCCCACCCGATGCCGAGCTCGTAGCGACCGCCCGACGCGTGGTCGATCGACACCGCTTCGTTCGCCAGCACAGCAGGCAGCCGGAACGAATCGCACAGCACCAGCGAGCTGATCGTCAGCCGCTCGGTGTGGGCGGCGATCCAGGTATTGGTCACCATCGAGGAGTACATCGGGGTGTGCTCGGCGAGCGGGGGCGCCAGGTGATCCATGCCGGCAATGCCCCCGAATCCGGCGGCTTCGGCGGCGCTCGCCCGGGCGACGATGTTGGGAAACGACATCCGCATCTGGGGAAGGAACACGTGGAACTGCATCGAATGCGTCTCCTCTACCTCACGCCTGCGGCTGGGCAGCGTGAACGCCCGGTCTTCGTTGTCTATCACTCCGGCAGAGTGCGGCTGCACGCCCCGCTCGCGCGCGGGCACCCGGTGCCTCGCAGAATGCACCTATGAGCGACCCGCTGACCGGCGACCCCCGGTTCATCCAGCAGCTCGAAGCCATTCCGCGACTCACCGCGCCCGGAGGCCCGTTCGAGGTCGTGGTGCAAGACGTGCTCGGCCAACCGATGGCGGTCTTTCGGGAACGGCAGCATTCGCTGCGCGAGGTACTCACCGCCGCGAGCCGCTTCGGCGATGCCGACTGCTACGTCTTCGAAGGCGGGCGTCGCTTCACGCACGCCCAGCTGCAACGCCAGGCGGCTTCGGTCGCGAAGGCGCTGCGCGAGCGCCACGGGCTCGGAAAGGGCGACCGGGTCGCCATCTGTGCTGCCAACTGCCCGGAGTGGCTGCTGACCTTCTGGGCAGCGGCCAGTTCGGGGATCGTCATCGTGGCCATGAACGGCTGGGCCACGGGCAGCGAGATGCGTTACGCGCTGGAGCTTTCCGAGCCCTCGTTGCTCATCATCGATGAGAAACGGCTCGCCCGCATCGACGGCGATCCCGGGCTGCCGACCGTCGTCATCGAGCAGGATTTTGCCGCCTGGCTCGACGATCCGGACGCCCCGGCGATCCCCCTGCCGGCCACACCCATTGCCGAGGACGACCCGTTCATCCTCATCTTCACCAGCGGGACGACGGGACGGCCCAAGGCCGCCGTGCTCTCCCACCGTTCGGTCATCGCCTACCTCATGCTGCAGAGCTTTCTCGGCGGTCTGGGCCTTGCCAGCTCCGGGCGCACGGCCGCCGCCGGGCCCCCACCGACCCGCCTCGCGCCTTTCCCGCTGTTTCACGTGTCGGGTATGAGCAGCGCCGTCAGCTCGGTGATGAACGGCATCAAGAGCGTCTGGCCCACCGGCCGTTTCGACCCGGCGAGGGTCGTCGCGCTGACCCTGGAGGAGGACGTCTCCATCTGGGGCGGGGCCACGACGCACGTCTCCCGACTGATCGATGCGCCCGAGACTCGCTTGCTCCCACCCGATCAGATCAAGCAGATCTCGGTCGGCGGATCAGCAACCACCCCGGAGCTGATCCGCCGTGTCGAGGCGGCCTTCCCGCACCTGGCCGGCACCATGTCGACCGGCTACGGCTCCACCGAGAGCGGCCTGATCAGCTGGGCGCCGAACTGGATGCTGCGCGTCGCGCCCGATTGCGTCGGCACCGTGCTGCCCACGAACGAGGTGCGCATCACGGACGACAGCGGCGCGGTCGTGCCGCCCGGCGCCGAAGGCAACATCGAGATGCGCGGCCCCGCGTCCATGGTGGGCTACTGGCGCAACGAGCAGGCGACCGCGCAGACCCTGCTGCCCGGCCGCTGGGTGCGTACCGGCGACTTCGGCCGCTACCGCGACGACGCACTCTTCATCGTCTCGCGACGGCAGGATCTCATCATCCGCGGCGGGGAGAACATCTATCCCGCCGAGATCGAGTACCGCATCGACGAGCATCCGGACGTGCTCGAATCAGCGGTCTTCGCCATCCCGGATGCCGAGTTCGGCCACCAGCCCAAAGCCGTCGTCATCATCCGACCTGATGCCAAGGTCACCGTCGAGGAGATCCGTGAGTTCTGCACGCAAACGCTCGCGTACTACAAGGTTCCCGTCGAATTCGAGATCCGCACCGAACCGCTCCCCCGCAACGCGACCGGCAAGGTGATGAAGCACCTCGTCGCGTCGTCGGCGGCCACCGGGCTCATCCAGGAAGACGCTTAGCCCTTACTGAGGCGGCCCGCCGAGCTCGATGAGAACCTGGGCGCTGAACGGGTTGGGCAAGGGCGACGGGGGCGGGGCGCCGAGTGCGGTGAGGAACAGCGCTCCGACCGGATGGGGAGAGGCGAGCGACGGAAGCTCTCCGAGCATCCCGTTCGCATGGCCACCGAAGACGTAGGCGCGGTCCCCGGTGTTGATGACAGCCGTGCAGTTCCAGTCCTGCTCGAGGACCCCGCCGACGAATTTGCGGTTGCACGATTCGAGCACCAGAGTGCTGGCCAGTTGCTGGCCGCCGGCGCCGATCAGCCTGCCCTTCAAGGTGTCGTAGACGACGACGGTGTTGTTGCCTGAAGGGACGTTTCTGACGCTGTGCGTCAGCACCGTTTGCCAGTAGTGCGGTCCGGTGACGTGGTCACCGCACCCTGTTGTGGTCACAGCGATGACGGCTCCGGCCGCGGCAAGGGACAGTCGCCTGGCATGCCATTTCATCGGACATTCTCCGATCGACAGCGGATAGGACGGGAAGATGTCAGGGCCGTGTGAAAGTCACGCTCCTCAGCCGATGATCAGGCAAACGGGTTTCGCCCACCGGGTTCGACCACGATCTGAAGGTCGAACGGCGCGGTCGCCGGCGTGGCCGGCGGTGTCCCCACGACACTGATGAAGGCTCCTTCGGGGGACTGCTTACCTTCGGAGAAAGCTCACTACCGCCTCGGTGAACGCGTCGTTGCGGTCTCCGGCCACCATGTGCCCGGCGCCCGACACGTCGGCGAACTGTGCCTGGGGATGCCGGCGTAGGAACTGCTCGGCCTTGGCTTCGCTGACGAGGTCGCTCGCCCGCCCCCGCACCAGCAGCAGCGGGACGCCGCCGCGTTCGATCTCAGAAACGGCCCCGTCGAGGCGGACCACATCCGTGATCTCGTTGGGACCCAGATCGGCGCTGCCACCGATGAATACCGGGTCCCAGTGCCAGTACCAGCGGCCATCGCGCTCGCGAAGATTCTTGCGCAAACCCGAGAGGTCGGACGGCCGCGGCCGGTGCGGGTTGTACACCGCGATCGCGTCGGCGACCTCCTCGAGCGAGGCGAAACCGTCGGTGACGTTTTCGGCCATGAACGCTTGGATACGGTCGGCGCCGCGCTGTTCCATGTCCGGGACGATGTCGACGAGCACCAGGCCGGCGAGGACGCCGGGATGCAGCTCGCCCGCCAGCAGGATCGACGTCAGGCCGCCGAGGGATGCGCCGACCACGACAGGCTTTTCGGGCAGCCCGGCAATTGCCGCATCAAGGTCGCGGGCGAAGGCGCTGAGCCGGTAATCCCCATCGGGCGCCCAGTCGGATTCGCCATGGCCCCGGGCATCGAGCGTGATGGCCTGCCAGCCGCGCTCAGCCACCGCAGAAGCAGTGCCGCCCCACGAGAAGCGGGTCTGCCCGCCGCCGTGCAGGAACACCACGGCGGGCGCATCGGCCGCGCCGCGGCGATCGCCGCGCAGCACGATTGCGCCGTCGCCACTGAACGTGAACGGGGTCGGTTCGAGCCGCATGCCACCACGCTAACCATCGTCGATCGGGGCTACGCCACCGGCCCTGCGTCGGGTAGCTACCCCTTGGCGGTGAATTCACGAACCTGATCGACGACGGCCGAAACCACGGCCTCGTCGTCGCCGAGCGCAGGATCGAGCTCGGCGAGCACCCGGCGGACCGCAGCCGGGACCGGGCCGGCCGCCAACCCCACGACCCTTGCTGCCCGCACGTCAGAAACGATCGCGCCCCGCCCCCGCAGATGACAGATCCAGGCCGCGAGAATCCGCGTAGCAGCAAGGGGGATCCGACCCTGCGACCGCTCGGCACGCAGCACTGGCAGGATCCTGATCGGCAGCTTCTGCGACCCGTCGGCGGCGATCTGCGAGAGCTGATGGCGGATCCGGGGATTGGCGAAGCGAGCGAGGATTGCACGCCGGTAGGCGTCGAGCTCAGCGCTTGCTTGCGTCAGATGACGCGCCGCTTCGGTCCACCATTCCTGCACCCATTCACGGCACCCGTCGTCGGCCATCGCTTCCGCCACGGTCACGTGACCGCGTATCGAGCCGGCGTAGGCCAGCAGCGAATGCGCTCCGTTCAGCATCCAGAGCTTGCGGTTCTCGAAGGGGGTGACGTCAGAGGTGAAGACCGCGCCCGCCTCCTGCCACGGCGGGCGGCCCGCCGGGAAGTCGCCGCACAATGTCCATTCGGTAAAGGGTTCGGTGACGACCGGGCAGTCATCCACGCGGCCGGTAGCCGCTAGCACGCCAGCAGCGTCATCGGGCGACGGCCGCGGGGTGATGCGGTCCACCTCCGTCGTCACGATCGCAACGGATTCGCCGATCCACTCCGCAAGTGCGGGATCGACGAGCTCGGCGAGCTCGCGTATCACCTGGGCGGCCGCCTCGCCGTTGCCCGGCATGTTGTCGCACGGCACCAATGCCAACGGGCCGGCGTCGGCACCTCGGCGGGCCGCAAAACCGGCCACCAGCCGGGCCGGCGCCGTGCGGACCAGGCCCTTGAGGTCGGCTCGCAAGACCTCGAGATCCGCCTGCAATTGCGGGGCTTCGGTGTCCAGCCCCCCGTCGGGGCGACGCAGGTAGCCGGCCTCGGTGATGGTCGTGGTCACCACGCTCACCCGGTCGCGGCTCAGGTGGTCCAGCCATGCCTGATGGTCGTCCGCTGCGTGCGTCTCGGCGAGAGCGCCGATCAGCTCGAACCGGTCATCTTCTGCCGCCCGGATGACGGCGGTGTAGAGCCCGTCCTGCGCCGCCAGCCGGGCAGCCAGTTCAATGCTGCGGCCGGCGAAGGCGGCGTAACCCCATTCGTCGGCGGCGCCGGAATGCTCGGTGTACCAGGCTTGGTGAGCACGGAAGAAGTTGCCCAGGCCGAGATGTACCAGGCGCACCGGCGGCGGCGCCCCGGCCCGCGACAGCGCCATTCCTGTCACAGCTTGAACACCCGCGTGGGCTGGCCGGAGGCGAGATCGATCGCCGTCAGAACGGCTTCCTGCTCCTCGAGGCGATGCTCAGCGACCAGGCCCGCCAGGAAGCCGGCGTCGACCCGCCGCGCCATGTCGTGACGGGCCGGGATGGAGCAGAAAGCCCTGGTGTCATCGACGAATCCGGAGGTACGCGACAGGCCCGCCGTCTCGGTGACCGCCGCCCGGAAGCGTCGCATGGCGTCGGGTGCATCGAGAAACCACCACGGCACCCCCACGTACACCGACGGGTAGAACCCCGCCAGCGGCGCCAGTTCACGCGACCAGACCGTCTCATCGAGCGTGAAGAGCACGAGATGGAATCCGGGATGGGCGCCGAACCGGTTCAGCAGCGGCCGCAGCGCCTCCGTGAATTCGACTCGCATCGGGATGTCGGAGCCGGTGTCAGCGCCGAATCGTTCATACGTGACCTGGTGATGGTGGCGACGCACGCCGGGATGCAGCGTCATCACCAGGCCGTCGTCGCACGACATGCGCGCCATCTCCAGCACCATGTGGCGGCGGAACGCCACGCACTCTTCGGCCGTGGCATCACCGGTCAGAGCGGCGCGAAAGATGCGGGCCGCCTCGGACGGTTCGAGCGGGTCCGTACGCGCGTCAGCGTGGCTGTGATCGGCCGACACGGCGCCCTGGGCGATGAAGTACCGGCGGCGTTGCTCGAGCGCGGCGAGATAGCCGGCGTAGTCGCCGACATCGATTCCTGACGCCCGACCCAGCCGGGAGAGCGCATCGCTCCAACCCGGCTCCGCGGGCTCGAGATAGCGATCGGGGCGAAACGTCGGGATGACCCGGCCCTGCCAGGTGGGGTCATTGCGAAGAGCCATGTGCGCCGAAAGGTCTGACGCCGGATCGTCGGTGGTCGCGAGGACCGAGATGCCGAACCGCCCGTAAAGCGCACGCGGCCGGCAATCAGGGTCGCCGAGCCGGGCCGACAGCGCATCGAAGAGCCGGTCTGCCGATTCCGCCGACGGACGCTCGCTCACCTGGAAGATCTCCGCCAGCTCGGCCTCCAGCCAGTAGCGCACCGGTGTTCCGCGAAAGACGTGCCAGTGCTCACACAGCAGCCGCCACGCCCGCCGGGCCGCCTGCTCCGAGAGCGGCCCTTGTCCGACGCCGAGGTCTTCGAGCGCGACACCATCAGCGTGCAGCAGCCGCGTCACGTAGTGATCGGGCGTCACGAGCAGCGTTGCTGGATCCGCGAACGGCGCGTCTGTCACGAGCATGTGAGGATCGACGTGACCGTGCGGGCAGATCAGCGGAAGTCCGCGCACCTCGTCATAGATCCGCCGCGCGATGCTGCGCACGCCCGGGTCTGCGGGGAACAACCGATCCGGCTCCAACCGCAGCCCCGCGTCGCCATGTTCCACCGGCGTACTGTTTCTGTTCCGCGGCGCAGACGCAAATCGCCATTACCGGCACTGACGCAACCGGAGGGATAGTGCCGCTCGTTCAGATCGGCGGACCTGAGAGCGTCCTCACGGACGGCCAGGTGGATGACTTCGTGCGCGAGCAGTTGGCCGGCGCCGACCTCGATGGACGCAGCGTGTGCGTGCTGGTTCCGGATGCGACGCGAAGCTGCCCGCTCCCCCTTCTCCTTTCGGCCGTGCATGGCGCGCTGCACGACCGGGTGAGCCGGCTGACCGTGCTAGTGGCACTTGGCACCCATGGCGCCATGAGCGAGGACGCCCTCGCGAGCCACCTTGGCTACCCACCCGGAAACGCTGCCGCTCGCTACCCGCAGACGCAGATCCTCAGCCATGCGTGGTGGGAGCCCTCCACCTTTGTCGACGTCGGCGTGCTGAGCGCGGAGCGGTTGGAAGAGCTTTCGGGTGGCATGCTGCGGCACACGGCGAAGGTGCGGATCAATCGCGCTGTGATCGAGCACGACGTGACTCTCATCTTGAGTCCGGTCTTTCCGCATGAGGTGGTCGGATTCTCGGGTGGCAACAAGTACTTGTTTCCCGGCGTTTCCGGTCGCGAGCTCATCGATCTCTCGCACTGGCTCGGCGCGCTCATCACCAGCGCCGGCATCATCGGCACGCGCGGCATCACCCCGGTGCGGGCGCTGATCGACGAGGCCGCAGCGATGGTGCCGGGCGTGCGGCTGGCCTTCTGCGTCGTCACAGCGACGGACCCGAATGCCCTGCATTCCATGGCCTTCGGCGATCCGCAGCAGGCCTGGGCGGCCGCGGCCGACGTCTCCGCCGAGACCCACATCCGCTACCTGGATCAGCCGGTGCGACGCGTGCTGTCGATCGTCCCGGAGAAGTACGACGACATGTGGACCGGCGCCAAGGGCTTCTACAAGGTCGAGCCCATCGTGGCCGACGGAGGCGAGGTGGTGCTCTACGCCCCGCACATCCGCGAGGTCGCCGCCACGCATCCGGCGATCGAGCAGATCGGCTACCACTGCCGCGATTACTTCCTCAAGCAGTGGGACCGATTCTCCGGACGGCACTGGGGCGATCTCGCGCATTCGACGCACCTGAGCGGCGCCGGAACCTACGACGAGGTGGACGGCGAGCACCGGCGGGTCACCGTCACGCTCGCGACGGGCATCCCCGAAGCGCTCACGCGAGCCATCAACCTCGACTACCGCGACCCGGCGACGATCGACATCGAAGCCTGGGCCGCAGACCCCGACACCCTCGTCGTCCCGAATGCGGGCGAGGACCTCTACCGGCTGCGCTGACGCTGCAGCTGTCAGGAAATCGCCTCGGCCGCCTTCAACGCGGCGATGTCGTCCCAGCTGCGACCGAGCTCGAGCAACACTTCTTCGGTGTGCTCGCCATGCTGGGGAGCACGCTCCAGATCGGGTCGTAGCCCGTCAAATTGGGCTGGACTGCGTACCAACGGATAGCGCCCTTCAACGCTCGCAACGAAGCCGTTGGCGACCACCTGCGGATCGTTCGCCGCTTCCGCAGCGGTCTGCACGACGGTCCATGGAGTCGTCAGCCCCGCCAGCAGGACGACCCACTCGGCGAGGTCACGCGAGGCGAAGAGCTCATCCAGCAGGTCGATGCATTCGCGGGCATGGGCGAGCCGCTCGGCTCCGGTCGCAAAGCGGGGGTCCTCGAGCAGGTCTTTGCGCTCGATGGTTTCGCAGAAGTTCTCGTAGTGGCCCTCGGTCATGATGCCCGCCAGGTAGATCTGCCGCCCGTCACGCGTGGTGTAGGCAGCCACGAGCGGGTTGGGCAGCTTCAGGTGGCTCATACGCGGGATCGTGTCGACCCCGTACAGCTGGCTGGCGATGACCGCCGGCGCACCCACCCACATGCCTGATGACAGCAGCGAAACGTCGACGATCGAGCCCTGCCCCGTCCGGGTGCGGCGATAGAGCGCCGCCGCGATGGCACCCGCGAGGAACCCTCCTCCGGCGAGATCACCGAGAGCCGGACCGGGCTGCGGGATGAACTCTCCGGCCACCATGCTCGCCGCATGAGCGATGCCGGTGCGCGCCCAGAAGTCGGTGTGGTCAAAGCCGCCGGCGTCACGCTCCGGCCCGTCCGCCCCGTGACCGCTCGCCCGCCCGTAGATCAGCGCCGGGTTGGCGGCGGAAAGGTCGTCCGGATCGATGCGGAATCGGGCCCGGGCACCAGGCAACAGGTTCGTGATGAAGACGTCGGCCTGCGACACCAGATCGAGCAAGATCTGCCGGCCCTCGGGCGTCGACACGTCCAGGCCCATACAGCGCTTGCCGCGGTTGAGCAGCTCCCACATGAAGGCCACGCCGACGTCCTTCTTGGGCAGCCCGGCGATCGGATTGCCCAGCATCGGATCGGCGACCTTGACCGGCACCACCTTGACGACGTCGGCGCCCCAGTCGGCGAGCACCGCCGCGGCGGAGGGCACCAGCGCGTACATCGACAGTTCAACGACGCGTACGCCCTCCAGCAGGTCGTAGCTCACAGGGAAAGCAGCTTCGCGAGGTTGCCCCCGGCAATCTTGACGGCATCCTCATCGGGGACGTCGGCGAGAGCCTTTTCCAGATAGGGATGGTTGTTGGGCCAGAGGCCATCGCCGTGCGGGAAATCGCCCTCCCAGAGCAGGTTGTCGACCGGGATGTCACCTAGCGAACGCAAGGCGAAGTACTCGTCGACCAGGCAGACGTACATGTGCCGGCGAAACAGCTGGCTCGGCGGGACGGTCCCTCCTCTGGAGGTCTGTCCGATGGCTGCGTTGGGCTTGATGCGCTTGTCGTGGAAGGCCTTGTCGGCCCTTTCGAGGATGTAGGGGATCCAGCCCGCGCCGCCCTCCGACAAGATCACCTTGATGCCGGGGAAGCGCTCGAGAATGCCCGAAAGGAGCCAGTCGACCCCGGCCATCATCGAGTTCACCCCGTTGAGCGACACGAGCACGGTCGGCGGTGCATCGGCGGAGGTGGTGACGAGCTTGGACGAACTGCCGATGTGCATGCAGACCGGGATTTGCGCCTCGCTGACCATGGCCCACAGCGGATCCCAGTGCTCGGTGTGCACCGACGGCAGGCCGAGGACGGTCGGATTCTCCGAGAACGCAATGGCCTTCGCGCCCTTGTCGAGCACCCGCTGGAACTCGACCAGCGCCGCATCGAGATCGTTCAACGGCAAGATCGCGGCGCCGTAGAGGCGGGCCGGGTCGGTCGCGCACCACTCGTCCAGCAGGTAGTCGTTGTAGGTCCGCAGGCACGCCAGGCCCAGACCCGGGTCCTTGACGTTCAGGAAGAACCGGTGGCCGGCAAAGCGCGCGTAGTTGGGGAAGCAGAGCTGCCCGTAGACGCCGTCGATGTCCATGTCCCGCAGCCGTTCCACCGGGTCGTAGCAGCCGGGACGGATCTCGTCGTAGCGCGCCGTGCCGGGCGCCGGCGGGTAACCCGCCTCGTCGAAGCCCGGCAGCGGGCGGCACGAACCCATCGGGATGTAGGTGAGCTCGTCCTCATACAGCCAGGCTTCGCGGCCGTCGACCTCGACGATGCGCGGGCAGCCTTCGCGGTACGGCGATGGCACCCGGTCGACCCAGAGGTGGCGGGGCTCGATCAGGTGGTCGTCGGCGGACAGCAGCCGGGTCGCTTCAGGCAGCATGTCTTTTCCTCGCGATCTCTTCAGTGGGTGAGCAGTAGGCAGGAAGTGAACGAGACGGCGCCGCTGCTGACGGCAGCGACGTCAGGATTGCCGGGGACCTGACGTTCGCCGCCCAGCCCCCGGAGCTGGACGCACGCTTCAAGCAGGGCGCCGTAGCCGTGCAGGCGTCCCGCGGAGAGCTGGCCGCCACCGGTGCTGATCGGCAGCTCCCCGTCGAGGGCGATGCGCTTGCCGCCCTCGATGAAGGCGCCGGTCTCTCCGCGCGGGATCAGCCGTAGTCCTTCGAGCCACTCCACCGCGTGGATGGTGAAACCGTCATAGATTTCAGCGAGTTTGACGTCCGAGGGCGTCACGTCCGTACGCGACCAGAGCATTTCGGCGCTGGCCTCGATACCCGACGCGGAGCCGACAGCTTCGATCGCGACGGCCTTGGCGGCATCGACGTTGGCGCTGCCGGCTCGTGAGATGACGAACGCCACCGCCCCGTCGACGGGGACGTCGCAGTCGAGCAGGCAGAGCGGGTCGGAAATCATCCGCGCGTCGAGGTAGTCCTCGACGGTCATGGGCGTGCGGTAGATCGCGTCAGGGTTGCCTGCGGCGTTGGCGCGGCTGACGACAGCGAGCTGCGCGAACTGCTCCCGGGTGGCGCCGGTCTCGTGCATGTAGCGCGCCATCGCGAGCGCTCCATACGTCGGATAGCCCGCGCCGTAAGGCTTTCCCCATTGCAGCGACTCGCGTCCGGACTGCGCGACGATCTGTGAACGGCTGCCCGCCTGCTCTTGCGCGGTCGACTCCCACACGGTGCGGAAGCACAGCACGTGATCGACCAGCCCTGAGGCGACCGCCGCGACGGCATTGACGATCGAGCCGAGCTGGCCGGCGAGCTCGCCGCCGCCGGTGTGCCAGCGCAGGTTCAGCCCGAGCAGGGCGCGCACGTCGTCGACACCGGCGCCGCTGATGCCCGGCGTCGAGCCGATCGCGCCCGGATAGGTGCAGACGCCGTCGATGTCGTCAGGAGTCAGTCCCGCATCGGCAATGGCCCTCAACGCAGCATCGGCCGTGAGCACGAGCGGATCGAGGTGCAGGCGACGCCCGATCTGCGAGCAGCCCAGACCTGCAATCACCGCCGCTGATTCGGCTTTCATGGGGCAAACACCGGAACCCACGCGTCACCGGCCTGCTCGAAGCCCACCTGCAGGGCCATGCCGATGCTGGGCTCGGCGCCCTCAACGAGAGACGTCATCAGGCGTAGCCCGGCCTGCTCCTCGAGCTCGACTTCGGCAATCACGTACGGCGGCGTCAGCGCCGTCGCCCACGGGTAGCGGTTGACCGTGTACGACCACAGCGTGCCGCGGCCCGAAACCGGCTCGGGAGAGATGTCGCTGCCGCGGCAGCGGCGGCACACCGGCAGCGGAGGGTGCAGCCACCATCCGCACGTCTGGCAGCGGGCGATGAGCAGCTGCCCCGACGCTCCGCCGGTCCAGAAGGCGGCGGTCCGGTCGGTGATGACGGGCGACGGGCGCTCGGGCATGGCGACGCGCAGCCAGCTCAGTAGTCGTCGGTGGGCTCGAAAAGGCCGGCGAATTCGAGCTTTCCACCGCTGACGCGTCCGTAGTGCAACCAGTCGCCCTTGAACATCTGATGGTCGAATGGGCCGGCGGCGATGTGCGTATTGGGACCACCCGTGACGGCCGGCATGAAGCGGATGCGTTCCAGGCCTTCCTTGACGCCTTGCGGGGTGAGCACCGGCGCGCGGTGAAGTCCCTCCACGATCGCTGCCGCCATGTCATACGCGAGCCCGGGGATCGCGTTGGGCCACATCCACGGATCCTCGCCGTAGCGCGCCACGAAGCGCTCGTGGAAGCGGTGCATGCGCGGGTTCTCCGGACACCACTGGTCGATCCCGACCCAACCTTCGAGCTGGTCGAATCCCCAGATGTACTGCATGAAAGCGGTCGTCATGATGCGCGGCGGGTCCCACGCGATCGCGTCCAGCGCCAGGCGAACCGTGTTGGACACCACGAGCCCGCCGTAGCCCAGCCAGACCAGCGCGTCGGCGTTCGCGGCCCGCAGCGCCGAGAACTTCCCGGCGAGCTCCTCGGTTGTCGTCCCGTTGTTCACCGACTCGATGGCGGCCATCGAGACGCCCATCCGCCGGCACTCCTGGCGGAAGTAGCGGAAGTACTCCTCGCCGATGGGTGAGACCGGGCTGACGACGGCGATGCGCCGGTGGCCGTTGCGGATCAGCCAGTTGACGATGAGCGCGGGTTCGTCGCCGACGTCGCCGTTGCCCATCCGGAAGCAGTACTCGCCGTGGAAGCCGTCGGTCCCGCACATGCTCAGCAACGGCACCTTGGCGGCGTTGACAGCCTCGGTGAGGGCCAACGCCGAGTCGGTGTAGTTCGCGCCGACGACGGCGAGGCAGCCGGCGTCGACCAAGCGCTGGTAGGAGTCGAGACCGCCCTTCGCCGTGCCCTGCGGGAGTCCGGCGTCGGTCTCGAAGAGGAATTCATAGCGCCGGTCGAGTACCCGCCGCTCGATGCCCTCGTCGAACGCCATGCGGATCTCGCGCTCGAAGCGCGCCCACTCCATGCCGTGCCAGCCGATTCTGATCGGCTCCAGGCGCAGCCAGCGGTCTTCGATCGACGTCAAGACGTCCCCTCGATCGCCGCGTAGGCGTCGTGATCCGCCGCCGCCGTCCCGAGCCGGGTCAGCAGCATGGTGGTGATGGGTGGGTCGACCTTGAGCGTGATGCCCCACATGAAGAAGCCGTAGATGATGCCGCGACGTACCCCGCGCCAGGCCTCCTCCCACGACGGCGCCTCAACGCCGCCGGCGGCGAGCTCGTCGAGGTAATGCCGGATGAGGTCCCGCTCGGACTTGCGGCGGTCTTCGATGGTCAGCGCCGACGCCAGGTGATAGCCCACATCGAGATACCAGGGCCCGCGCTGCACGACCTGCCAGTCGACGAACGAGGGCCGTCCGGTGCCGTCGACGTAGAGGTTGCCGACATGCGCGTCACCGTGAATCACCGCCCACGGCCTCTCGACCGGGGCATCCGCGGCGAGGGTGTGCAGCGCATCGACGAGGCGCTGCGCATCGCGCACCTCATCGGGGACGCCGGCACCGATCGGGCCGTCGAAGTTGAACAGGACGTCCTTGACGCCGCGGTGCAGCAGGTAGCTCTCGAGCCGGGAGTCGAGCCAACTTGCCTTGGTGTATATGGGTTTTTCCCACGTGGCCGAGTGCAGCTTGGCGAGCTCGGAGAGGCTCTCCGCGGCCTGCTCGGGGGTGTAGTCGCTCAGCGCGTCGAGGAAGATCGCACCATGGGGCACGACGTCTTCGGTGATGAGCACGCCATGGTGGGTGACCGGATCGACGTCGGCGTAGACACTCGTCAGCATGCGCATCCCGGTCTCGGCGGCGATGTCGCGGTAGAAGTACGCCTCTGGCTCCCCGACCTGCCGGAAAGCCTTGCCCACCTCACTGAAGTAGCCCTTGCCGCAGAGGTTGGGCGACAGCCCCTCGGGCACGCCGCCGGCACATTCGATCGTGAACCGGGCGTTCGTCGCGACCCGGCTGATGACCGGGCCGGGGGTGACGCCGGTGACCTCGATACCGGGGAACCGGGGCGCGAGCGCGGCGGTCAGCCAGGCCGGCGATTGGAGGGTCTCGAGCGTTTCAGGGACAGGAACGTTCATGGGGTCCGTTCGAGGACGACGACCGGGATCTTCCGATCGGTGCGGGTTTGGTAGACGTTGAAATTCGGCCAGATTCCGGTCATCAGCTCCCACAGCCGGTCGCGCTGGGCGCCCTCGGCAGTGTGGGCCCGCGCGGCAAACCTCTCGGCCCGGACCTGCACCTCGACCGCTGGATCGGCGGTGAGGTTGTGGTACCAGTTCGGATGCGTCGGCATCCCGCCCTGCGAGGCGATGACGACGTAGGAAGCGCCGTCCGCACCGTAAATCATGGCTGATTGCCGGGACTTTCCGGACTTGCGGCCGGTCGTCGTCAGCACCAGGGTGTGGACGCCGCTCCACTCGTGCCCGACCTCACCGCCGGTCTCCAGGTAGCGCTTGACGTGCTCGTCGCCGACCAGGGTGAGGTCAGGAGGCGTGTAGCCGGCCTCGGTCATCGGCTGCCCACCACCACATGCTTGAGTTCCTGGAACGCGCGGATGCCGGCGGCGCCGCGCTCACGCCCGTAGCCGCTCTGCTTGTAGCCGCCCATCGGCGTGTAGCCCGCGGCCATGCCGGTATTCACCTGGACGGTCCCGCTGCGCAACCGCTCGGCCAAGCTCAGGCCGAGGGCAAGGTCGCCGGTGTAAATGCCATTGGACAAGCCGTATTCGGTCGCGTTGGCGATGCGTACCGCGTCGTCCAGATCGCGGTAGCCCAGCACCGAAAGCACCGGCCCGAAGAACTCGTGCTGGTTACCGGGGTTCGCCGGATCGGGTGCGTCCAGGACGGTCGGCTCGTAGAACCAGCCGATGCCCTCAGTCGACCGTCCGCCGGCGGCCAACCGAGCCCCCGCCGCGACCGAGCGCTGCACGAGTTCGTCGACCCGATGACGCTGCTGCTCGGAGATGAGCGGGCCCACCATGGTGGACCTTTCGGTCGGCGGACCGATCGTCAAGGTCTTCGAAGCCGCGGCGATCGCGTCGACCACTTCGGCCCGCCGCTCCTCGGGAACGAGCACCCGCGTCTGCAAGGCACAACCCTGGCCGGAGTGGGCGGCGAACACGGTGAGCGCCGCTGCGACGACTCCCCCGAGACCGGCCTCGAAGACGTCAGGCAGATGTAGTGCGACGCTCTTGCCGCCGAGTTCGAGGATGACGCGCTTGAGGGTCCCCGCCGCCTGCGTCGCGACCGCGCGCCCGACCGTCGTCGAACCGGTGAACGACACCACGTCGACGTCGCGGTGGGTGGTCAGCAGGACGGCGCCGTCATTGCCTTGCTCCACAACGACATTCAGCACTCCCGGCGGCAGGCCGGCCTCTTCGGCGGCCTCGCCGAAGACCGTCGCCTCCAGGGGCGTCAGCGGGCTAGGGCGGAGTACGACCGTGCATCCCGCGAGCAACGCCGGGATCACCTTCCACACGTTGGTGATGAGCGGGAAGTTGTACGGGGTGATGGCGGCGACGACACCAGCCGCCTCGTAACGCCGGACCGACATCCGCACCGCGGAGCCGACGAAGTGCTCGCCGAGCGGTACCTCGTTGTACTCCCACTCCGGCATCCGCGCGTAGAGCTCGGCGAGTTCCCGGATGCTCGAGATGGCCATGCCTACCTGGGTCAGCTCGGTGACCATCCGCGGGCAACCGGCCTCTTCGATGACCGTCTCGATGAGGACGCCGCGCCGCGCTTCGAGGGCGTCACCCAGACGGCCGATCACCTTGACACGTTCGGCAGGGGACAGCCGCGGCCATGGCCCGGTGTCGAACGCCCGCCGAGCGGCCGCGATCGCCGCGGTCATCTGCTCTGCCGACGCTCCCTCGACGCTCGCCACCACCTCCCCGGTGGCCGGCGATTCCACGAGCACCGCGTCACCGGCGCCCTGGACCCACTCGCCGTCGATGAACGGCTGCCTTGCCGCTACCAGATCAGTCATGTCCCACTCCCGTCTGTCTGACTCCCGAACGTCACCGGGACCGTGTCGGGACCGCGCTCGTACAGCCCGATGACGCGAGGTGCCGGACGGTCGGGGTCAAGCTGCAACCCTGGCAGCCGGTCGAGCAAAGCCCCGACGCCATGGGTGATTTCCATGCGCGCCACGTGCGCACCGAGGCAGGTATGCGGGCCGAACCCGAAGCCCAGATGGGCCTTCACCGGGCGGAAGGGATCGAACTCGTCGGGCCGCTCCCAGCGCGTCGCATCGCGGTTGGCCGCCGCAAGGCACGCGTGGATGACGGCACCCGCGGGCAGGTCGACCCCGCCCAGAGTGGTGTCGCGAGCCACGAATCGGGCGAACACCGGGTCGGTCGGCATCCAGCGCAACGATTCCTCGACCAGGCCGCGCAGGAAACCCCGGTCCTCACGGGCAGCGGCCAATGCCCGCGGATGGCGCAGCAGGGCGATGATCGTCAGACCCAGCTGCTTCCACGTCGTCCCCGATCCGGCGGCCAGCAACAGGAAGGCGAACCCCAGCACTTCCTCGTCACTGAGCCGGTGCAGCACGCCGTCCTCGTCGGTGACTTCGGCCTGGACGAGGATGCTGATGAGGTCGTCCTCGGGATGCGCGCGGCGCGCGGCGATCGTGGGGATCAGCAGTCGCGCCAGGGTGGCGGTGTCGCTCCCGTCGGAGGTCACGGCCGCCCGCACGTCCAGCGCCTCTTCGATCGTGACGCCGAAGCTGCCGGTGATCGTCAGCAGCGGGATGGGAGCGCAGAACTCGGCATTGAGGTCGGCATGCCCGTCACCGGCGATGAGCCCGTCGATCAGGTCGTTGACGACGATGCGGGTCCAGTTCTCCAGCCACCACACCGCGCGGCCCGGCACGAACGACGGCTGCACCAGCTTGCGATAGCTGCGGTGGCGCTTGCCGTCCATGGTCAGGATTCCGGCGTCGAGCATCGGCGGTTCGCCGGGCAACGCCGGCATGCTGGTGACGAAGTCCTCGTCATCCTTGAGCACCCGGGCACAGGTCTCGTAGTCGTATGCGGAGAAGTGCGGCCGGTTGGGATAGGGCAGGCCTTGGAAGTAGACCTCGCCGGTCCAGCCGAGCTCCTCGTGCGGCGCTCCCGGATGCACCGGTCCGGTCTCCCGCAAGCGCGCAAAGGTCGGGTAGGGATCGGTGTCGAACGTCCCCCCGCGCGAGGCGTAGATATCGCTGCGAAGGTCGAACAGGGAGCGAAGCCGCTCCCGGTCGAGCGCCAATTCCGTCATTCGTCGCCTTTGATCAGCTTGAGGGCCCCGGTCGGACAGCCCGCGACCGCTTCGACCACGCGCTCGTCGCCGGTGACCACCGCCCCCACGAGCACAACGCCGCCGCCGTCGTCGACGTCGAACACGTCAGGAACGGCAAATGCGCAGGCACCGGAGCCGATGCACACGCTGCGGTCGGCCTCGACGACCCAGCCCGAAGTCACGGCGTGACCATAGCAGCGCGCCGAATTGCTGTCACTCGCGCTAGTATTTCGTCATGCCTCTTGCGCCGTCCCCCGCCGTGATTCGCGCGGCCGACGTGCTTCTGGCGCTGGCGGCCCACCCCACCAGGCCGTTCACCGTCACCGAGCTCGCCCGCCAGGTCGCCATCCCGCGCGCCACCTGTAACTCGCTCCTGCTGGGCCTGGCCGAGCGCGGGTTCGTCCGGCGCGATGCCTCCCTGCGCTACGAACTCGGCCAGGCGGGCATCGCACTCGGCGACGCCGCCCGCGTCGCCAATCCCGCCCTGCGGGCAGCTGGTGTGCACGCGGAGGCGCTGGCCCGCTCGCAGTCCTGCGTGGTGGCCGTGACGATTCGCGACGGAGCGAAGACGCGGGTGGCGAGCGTGTTCGACTTCGGCCCGCCGTTCGGGATCCGCCCTAGAGCGGGCGACGCGATCGCGCTGGTCCCCCCCTTCGGCGCGACGTTCGTCGCCTGGGAGGACGAGGCGCAGGTGCAGGCGTGGCTGCAACGCGCCGCGCCGCCGCTCACGAAAGCCGAGATCGCCCGCTACCACCAGGCGCTGGCGGCCGTCCGTCACCGCGGCTTCAGCATCACCGTCTCCCCCGGACGCCAACCTGAATTGGCGACGGCCCTCGAGCACCTGATCGGCGACCAGCACGCGGGCGATCCGGGACGGGTCCGCGATGAGGCGATCCGCGTCGCCACCCATAGCGAGTACCTGGCGTCAGAGCTCGATCCGCAGGGTTCGATACGGCTCACCCAGCTCTCGGCCCCGGTGTTCCAGCCGGGAGATGACGGCGGCGCCGGCACTGTCGGCGCCTCGGTCATGCTGCTCGGGCCGAGCCATGACCTCAGCGTCCGCGAGATCAACGCCCTCGGTGAAACGGTGCTTGCGGCCGCTACGCGAGCCACCAACGACATCGGCGGCTTGCTGCGCTGAGCCTGCTCGATTTGGGCCTGATGGAGCCAAACACGAAAACGGCCTCCTGCGCCTCACCTTCGCAACACGCCGCAGATGCACGCTGAACGCCGGAACGGCTCCTGCCGGGTGACGAGCGACGTGTAGGGAGAGGCCCCTGTGCGGACGCAGGTACAGCAAGCCTCGACCCGCGAGCCCGGTCCGACCTGGCTACCCCGTCGGGTTCAAAAAAGCACTGCGGCGCCGTGGTTTGCCGCCGCCATCGTCGCGGTCATCGCCGCCGCCGCGGCCTTCGCACGCATCATCAATCTCGGTCACGGCGCACCCGGGTTTCTCATCGACGCGGGCCGCACCTATGGCAATCCGGCCCACCTGCCCTCGGGTGTACCCGTCCATCCCGGAAGCGGCTACGACGGCCAATTCATGTACCGGCTCGCTCAGGACCCCTTCGACCTCCGCCTGCATGGGCCAGGGATCCGGCTGGACAACGCCTTTCGACTGGGGCGTATCGGCTATCCGCTCGTCGCGTGGCTGCTGTCGGCCGGCGGCCAGAGCGTGCTGGTGCCGACCGCGCTGCTGCTCGTCGGTGTCGGCTCGCTTGCCGGGCTCGCCGCGATCGGTGCCACGCAAGCGCATTCCCACGGCCTGGCATGGGGTTGGGGTCTCCTGATCTGCTGGCCCGGCTTGCTCTTCAGCATCGACTTCGATCTGGCGGAGCCGCTGGAGGTGTTGCTCGTCGTCGCCGGTTTCCTCGCCCTGCAGCGCGGTCGCACCGTATGGGCGAGCGCCGCCCTGAGCCTCGCCGTGCTGACCCGCGAAACCGCCATCGCCGCAGTGCTTGCCGTGGCCATCTGGAGGCTGCCGCGGCTCGTCCGGCGGCGCGCCGGCACCACAGATCTCGTCTGGATGGTGCCGATTCTTGTTTTTGCCGGCTGGCAGCTGATCTGCCGAAGCGTGACCGGCCAGCTGCCCCTGACGAGCGACACCGGCGCGAACTCGCAAGCGCCGTTCAGCGGCATCGTGCAGGCGTGGTCGCACTGGAAGCGCATCGCCAGGCATCACCCGTTCGAGGCGGGACTGCACGCGGTCGAAATGACGATCCTGGTATTCGTCGTGCTCGCAGCGATTGCTGCGGTGCTCGCGCGGCTGTCGACACGCGAGTCAGCCTCCCCGCGGCAGCCGGGGGACGAGCCCTGGAGCATCGCCCTGTTTCTCGGTATCGCCTTCGCCTGCTGCCTTTCGGTGGCCGTGTGGGCGAGCTCCAGCGACCTGCGGATGTTCTCCGACACGTACGCGATCGCTGCGCTGCTCCTGCTCGCCCGCCGACCGGGGCGGGCGGCCTTGAGCGCCTGGGCGTTCAGTCTCGCCGGGCTGGCGACGGCGGTCACCGTCTACTGGGCCCAGGTCGTCTGACGTGACCCGGATTCAGCAGATTTGTGTGGTAGCAATGGGCCGTGCACAGGTGGGCGAGCAGAGTCGCCGCCGTGGTCTTCGCGGCTATCGTCATCGCCGCGTGCACACCTGGCGCTTCGCCCACCGCGTTTCCGGTGGGAAGCGTGCCGACGACGGGACCGCTCTACTTGGGGGCGACGTCCTTGCACACCTGCACCGCGAGCGTCGTTTCCAGCCGCACCCAGAATCTGCTGATCACGGCGGCCCACTGTCTGTCAGGCAATGGACGCGGCCTGTCGTTCGTGCCGGGTTCGGTCGACGGCAGCGAGCCTTACGGACGCTGGACGGTCGTCGCGGCCTACGCCGACCCCGCCTGGCTCAGCACGCGCAACCCGATTGATGACGTCGCGATCCTGAAGGTCGCACCGGACCAGCTCTTCGGAAATTCCCTTCAGGTGCAGCAGGTCACCGGCGGCAACCGGCTCATCACCACCCCGGCCACACTCGGCGAGATGCAGATTCCTGCCTACGCCGCCGGAGTGGGTGGCCGGCCGTTCTCCTGCCTCGCTACCGCACACCGCACCGGCCCGTACACGACGTTCGATTGCGGCGGGTATGTCGGCGGGACCAGCGGCGCACCGTTCATCCAGGGGTCGAACGTGCTCGGCGTGATCGGCGGGCTGCATCAGGGCGGCTGCCTGCCCTCGACCTCGTACTCCTCACCCTTCGGCTCCGCAACGGTCGCGCTGCTGAACCGGGCGGGCTCCGGCGCTGCCGGCGACACGTTGCCGGCAGCCGGATCCGACGGCTGCTGACAGCTTCCAGGCAGAAAACATCTAGCTTTCATATTTGCCCATCAGAGCGCGTACGGCGGCGTTATCGTTCCCCCTCACACCGAGGGAGCGCACATGCAAG
>DATAZK010000240.1:0-64290 GCA_036272075.1 Frankiaceae bacterium
GACTACCCCCACACCGACTCGACGTGGCCGCACACCAAGAAGGTCGCCGAGGAAATGATGGAGGGCCTGTCAGCCGAGCAGGTCTACAAGATCGTGCGTGGCAACGCCATCAAGATGCTCAGCCTCGACATCACCTGAGCCGCCAGCTCCACGATTCTCTTTCAGCATTCGCAACGAAGCGAGGTGCTCACGCAGATGGCAGCAAGTGCCGGAGGGTTGCCGACGTGTCAGCGAGATGACTTCTCTCTGTGGAGCCGAGAGCTTCGCCGCGGCTGGCGGCGAAGCTGGCGATGGCCGGCATGCGCGCTGCGATGGCTCGGTTCGAATGTCGAGGCGAACGGCCTGCTTCTCCCGCTGTTCGGCGTTGTCATACCGCCTGGCTGCATGGGCGAGGTCAGCCCTGAGCCCGAGGCCGTGCCGGGTCCCCGGACAGAGCACCAAATCACGAAGCGTCATTCGTCCAGCTGAGAGGGATCCCGGGTATTCAAGAAGGCGATGAGCGAGGCCGCCTGGTGTTCCAGCATGGTGATGCACGCTCGTTCGGCTTGCCCTCGGTCACCACTTTCAATCGCTTCTTGAAGCTTGCCGATACCGGCTCGGCCCGCCCCCGCCACACCTGCAATTGCGCTCAGGACTCGTCGATCGGCTACAGGTGGCATGACGCGCAGGGTCACGTCCAGCCGTGTTGACCGGGCAAGGATCGCGAGGCGCTCGATGTAGTCCCTGGCAGCGCGCTCGAGGGCGGCCTCCGTGCTACGCGTGGCCACCTTGCTAGCGAGCGAATCCAGCGTGCTGCAATCGCCTGGGTTCCGGTGATCGATGACCCGGCGTGCGGCGAAGGCGAGGTATCGACCGTAAAGCGCGTGGTGATCGAAGATCGCCTGGTCGCTCATCCCGACGGCGAACGCTCCGCGATGAGGCTTGATGCGCACCCATCCCTCGCGCTCCAGGGCGATGATCCCCTCCCTGACCGGGGTACGGCTGACGCCGACCGCCAGGCCGATGTCGTCTTGGCAGATGCGCTGCCCAGGATGAATCTTGCCGGCGATAATCAGTTGCCTGACGTGGTTCACCACGAGCTCAAGTGCGCCTTCCGCCTGACGGAAGTTGGCCTGATCTGCGCGCGTGCCGGCTTCGTCGCGGGGAGGTTCACCAGATGGCGGGGGTCGGTCGTGATCGGCCCACCGGCCTCGTGATTCCAAAGTCTTGACGACGGCAGACCCCTGACGGCACAAGAGCCTGCGCATGGCCAGTTCGGCGCCGCGTTGGTCACTGGTCTTGAGTGCGCGCATCAGCGCTGCCGCGCCCGCCTCTTGGATGGCCCGCGCGCCGGGGACGAATTCGAAGAAGCCGGTCGAGATGAGGCTTGGGCTCACCCGCAACGCGGACCGGAGTCCGGGCGATGCAGCCAACCAGGCGATCTGGTCAAGGAATCCGTCGTTCTCCCGGCTGAACGTCTCGACGTCCGACGTGCTGCGCATCAGGCGCAACTGTTGCTGCAAGCGCTTGCGAGACTCCTCGGTCATCGCCGCCGCCGCCCGCGCCGCGACGAGTCCGAACGCCACCCCGCGCAGCTCGTAGTGATCGAGGATGTCGTCTCGTCGAAGCTCCGTGACGTAGGCGCCGCCGCCGGAAGGTGCCAGCCGCAACCAGCCGTCGCGATCGAGGCCGATGATCGCTTCACGTACCGGGATACGGCTGATTCCCAGCGCCGTGGCGATGTCCCCTTGACGGAGGCGCTCTCCCGAACTCAACTCACCGCGCAGGATCCGCTGTCGGATATATCTGGCCACGATCTGGGGGCTGCTGGTGCGCAGCAGGCGCTGGGAAGACCCCGTCATTGCGCTTCTCACACCCACCCGAAGCCTCGAAATACGGGAGATTGACTGCCGACGTTCAATCCACAGTAAGCAAGTAAACACTTCGTAACGTGACAGAACAGGGGTGCCATGGAGATACGGGACGCAAGCCAGTCGGCAAATCCTCCGCCAGCCGTGCCTGCACCCGCAGGTCCGGCCGTTGCCGCGGTCCTTGTCACGGAGTCGGCGTCGACTAGTGTGATCACCTATTCGTGATCGGTGTAGGCGCCGATAACAGTTCGGGACGTTCCTACTCACTGGCTTCAGTAACAATGGGCTTGGCGCAGGCTCGCCGCACAGGCACGGCGCGTGACTGACTTGGGAGATGGACCGCGTGGGACGGGCTGACATGACAGCGAGTGGCGAGAAACCCCAGCCCAGGCGTGCTCGAGGCGCGCAGACCCCGGAGGTTCCGAGACGCCGACGCGCTCGCGGAGAGCCTCGCCGATTGCTGCTCGAGGCGGCGACCGACCTGTTCAACGAACGCGGTTATACGGCATCGACACGTGACATCGCCGATCGGGCGAATGTGTCTGAGACGCTCATGTTCCGCTACTTCGGCTCAAAGGCCGGGCTGTTTCACGAGGCCATGGTGAAGCCGTTCACCGAATTCGTGGACTCATTTGTGGCTGAGCACGGTGACGGCCTTCAGGAGGGCGAGGACTCGTTCGCCGTCTCCTTGGAGTTCATCGGTCAGCTCTATGACCTCTTCCGGTCTCACCGAGGGCTGGTCGCGACGCTTTGGTCGACCGCCACTTATGACGGTTCAGATCTGGCCGACGCCGGGCTCGAAGAAGAGATGTGGCAAGACCTGGACAAGCTCGTTCAGATCGGGCGGCGGGCGGCGATCAGTCGGCCCGCACGCAACGAGATCGCCACCCGTGCGATCGTCTCGATGGTGGCGGGCATGGCGGTCTCCGATCGGGCCTTCGAATCGGGCAAGGTACCCAGCCGTGATGTGGTCGTTTACGAGCTCGCGAAAATCGCCACATACGGTCGGGCCAACATCTCCGAACCGGTGAAGGCAGTGACGCCAGTGAAGGCTCGAACCCGGCGCTCAAGTTAGCAAGCACCCACTGTGCTAGCCTCGGCCACCGCGAGGCTTTGCCGGGAGGGTGGGACGATGAAGTTCGGTCTGTTCTACGAGATGTTCGTTCCCGACGGCGAGCCACATGAAGAGGCCAGGATCGTCCGGCACACGGTCGACCAGATCGTGCAAGCGGATCGCTTCGGATGGGATCACGTCTGGCTGACCGAGCATCATTTCTTGGGCGGCTTCTCGCACATGTCCGCGCCGGAAGTGATCTTCGGAGCGGCCGCCTACCAGACCAACCACATCCGCTTCGGCTTCGGCTTGGCTCTGACGCCGCCTGCCTACAACCACCCCGTTCGCATCGCTGAGCGTGCGGCGATGCTGGACTGCCTGAGCGATGGGCGGGTGGACATCGGATCCGGGCGTTCCACGACTCCGTCCGAGCTGTACGGATTCGGATTGGACCCGGAAGAGTCGCGGGCGCAGTGGCTCGAGGGCCTCGAGGCCGTGGCACATCTGCTCGCTGAAGAGAACGTCGAGTTGGACGGCGAATTCGTCAAGATGCCGAAGCGCACCGTCTATCCGCGGCCGGTGCAGCAGCCGCACCCGCCGCTGTGGGTAGGCGGAGTCGGTCCCGGCAATGCCGAGCGGGCCGCCAAGTCCGGTCTCGGCATGCTGTTCTTTGCCGCCCAGACCAAGCCGGAGGAGTTGCGGTCATCGATTCAGGCCTACCGCGACAACATCGGGGATGCGCAGCCTTTCATTGCCGGCGGCGTCAACAATCAGACGGCCGGGTTCATTAACGGTTTGTGTAGCTACGACCGCGACGAGATTCGTCAGCTGGCTGCTCGCAAGACGGTTGAGCACACTCTCCACGGCAACATCGCCATGACCAGTGGATGGCCCGATGACACTCCGACTCCGAGCTACGGACACGTCGCAGGAGTGCGAGCGATGTACGAGGCGATCAAGACCGACCAGCAAGCGATGGCCGATTCGATGCTCGAGGGCGGGTTTGTCATGGCTGGCACACCCGAAGACTGTGCGCCGGTGTTGGATTCCTTCCAGGAAGTCGGAGTGGATCAGGTGATCATTCACATGCAGATGGGGAATGTTCCGCACGAGCGGATCATGGAGTCGATCGAACTGATCGGCACCGAACTCATGCCGAAGTATCGGTAGGTCCTGATGACTTACCGTGTTATCCAGTGGGGGACCGGCAACGTCGGCCGGCATGCGCTGCGGGCAATCATCACCAGACCCGACCTCGAACTCGTTGGCCTGCGGGTCTACAGCAAGGACAAGGTGGGCGTCGATGCCGGCGATCTCGTCGGTGAGCCTGCGACCGGCATCCTGGCCACAGACTCGGTCGAGGAGATCTTGGGGATCGAAGCCGACTGCGTGAACTACAACGCGCTAGGCACCACAGAAGACATGTTCGGCCAACCTTTCGAGGACATCTGCCTGCTGCTGCGCAGCGGCTACAACGTCACGTCGACCGCCATCGATTTCCTCGTGTATCCGCCGTCGGCGCCGAAGGGTGCCGTCGAGAAATTGGAAGCCGCGTGTGCCGAGGGCGGTACGTCCTTCTTCGACTCAGGCATCGATCCGGGCTTCACGCACGACCTGTTTCCCATCACCTTGACGCGACTGTCACGCCAGGTCGATCGCATCCGGGCGCTCGAAGTACTCAACATGCGTGACTACAGCTCGGCAAGTGCGATGCGGTTCATGGGCTTCGGCGCCAAACCAGACGCGCCTTCGGCGTTGGATGCCATGCACTCCGACCCTGCAAACAGCGTCTTTTACACCTGCATGCTCATGATCGCAGATGCGCTTCGGTTCAAGATCGAGGACTACCGGTACGAGCGCACGGTGGGCGTCACCGACAAGCGCGTCGAAACGGCCTTCGGCACGGTGGAGCCGGGCACCGTCGCCGCGGTGAAGCTCTCGTGCTTCGGAGTCGCCTTCGGGCGCGACGTTCTTGACCTCTCCTGGGTGTGGCGGGTCAGTGATGACGTCAACCCTGAGTGGGGGATCGGCGAGCACTGGTTGATCGAGATCGACGGCGATCCCTCGATGCGTTGCCATTTCGAGGCCACCACGCAGTTCGACTCCAAGCGGATCACCTCGATCACGGTGGCGACCACAGCGCTGAACGCCATTCCGACCGTGTGTGATGCCCCGCCAGGCGTCAAGACGGCGTTGAACTTGCCCACCTGGGGCGGCGGATTCGTCGGCCCGACAACTCTGACATGACCGTGAAGAATGTGAAGTTGAGCTGGGAGGCCGCTGCCCGATGAGCGAAACCTTGGACGCCGATTGGGTTCGCAACGAAGGCGATCGGCTACGCCGCTGGGGCAGATGGGGCAAGGACGACGGCAAGGGAGCGCTCAACCTTCTGACTGAAGAGCGCGTTCTGGAGGCTGCCCGTACCGTCCGGCGCGGCAAGGTCATCTCCTTGGCAATGCCCTTCGGCTCGGGGGGTCCGATGCCCGATCAAGGTCGCTTCAACCCGAAGCTGACCATGGTCGAGGTGGGCAACCAGGCAAATCTTCCCGGAGGCTTCCAGTACGCCGACGACACGGTTTTCATGTCGTTGCAGGGTGCCACCCAGTGGGACGCCTTGTCGCACGCGTTCTACGACGGGGTCATGTGGAACGGCAAGTCGGTTCCTGAGTCGATCGGCGAACAAGGCACCTCCGAGAACTCTGTGACCTCCTTCCGTGACGGCATCGTTGGCCGCGGCTTGCTATTGGACGTCGCACATGACCGGGGTATCGATTGTCTGCCTGACAACGAAGCGATCAGCCCTGACGAACTGGACAAGGTGGCTGCGGCACAAGGGGTCGAGGTGCGAGCCGGCGACATCGTGCTCGTGCGGACCGGTCGGGTCGGCCGCGCGGTGCGCGAGGGAAGCTATCCCTTCGAGAGCTTCATCATGGCGTCGCCCGGGCTGTCGGTGCGCTGCGCGAGTTGGCTTGTGCAGCATGACGTCGCCGCCGTCGCCATGGACAACGTCGCGGTTGAACGGCCCACGTCGGAGATCGAAGGAACGCTGATGCCGCTGCACATGATCTGCCAGCGGGATGCGGGCATCGTTTTCGGGGAACTGTTCGACCTCGAGGCCTTGTCGGCCGCTTGTGCTCAGGATCGACGGTGGGAGTTCATGCTCGTCGCGGCACCCATACCCATCACGGGAGCCGTCGGCGGTCCGGTCAACCCGCTGGCAATTCTCTAAGCGCGGCGCAGACGCGCCGTGGCAATGGCCCCAGGCCGGCCGCTGTCGTCGGAAATCTCGACCTGCAAGAGTGGTTCATCGCCTGTGCCGGGCACCACGGTCGAGACCGCCCGAGCGCAGCCCTCGCGGACGGGACCGAGGTAGCGCAGCATCATCGACGCGATGTCATAGCCGCGCATCGCTGCACACTCCGACACGAGCAGACCGCTCAACCCTCCGTGCAGAAATCCGAGGGGGTTCACGGCCACTCCGGTGATCGGCATTTTCACTACGCCGTCTGCGTCATGCTCAACGCCGAGCAAGTACGTGAGCGACGGGACCGGCTGCGGATGCGGGGGAAGCGCCGGCCCGACCCGCACCCCGATGGGCATGCCGGTGGGCACATCATCGCCGACGAGATCCCCTGGCCCCACGATGTGATTGACGGTTCCCACAGCGATCACGCGGTCGCCGTCGCCCTCATCGCGAACGATGACCTCGCCGCAGGACTGGCGACGCCCAGGGCGCCGAACCACGGCGTCGGCGCGGGCCGGACCTTTCTTGGGCAGTTGCACGACATCGACGTGCAAGTCGGCGGTCACAACCCAGGAGGGTCGCGCAGCCATGCCGCAGACCACGCCTGCGGTGGAATCGACGAGGTAGGCGAGAACGCCCGTGTGCAGCCTGCCGCGCCCGTCCAGCAGATCGTCGCGAAGAGCGATCCAGGACGATGCCGTTCGCTCGGCGGTACGCATGCTGAGGTATCCGAGATGCGAAGTGAACGGGTCGCCGAATTCCGGCATCGGATCATCCGTCATGCGTGGCTCTCCTGAGTTCGCCGGGGCAACAAAGAGGTGGTGCTGTCCGGTGAACGCTAGGCTCCGGCGACGGCTTCGGGGCGTGCCGAGGCGACACTCTCCCGCGTGTCGGTGCTTGCGGCGGCTGAGTGCTCGAGGTGGTAGGCGGCACGCATCTGATGCTGGGTGAGATGTCCGGCGAAACCCTGCCACGTAATGCGACCGAGTGACAGAAGGACTACCTGATCGGCCATTTCGCGCAGGCGTCCGGGCTTTTCCTCGGCGACGAAGATGGTCGTTCCGAGGCTCTTCAGCTCGAGGAGCAACTCGAGGACACGCTCCACCACCAACGGGGCCAGGCCGAATGACGGCTCGTCGGCGATCAGCACCTTCGGCGGCTTGGCAAGGAGCGGTCCCAGGGCGAGCATTTGTTGCTCGCCGCCCGAAAGCATCTCCGCGTTCAGGCGTGCTCGTTCGCCGAGCACCGGGAACTTCTGGTAGACGAGGTCGCGATCTTTGGCATCGCGCAGCGTCAGGCGCAGATTGTCTTCCACGCTGAGGTGGGGAAAGATTCCGCGGCCTTCGGGAGCGAGCAGCAGTCCCTTGCCTGCCCGCAGATGCATTGCAGCTGCGGTGATGTCATCCCCAGCGAGGTGGATAGAGCCTGCCATGATCGGAATGGCTCCGCCGAGCGCCGAGCACAGCGTGCTCTTACCGGCGCCATTGGCACCGAAGATCGCCGTGAGCGTTCCCGGTTCAAGTCGCAGGTTGATGTCCGACAACACCTTGACCGAGTCGTATCCCGCGGTGAGCGCCAGGGTCTCGAGGGCTGCCGCCGGATCGTGTGCGACAGGGGCGGGGGCTCGATCGACGATCTTGACCGTGTCGATGCGAGCCGCGTTTGCCACCTTTGACTCACCCAAGGGTGCTTGCGCCGGAAGGGCTTGGGTCTGGGTCAGCAGGCGCCGTACGGCGCGTTCCTGCCGACGTCGGTAGCGGCGCTCGGCGAAGTCGTCGAACGCACCCTCAGGCTTCCTGGCGAGTCCGGCAGCGCCCAGGCCGAACAAGATCGAGGGGATCTGCGTTGTCTGGGTGCCGTGCCAGCTCAGGCCCAGGACGTCGTGGAAACCGCCGCTGAGAACCGCCGGGAAGCAGATGAATACCAACCCTGCCGTAATTGCGGCGGCAGGCCGACGCACGCCGAGAAGGACCACGACTGTCAACCAGGTGAGCCCGTCGAGCGTCCCCAGGGTGGTGGAGGTGACACCGCCGTCCACGGTGCCCAGAAGCACGCCTCCCAGGCCGGCGAGCCCAGCTGAGAAGACGAACACTCGCAGCTTCGCCGATGTCGCCGAGATGCCGATCGACCCCGAGGCCACTTCTGTGGCGCGTACAGAAGCGATGGCGCGGCCGGTGGACGATCGCGTGAGGTTACGAATCGTCCAGATCACCAAGAGGTTGATGACGAGAAGTGCAGCGCCGTAGATCCGGTCCTGGGAAAAGTGCAGTCCCACGGGAAAGGGCCGGTTGAACGTCCAGCCTGTATCCCCATTGGTGAGGGTGCGCCACGCAAACAGGACCGAACTGCACAAGAACGCCAGGGCAAGCGTCGCCAGTGCAAGCGCCATGCCTCCCACCCGGATGGCGGGTAGCCCGACGATGAGACCGAGCAGCATGGCGATGGCAACAGCGGCGATCAATGCCACCCCGAGCGGAACGTGGTAGCGATTGATCAGCAGGCCTGCAGAAAGCGACGCCACCATGGCAAAGCTCGATTGGGCAAGGCTGATCATGCCGCCCAGTCCCGTGACGATGCAGATGGACAGCATGATGAGGCTGAAAGCCGCCCCCCGTAACAGGAGCGACTGCCAGAGCGGATTGGCGAAAGCCAGGATCCAGACGATCACCACGCAGAACGCGATGGCGGGGACGGCCCGGCGGCGCCAAACGGGCAGATCCGCCTTCCAGTCCACGGGTGCGACCTCGAGGCTGGCGGTTCCTCCCGCGCGGGCTTTCGATCGGCCCAATACCAGCAGCCCTCCAAGCAGCAGCACGAACGGTACGGCGTTGTTCAGTCCGTCGATTTTCGCGAGGTGGACGTAACGGAAGGTGAGACCCATCAGCGTCCCGATCGCTATCCCTGCGACGAAGGTGATCGGTACTGATCGGAACCTGCCGACCACGACGGCGGTGGAGGCAATGAAGACGGCGATGGTCCATGTGCCGGGGTCGAGAGAGTTGAAGACGGGGGCGCCGACCACGCCGGCGATGCCCGCCAGGCTCGTTCCGATGATGGATGCCCGGCGCAGCGTGCGGATCTCACTGACGCCTCGCAGCCCCGCGAGTTGGGCGCTGTCGACGACCGCCCTGGTTTGCAGGCCAAGCGTGGTGTGCGAAAGGCCCCAGAGAGCAAGGGCGCAGATGACCGACGCCCCCAGTACCAGCGCCTGGTTCGAGTCGAAGACGATGCCGTGCCAGTGCCAGGTATGCGCTGAGGTGAAGGCCACGCCGGGCGTCAAGGTGACGCCCTGACTGGTGGGGATGCCCCAGTGGAAAACGCTTCGGCCTTCTTCGATGACGAACTGGGCGAGAGCCGGCAATCCGATGAGCACGCCCACAGTGCCGACGACCTTGGCTGCCTCCGAGGCCCTGGACAGCGGCCGGAAGAACATCCGATCAAGGAGTAGACCCAGCAGCGGACAGAACACGAAGACGATCAGGATCGCCACGAGGAAGCGATTCCAATGCAGGCCGAGATTCAGCTCGTAGAACAGCAGCCCTGCCACGTAGGCGATAGCGCCGTAGCCCAGGTTGAAAACCCCCGTGCTCGAGTAGGTCAGTACCAGGCCGCACCCGATGAGCGAGTAGATCGCCCCGGCGATGGCTCCGTTCACCAACGTGGAAAGCACTACTGCTCCTTTTGATTGTTCGGGTGGCGGCGTGAAGACGGCAGCTAGCGGATGTCCACGTCGCCATGCGTAGCAGGGGTGAGCGCTGCCGCGTCGCTGGCGGCGATTTCGCCGACCTCGCCCAGATAGGCCATACGCACCGCCGGATGGGAGACGATCTCCGTCGGAGTGCCCTGCGCGATGATCGTTCCGAGGTTCAGCACGGTGATCGTGTCGCTGACCGCGGTGACGAAGGAGACATCGTGCTCCACCAGCCCGATCGCGCAGCCCTCTTGGCGCGCGATCTCCAGGATCCTGGTGGCCTGTTCGACGCCGTCTTCCGCCAACCCGGATGTCGGCTCGTCAAGGAGGAGCACCTTGGGCTCGTCGGCGAGGGCGCGGGCGAATTCGAGCATCCGTGCTTGGGCGATGGTCAACCCGCCGGCCATTACAGAGCGGTGTTGCACCAGCCCGCAGAGCTCGAGCACCTCGAAAGCGCGAGCGCGGCGTTTTGCCTCGAGGCGCTGGCGAGTGAAGAGGCCGAGCAGATCCGCGACCATCCCGCCGCCGCCGCCCCGCCAGTCCATCGCGGCGACGACGTTGTCCTCGACGCTGAGCCAGCCAATCGGCTGCTGACGCTGGAACGTGCGACGGATGCCGAGCCTGGCGCGGCCAACGGCGCCGACGCGACTGATGTCCCGCTCGTCGAGCAACACCCGGCCGCGGGTGGGCCGCCGCAGGCCGGAGATGATGTCGAACAGCGTGGTCTTGCCGGCTCCGTTGGGACCTATCAGTGCGTGGACCTTGCCCGGGTCGAGCCGCAGGCTGACGTCGTTCAGAGCATTCACGCCGCCGAAGGACTGCGTGACTTGAATGGTCTCCAGCATGGATTCTCCCCGGACGGGTCAGCGAGCAACGGAGCTTGGACGGTGTTCTTCAGGCGCGATGCTTTGCCCGGCGGCCGAGGCGCCGGGATGAATCCCATAGCCGCCCCGATTCGGACTCTGCATGCGATGCAACTTTCACATCCTTCGCCGCCATTGCTGCGGTGTCACCGTAGGTGGTTGCATGGTAAGTAAGTGCCCGCTACTGTGCAACCTGCTCGTCACATTCGGCCACGCAGACCTCGGATTGCGCTCTCGGATCGCTGTTGACGACGAGAAAGTTCGTTCCGCTGCACCTGCCCGCGCCTCACCGTTTGTGTTTCCGGGGTACAGCGAGCACCTACTTGCTAAAGCGGACCGATCGTCCCTACGTTGTAGTGGCACGCCGCCGCGCGTGATGTCGCCATCTCGGCCGATCAGAGACGACTTCAACGGAGAGTCGATACGAATGCAGCCTGAAGATCTCATCCTGATCAGCGTCGATGACCACATCTGCGAACCGGCCGACATGTTCGACGGTCACGTTCCCGAACGCTACCGGGACCAGGCGCCGCGTGTCGTCGTCGAGCCGGACGGTACCTACCAGTGGTGGTACGGGAAGGTGCGCGGCCGCAACATCGGCCTCAACGCAGTGGCCGGCAAGCCGCGCGAGATGTTCAACGTCAATCCCCGGGGCTACGACGAGATGCGTCCCGGGTGTTACGACGTTCACGAGCGGGTTCGTGACATGTCGGCCGGGGGCCAGTTGGCCGGACTGAACTTTCCGAATTGGCCCGGTTTTGCGGCGCCTGTTCTCAGCCAGGGACCGGACCCTGACGTCAACCTGGTGATGGTGCAGGCCTACAACGACTGGCATGTCGATGAGTGGTGCGCCAGCTACCCGGAGCGCTTCATCCCGTGCGGGGTCCTTCCGCTGTGGGATGCCGAGGCCGCCGCGACCGAGCTGCGACGGCTGGCCGGCAAGGGATGCCACGCCGTCACGTTTTCGGAGAACCCCGCCATGCACGGGGCGCCCACCATCCACTCCGGTGGCTGGGATCCCGTCTTCGCCGCGGCCAGTGACGAGGGGACGATCCTGTGTTGTCACGTCGGGTCCTCGTCCAAGAGCGCAACGACAACACCTGACGCGCCGCCGAGTGTGGGCATGACGCTGCCCGCCGTGGCCGCGGCCTACAGCCTTTCCGACTTCATCTGGGCCGACGTCTGGAATCGGTTCCCTGACCTTCGCTTCTCGCTGACCGAGGGCGACATCGGGTGGATCCCGTACTTCCTCCAGCGAGCCGACCATGTCCAGCAGCGACACGGCGGCTGGACCGGCCATGAGATAGCGGGCGGGCGCACTCCGAGCGAGCTCTTCCTCGACCGCATCATCGTCTGCTTCATCAACGACGCGGTGGGGATTCGCAACCTCGACCTGCTCAACATCGACAACGTGTGCTGGGAGTCCGACTTCCCCCATTCGGACACGCCGTGGCCCTATGGCCCAGAGGCCGTCGCCGCGCTGATGGAGGGAAAGGACCGTGCGGTCGTCGACAAGATCACGCACGGAAACGCCATGCGCCTGTTCCAGTTCGACCCATTTGCAAAGCGCGAGAAGGAGCGCTGCACCGTTGGCGCCCTACGCGCCGAGGCGACGGATGTCGACACCGTGACACGGGTCGGTACAGCACCGGACGAGAGCGACAGGAACTACTTCCGCTCCATCGGAGCACGCACCATCGCTGAGGCACGTTGAATCGATCGGCCAGCGAGCCACTTCGCGATTTGCGTGTCGTGGAGTTCGGCTCCGGCATCGCCATCGACTACGCGGGCAAGCTGTTCACAGACGCGGGTGCTGACGTCATCAAGTTCGAGCCGCCGGGCGGAGATCCGCTGCGCAGGTGGCGGGTGCTTCCCGACGGAAGCGAGGGCGCGCTGTTCCGCTTCCTGTGTCATGGCAAGAGATCGGTGACCACGGCAGGCAATTTCGACAACCTGATCGCTGCCGCGGACATTGTCTTCACCGACGACGTGGAGATCGCCGCCCAGGCTCGGCGCCTCAGCGACTCGATAGTCGCCACGGTCATCTCACCGTTCGGAAGTACCGGTCCTTACGCGGGCCGTCCCGCCGCCGACCTCACCATCCAGGCGGAAAGCGGCTCGCTCGCCAGTCGTCACCACCCCGACTGGCCGCCGTGCATGATCGGCGGTCGCACCGGTGCCTGGGTCACCGGTGCGTACGCCGCCGTCGCCAGCGCTGCAGCCTGCCGCAAGGCCCGCGCGGGCGGCGCCGGCGAGCTGATCGACGTGTCAGCCGCGGAGGTCATGAACATCGCCGGCACGGTCTACATGGACCTGACGGACCGATTGCGCGGGCGGCCTTCCACTGCCGGCCCGATTCGCATCCCGGAGACGCCTGAAGTTCACCCGACCGCCGATGGCTGGGTCGGCTTCACCACGAACAGCCGCCAGCAGTTCGACGATCTGCTGAGCATGATCGATCGGGCAGACCTGCTCGGCGACGAAGTCCTCGCTACCGCGGCTGGTCGGCGCTCGAGATTCGATGAGTGGACCGCCATCCTGGAGACCTGGACAAAATCGCGTACTACTGCAGAGATCGTGGATCTCGCGGCTGCGTATCGAATCCCCTCGTCGGCCGTGAACGATGCGGCTGGCTGCCTGTCCAACGCACACTTCAAGGAACGCCAGGTCTTCGTCTCAGACCCGACCGGCAGCTTCGTCATGCCGCGCCGGCCTTACCGGCTGGGCGGAGCAGCGGCGCCGGCTCCGAGGCCGTGCCCTGCGGCAGGTGCCGATTCGGGGAAGGTCGAGTGGTCGGCCCGCGAGCGAACGCCGGTTACGAGGGATAAGGCGCCGCGGCTGCCGCTGCAGGGCATCCGCATCATCGACATGACAACGTGGTGGGCCGGTCCATCCGGCACCGGAATCCTCGCGGCTCTCGGAGCCGAGGTGATCCACGTCGAGGCGATTCAGCGCATTGACGGCGCGCGGGCCGTCGGGGGCGCGATCAGTGGCCCGGGTGCTGATTGGTGGGAGTTCAGCCCGCAGTTCCTGGCGCCGAATGCCAACAAGCTCGGAATCACCTTGGATCTGTCCCGCGAGGGCGGGCGGGATCTCCTGCTGAAGCTGCTCGGCGAGGCCGACGGCGTGTTCGAGAATTTCTCCAGGCGGGTGCTGCCCAACCTGGGGTTGGACGAGGAGTACCTGCGCTCGTTGCACCCTCACCTCATCGTGGTTCGGATGCCTGGATTCGGCCTCGACGGGCCGTTGCGTGACGCCGTCGGCTTCGCGCAGACGATGGAACAGATGACCGGCTTGGCGTGGCTCACCGGTCATACCGCCGATCGGCCCCACAATCAGCGGGGGCCGTGTGATCCTTCCGCCGGCTGTCACGCCGCGTTCGCCTTTCTGGTGGCACTCGCCGAACGGGACCACGAAGGTCGCGGAATGCTGGTGGAAGCTCCGATGGTCGAGAGCGCCCTCAACGTTGCCGCCGAGTCGCTGCTGGCATGGACCGCCAACGGCGAAATCCTTGCCAGGCAAGGGAATCGGTGTCCCTGGGCAGCACCACAGAACGTCTACCAGAGCCGCGACGAAGAGACCTGGCTTGCGGTGTCCGTCGAGACTGATGAGCAATGGGCGAGCCTTGTTCGGGCACTCGACGCGCCGGTGTGGGCAACATCGAGCGAGCTTGTTACGGCCGAAGGCCGGCAAGTGAACCATGCGCGTATCGACGAAGCGCTGAGTGCGTGGGCCGGCGAGCACACGGCGGCCGATGCCGCGCTTCGCTTGATCTCGTTCGGGGTTCCAGCCGCGGAACTTGCCGATCCCCGCCGGTCGTCAGAACACCCGCAATTCGCCGAACGGTCCTTCTTCGAGTCGGTCGATCATCCCGTGGCAGGTAAGCATCCGATGCCGGGAATGCCCTTCAGGTTCGCTTCTGTGGACGGGTGGATCCGCAGTCCCGCTCCGACGCTGGGCCGCGACAACAATAGTGTCCTGTCCTCCTTGATCGGGCTCTCGGCGGAAGAGATCGAGGCGCTGGAACGCGAGTCCATCATCGGAACCCGCCCAGCGGGGCTGTGAGCGGCAGAGGGAGTTGTCATGAGCGCGCTTGAGTCGGAAATGCTCGCGGGCAAGGTCGCGATTGTCTCCGGTGTGGGTTCGGGCTTGGGTAGGTCGATAGCCTTGGCGCTGGCAAAGAATGGGGCCACCATCGCGCTCGGGGCACGGACCGAGTCGATGCTCGAGAAGGTTTCCGAGGAGATCACCGCACTCGGTGGTCATGCGTGGTGGCGGCGGCTGGACATCGCCGACGCAGCCGGCCCAGGCGATTTCGTCGGCGCCTGTCAGGAAGCGCTGGGTAACGTCCAGATCCTGGTGAACAACGGCCATCACAAGGGCGATTTCCTGCCGCTTCCGGAGTCGAATGTCGATACCTGGCCCGAGATCTTTGCCGTCAACACCTACGGGCCGATGCGCCTCATTCAGGCGGTGCTTCCCGGCATGGCCGCTGCGGGCGGCGGGAGCATCGTCAACGTCAACTCCGGAGCAGCGGTCAACTCCAACCCGGGCCTCGGCGCCTACTCGGCGTCGAAGTCTGCGCTCGCCTCACTCACCAGAACTCTGGCGGGCGAGATCGGCGCCGACAACATCCGGGTCAACGGCGTCTACGTCAGCTCGATGGTCGGTGACAACGTCATCTCCTGGGGCACGACCGTTGCGGCGGAAGAAGGCATCTCTTTCGACGAGTGGTTCCAGCGCAAGCAACGCGAGGAGTTCGCCCTGCGCCGGATGCCGACCACCGAGGACATCGCAGATGCCGTGCTCTTTCTCGTCTCCGATCTGGCGCGCTCGATGACGGGTCAGAACATCTCGGCGAACAACGGGCAGTGGGTTGTCGGTCCGCAGTAATCATCGACCCGATCTGATCAGCGCGGCACCAGATGCAACGGCAGCTGATCGGGGCCATGAAGCATCCCGGTTCCAGGATCTGTCCACCGAAAGTCCGCCGGGAGGCTGAAGCTTTCGAACGTGTCGCACCAGACGTTCAAGGCGATCTGCATCTCGGTACGGGCTAAGGTCGCCCCGGGGCAGGTGTGCGGCCCGTTGCCGAAAGCGAGATGGTCCCGAAGCCGTTCCCGGTCAAGGTCGTAGCTCATCGGATCCTGATACTTCTGCGGATCCCGGTTCGCCGATCCGATGCTCAGGAACACCGATTCGCCCTCGTGGAGAGCAGTCCCCTCCAGATCAAAGCTGGGGGCCAGGCACCGTCGCACCATGAATTGGGCCGGCGAATCGATCCTCAACGCTTCTTCGATGGCGGGCTCGACGAGAGTGCGATCCGCGCAGATTCGGGCGTAGGTGTCGGGCGCCTGCGCGAGCCGCCACAGCAGGCTGCCGAGCGTGTTGCGGGTTGTGTCACTTCCCGCGCCGATGGCGAACATGATTTGTATGACGATCGATCGGACCGAGAGGCGTTCGCCCTCGACATCGGTACGCAGGAAGCGCGTGAGCGCGTCATTCGGCCACTGCTCGTCCGGGAGAGCCTGCCGTTCGACAATGCGGCCCTCGACATAGCTCGCCATCTCAGGGCATGCATCGCGAAGCGACAGGGATTCTCCCGCCGCAGCAGCCCGGCCGATGTTGACGCCGAGCTGCGAGCCCCAGCCGTAGTACTGAGCCGAATCCGCCTCCGGAAATCCCATGAGGCGCGCCATCGCCGCCGGCGGGATGGGCTGCACGAAGTGCTCCATGACCTCGACCGGCGCGCCGCGCTCGAGGATGCCCGCGGTCAGCTCTTTGGCGAGACCACCGATGAACGTCTCGAGGTAGGCCTCGATCTGCTGTGAGCGATGAACGGAGACGACCTGGTTGATGATGCGGCGGATCTGCAGGTGCCTGGGCTCCAGAATGCCCGCGATCGTGGTGTCTTCTTCCGCGAGACCGTCCTGTGCGGCGCTGCCTCCGAAGGAGGAGACGCTACGGAGCCCGGTGGCGACGGCGTCGTAGCCGAGTGCCATGTACGTCTTGCCGTTGGGCATCTTGTGGACGGGACACTGGGCCCGCAAATCGTCGAAGGCCGCATAGCGCTCGACGGGATCAGCACTGAGGGCCTTGATGATGTCCACTTCCGGGGCCACGCTCTGATCCATTCGCCGTCCGTCCTAGACCTGCTTGTCTGAAGCCCTGAACGAGGTGGTTCCGCGGGCCGAACTTCACCGCAAACTCCCCAGCTCAGTCAGCCGAATGATGGCCTGGAGTGTAGCACTCACTCTCTGAACGAGACCCCCTCGGCCGGATGCCTCATAGGCAACGCTTCTGCACTCGAAGGGGGTTGTCGACGCGGCGAAATGCCCCGCCGATTGAGCCTCCTCGCCAAGTCTTTTCTGGTAAGCGCACACTTGCTAGAGTCTCCTCATGCGCACTGAGGACCTCATTCTGGTGAGCGTTGACGATCACGTCGTCGAACCGGCAGACATGTTCGATCGCCACCTCCCGGCCAAGTACCGCGGAAACGATGATTTTCCGCATGTCGTGCGTACGGAGGCCGGTGATGATGTCTGGGTCTATGACGGTCGTGCGTTTCCGAACATTGGGCTGAACGCCGTGGCGGGGCGCCCCAAGACCGAGTACGGCGTCGACCCGACGAGCTTCGAAGAGATGCGCGCCGGCTGCTGGGATGTGCAGCAGCGGATCGCTGACATGGACGCCAATGGCGTGCTGAGTTCGCTGTGTTTTCCTTCATTTCCGCGTCTTTGTGGCCAGGTCTTCGCCGAGGCCGAGGACAAGGACGTCGCGCTGATCGCCTTGAAGACCTACAACGACTGGCATGTGGAGTCGTGGTGCGGCGCGGCTCCCGGGCGCTTCATCCCGCTCGGGTTGGTGCCTTTCTGGGACATCGACCTGACGCTCGCTGAGCTGAAGAGAAACGCTGATCGGGGCGTCAAGGCCGTCTCCTTCTCGGAGAATCCCTCAAAGCTGGGCCTTCCCAGCCTGCACTCCGACCACTGGGATCGATTCTGGGCGGCGTGCCAGGACATGGAGATCGTTCCGTGCCTGCACATAGGATCGTCGTCTTCGATCGTCGTGACGTCCTCCGATGCACCTTTCGACGTGACGGCAACGCTGCAGCCGATGAACATCGTGCAGGCGGCGGCCGACCTGGTCTGGTCCCAGGTGTTCCGGCGCTTCCCACGTCTGAAGGTCGCGCTTTCAGAGGGCGGCGTCGGTTGGCTTCCGTATTTCCTCGACAAGATCGACCTCGTCTACAAGAAGCAGTCAGGGTGGACGGGACAGGACTACGGGGACGCATTGCCCAGCGAGATTTTCCGCGATCGCGTCATCACCTGTTTCCTCGATGACCGAGTCACCCCTGACGTCGCTGCACGAGCCGGCACCCAAAACATGACGTGGGAGTGCGACTACCCGCACTCCGACTCCGACTGGCCCTTCTCACCAGAAGCCGTCATGAAGGGGACCAAGGGCTTGTCGGATGACGTGATCAACGCCATCACCCACGAGAACGCCATGCGCCTGTTCGATTTTGCTCCGTTCGCCCACCGGTCCAAGGAGGAGGGCACGGTAGGGGCGCTGCGGCGCGCTGCCGCCGACGCCGGGGTGAATACTGAGCCTCGGTCGATGCGTACGAGAGCTCAGACGATGGGCTCGGTGGCGGGTGCTCAGCAGGACCTGCTGACGCCCTCACGAATCTAAGAGCCAGCCTGGCGGCGGTCCGCGAACTAGGGAGTAGATCCAGTGGGAGTGGTAGCCGACCAGTTGGTCGCCCGAGCGTCGCTGGACCGGCCGTTCGAGTACGACGCGGCGCAGTTGCGGCCCCTCTGGCTGCAAGCAGCAAAGGAGCGCCTCCGAGAGCGTGCCGAGCAGATTCCTGCGTTGAAGGCACGCGTCGAGCAGGCGGATGTCGACGCCGTCACCGACCTCGCTGCACTCATTCCTTTTCTCTTCAGCCACGACACCTATAAGTCCTACCCGAGGGACTTTCTCGACAAGGGGCGTTGGGGCCTGCTGGCGAAATGGATGAGTTCGGTGTCCACCCAGCGCATACCCGATCTGGATTACAGCGGCGTCGAGACACAGGACGATTGGGCCCGGTTGCTCGGCGAGTCCGGCTACCCGGTTTACGCGAGCAGCGGCACCAGTGGCAAGAGCTCGTTTCTGCCCGCCACCCCGTCGGACCGCGAGTTCACCATGGGTTGCCTCGTGCGCAGCCTCACCTGGCAGCAAGGTGTCCAGGAAGGGATGCACTTCCCGCTGCTGACCCTGGCCCCGTCGACCGGTGACAGCAGAGCGCTCGAGTACTACAGACGTGTCGCACAGACCTACGGAGACCCGGAGCGCACGCACTTCCTGACCGATGAGCCGGTCCGGCTGCATGACCTCAACGCGCTGATGCGGCTGTCGAAAGCGGTCGGGGACGGCACGGCAGCTCCGGAAGAGATCGCGTCTTTCCAGCAGGACCAGCGCTCCAGAAGCGAGCGGATCGACGGGGAGTGGGACCGGCTCGCCAAGGTGGCAGAGTCGCTTGAGGGTGAGCGGGTGATCCTGCAGGGATTCTGGCCGCAGCAGTTCACCTTGGTGGAGCGGCTTCGCGCTCTGGGTCACAGCCGACTGCCGCTCGATCCGACGTCGATCCTTTCGGCGGGTGGCGGGACGAAGGGCACGAATCTGCCGGCCGACTTCCAGCAGCAGGTGCTCGAGTTCTACGGCTTGCCGGAGTCCAGGCAGGCGAGTGGGTACGGCATGTCCGAGCTGTCCGCCGCACTCCCGGAAATTGATGGTCGCTATCAGCTGCAGCCGTGGATCATCCCGCTGGTTCTGACGGAGGAGGGCACGGAGCTCGCCACTCCGGATGCCGAAGGTCGGCTCGAAGGCCGCTTCGCTTTTCTGGATCTGGCTCTCGAGGGCCGGTGGGGCGGGCTGATCAGCGGCGATCGCGTCGTGGTTGATCCGACCGGACCAGGGTTCGCCATCGCGGCGGGCTCGGTCATGCGCTACTCCGACCTGCGAGGCGGTTCCGACGACCGGCTGACGTGCGCCGGTACGGTGGGGGCGTTCGTGACGGGGCTGACCGATACGCAGGTGAACGCATGACCGAGGCTTTCGCCGTTCCCCATGTCGTCAAGGGCGAACTTATCCATGGCGATGAGAAGGACTACGGAGCCTTTCAGACTCCGGCGATCGAGCTGAATCAGCTCGTGTGGTCGCGCCACGAGCCGGGGCCGGCCTTTGACGTCTCGCTCGACGAGGTCGTCGACCTGCTGACCGAAGTCGGCAAGCGGCTGGACCCTGACACCAATCCGTGGTTGCAGGAGTCGTATCAGCGGGCTCAGCTCACCAGCAACCTGTCAGCTCGGTTGGTCGAGTACTCCTACCGGGGACTTCCAGCTCTGTTCGACCGGCCGGGATTGGAGTTCCAGCTGCGGTCCGAGCTCGGTTCGTTCGGGTCCGACGGCTGGCAGGCGTCCGTTGATCCGTGGGGCGGCAGTCACCGGATACGTGCGTTTCCGCCGAGGCTTGCTCACGTCATCGCTGGAAACACGCCCGGTACCGCCGCCATCACGATCATCCGCGGAGCGCTCACCAGAGGGGTCAACCTCCTCAAGCTGGGATCGGACGATCTGCTCACCGCATCAGCAATTCTGCGGACGATGGCGGAGGTGGCGCCGGGCCATCCGGTGCTGAAGTCTTTCACCGCGGTCTACTGGCGCGGCGGCGATGCTTCCGTGGAGAAGGCGATCTTCCGTCCCCAGTACTTCGACAAGATTGTCGCTTGGGGTGGCGAGGCGGCCATCCGAAATGCATTGAGCTACGTCGGGCCCGGCCTCGAGTTGGTGGCGTTCGACCCGAAGGTCTCGATCTCACTGCTCGGCCGGGAGGCGCTCGCGTCGGATTCGGCGATGAAAGAGTCCGCTGCTGCCGCCGCCACCGACGTGGCGTTGTACAACCAGGCCGCGTGTGCGTCGAGCAGGTTCATCTACGCCGAGGGCGAGCCGGATGAGCTGGTTCCCTGGTGCCGGTTGCTCGCCGAAGAACTCGGTATCGACCGCCCGCTCTCGGACGGCAGCGGGGTGTCGGTCCCGGCCGAGGTTCGCGAGGCGGTGGACGGTCTGCGTTTCCTGGAACCCGACTATCGGGTCCTCGGTTCGTTCAGCACCGGTGTGGTGGTGCTCTCCAGCGAGCCGGTCGATTTCCATCCCGAGGGCAAGGTCGTCAACGTCGTGAGCGTGCCGAGCCTGGATGAGGCGGTGCGTTTCGTCAACGTCGCCACCCAGACGATCGGCCTGTATCCGGCCGCGCGTGCGGAGCAATTGCGTGATCGGCTGGCGTCAGCGGGCATGCAGCGACTCGTGGGACTGGGTTCCGTCGCGACGAAGGTTCCCGGCATACCTCATGACGGCTTCTACCCTCTTCAGCGGCTCACTCGCTGGATCGTCGACGACGCAAGCTAGGGAAAACGGAGAACCGTGACGACTGGCAATAACGCCATGACCGAGATGCGTTTCGACGGCCAGGTCGCCATCGTGACCGGGGCCGGGAATGGGCTCGGCCGGGCGTACGCGCTCGCGCTGGCAGCCCGGGGCGCCGCGGTTGTGGTGAACGACATCGGCATCAGCGTCGGGGGGGATCGCGAGTCCCGCCGGCCGGCGAACAGCGTCGTCGACGAGATCGTCGCGGCGGGTGGCCGCGCGGCACCGAGCTATGGCGATGTCAGCAAGGCATCTGGCGGTCAGGAGATCGTGGCGACGGCGCTTACCGCCTTCGGTCGCGTCGACATCCTGATCAACAACGCTGGAGTGCTCGACACCGCAGCGTTTGTGACCTCGTCAGAGGAGTCGGTGGACCGGGTCGTCAGGACCCACCTGCTCGGGGCTTTCAACGTCACGCGACCGGCGCTGAAGGTCATGCTCGATCAGGGATACGGCCGGATCGTCTCCACCTCATCGGGTGCGGTGTTCGGCAGCAAGGAGGGGGTGGCGTATCAGGCGGCGAAGTCGGGTCTGATCGCTTTCACCCGCGCGATGAGGCAGATCGGCGCAGGATCCGGCGTCCTCAGCAACGCCGTGATGCCCACCGCCTTCACGAGAATGACCAGCGACATCAGCGACGCCGGCTTCCGCGACTTCATGGAATCGCGATTCACTCCCGAGCGCGTCGCCGCTGCGGTGCTGCTGCTGGCCCACGAATCGTTGGACGTGTCCGGCGAATGTTTCCTGGCCGGCGGCGGTCGGATGGCCCGAGTCTTCCTTGGGGTCACCCAGGGACACATCTCGCAGGATCCGTCGCCAGAGGAGTTTCGAGACCACCTTCACGAGATCATGGACACCGACGGCTACATCGTGCCGTCCTCGCGCATCGAGGAGTTCGAGTCCTACCTGCCCCGGATGGGCTACGGGGCGAGCCTCAGCGCGCTGGTGGGAACTCAGGCGCCCCCCCAGAAGTGAGGCGGTGACGGCCCCGGAGCGCTAGGCCGGCGTCGGGGCGTATTGCTTGCGTGCTTGCCGCTTTGTCGCGGGAAGCGCTTGTTTGACACAGCATCCGCCGTCGGCGTAGAGATCGCTACCGCTCATGAACGCGGCATCGGACGAGGCGAGGAACAGGGTCGCCGCGGCAATGTCGTCCGGAACGCCGAAGCGGGTGATGTGCGTGGCGCGCATCGCGGCGCTCATCGCCTCGTCAGCGGCGAATCGTTCCGCCAACGGGTTGGAGATGACGAAGCCGACGATGATGTTGTTGGCGCGGATGTTGTCGTCCGCGTAGTCGACCGCGACGCAGCGCGTGAGGGCCTGCAAGCCACCCTTGGCGACCGAGTAGGCGAAGACGCGCGGGGATGCCTTCACGCCGGCCGCGGAGGAGATGTTGACGATCGACCCATGGCCCGCTTCCTGCATGTGCGGGATCGCCGCATGACACATCCAGTAGGCGCCGTAGAGGCCGACGTGCAGGATCTCCTCGAACTGCTCGCTGCCCACGTCAGTGAGCCGGCCGTCCTTATTGGCAGGACCGACCAGGTCGGTGGGCGCCGCATTGTTGACGACGATGGTGGGGGGCCCGAGAGTCTCGACGGTCGCGGCTACCACGGCCCGCACCTGCTCCTCGACGCTGATGTCAGCGGCGAAGAATGCGGCTTGCCCACCGTCCGCCACGATGGAGGCGGCGATCTGCTCGCCCTCGGCCTGGCGGCGTGCCGTCAGCATCACACGGGCGCCGGAAGCGGCGGCGTTGCGCGCGATCGCCTCGCCGATCCCGCCGGTGGCCCCCGTGACGATCATGGTCTCGCCGGAAAGGTCTGGCATGTCTGTCCTTCCGTGCCGCTTGCAGTATGGCGATTCGTGCCGCAGTGCAGTGGGTGCTTGCTCCCCAATCTAGCCATCGCCTAGAGCCGCAAACTAGCAGCCCCCCGGCCTCCGAATACGGGCAGGGTGAGGTGGGTGGCGAAGCCCGCCGGTGCGCCGCAGACCGCGGGGATCGCATTCAAGCCGTGCATGGCAACGGTGATGGAGGTGGGGCGCTTCGCGTCCACCGTCGTCGCCAGATTCATCTCCGTGTTCAGGCTGGGCTCGCCTTGGATGTCGAGCAGCCACTTGCAATGGCCGATGGGCCACGTCGGCTCGACTTCGTTGTCAGCCCGCCAGACATAGGTGATCGTGATGAACGGCTTGCCGGCCACATGAGCAACGAAGCTGAATTTGGTTGCTACGACAGTGCCGCTCTTGATGACGCCGGAGCGCACAGTGACGTCGTACGGCGCGGTAGCCACCTCCCGCTGGTAGGTGATTTTCTCGACGGTCACCCCGAGGGCCTCGGCGATGAGCGCGAGAGTGCCGGCGTAAGGAGAATTTGCCGTGTCCTCGAAGAGCGCGTACATCGGGACGTCGGCGTCGGGCGGGAGGCCGAAGCCCATGAACGACATCATGCTGGAGCGGTAGTCGCGCATGTCGACGACCTCGGTGATGCTCATGCTGTCCACACGACGACAGACGCGGGACATGGTGATGGGCCACAGATCGAGGGCGAAGCCCGGAGTCATTCCCGCCGCGTACAGCGTGGAATTGCCGGTCAGACAGGCGTCGTGCAGCTTCTCGACGACGGCAGGGGTGAGAAATTTCGGAGCCACACCGGGCGTGAAGTTGATGAACAGGTCGACTGCGCTGGCTACGACGTTCTTGCCTGAGGCGAGCAGCCGGGCAAGGTCATCGACCGGCTGGTCCAGGGAAACGAGCGTGGTTCCGAAGCTGTGGTACAGCACGCAATCAGCGGGCGTCCCGACGATCGCTTCAATGTCATCCGTGGCGATGACACCCGTTGGCGCGCGGCCCACGAAGTCGCCCGCGTCCCGCCCGATCTTTTCCGGCGAGTAGACGCGCAGCCCTACCAATTCCAGCTCGGGTCGCTCGAGGATGCCCCGAAGCGAATGAGTGCCGACGTTGCCGGTGCCCCATTGGATGACCCGGGTCATGCCACTGCCAGAAGAGCCATCTGAACCTCGTGTTCGTCGCTATACAGTAAGCACTGGCAAACTAGGGGGTTACCCCGCGGGACGTCAATTTTCAGTCCCGAGCGGGGCCAGAGCTACCTTGTCTGGTCAGCACATACTTGATAAGTTGCCGCCCGGGTTAGGCTCAGCCTGTCGCGTCGGCGGCGGTGAGCGAGTCAGCCCCTGGGAGGACAGGTCGATGCCAGCGCGCGGGACGAATGTCGCGGGCGATCTGGTCACGTCGGCCCTTCGCCTGCCCGACAAAGAGGCGATCGTCACGGCCGACGGCACCCAGGCGGTTTCTTACCGCGAACTGCATCACGCCGTCGAGCGGATGTCCGCGTTCTTTCACGAGCGCGGTGTGCGCTCCGGAGACCGGGTGGCCATCCTGCAGGGCAATACCTGGGAGCACATCGCATCCTGGTATGCGATCCTTCGCATCGGTGCCGTCTGCGTTGACTTGAACGTCGCCCTGAGCTCCGAGCAGTGGGCTCGAATGCTCAGCGATTGCCGTCCTCACGGGGTCGTGGTGGACGACACCCATCGAAGCGGGGCAGCGGCGGCGATTGCCGCAGCGGCAGAGGGTGTCGCACTCTGGCTGGTCGCGGATGCAGCCGGCGAGACTGCCGCTGCTCCGCCGCTGCATGAGGCAGATGCGGCTGACGTCGCCCTGATCGCTTACACCAGCGGCACCACCGGGCTGCCGAAGGGCGTCATGCACTCCCACGACGGGCTGCGCGCCGAGATCGACCTGCTCATCGATAGCTGCGGCTACGACGAGTCCTGGACGAGCTACGTGGCCATCCCGCTTTTCTCCATGCACGGCTACCTTCCGCAAGTGGCGGTGCTGTGCACCGTGGGCGGCACGGTGGTCGTGGCGGGCAAGTTCGATCCGTACGAGTTCGCTGCGGCCTCACGCCGTCACAAGATCGCCTATACGACGTTGGCGTCGCCGATGCTCCCGTCCCTGATGGCGCTGCCTTCAGACGGACGACCCGATCTGTCGGGCATCAAGACGATGAGCTGCGGCGGCGCGCCGCTGCATCCCGACACGCGCGCCGAACTCGAGAGAACGCTCGGGGTCCACCTGACGCAGGGTTACGGCCTCACGGAGATTCTCGGGGCGTTCGTGATGGACATCGACGGCACCGCTCCCTACGGCGCCTCTGGGCGCGTCTACCCGCCCGGATTTCAGGACACGCTGCGAATCCAGGATGACGACGGATCTGCGCTGCCCCGCGGGGAGGCCGGCGAGATCGCCTTTCACCGGACCAGGGCGACCATCGGTTACTGGCCGGATCAGTCGGCCATACCCGCAGGGTCGGAGTGGTTCCCGACCGGCGACATCGGGAAACTGGACGACGACGGCTATCTCTACCTGCTCGACCGCAAGAAGGATGTCATCCTGCGCGGCGGGTTCACGATCTACTCGGCCGAGATCGAACGCGTACTTACGGAGGATCGGGCCGTGAGCGAAGCGACCGTCATCGGCGTGCCCGACGAGCGGGTCGGCGAGGTGCCCGTCGCCTACGTGGTGTTGGCCGATGCCGGCGATCAGGCCGGAGAGGCGAGCCGGCTGCAAGCCCTGGTGCGTCAGCGGTTGGGTGGTCTCAAGGCGCTCGACGCGGTCATCGTCTCCACGTATGGAGAGCTCCCTCGCAACGCCTTGAACAAGGTCGTCAAGGCTGACTTGCGGGCACGACACCGCGCCGGCAATGGCGGACAAGATGGGCTCACGGCGTCCGACTCCAAGGATGCGGCAGGGGTCAGCTGAACCGTCGCGCCGCCGTGCACTAGAACGCCGCGCTCAAATGGATTTTCCAGAAGGGAATTTGCATGACCACCGGCAACGACTCGATCGAGAGCGCTCGCGCCGCCTATGAGGCGTCGGCGACGTCAGGCCGCGCTCGAAGCTCACACTTCGTCAGCGTCAGCCCGGAACCGGTCGCCAAGGCCAATCCCTGGCACAGCAGCGGCATCGGTACCAACGAGGAGATCCCGTACGACGTCATCAGGATCGACCCGCCTGCCGGGCCTCACGTCAGGGCCCGTATTCAGGAGTTCAGCCCCATTCGCATCGGCTACCTAGAGGACATCGACAGCGGAAGCCTGCTGGGAGATTGCATCGATGCCGTGGTGCTCGCCTGCGAGGAAGCACTTGACGACCGTGAGCTTTTCCGCCCCATCGAGATCGTCAACGTCGTCGCCCGCGGCCTCCCGCGTGGGGAGGCCCGTGAGGCCGTTCGTGGCTACCACGAACTGTGCGACGCAGGATGTCTGGCCGTCATCGGCCCGAAGATCACCGACAACGCTCTAGCCCTGCTGCCCGCCATGGAGGAGCGTCATGTCCCCATGATTTCCACTAACGGCGCCAAGGACTTTCACAGCTACTACGGCTTCACCGTCGGCAACGGTGGCGTGTCCGAGGAAGGTCCCATGATGGCGGGCTGGCTCGCCGACAAGGGATACCAGCGGATAGCGATGATCACTGAAGTGTCACCGGGCGGTCAGGAGTACTCCACCGCTTTTCGGGCCGCTGCCACGCGAAACGGTCTTGACATCGTCGCCGAGACGTTCATCCAGACAAACGGCGCCGGGCTGAAAGAAGGCCTACACCATCTGCACGATTCCATCCGCCCCGATGCCATCGCGTACTGCGGATACGGCTATCCGACAGCGATGTTCAACCCGATCCTCAACGACATGGGCTGGGACCCGCCCAGGGTCATGAGCACCGCTTTCATGTGGTACATCAACGAAATCAGCATCCTGGGCGATCTCGAGGGATGGGTCGGCGTCGACCAGGTCGGCGATGAGGAGGGGACCCCCAATCCGAACTTCTGGCCGCTGACGAACCGCTTCGAACGCCGGTACGGGCGAAGGGTCCAGCACGCGATGGTCGGCGTGACTTACGACGGCACCAGAGCACTGCTCGCGGGCATTGCGGCCGCCCGACTGCTCACTCCCGACGGCGTCGTCAACGGACTCGAGACCGTGACGATGCATCCGGCCAGCATCGGAGGCCCTCGGACCTACATCAGCTTCGGTCCCTACGATCGCAAGGGCCTGAAGGGCGACTGGCTCACCCTGCGCCGCGTCGTGGACGGTGTGCCGCGGTTCGAGGGCTACCTGACGGCGAAGTATCGCGGCACCATCCGCGCCGAGAACGAGGGTTCCAGCAACCCGGGGAGCAGCAAATGATCATCTTGCATCAGATTCACAAGCTACGGCCGGGCGCGTCTGTTCGGGACGACTTCGAGGCTCTGATCCGGGACGAATGGCTGCCGCAGCTCGCTGCTGGGGATGACGCCCGGCTGACCTGGTACGCCGAACCAACAGGAGGTGCCGTACACGGGGACGAAGTGGCGACGATGACGGCGGTCCGCGACGGTGCCGCGCTCGATCGGCTGGCCACACGGTTGCGCGAAGGTGACCTCGCGGAGCTGGCCGGACAGCTGGCCGAACTCCGCACTGGTGTCGAAGTGCGCTTGCTGAAGCCTCTGGATTACGACCCTTCCGAGCTGTCGTTCGACAGCATTCCCGTGCAACCCGGGTCGCATCCGGTCGCCGTCTACATGCACGACTTCGTCCCGCCCGTGATCGGCCAGAACCGCGGGTACGGCGACATGATGCGCGAGCGCTACATGGCTCTCACCGACAAGGAACTCTCCGGCGTGGTCCTGCGCTACAGCTGGGAGACCGTCGCGGGCGGCGGTCCCATTCCGGAGATGTTCAACCTCAGCCAGATCCTGGACGTCGAGGCGCTCTTCCGCTTGCTCGCCGTGGAAATCCCTGCCGAGTACAAGAAGATGGGCAGCTGGATGTGGGAAGGGCTCGCCGTCCGTGACAGGTGGACCACACGCCTGTATCGCTGCGCATCGTGGTCACCGGTCGTCTGAGGGGATTTGCAGATGTTGATTGTTCAGGACATTCACCAGGTGATCGGACGACGTGAGTTGGACTTCGAGAGCCTCTACCGCGCAAACATCGAGCCTTCTCTGAAGTCGGATAGTGGGATGAGCCTGCCGTTCTTCGCGTGGTGCCCCCATGGTTCGGGCGAGGGTTACGAAGCGGTGACTCTGACCGCATTGGCCGACGGCGAAGCGCTCGATCGCTATCAGGAGCGCATCCGGTTCGGCGACCTCGGCGAGATCTGGACGCAGTCGGAATCAATGCGGTACTCGTTGCACAGTTCGGTGCATTTGCTACAGGACGGCGAGGCGGGTTGGCAGGAGCGCGTCTCACCCCAGGGCTCCGACACCCCGCTCTATCGGCTGGACGTTCTGGAACTGTCCGCACCGGCTCGATCGGTGGCGGCCGAGCTGAACAAGATGGTCGCCCAGGCAGACGATTCCCAGGTGCTGTCACCGCTTTGCTGGTGGTCGCCGTTCTTCGGTGACGCACATGAGCGAAGCGTCGCCGTTCTGAGCCGGGTCACTTCCGACGCTGCGTTGAAGACGGTCTTCAGTCCGGAGCACGCCGCGCAGCCATGGGGCCGCGCCGCGGAGGACATCATCAGCCACGTTGTGACCCGCTCGCGTCGCCGGCTGCTGCGCTCGCCCGCGTGGGGTACTCCGCCTGCCTGAGTCGGGCCAAGGGCAGCGCCTGCTCGACAAACGCGGCGAAATACGGCTCGGCCATGTGCAGAGGAAGGCCGCCCACAAGCGGGTTCAGCATGAGGCCGCTCGTCGCGGCCGCAACCAGCTGCGCGGCAGCCTCGTCCGGCGTCAGGATGACGTGCATTCCCATCGCCCGGGCGACGTCCAGATCGTCGGTGGGTTGGTAGAGGTGTTGATTAGCAGCGTTTTCGACGGCCCAGCGGCCGTATCCGTTGATCTCATGAAGGATGTACGGGCCCAGCTCTTGCCAAGCCCGCTCGGGATCATCGGACACGAAGACGCTTCCTGAGGATCCTTCGCCGCCGGCCACCAGGCCGCGGCCCAGGCCCAGGCGTTCGCGTTCCTGGACATAGTGCGGCTCCAGCTCCGATCTCGGGACCAAGCAATGGACGCCGTCGGCAAGGCGTGCGGCACGGCGAGCCGCCGCCGGCACGCTGGCGGCGAGTAGCACGGTCGGCCGGGGCTGCTGTACGGGTCCGGGAGTCACGCGCACCGTGCGGCCGTCGATCGAGAACGGCTTGCCGGTCAGGGCGTCCAGATACACGGGGAGCTTGGCTTCCAGGATCGCCACGCGCTCGGATGGATCGAGCCCGTGCATCGCGTACTCGCTGCGGACATAACCCAGTCCCACGATGACGTCGACGCGACCGGCACTGAGCTGGTCGACGACCAAGGTTTCCTCGGCGGCCCGGATCGGGTCATGTAGCGGCAGGATCAGCGCCGAGATGTTGAGCCTTGCCCGTGCCGTCAATGCGCCCACGGCGGCGGCGAAGGTCAGGCCGCTGGGTAGGTAGCCATCATCTGCACCGTGGTGTTCGGAGAGAATGAAGCTGGAGCAGCCTTTCTCGTCGGCGCGGCTCGCCAACTCGAGGGCAGCGCGATACAGCGCGGGACGCTCCTCGTTGCGCGAGGGGTCGAGCCGCAGATCGAACCGGACCGACCACGTCGGGTCGGGCGTTGTGGAGCTGATCGGCGATCCGTCCATCTTCAGCACCTCGGCGACTGGTCACTAGGGTCGATTGTCCTGGCAGGAATAGTGCAGTAAGCAATGACTGTCAAGTTGTGCCCGCGTAGGCGAAGGCCATGTGGCTGGCAACGAGAGGGCATTCTTCGTGAGCGCAGTAGTCGTGACAGGCGCCGCGTCGGCGTCGGCCGCGCGTGCGCGCCACTACTCCACGCCCAAGGCCGTCAGGTCGCACCCTGGGACATTGCCGAGGAGGGAGCCGCCCGGGTCGCTATCGAGCTCGGGAGCGGCACGATCGCTTTGGGTCTGGATGTGACGGACGAGAGCGCGGTTGCGACAGCGGTCACCATGACCGCATCGGCCTTGGGCGGCATCGGGGGTCTCGTCCACGCGGCGGGCATCGTGAGCCAGGACGCGATCGGGTTACTGACGGCGGCGCTGTGGGACAGCGTCGTCAACCTCAACCTGAGGGCGCACGCATGGCTTGTTCAAGCGCTGCTGCCATATCTGCGTCAGGCATCCGGCGCTGCGGTGGTCGCCATCGCGTCCATCGAGGCCCTCGTCGGCCATCCCGCCATTCCTGCCTATTGCGCCTCGAAATCCGGCTTGCTCGGGCTGACTCGCTCGATGGCATTGCAATTGGCCCCGGAGGGTATCCGGGTCAATGCCGTCGGCCCTGGCTACATCGATACTCCGATGCTGTCAGGGGCCACCGCGCAGGATCGGATTCGCTTGGCGTCAGTTGCGCCACTCGGCCGGCTGCGACGACCGGACGACATCGCAAACGCCGCGGCCTTCCTGCGCAGCGACGCGGCAAGGTTCATCACCGGCACCTACCTCGTCGTTGGATGGTGGTGTCACAGCGGCCGGCTGAGTCGCCTCATGGCCGCAGCGGATATCCGCCGTTGACGGTAATCGTCTGCCCGGTGATGAAGGTCGCGCCGGGGCCCGCCAGGAAGACGACCGTTGCGCCGATGTCGGTGACGGTGTCGCCGTCTCGCGGGATCGCCCGTTCATGCAGGATGTTCTGGTAGGACTCCGGGTTGGCGTCGGCCCACGCCTTTCCCGCAGGGCTCAGTGCTGCCGGGCAGATCACGTTCACAGTGATGCCTGACGGCCCCCACTCACGGGCAGCCACGCGACTCAGGCCTCTGATGGCCTCCTTGGTCGCGGCGTAGGCGGCCAGCCCTGCTTGACCCAGCAGGCCGGCGGATGACCCGAAGTTGATAATTGCTCCGCCGCGGCGGGCCAGGTGAGGGTGGCAGGCCTGCATCAGGTGGAACGTGCCCCACAGGCCCGAGTCCAGGGTGATCTGCAGATCCGCTTCCGTAGTGTCGATGAGCGGGGTCTCGGCGCGCGTCTTCTGCGCGTTGTTGACCACGATGTCGATGGTGCCGAACGCTTCTGCGGCCTGAGCTACGGCATCGTCGACCTCGGGTCGCCTGCTGACATCGCAGATGGCCTTGCGAGTCGTGCCGATGGCAGAGAGCCTGTCTGCAGTCGTCTCCAAGGTGGCTTGATCAAGATCAAGGAGCATCACCGCCGCACCGGCCGAAAGCAGGGCCTCGGCGACACCGGCTCCGATACCGCGGCCCGCACCGGTCACTATTGCGCTCTTGCCAGAGAGCGAGCCAATAGGGGAGTAGGTGCCCACTTCACTCATGGCAACGGACTGTACGCCGGGTGCCAGATCGCCCTTCGGCACCCCGTCAGCGTCGAAAATCAGCCGCCGATGCGAAGACTCACTCCGGGCGGTTGCGACCGTAGAGAATGGTGACGGCGAGCTCCTCGACGATTTTGTCCCGGCTCGGACGCCGCTTGCCGAAGAACCAGGATCCAAAGGTGGCCATGCCGGCGATCATCGCGATCGAGGTACGGGTGCCCAGTGCCTGCCGACCGGAGCGCAGGCCACGCGCGCGGGTCTCCGCTTCTCCGAGCTTGACCAGCTTCTCGATTTGCTCACGCACGTCATCCAGGACGCCTGAAGCCGACAGCTCGCTTTCGACGTGCACGTCTGCGGCAAACAGCAAGGCGGCAAGAGCGCGGTGGGAACGAAACAGGTCATACAGCTCGCCAATGAACTGCTGAGACAGTTTCTCGGGGTCGCCGGACCCGATCGATGCTTCGCGCGAGGCGATGAAGTGCTCGACGAACTCCACGAATGGCAACACCATTGCTTCGCGGAACAGGCCCGGCTTGTTGCCGAAGTAGCGGAACATCAGCGTCTCGGAAACGCCGGCGCGATCAGCGATCTCACGAGTAGAGGCGCCTGAATATCCTCTGTCGTTGAAGACGTCGCGCGCGGCCGCTATCAAGAGGCGGCGTGGCTCACCCCGTCGACGACGAACGCGCTCGGGCGGAGGCTCCGTGCTGGCTTTGGTGGCGACCATTTGGGCGGCACGGTATCAGCAGAGGTCCGGCCGGGCCGAGACTTTGACGGCGACACGCGGTAGAGAAATGGCGTGCGCTTCACATCGGCCACCTCGGATTGCCGCTCATCAATCAAGTGACTACTTCACAAACCGTGCAAAGCACGGCTATGTTCAGCCGGCCGGTTAAAGCCCTCGCGCGGCAACAACGGAGGTGGCCTTGAGCAACGACGAGCTGTTTCTGCCTGATCCGCTCCCGCGCGAGGAGAAGTACACGATCATCTCAGTGGACGATCACGTCGTCGAGCCGGCGCACACGTTCGAGGGCCGGCTGCCAAGTGACTTGCAGCCGCGGGCGCCGCACATCATCGAGACCGAGCAGGGTCATCAGGTGTGGGAGTTCGAGGGTAAGCGTTTCACGCAGGTCGGCATGAACGCCGTCGCCGGTCGCCGGCGGGAGACGGTCAAGCTCGAGCCGTTCCGCTTCGAGCAGATGCGCCCTGGCTGCTACGACATCGGTCCGCGAGTGCGTGACATGGACCTCAGCGGGGTCTGGGCGTCGGTGAACTTCCCGTCGCAGATCACCGGATTCTGCGGCCGGGTGTTCTTCAACGCGCAGGACCGTGACCTCGGGGCAGCCTGCATCCGTGCCTGGAACGACTGGCTTTTCGACGAATGGCACGCGCAGTATCCCGAGCGGATCGTGCCGCTCGGCATCACCTTCCTGACTGATCCGGAGCTCGCGGTAGCGGAGATCCGGCGCTGCGCCGAGCGTGGCTTCGTAGCGATGACCTTCCCCGAGCGCCCGCACATGATCGGGCTGCCTTCCCTGTGGGACCGCGAGCACTGGGATCCGATCATGGCCGCGATGGTCGAGACCGACATGGCCGTCTGCCTGCACGTGGGAAGTACCGGATTGGACGTCGCACCGCCTGGTGCGCCCAGCCTCGCAGTCAACTCCACCCTGTTCTCGGCCGCTTCGTTGAGCACCTGTGTCGAGTGGCTGTGGTCAGGCTACGGTGAGCGCCTGCCGGAGCTGAAGATCGTGATGAGCGAGGGTGGCATCGGCTGGGTGGCGATGCTGCTCGACCGGCTCGACAACATCATTGACCGCTCGGGCTATGGCCTCGGCTGGGACATGCGGCCGGCTGACGTCCTGAAGCGCAACTTCTGGTTCTGCACCATCGACGATCCCTCGACGATCGACACCCGTCACCGGATCGGCGTCGAGAACATCATGGTGGAGACGGACTATCCGCACGGTGACGGCACCTGGCCCGACACTCAACTGGTGCTGGAGAAGGCATGGGGTCACATTCCGCCCTCCGAGCTGCGCGCCATGTGCAGTGAGAACGCCGCCCGCGTCTTTCGCCACCCGCTTCCGCCGACCGTGCTCCCGCGCGACTGAAAGGCCAACGCTCGTGAACTTCACCCCCACCGCCGAGAAGCTGATCCCGGATCTGTCCCTGCGTGAAGAGCTGGTGCTGCTGGCGCGCTGCCTGTGGACCGAGGGGTACAGCGATCACCTCGCCGGTCACATCACCTGCAATCTCGGCGACGGCACCCTCCTGTGTAACCCGTGGCTCATCACCTGGAACGAGCTGCGTCCCGAGCAGGTCATCCGTATCGACCTGGAAGGCAACCTCGTCGAGGGCGACTGGCCGGTGCCGCTGGGCATCCCGCTGCACCTTCAGCTGCACAAGCTGCGCGACGACGTGAGGTGGGCAATGCACAACCACCCGCTGTACGGAACGGTCTGGGCCGACATGGGCGAGGTCCCACCGATCCTTGACCAAAGCTCTGGCATCGGCGGCGGTGAACTGATGCTGGTGGACGAGTACGACGGACCGGTCAACGACGCCAACACCGCGCGCAGGGCCATCGAAGCGATGAATGGCGCGGACCTCGCGTTGCTTGCGGGCCATGGAGTTTTCGTCCTTGGCAGGTCCGCGCGGGCGGTTCATCAGCGTGCAGTGTCGCTGGAGCAGCGCTGCCAGCGCGCGTGGCACGTGCGTGCGGCTGGGGTGGCGGCAAAGTCGCTGCTGCCCGAGTCGGTCCTGCAAGCCTTCAGCAAGTCGACCGGCGAGGGTTTCATCGGCTTCTGGGAGGCGATGGTTCGCGCCGAACTGCGCCGCGACCCGACGCTGCTCAGCGAATGAACGTCATACCGCACAGCTCTCAAGGAGCCCTGCCATGACCCAAGTCATGCACGAGCTTCGAGGCCCGGTCATCCACGCCGACAACCACTACAACGAGGTCTGCGACGTCTTCAGTCACAGCCGACAGCAAGCGGCGCCTGATGGCGGGGGAGATGGTGACACCGAGGATGGCATGTCCCGACCTGCGCGACGCGATCGGTGCCGAGCAGATGCTGTTCGGGTCCGACTGGCCGCATGCCGAGGGAGGTGATGGGTGGGAACCTGGCGAAACTGCTGGTGCCGCGGCCTCCGTGATCGCGCCGGAGGAAAGGCCTGGCTAGTGCAGATCCAGGTGATAGAGCCGGCTGGCGGTCTCCGACAACACCTTGCGCCGGATGCCATCCGGCAGCGACCCAAGGTTCTGCTCGATCAGATCTCGTGCCGTGGGGCTCGTCGACGCCGGGCCCGGGGCGATGCACGTCGGGTGCGGGAAGTCGGTCTCGAACATCAGATTGTCCGGGTAGAGGTCGACGAGTCGCTGCATCGTCGGACCTTCGAACCAGAACGTCGCGTAGATCTGGCGGCGGAAGTATTCGCTGGGCAGGAGCCGGCCCGGCATCAACTGCCGTCCGCTGTAGTTGAGCCATTGCCAGTCGAGCGCCTCGAGCAGCCATGGGACGTAGCCGAAGCCGCTTTCCACCGAGACGAAAGGCAGGTCTGGATAGCGATCGCACAGGCCTGACACGATCAGCTCGGTGATCGCTGCCGCATTGCTCATGAAGATGGCGACGACGGTGTTCTTGATGATGTCGGGCAGCATCTCGCCCGCCTTGCCGTCGGCGAACGCCTGCCACAGCTTTCGCTCTTCCTCGCTCATCGTCACGGCCTCGTCGCCTGCCGCGGCAGCCATCGCAAAACCGACGTGAAAGTTGACCGAGAGTCCGGCGTCCTCGGCGGCACGAAACAGCGGATGCCAGTGAGGATCGCGAAGCCGGGGAAGACCGGCAAGCTCCGGCTGGTTGGCCAGCAGGATGCCCTTGTGCCCCAGCGCAGCGCAACGCTCGATCTCCGCGACGGAGGCGTCGAGGTCGAAGAAGGGCAATGCGGCGATGGGAACGAACCGGCCGGGTGCGGCGGCTGCAAAGTCGGCCAGGAAGTCGTTGTAGGCCCGAAAGCAGGCGAGCCGGAAGTCCGAATCACCCACCGCCATGAAGGTCCGAAGGTGGGCTCCGAGCAGATTGGGATAGAGCAGTTGAGCGCGAATGCCGAACTCGTCCAAGCGCTGCGCGCGGACCACGGGGTCGTACGCCGCTGGATCGACTTCGCCGATCACTCGGGGGTGGGAAGGAAAACCTTCCCTCCAACCGGCAGGAGCCAGGCCCCACGCCGGCGACATCTTGCGGCCGTCGACGAACCACATGTCTCCGGCCGGCGTATCCGTCGATTCGATGCGAGGTGCCAGGTCGTGCCAGTGGCGGGGCAGCCGATCCAGCCACAATCCAGGCGGCTCACTCACATGACTGTCGACGTCCACCACCGGTATGTCATCGACAATCATGGCTTCTCCTCACGCTGATGGGATTGCTCAGACCGGCTCGGCGGGCGCCAGGTGCTCGGTCTGCGATTCGATGAGGTGTTTCAAGACCTTGCCCGTGGCGCTCCGGGGCAGTGGCCGGCTACGGATCTCGATACGTGCCGGGACTTTGTAGTAGGCCAATTGGGCGGTCAGGTAGTCGGAAAGCTCAGGCGCGGTCAGGGTGCTGCCGGGTTCGACGACTACGAGCGCATGAACCACCTGGCCGTACTCCACGTCGTCGACTCCGAAGACCGCCGTCTCCAAGACGTCCGGGTGGTTCTCCAGCGCATTTTCGATCTCGCCTGGGTAGATGTTTTCCCCGCCACGGATGATGAGGTCACGCCGGCGAGAAGCCAAGAACAGAATCCCGGCTTCCAGCCGGCCGAAGTCCTCGGTGCGCAGCCATCGACCCGGCATCAGAGCTGTCGAATTCGCTGTCGGATTGTTCCAGTATTCGAGCATGACCAGCGGGCTGCGAATGCAGATGGTGCCCACTTCGCCCTCGGGCACCTCGTCGCCTCGGTCATCCACGATCTTGACTTGGACCGTGGGGAGCGCCGGTCCCACGCAGTCCGGTGTCCAGCGAAGAAAAACGTTCGACGCGAAGGTGGCGAGTCCGCCGCATTCGGTCATGCCGTAACCGGAGGAGAAGGTGCCGCGTAGGTGGGGGAGTCGCGCTTCGCTCAGCTCGATGAGAGCGGGAGTCGAGGCAGAGCCACCGATGCCCACCTGCAACAGCTGGGCCCCTACCGAATCCACGTCGGCATGATTCAGCAGCCGCGCGAGATGGGTGGAGGCCCCTCCCCAAAGGGTGATCCGTTCACGTTTCGTCAGTTCGATGACGCGCTGCGGGTCGAATCTGCCTGCCGGCCAGACGGTTTTGTGACCGAAGGCAAGTGAGGCGGCCAACGAGCCCATGCCGGAGATGTGAAAGAGCGGGAACACCGCGAGCCGGCACACCGTCGGGGCAGGAGCAGCGTCGGAGCCTCCTCGAAGTACCTGACCTCTGGCGCCCATGTAGGCATTGAGTTGGACAAAGGCGATCATGCTGCGGTGACTGAGCACGGCAGCCTTGGGGCGGCCGGAAGTGCCGCTGGTGAAGATGAGCAGCCAAGGGTCGTCTTCGTCGACGGCCGTCTCGTTCGTACCCGCCGCGCCCGCCGTCACATCGTCCTGGGAGCCGAGGTCTTCGGCCACCCGCTCACAGTCAAGGACGGGCGGGAGGTCAGTCAGGGTATCGAGGGTGTCGCGCCGTTTCGCGTCCGCAAAGACCAGCAACGGCGAGGTCGCGGCCAGTGCGTGGCGTAATTCCTCGGCGGTCCACCAACTGTTGTAGGCGACGGCGACGGCACCGAGCTTGGCACAGGCGTGAGCGACCAGAACCCAGCCGAGATTGTTGGCTGAGAAGATGCCGACGCGGCTGCCTTTGGTCACCCCGTGCCGGCGGTGCAGCCCATCGGCGACGGCGACTACCAAGCGATCGTGCTCGGCGAAGCTGATCCGGGGACCTCGTTCGAAGACCAGGAACTCCGCGTCGCCGAAGTTCGCTGCTCGGTCGAGGAGCGCACCGATGTTGGGCAACCGCTGGGCGAAGACCGGAAGCGTCTCTCCGAGAACGACCTCGTTGCGTAGCTCGAAAGGACTCCCCGCAGACGCGAGTTTGCGGTCTGCCTCGACGAGTGACTGGACATGCGAGGTCACGTTGGCCTGGCTCACCGGATTCAGTTCGCCTCCAAGGCGTTGCCGGTTTTGCGTGAAGCGAGTGGGTGCTAGCTTAATGCCTGCCGGGACTCATATCCAGGCCTGTATGAAGGAGTGAATGGTTGGCTGAGCTCTCACGGTCGCCGGAGCTCGACTACGACGTACTGGTGATCGGCGCCGGCTTCGCCGGGATGTACGCACTCCACACCCTGCGGCAGCGCGGGTACTCGGTTCGGGTATTCGAGCGCGGCTCAGATGTCGGGGGCACCTGGTACTGGAATCGCTACCCGGGCGCACGCTGTGACGTGCCCAGTCTCGACTACTGCTACGTCTTCTCCGAAAGCCTTTATGGCTCGTGGGAATGGACCGAGCGCTACGCCACGCAGCCGGAGATCCTCGACTATGCCCGCCACGTTGCCGATCAGCTGGACCTTCGCCGCGACATCAGCTTCAGTACGCCCGTTGTCGCAGGAAACTTCGATGACGACGAGCACGTCTGGCAGCTGACACTCGGCGACGGGAGCACGGTGAAGGGACGGTTCTGCGTCACCGCGGTCGGGTGCCTGTCTGCCGTCAACGCGCCGGACCTGCCCGGGCAGGACGAGTATCTCGGCCAGATCGTCCACTCAGCTGAGTGGCCTGAGGACGGCGTCGACCTGGGAGCCAAGCGCGTCGGAGTGGTGGGCACCGGCTCCTCGGGAGTTCAGCTCGTACCCGAGATGGCGAAAGCGGCCGACCATTTGGTCGTCTTCCAGCGCACCCCGAACTACAGCTTCCCCGCCCGCAATCGGCTGCTCTCCGGTCGCGAACAATGGCTGGCCAGCATCACCTATGCGGCGGTCGCGGCGGTCGCCCAGACCAGCGGTGCGGGACACTTCATTCCTTCGACCGGCCAGTCGGCACTCGCTGTCGACTTTGACGAGCGCCAGGCCGCGTATGAGCACGCCTGGACCGTCGGCGGTACCGACATCCTTTCGGCCTTCAACGACACGCTGTTGGACATCGAGGCGAACAAGTCCTTGTCCGACTTCGTCGCCACGAAGATTCGGCAGACGGTAGCGGACCCGGAGCTTGCCCAGCGTCTGACGCCGCACGGCCAGCCGGTGGGGGCCAAGCGTCCTTGTGTCGACTCGGGGTACTACGAGACGTTCAATGCCCCTCACGTCGAGCTCGTCGACGTTCGTTCGGAGCCGCTCGTCGAATTCACGCCGACGGGACTGCGTACGACGCAGCGCAGCTTCGAACTCGATGTCATCGTGATGGCAACGGGTTTCGACGCGATCACCGGCCCGCTGACCCGTCTTGGCTTGGTAGGAGACGACGGGATCTCCCTGGCGCAACGGTGGGCTGACGGCCCGTCGAGCTACCTCGGATTGGCGATCCACCACTATCCGAATTTGTTCACGATCACCGGCCCGGGCAGCCCCTCGGTTCTCGTCAACGTCATACGCGCCATCGAGCAGCACGTCGAATGGATCGCCGACGCCCTGGATCATCTGAAGGCCCGCGGCGCCGATCGCCTCGAGGCTTCAGCCCAGGCGCAGGAGGCATGGGGGCAGCACGTCGCGGAGGCAGCTCAGCACACCGTGCATCGCTATGCCGATTCCTGGTATCTGGGCTCGAACGTGCCGGGGAAGCCACGCAAGTTCCTGCCTTACCTCGGCGGCCTTCCCGGCTATCGGGAGCGCTGCCGGCGGGTTGCCGAGTCCGGCTACGAGGGTTTCGACGTCAAGGAAGGCCTGTCGGCATGAGCGTCACCGTCAAAGATCGCGTCATCGTCGTCACCGGGGGAGGCAGGGGGCTCGGCCGTGACTACGCGCTAGCGCTCGCCGCCCGCGGCGCCAAGGTCATCGTCAATGACCTCGGAGTGTCGGTCGACGGCAATGGCAGCGATCGCGGGCCCGCCGAGGATGTAGCCGAACAGATCCGCGCGAATGGCGGCGAATCCATCGCTCACGGAGGCGACGCCACCTCGCGTGAGGGGTCCGCAGATCTCGTGAAGCTGGCGCTCGATTCCTTCGGGCGGCTCGATGGTTGCGTGCTGAACGCCGGGATCATCCGCCCCGGCATCCCGTTCGAGGACATCGAGGAGAGCCTCTTCGAGAGACTGGTCGAGACCCACGTGTTCGGAGCCTGGCGGCTCGCTCAGCAGTCCTGGCGACACTTCGTGGCCCAGCGTCATGGTCGCCTGATGCTCGTGACCTCGTCGGCGGCGATCTACGGGATGGCCGGCAACGCCGGATACGCCATGACCAAGGCGTCGGTCATCGGCTTGCTGCGAACATTGGCCGCTGAAGGCGAAGCGCATGGCATCCGCGTCAATGCGGTATCGCCCCACGCGTGGTCGCGAATGGCCACGCGGGTGGGCGAGAATGCCGAGGAGGCAGCGCGCAACAGCCCGCTGCGCAGCCTCGTACCGCTCTCAGCGGTCGCGCCCATCGCGCCGCTCTTGATGAGCGACGAGCTGGAATTCACCGGACGGATCCTCAGTGTCGGCGGAGGCCATGCCGGGATCGTGTACCTGGGCGAGACCCGCGGCATCAAGGTCGACCGCGAGGGCTTCGATCCTCAGGTCATCAACGACGGCTGGGCGACGGTAGTGGACCGGGGCGACGCCGTGGTAGCAGACGACACGATGACCGCCTTCCAAGAGCTGATCGGTCACCCCCCGATCGCCGAGCCGGCCTAGGCTAGCGCCGCTCGAGGGACTGGTGCGCCTCCGACAGTCCGCCGGGCCGAATCCACGGCCAGACAAAGGGTTCTTCCTGCCGCGGCGACGGGTTCACCTTGTTCGCAAGGAGCTTGGGCACCGACTCGGCGAGCAAGTCCAGCGTCCAGTCACCGCCCGGGCTTCTGAGGGTCGTGTCGGCTTGCCAGACCGGAAAGGCAGCGATGCTTTCGCCCCCGCAGGCGAAAAGCTGTCCATTGACGTCGGCGGCCTTGTCGGAGGCGAGGTAGGCGACGAAGGTTGCGACGATCTCCGGTCGCCAGACGTCCGGCGGCATGACGGGTCGGTCTGACGTGCGGTAGATCTTTCGCCACGGCTCTTCCTTGGTATCCAGCCGACTACTGGCCGCGGGAAACAGGGAGTTCACCCGGATCCCAAACGGGCCGAGATCCATGGCTGCCGCCGCTGAAAGTCCAAGAACCCCAGCCTTTGCAGCGCAATAGCCCGCATTCGCGATGGCGCCGAGCAGCGACACCCCCGACGACATGTTGATGATTGACCCCGCCTTTTGCGCCATCAGGTGCGGGGCTGCGGCCCTCATCATGTTCCAGGTGCCCTTCAGATGAGTCGAGAGCAGCGACTCGAAGTCCTCCTCCGGCATGTCCCAGAGCATGTTCTGCCGGCTGATCCCGGCATTGTTGACCAGCACGTCGATGCGGCCGAAGTGGCGCAGAGCGGTGTCGACGATGGCCTGCGCTCCAGAGAGCGTTGCCACGCTGTCGAGGTTGGACAGCGAGCTACCCCCGGTGGCCAGGATTTCCTGGGCGACTCCCTCTGCCACATCGGGGTCGGCGCCGGCGCCGTCAATGCCACCCCCGGGATCGTTGACGACGACATCGGCTCCCGCGCTCGCCAAAGCGAGAGCGGTCGCCCGGCCGATGCCCCTACCGGCACCCGTCACGATGGCGACCTTCCCACCGAGATGACGTTCGGGTGGATTGCTCAACTGGCTGCTCCTCGTAGCTCAGATCTGCAGCGGCCGGTCTTCCTGCCAGTCGATGTCGAGCCTGCGTTCTTTGATCTGCCAGCCGATCTCGGTCCGCACGTAGCTGTCGTGATACCGGATGACCATGAGGGTGTCGCGCTTCACGCCATCCCGTTCATAGACGTGGCGTGCGTGGCAGTACACCAAGCCGCGGGCGACGTCGCCGTCGACTTCCACCTCGTGGTTGCCCACGAAGTGCATCGTCTGGGGGTAGTTGGCATCCAGGTGGTCGAGCACTCCGGCGATGGCCGGCCGGCCCTCGAACCGCCGGCTTTGCCCGGTCGCGAGGACACCGTCGGCGGTGAAGACGCCCGCGAACCCTTCACGATCACGTCTGTCCGCGCAGAACGCGTACTTCTCGACAAGGACACGAAGTTCGGACCGATCTGCTGCCAGTTCCATGCGGTCCATGAACGTCTCCTCGGCCAAAAGCGTGCGGCTCACGGCAGGTAGGTGTGGACCGTGGCCACGTTCTTGGGGTTGCAGTTGTAGGCGCCATTGTCGGGGTTGGTGACTGCCTTGTCGTAGACCCATCCCTTGGTGGTCAGCCGCATCTGGATAAGGCAAGGACTTCCGCCGGGGTCGGTAGGCGAGGTTCTCACCGGTGGGAACATGCCTCCGGCGGTCCATGCTGTCTCCGAGCCCGCCTTTTGCAGCACGCAGGCCACTGTCAGGTCAGATCCGCAAGCCGTTGCTGACTTCGCCCACAGCGTCCAAGCGTCGAAGGCGATGGCAGTGAAGTCGCCGAGATCGGGCTTGGACACTGCCGCGGAGACGATGGCCTTTGCCCGCGCCATCACGGGATATTGGTCGCTCAGTTCGAACGGTAGGTGCGTCAGGGCCACATAAGTGGGCGGGAAGGCGATCGAGTTCGCTTCGTCGACCGTCTTGGGGGTGAACGCCGGGGGGCCCAGCAGAAGGAACTCGGGTGTGTACCCAACATCCTTCATGGCCTGAACCTCCGTGCTCGGATCACTGCCGCCTAGCTCGTACAGCCCGATCGACCCGTCCTGCTTCAACTGTTCCGCGTAGGGCCGGAAATTGGCGAGGAGCGGGGGTTTCGCCTGGACGGCTGTGACCTTGACCCCGAGCTGGGTGAGCCCTTCCTTGATCTTGAGTGACGTCGGAAGTAAGGAAGCCAGATTCGTGATTCCGATCGCGACGCCGCCAGTCTTCGACTTGGGGTATGCCTCAGTCAGCAGCCGTATCCCGCCAATCGGGTATTTCGTCAGGAACCCCGGAAACGCCAGCACCTGCAGCGAAGACTTCAAGGCGTCGGGCGAGACCGCATAGGCCGGCATCGCCCCGAGTTTGCAGGCTTCACGCGGCTTCACGCCGCCGCTGTCGAACGCGTTGCCGCCCCCCACCAGCATGAAGTCCTTCTGGCACGCCGAGGTAGTTACGGCTCCGACGTTGAAGAGCTTGGCGTCCCACTTGTCGAGCACGATCTTGCGGCCGTTGATGCCACCGGCATCGTTGCACCACTTGGTGAAACCTTCGGCCACGTCGAAGAATTCTTGCTCGAGTCCTGGTGCCGCGGCGGCACCCGGGTCGGCAGTGGTACCCAGGCGGATCTCGGAGTTCGTCACACCGCGCTGGGCGGGACCGGTGGCGTTGCCGGGACCGCAGATGCCCTTCAGGGAACCGAAATCGCCTTTACCGGCTGACGTTGCCGGCGCCTTGGATGTCGAACTCGACGCGGCGGGCTTGTCGGTACCGGGTGGCGACGAGGATCGTCCACAACCCGCGACCAGGAGCGATCCAGCAGCGGCCACCACGACAGCGGCCCGCAGCGGTTTCAGAGTTGTCGAGACTGACCTCGGCACGGCTCTCCTGCTCTCTCGCGATTGCCTCGCGCCCATGTCGTTGTGGGTCCGACTGAGCCGCGCGTTGCGGGTGGCCAGATTGACCGCGGGCGGCGGTGGGGCTGCCGCCGTGGGTTACAAGCTCGTGAAGTGTGTACCTGCTCACATCACTCGTCAAGCAACCCGCGTATGCCTAATTTCCCTATCTGCTCAAGGGTTGGTGAACGATGACCGGCTGAGTAGCATGCTCATATTTCGGCTCGCAGTGAGCACCCGCTTCTCGCGCGGAAGGCGGCTTGACCGTGATCCAGGATGTCTCCGGCAAGGTCGCCGTCGTCACAGGCAGCGCTCGTGGGATCGGTGCGGCTATGGGGAAGAGGTTCGCCGAATCCGGCATGAAGGTGGTGCTGACCGATGTGCTCGAGGAGCAGCTGGCTCAGACTGTCGCGGAGCTTCAGGAGAGCGGGCTCGAGGTGTTTGGCTTTCCCTCCGACGTGACCTCGCTGGGATCCATGGAAGCGCTTCGTGACCGCGTTCTCGAGCGGTACGGTGCCGTCCACTTGCTGTGCAACAACGCCGGTGTCTCGTCCGGTGCGCAAGGGAAGATGTGGGAGCACGATGTCAACGACTGGCGTTGGTCGGTCGACGTGAACGTGTTCGGAGTCGTTCACGGCATCAAGGCCTTCGTGCCCTTGATGATCGAGCAAGGCGTGGACAGCCACGTCGTGAACACCTCCTCGGGCAACGGCGGACTGGTGACGTTGCCGGCGGGGGCCATCTACCCCACCACCAAGGCCGCGGTCGTGACGATCACGGAGTGCCTGTGGGCGCAGTTGAAGGAGATCGGCGCGTCCGTCGGGGCATCCGTGTTGTTTCCGTCGACACGCAGCGGTGGCCTGCTCAAGACCGGAATATGGCAGCCTGGCACGAACCGGCCCGCGAAGTACGTGCGTGAAAACGATCCCCAGCCTGACGGTTTCGATTCACTGTCCACGTTCCTGGAAAACATGGACAAGGCTGGTGTCGAGGTGAAGTTCGCCTCATTGGAGGAGATCGGTGAGCTCGTCATCGAGGGGGTGCGGGACGACAAATTCTGGATCTCGGGCAACGACGGGCAAGGGATGACAGCCAAGCTCCAACAGCGCCTGGAGTCTCAGCTGTCCGGCACCCTGCCGAGCTACCTCCTCGGGGAGAACATGGCGAGCCAGTCCGGCGGCACACCGAAGAAGTAGCCGGCCACGACTAGACCGGGGACTGGTGCGTGATCCATGGCCGGCCGGCCGCCTTGAGCTTGTCCCACTTGGTGAGGTCGACCTCGTCGGTCTGACCGAGTTCCTCGGGCGTTGGGCCGATCGTGTCCGCCAGCTCCCGCAGCGCGCTTCGATCGAGGTGCGAGTAGACGTTGTCCAGTGCAGACTCTCCGAGGATGCGGCGGGTCTCATCGACCGGGATGTCCCACAGGCTCTCGCGAAGCCTCTTCTTGGTATTGGGCCAAGAGCCTTCGGGGTGCGGAAAGTCGCTGCCCCACATGATGTTGTCGATGCCGATCTCATAGCGGCGCAGGAGTTCGCGTTCCTTGGTGTTCGAAGCACCGGCCCAGAAGTTGCTGTCGACGTACGCGCTTGGCCGCTTGGAGATGTACTGGGTGATACCCGACAGCTTGGCGGCGCCGAACTCACGGTCGTAGACCATGTCCCAACGCCACAGCAGGTCGGCCAGCCAGTAGCAGCCGGCTTCCGTGGTGACGAACTTCAGCCGCGGGAAGCGATCGAACACCCCGGACCACAGAAGGAACGACAGCGGCCGCGACGCCCAGAACGCGTACTCGGCGGTGCCGATTCCGAAGTACGGGCCGTATTCGGCGACAGGACCGACACCGGTATGGGTGTGCAGCGGCATGTCGAGTTCTTGGGCCACGTCCCAGACCTTGTCGTACACGCGGTCGTGGTACGGCGCGAAATCGTTCCACATCGCCGGAATCATCAGCCCCCGCAAACCTGACTCGAACGCGCTCCGGATCTCCCTCACTGCGGCGTCCTGGTCGGAGAGGATGGGCATGAGTGCGAGACCCACGCGTCGCTCCGGACTGTCCTGGCACAGCTCCGCGAGCCACCGGTTGTACGCCCGGGCACCAGCGAGCTGGAGTTCAGGGTCGGATCCGCCGCCGCCGAGTCCCAGACCCGCGCCGAAAGGCGCTGCGGTTGATCCCAGTACCGCGTCGGAATCAGGGAAGATGACTTCCGCGGCAACGCCATCGCGATCGAGCTCACGGTCGCGGACTCCGGCCTCCCACCCCCCGGTGAGACCTTCCTCGTTCTCGCCGAACCAGGTCTCGACGAACTCCTCGTTCTCCTGCTTCTGTGATTGGCGCAGCGCCTGCATCTGATCGCGTTGCTTGAGAAACGCGTCGAAGGCCTCGAGGTACTTGCTTTCGAGGTAGGGGCGGTAGAACTCCGTCGGTTGCCCGGCATGGCAATCAGAGGACACGACGAGGTAGCGGCGCTGATTCATTTGTGGGGCTCCCTGAGGGTCAAGCTGTCGGGGGGATCCGCCACGAGGTCAGGCGGCCGAACATGAGCTCACCAGGCTTTGACGATCGCACGGGTGTCGAAGGTGTTGCAGGTGGAATCGGCTGGTATTTGTGACGCATCCAGGTGCACCGAAAGCTCATCCAAGCTCGGGCCGATCTGGTTGGCCGCGGTCTGCAGCAGTTCGCGATCGAAGCCGTAGCAGTCGATTGCCGTATCGGCCAGGATCTGGCGCTGCTCATCTGCCGGGATGTCGGCGTAGAGGTAGCGCAGCGCCTCCATCGTGTGTGGCACCGAACCCTCCACGTGGGGATAGTCGGCGCCCCACATGATGCGGTCGACGCCCACGTCGCGCCGGATGGCCATCTCGGCGAACCGGGTATTGCTCGCGCAGACATAGCAGTTCTCAGCGAAGTACTCGCTGGGCCGACGTCGCAAGCCATCCACACCCGGGCCGACGATCAGGCTCTCGATGCCGCCTTCCGTGTGATAGCGAAGGAAGAACTCATCGAGTGTCGCCAATGCTCCGGGCACCCAACCGGTGCCCTGTTCGGTGAGCACCATCTTCAGGTTCGGGTAGCGCTCGAAGACTCCGGCGAACATCAGGTGCCACATGCTGCGATGACTGTAGAACGGGATCTCGACCAGAGCGACCGCGCGGGCTGCGGGCTCAGCGCCGAAGGGTGCGGCGCCGGACCCTCCGTGGTTGTTCAGCGGCATCTCCAACTCGGCGCATGTGCGCCAGATCGGCTCGTACTTCTCGGCATAGACCGGAGCGATGTCGGAGGTGAAGCCCGGCGGCACACCAGGAAGCAGGATGCCTCCCGTGAGCCCCGCATTCTTCGCCCAGCGAATCTCGGCAACGGCGTCGTCAACGTCGTTCAGCAGGATCTGCGCGATCCCGGCGCGGCGGCCAGGCACCTCGGAGCAGAAGTCGACCATCCACCGGTTGTGGGCCTTGAGGCCGGCCCACTTGTGCTCGTACTCCTCGGCAGTCGGCGGAAGCATGATCAGGCTGCTGCCACTGGAGAAGAACGGCGGCACGGTGTTCGGGAAGAGGACCTCGGCAACGACGCCGTCGGCCTCGAGGTCGCGTTGGCGGACCGCCGTGTCCCAGTTTCGGTCGCGACCCGCGCGCACAAGGTCTGAGAACGGGTTCTTATAGGTGCCGCTCCACGCGTCGAACTCCTCGTGGTATCTGCGTTCGAGGTAGGGCTTGTAGTCATGGATATCCGCACCCGCATGCCCGTCACCGGAAATGACGATCTGCTTTTGACGGACTTCGGTGACCGTCATGCGAACCCCCAGGCTCGACGTCAACCCTTACAGCGGCGCGTTGAACGCGCTGCCGCCGAACGTTAGTCGGTGACTGCTCACTGCACAAGATGCGGGATGAGTTCGTGTCAGACGCTTTTCGCTGCATCGGGGTCGCCGTGAACCTGTACGAGTTCGATCTGATAGCCGTCAGGGTCGGCGACGAACGCCATGGTCGTCGGCCACCGTTCAAGACGAACAGGCTCGATCAGGCCTGGATACCCGGCCCCCACCAACTTCTCATACAACGCAACGCAGTCGTCGGTGAGGAAATAGAGCTTCCACATCGCCGAGCCCATGTCGATCGGGCCGGTCGGCTGCTTCTGCTGCGCGAGCTGGACCCGGTTGCCGGCCCTTTCGGGATTGTCCAGCACCACCTCATACGCATGGTCGATCTCAGTCCGGCTGGCCAGGGTGAGGCCCAACGTCTCGTAGAACTCGATGGTGCGTTCGATGTCGGACACGTAGATGCAGTACTGCCCCACCCAGGCAAGGGTTTTCGAATCACCGTCCGGCCACGGGTCCTGCTGGACGAACTCGATCTGGTAGCCATCAGGGTCCCTGACGAACGACACGGTGACCGGCCATCGGTCGAGCGCGGCAGGCGCGCTCACAACTTCAGCGCCGGCGGCGACCGCTGCTGCGTGCACCCGATGAATGTCGTTCGTCAGGATGTAGAGCTTCCAGAAGGCATGTCCGAAGTCGATCGGAGCGTGGTTCTCGACCTGCTGGGCGAGCTGGATCTTGCCGCCCTTGCCTCCGGGCTCGGTGATGATGGCCTCGAGTGCCTGCGGAATTTCAGTGCGGCTGGTGTTGCTGAGCCCTATCGCTTCATAGAACGCGATGGTCCGTTCGATGTCGGTGACGTTGATGCAGTACTGACCCGGCCACGAGTCCACGGGTATCTCCTTGCGTTGATCAGACCGCATATTCGGTCAGGATCGAGCTGTCCAGCAGAGGTGTGACGAGCGCTGCGCACTTGGCGTGGTGAGGGCTGACCATGTACGCACGCCATGCACTCTCGTCGTCGAAATCCAAGGCCCAGGAGTAATGGGCGTGCGCGACAAGGTCCTCTGCGAGCCGAAGGCCGGCTCGGACCTCACCGTGTCGGATGAGTGGCTCGTCTTCGATCAGCCGTCGGAAGGCGGTGACCACGTCGTCGACCCGGGAAGGGTCGGTGAGCCGTCCGAAGCACACCACGCGTAACAACTCTTCTTCCCGCGGGCGTCAGGACGGGAGGGGATAGCCGCCACCGAAAAATGGCAGGTCGAGGTGGGTCTTGATTCCCGGGCGAGCCGCACACACCGCAGGAATCGCGTTGATCGGCGCCATGGCGGTCATGATCGAGGTCGCACGCTTCGTGTCCCACTCGGTCGTCACCTGGATCTCGGTTTGGATGGTGGGATCGCCCTGGATGTGCACAGTCCAGCGTCCGTCACCGGTGGGCCAGTCGGGCGCGATCTCGTCGCTCATGCGCCAGTAGAACTGCAGTTGGAAGACCTCGCGGCCGCCCGAGCGTCCGGTGTAGGCGGCCTTCGCCGCAGAAACCGTGCCAGCTTCGACGAGTCCTGTTGCCTGCATGTACGGCGTTTCCGTGAGCCCGAATTCGTGAGAAAAGGTCACCTCGTCGAGGCCCAGCCCAAGTGCGTCGGAGACCATGCGGATCGCGGGGTAGTAGGCAGAACCTTCGACGTCGTACATCATCTCGAAGAACGGTGCGAGTGGCTCCGGCGGCTGGCCGAAGCCCATGAAGCCGCGCAGGACGGACTCCGAGGAGTAGGTCTTCAGGTCCACCATCTCGGTGATGGTGATGTGGTCGATGACCCGCGAGATACGCGATATGGCAATGGGCCAGGCGTCGAGCGAAAAGCCCGGAGTAGCGCCCGATTGGTACAGCGTGGAGTTGCCTTCTGCACACGCGTCTTGCAGACGTGTGAGGGTCTCAGGCGTGGCCATGCCGGCACCCATTGCCGATGGATAGAGCAGATAGTCGATCGCACTCGTGACGACGTTCTTGCCGGAGGTGAGGAAGCGACTGATGTCGGAAACCGTCTGTGTGAGGTCGTTCTGCGTGACGCCGAGGCCGTTGTAGCTGACGCAGTCCGCCTCCAGGGCGAAGATCGCCTCCGCATCATCAGTCAGCGCGACGCCAGCCGCAGGCAGGCCGACCAGTTCGCCGGCGTCATGACCGGCTTTCGCGGGGTCGTAGGTCTTCACACCGACCAGGTCCAGGTCGGGGTGCTGGATGATGCCCCGAAGCGAATGGCGGCCCACATTGCCGGTCGCCCACTGGATCACTTTGTAGACCAAGGTCGTCTCCTTTGACGCGACGGGCTAAGGCTTTTCCCACACCACGGGAAGTTCGGGAGGCGACCGGAAGGCGATGCCTTCGATCCGCGGCTCGCCGGCGTCGGGGTCGAAGCGCAAGTAGGGGAACCGGCGCATCACCCCGCGCAGGATCGCTCCCATTTCCATCCGGGCGAGGTTCAGCCCGATGCACAGGTGAGGTCCTGACGCGAAGGCCATGTGCGCCTGCGTGCGCCGCTGGACGTCGAACTCGTCAGGGCGATCCCAGACGGTGCTGTCGTGGTTGGCCGCCCCCAGGGAAAGGTGAACTGCACTCCCTGCCGGAATGGCGACACCGGCGAGTTCGACGTCGATCGTCGGCACGCGACCGATGGCCATGATGGGAGGTTCCCAGCGCAGCGTTTCCTCAACGGCCATGGGGATGAGCGCGGGGTCGGCCTTGACGCCTGACCAGAGCTGGTGGTCGCTCAGCACGGCGAACAGCAGGTTGCCGGACGCGCGATACGTCGTCTCGGCTCCGGCCGGCAGGAGCAGGCGCAGGAAGCTCACGATCTCCTCGTCGGTCAGCCGCTGCTGCTCGACCTCGCTCAGGCACAGCAGGCTGACGACGTCGTCCTTGGGGTCGCGCCGGCGCTGAGCGATGATGTCGAGGAAGTAGTCCCGCAGCCTGCTCGATGCAGCGGCTTGCTGCTGCGGGGTGATGTGCGCTTCCAGCGCGACCATGACCGACGCCAATTCCTGGAACTCTTCGACATCGCTCAGCGGCAAGCCCAGCAGATGTGCGATGAGTCGAATAGGAAGCGGCTGCGTCAGGTCCCGGACGAGCTCGGCTGACCCTGATCCGGTGAAGCTGTCGATGATGGCGGCCACTTCGGGTACGACGTAGCGGTCGTGCCAGGTCTTCAGGGAGTTGCGGGTGAAGACAGGTGCGATGAGCCGGCGGTAGAGCTTGTGCTCGGGCTCATCCATTTCCAGGATCGTGCGGCCCAGGAACTGGCCGATGGTCTGCGAGGTCGCCTTGGATGAGAAGTCGGGGCTGCGCAGGACCGTCCACACCTGCTCGTGTCCCACCACGGAGTAGCTGGGACCGGTTACCGCGTCCAGCCCGGTCGACATGGGCAACCCGGCGTTCAGCAGTTGCATCAGCTCACCGGAATGGACGGCACCCTGCGCCCGCAGTTCCGCCAATGCCGGATAGGGACTGCTGACGAGGTCGGACGGCGTCTCGACTGGCACGCGAGGACAGTAACCACTGACTCGACAACACTGCAAGGAGGGGCCTAGTTTCCCAGCGGACGAGTAAGACGTTTTCGGGCGACGGCTCCGCCGCGTCTGCGCTCAAACGGACGGAGCATCAGTGGATCTACACGGCAAGTCGTTTGTTGTGACCGGGGCGGCCAGGGGCATGGGGCGTGCGGTCGCGGAGAGCGTCTCCCGCTCCGGTGCGTCGGTCATCGGCATCGATCAACCTGGGTCGACCGGACCTGATGGGGTGCGAATCCTCGCCTGCGATGTCAGCAAACGCAGCGACGTGGAGACCGCCTTCACGGAGGCCGCGGCCATCATGGGAGGCATCGACGGTCTGGTGAACTGTGCCGGCGTCGAGCGCCATTGTGCGGCCGCGACGATGACAGACGAGCAATGGGACGAGGTGCTCGACGTCAATCTGCGCGGCACCTTCCTCACCAATCAGGCGGTGTTTCCCTATCTCCGGGATCGTGGATGGGGAAGGATCGTCAATTTCGGTTCGGACTCCGGTCTGGTCCCTCACGTCTACGGTGCGCACTACTCCGCGTCCAAAGGCGCCGTCATTGCGTGGTCGCGCAGCATCGCTCACGAGTGGGGACGCCACGGCATCACCGTCAATACGATCCTGCCGGCGATCTGGACTGAGATGTATGAGGAATCCCGCGCCCGTTACACGCCCGAACAGTTGCGGGCACACGAGGCGTCCATCGCCAGCCGCCTGCCGGTCGGCGGGAAGTTGGGGGACCCCGTACAGGACTTGGCCCCGGTTGTCGCCTTTCTGCTCAGCGACGACTCCCGCTTCATCACCGGGCAGCTCATCTCGGTGACCGGCGGCCTGGGAAGTACCCGATGACGGCGTCGGTGTTGGCCGGCCTGCGAGCACTCGTCATAGGAGGCAGCGCCGGGATCGGCTTGGCGAGCGCGCGATCCCTGGCCGGCGACGGGGCACAGGTGACGATCGCCTCGCGCTCTCGCTCGGGGCTCCACGAAACCGCCGAAGGGCTGGCCGCGCAGGGCTTGCCGGTGGAGACCGTCGTCTGCGACGCCTACCGCGCGGCGGACGTGGCGGCCGCGGTTGCGCGCGCCGGACGCGATGGCGGCCTTGACATCTGCGTGGTCATCCCGGGTGGAGGCTCCATCAAGCCCGTTCTGCTCTATGCCGACGACGAGTTCGAAGCCACCGTCAATCGAAACGTCCGGCCGGTCTTCCTCGCCGTCAAGTACGCGGGCCGCGCCATGGTGCGCGCCGGCGGCGGATCGATCGTCGCCATCTCCTCGTCCGCGGCACGCTTCAGCACCCGCTACGTGTCGGCCTACGCAGCGGGTAAAGCTGCGGTCGATCAGCTGGTATCGGTAGCAGCCGACGAACTCGGCGCCTACGGGGTACGGGTCAATTCAGTGCGGCCAGGCCTCACTCGATCGCGCATCGCCGAAGCATCGTTTGAGAATGCCGGCTACATGGCCCACTTCCTTCAGGGGCAGCCCATCGCTCGCGGCGGTGAAGTGACAGACATCGCGGGAGCGGTGCGCTATCTCGCCGGCCCGGAATCGTCTTGGGTCACGGGGCAGCACCTAAGTGTCGACGGTGGCCACACTTTGCGCGGCTTCGTGGACTACGCCAAGATCATGGACCTGCCGGATCAACGCCAGATCGCCCTCCAGCACGACGGTGGGGCGGATTCAGCCGCCATCGTCGGATGATGGATAGGCGTGACGGCTCCGGAGTAGCCTAAGCAAGTGGGTACTGTCCAATCGCGCCTGATCCGAGCCGCGGACGTGGCGTCGTGATCGCCCACTCCTACTGTCGAATCTGCCCGGCCCTGTGCGGAATCACGGTGACGGTCGACGATGTGACTCGCCGCGTCCTGGAGGTCAGCGGCGATCCCGACCATGCCCTTTCCCAAGGATTCACCTGCAGCAAGGGACGCGCCCTTGCGGAGGATCACAACGCGCCGGACCGGCTGACGAGTTCGCTCAGACGCCGCGGCGACGGGTGGGAGTCCATCAGCAGCACTCAGGCCATCGCGGAGGTGGCGGCACAGCTCAGCGAGATCCGTGATCAGCACGGGCCGAGGGCCGTGGGGGTCTATGTCGGCACCAGAGGCTACGAAGTTCTCCAGCTGGCAGGGGCGACGGCGTGGCTGACCGGAGTGGGCTCGCCGTCGTTGTACTCCACGTACACCATCGACCAACCCGGAAAGGACATCGCCCGAGCGCTGCACGGCAGCTGGCCCGCTGGATTCCAGGACTTCGCGCACTCCGACGTGGTGCTGTTCGCCGGCAACAATCCGGTGGTTTCTGCAACGGCCTCCTACGTCGGACTGCCCGTCGCCAACCCGCGCCGCGCCCTGCGCGACAGCAAGCGCAAAGGGCTGAAGATCGTCGTTCTCGATCCTCGCGAGACCGAGACAGCCAAGCTGGCAGACATTCACCTGCAGCCACTGCCGGGCGAAGATCCAGTGGTCCTCGCGGCCATGGTCCACGTCATTCTCGAAGAACGCCTTTACGACGAGGAATTTGTTGCTGCGCACACGAGCGGTGTCCAGGAGCTAGGCACGGCTGTGGCGCCGTTTTCTCCAGCCGTCGCCGAAGCCCGGGCAGGGGTACCTCGCGACGACCTGATCGCCGCCGCTCGCATGTTCGGCCGTGCTCAGCGCGGTTGCGCGATCGGCGGTACCGGGATCAACATGGCGCCGCATCCTGTTTTGAGTGAATACCTCCTGCTGTGCCTGAACACCCTGTGCGGTCGCTACATGCGAGCCGGAGACAAGGTCGCCAATCCTGGTGTTCTCACCCAAGGCCGCGCCCTACGCGAGGGTGCGCGCGCGCCGCGTTCCCCCTGGGGGAAGGGCCCTCAGCCCCGCGTGCGAGGACTCTCCAGCCTTTACAACCAGTTCCCTGCAGCCGCCCTGGCGGATGAGATCCTGACTCCAGGCGACGGGCAGCTTCGCGCCCTGGTCGTATCGGGGGGCAATCCGCTAGTTGCTCTGCCCGACACCGCCAAGGTGCGCCAGGCGCTCAATTCGCTGGACCTGCTCGTGACGCTCGACGTCCGGCTCAGCCAGACCGCGCGGATCTCGGACTACGTCGTCGGCTGCAAGATGAGTCTTGAACGCGCCGACGCCACGCTGGCCAGCGATCTACGGTTCCCGCAGCCGTTCGCCCAGTACGCCCCGGCGCTCGTGCCGGCGCCAGGTGACCTGATCGAGGAATGGGAATTCTTCCGCGGGCTTGCTCGCACGATGCAGACCGAGTGGGATCTCAGTCAGCGCGTCGGAATGCCCGTGCCGTTGAACATCACAGCCGGCGATCACGCGCTCGACACCATCACGACGGACGGCCTCTGGGACATGTTCTGCGGTGGCTCACGAATCCCCCTCGAGGAGATTCGCCGGACCCCGAGCGGCGTCTCACCCCAGCTGGATGAGCTCGTCGTGGGACCCGCAGATCCGGCAAACGATCAGCGCCTGGAGCTGGCCGATCGTTCGATGATCGACGAACTCGCAATTGTGGACGGCGAGAGTGCCGAATCGCAGGAATTTCCCTTCCGCCTGACGAGCAGACGACTCTCGCGCTTTCACAACTCGTGGGGCCAAACCCTTGCGGAACAACGCGATCGGTACGGCGGCAACCCGCTTCGGATGAATCCGTCGGACATGGCTGAATGCGGGGTCGATGAAGGGGATCTGGTCGAAGTGATCTCCGCTCACGGCCGCCTTGTCGCGCAGGTGAACGGCGAGCAGGAGCTTCGCTCGAGCGTGGTCTCCATGTCGCATTGCTGGGGTGGTATCGACCCCCAGGCCGACCCGCTCGTCGAGGGCGCCTGCACCAATGAACTCGTCGACAACACCGCACCCATCAGTCAGGTGGTGGGCATGCCTCGGCAGAGCGCCATACCGGTGCGCATAGCCAAGATTCGCCGCGGGTGACCAGCCGGTCGGCTGACTGCTACTGCTGGTAGGTCTTGACCGTCGCCAGGTTCTTCGAGTCGCAGTTGTAGACCCCGTTGTCCGGGTCGGTGACCTTCTTGTCGTAGACCCAACCGCTCGTCGTGAGCCGCATCTCCAGCAGGCAGGAGCTCGTCTTCGGGTGGTCAGGTGAGGTCACAACCGGCGGGAACATGCCGCCGCCCGTCCATGCCGTCTCTGCCCCGGCCTTACCCAGCACGCAGTCGAGGGTCAGGGTCGACCCGCAGGCCGTGGCCGACTTGGCCCACAGCGTCCAAGCGTCGAAGGCGATCGCGGTGAAATCAGCGAGCTGAGGCTTGGCGACGGCGGTCTTCATGATGGATTCCGCCTGCGCCATCACCGGAAACTGGCTGCTGAGCTCGAACGGCAAGTGCTGAAGCGCCGCGTAGGTCGGCGGAAAGGAAACGGTCTTCGACGCGGCAACCGTCTCAGGACCAAAGAAATTCGATGTCAGGAGAAGGAAGTCGGGGCTGTAGCCGACGTTCTTCATCGCTTGCACTTCGGGTGTCGCATCGACACCGGAATACTCGTAGAGGCCGAGGGAGCCGTCGTTCTTCAGCTCCTCCATGTAGGGACGCAAGTTCGCGACCAGCGGCGGCTTCGACTGGATGGTCGTGACCTTGACGCCAAGCTGAGTGAGGCCCTCTTGGATCTTCTTGCCGGTGGGAATCAGCGATGAGACATTGCTGCCTCCAATCGCGACACCGGCTTTCGTCTTCGGGAAAGCATCGGTCAGCAGGCGAACGCCCCCGATCGGGTACTGAGTCGCGATCGCTGGGTAGGCCAGCACCTGAAGCGTGGAATTGACCGCTTCAGGCGAGACGGCGTAGGCGGGCATCGACCCTAGCTTGCAGGCTTCGCGCGGCTTGACGCTGGCACTGTCGAAGGCGTTGCCGCCGCCCACCAACATGAAGTCTTTCTGGCACGCGTCGACGGTGATGGCGCCGACGTTGAAGAGCTTGGCGTCAAGCTTGTCGAGCACGATCTTGCGCCCGTTGATGCCGCCCGCGGCATTGCACCACTTCGAGAAGCCGTCTGCGACATCGAAGAACTCCTGCTCGAGACCGGGCACCGCAGCAGCACCCGGGTCGGCGGTCGTACCTATGCGAATGGTCGAGTTGGTGACCCCTCGACCCGTCGCACCCTTTGCCGTGCCTGGACCGCAAATGCCCTTGAGCGTTCCGAAATCGCCGACACCGGTCGTCGGTGCCGCAGCGGACGCCGGCGCCGTCGACGACGAAGTCTGTCCGCCGGTGGGGGTCTGCGACGAACGGCCGCAGCCGCCCAGAACCATGGTCGTGGCGACGGTGATCAATGCGAACGACGTTGACACGCGCTTGCGACCATGAAGTATCGACTTCGGGTATTGCACCGGGCTCCTTCTTCGAATGCACGGGCAAGTACCCGGGCAATTTTCTTCCGTCGTCGATGCGACCAGCGCGCCGGCTCGGCGGATGAAAGGGTGATCGTCGGGGCAAGCATCACCGACGTTGTTTAGTGTGTACCCGCTTGCCAGAAGCAGAGTCAAGCGGGACAGGCGTCAGCAATCGAATTGCTGTCGGTGGATCTACCCGGCCGATCCGACTTCAACTTCGCTATCGCAGGCGCGGGAACACCTCCGTGCCGAGCACCTCGATGCTGCGCATGATCTCTTCGTGCGGCACTCCACCCATTTGCATGTGGATGATGACCTGATCCACGCCGACTCCCTGGAAGCGGCTCAGAACCTCGTAGCAATCCTCCGGGGTCCCGGCGGCGACCATGCCGGCCTCGAGCATTCCCTTGGCCACTCCGTCGGGGTCGGCGGCGATGGCATCGGAGAACATCTTTGTGTCACCGGACATGACGTGGCCGTAGCTGGCGGGAACGTTCGACGGGTCCGGCCAACCCTGCGTCATGTACTGGGATCCGTGCTTGGTGTGCTCCACCATCTTCGTGGCGGCCAGCCAACGGACGCGATCACGATCTGACTCATCAGTCGTGCAGAGTCCGTTCACAAAACCGGCAACCTGATCGTTGACTCCGCCCGGCACGAAGGGGGTCGCGTTGCCGATGTTTTCCTTGTAAGCGCGTACGGACTCTCGCAGAGCTTCCGGCTGAGTGTTGTTGGCGAAGAACAGCATGCCCAGACCGGACTTCGCGGCCCGCTCGGCATTGCCGGGTCCGACTCCGCCTACCCATAGCGGCGGGTGGGGCTTCTGGACCGGCCGCGGGACGACCGTTCGCGGGGGCATCTTGACGAACTCTCCGTCGAGCGACACGTTCTCCTCGCCGAGCAGTCGCGCTACGGCCTCGAGACCTTCCTGCCACATCGCGCGCGAGTCATCGGGGTCGATCCCGAATCCGTAGAGCTCTGCCGGGGTCGTCGAGCGTCCGCTACCGATATCCACTCGGCCGTTGCTGAGGCAATCTAGCATCGCAGCGCGTTCGGCGACCCGCACCGGGTGGTTGTACTTGGGCGGGGTCAGAGCCAACCCGAAGCCGAAACGGATGTGTTCGGTCGCGTAGGCGGCTGCCGAGAAGAGCACCTCAGGCGCCGACATGTGCGAGAACTGCTGCAAGAAGTGATGCTCGGTAAGCCAAACATAGTCCCAGCCGTGGCGGTCGGCGTGAACGATCTGATCCACCGTCTCGCGCACGATTCGCGCTTCGGCCCCCGGGTCGCTCAGGTCTGCGGGCGGAACATACATCTCATAGAAAATTCCGAACTTCACGTGGCCACCTCTTCATGCGGGAAGGTCGGACAGTTGCTCGCCTCCGGCGACTTGGGCCGCACCAAGCTAACCCAGCGAACCCTGCGAGGCAAGTAGTCGCTCACTTACCGCGCGGCCGTTGACATCCTCTCGACCGACCACACACTCTGATCATGTGATCCGCCGGCCATCGCTGTAGGAGGTCTCACGTGAGTCTGCTCGAAGGCAAGGTCGCCTTCATCACCGGAGGGGCGCGCGGGCAGGGCCGGGCGCACGCGATCCGGTGTGCGCAGGAGGGCGCCGACGTTGTCGTCGTGGACATCGCTGCCCAACTGAAATCCGTCTCCTATGACATGGCCACCGACGATGATCTTCGCGAAACCGTCTCGCAGGTCGAGGCTCTGGGGCGCCGTGCGCTGAGCTTCACCGTCGATGTCCGATTCCAGGATCAGCTCGATGAAGCCGTGTCGAAGGGCATCAGCGCTCTCGGCAAGATCGACATTCTCATCGCCAACGCCGGCATCTGGAACATGGCTCCCTTCTGGGAGCTCACGGATGAGGCGTGGGAGGAGATGGTCGGCACCAATCTCACCGGCGTCTGGAAGTCCGCGAAGGCGATCGCGCCGCACATGATGTCGCGCGGCTCCGGCTCGATCGTGATCATCTCCTCCGTGAACGGGATCGAGCCGGGACCTGGCTACGCGCACTATGTTGCCGCCAAGCACGGAGCGATCGGGCTGATGAAGTCGATGGCCCTGGAGCTAGCCCCTCACGGAATCCGGTGCAATGCGATCAGTCCTGGAGCGATCCGTACGCCCATGACCGATCATCAAGCAGGTTGGAACGTGTTTGCGGGTCATGACCACGGGACAGTCGACGACATGATCGACGGCGGCTATCACTACGCGGCACTGAAGAATCAGACGTTTCTGTCGCCCGACGTCGTTGCTGACGCAGCAGTGTTCCTGAACTCCGATCTGGCCAAGTCGATCACCGGAATCACGCTCCCGGTCGAGTCAGGGCACTTGTTGCTCACCGGGGTGAATCTCGCCCCCGTGAAGGAGTGAATGACGACAAATGTCGCAAGGGCCAGTTCGGCGCCGCCGTCTCAAGGGGGAGCCGCGCCGGCTGCTGATCGAATCCGCCACGTACCTGTTCAATGAGCACGGCTATAGCACGTCTACGCGCGAGATTGCCGACCACGCGGGTGTCTCCGAAACCCTGATGTTTCGATACTTCGGATCGAAGGCTGGACTCTTCCGCGAGGCCATGGTCGTGCCGTTCGTGGCCTTTGTCGACGGTTTCGTCGCGGAACGTGCTGACGGAGCGGGGTTCGAAGAGCCCGCCCTCGAGTTGACGAAGTCATTCGTCGGGGGCCTCTTCGACCTTTTCCGGGGCCACCGCGGCCTGGTTGCGGCCTTGTGGTCCACGGCCACCTTCGACGGCTCCGATCTCTCGGCCGCAGGGGTGGACGAGGATGTGTGGCAAGCATTCAACAAGCTCGTCAATGTCGGCCGCGCGGCTGTACAGGGCCGCCCGGCAAGAAACGAGATCGTGACGCGCGCCATCGTCTCGATGGTCGCCGGAATGGCTGTCTCCGATCGCTCGTTCGAGCATGGTCTGCCCAGCCGAGACGTGATTGTCGATGAGATCGCCACGGTCATCACCCACGCACGGTCGAGTAGCGGCTAGGCGTCTCGGACCGCGTGTCGAGCGGTTGACCGGCGGGGCCGCCAGCTTCTACTTTGTGTGGTAAGCACTAACACTAGTCCGGCCGGTTTTGAGCCTTCGATCGCACGCGCGGACGTCAGGGGATGGAGAGCAATGACTGGTCGTGTCGAGGGCAAGGTCGCTTTCATCAGCGGGGCGGCGCGTGGGCAGGGCCGATCGCATGCGGTGAGGCTCGCCGAGGAGGGCGCCGACATCATCGCGGTGGACATCTGCGAGCCCATTGCGGGTGTTCCCTACGCCTTGGCGACCGAGGACGAGTTCGCCCAGACGGTTGCCCTGGTGGAAAAGGCCGGTGGACGGATCGTTGCCGTCAAGGCTGACGTGCGTGACACTGAGCAGTTGGCTTCGGCGGTCGAGAAGGGCGTCAAGGAATTCGGCCGGCTCGACATCGTGTGCGCCAATGCCGGGATCACCGGGCCTTACTCGGCTGCACCGACGGTCGCCGAGCGGGTGCATCTCTTCGAGCAGGTCGTCAACATCAATCTCAGTGGCGTCTACCGAACGATCGAGGTGTGCAAGCAGTACCTCATCGACGGTGCTCCTGGTGGAGTCGTGATCATCACCAGCTCGCTGGCGGGGCTTCGGGCGCTGGGCGCGGGGGGCGGCTACACGGAGGCCAAGCACGGGCTGGTCGGGATGATGCGTTCGTACGCCCATGAGCTGGCTCCGCACATGATCCGGGTCAACAGCATTCATCCGTCGAACGTGAACACGCCGATGATCGTGAATGAGGCCACGCGCAAAGCGTTCCGCCCGGATCTCGAGGACCCGACCGACCAGGACGTCGAAGCAGCCTTGATGTGGCTCAACCTGATGCCCGTTCCGTTCGTCGAAGTCGATGACATCAGCAACGCGGTTCTGTTCTTGGCTTCCGACGAGGCTCGCTACATCACCGGCGTTGCGCTTCCCGTTGACGCTGGAGCAGCAATCAAATAACGCTTCTGCGATGCAAGCATCACGTGTCGGGGTCATCGGGCTCGGAATGATGGGCGGCGGTATCGCGCGTGCGCTGCTGGATGCCGACCTGCCGGTTCTGGTTCATGACGTACGGCCTGAGGCAGCGACGCCGCTAGTGGAGCTCGGAGCGCGCGATTGTCCATCGCCTGCTCTCATGGCCATCGACTGCGAGGTCGTGCTGGTTGTCGTGTTCGACTCGGCCCAGGTCGAAGACGTCATCTTCGGTTCCGTCGGGCTTGCCGGCGCGGTTTCGCACAGCCTTGTCGTCCTCGTCTGTAGCACCATCGACCCTGGCGATGTCGAAGCCTTCGCAGCCCGCGGCGCGCAGTGCGGTATCGATGTCATCGATGTGGGCATCGCCGGCGGTCCATCGGCGGCCGTGACGGGCACGCTCGTGTCGATGGTCGGAGGGAGCGCCGGGGCCGCCGCAGCCGCCAAGCAGGTGCTTGATGCCATGAGTCTGGATGTCATTCATGCCGGACCGGTGGGCTCAGGGATGAAGCTCAAGTTGGTCAAGAACACGATGAGCTACCTGACGATGTGTGCCGTGCACGAAGCGCTTTTGCTGGGTGAGGAGATCGGCTTCGACGCTGCCCTCGTCAGGCGCGTCGCGGAGCATTCGAACCTGGTTGACGACTTCTTCTGGTTCCCGATGAGCCGCTCCGGAGCCCGCCCGCTCGCAGCAGACGACGACCCCGCTGCCATCGATGCGGCCCGCTTCTTCGCTGCGGTCGCCGAGAAAGATCTTCAAGCCGCACTGCAGGTCGGGGAGAGAGCCGGTGTCGACCTACCTGCTGCCCGGCTGGCAAAAGCACAGGTGAATCGCTTCTTCAGGGTGCCTTCGAACGACTGAGGACGGCGCTCGCTCCGGGACGCCGCGCACCTCAGCTGTTGATCAAGACGTTCTTGATCGACAGGAACTCGCGAATGCCCTCTTCCGAACCTTGCCGGCCATAGCCGCTCTGCTTGACGCCGCCGAACGGCGACGCGACCGAGACGGGACCCGGGCCACTGGAGTTGATCTGAACATTGCCGGCTTCGAGCGCGTCGATGAGGCGCTGTGCCCTCGCGAAGTTGTTTGTCTGCGCGTAGGCAGCAAGGCCGAACCGGGTCGCGTTGGCCTTTTCGATCGCTTCTTCTTCTGTCGTGAAGCGAATGACGCACAGCACCGGGCCGAAGATCTCCTCCTGGGCGATCTCGGCGTTGACGTCGACATCGCCGAGAATCGTCGGCGGGATGAAGAAGCCGTCGGCGAGTGATCCGCCCAAGCGCTCTCCTCCGGTCAGCAGGGTCGCTCCGGCGGCGACGGCTCGCTTGATCATCCCCAGGATGCGATCGCACGCCTGCTCGGAAATCACAGGTCCCATCGTGACGCCCGGCTCGAACGGATCGCCGACGACGACCTTCTCCGCCAGGGCCACAACGCCACTGACGACCTCGTCGTAAACCGATTCGTGAACGAGCAACCGGGTGGGCAGCGAACAGCCTTGGCCGTTGTTGCCGGTGAACCGAGCGGCCAGCTGGATGGAACGAGGGATGTCGGCGTCTTCGAAAACGATGTTCGCAGACTTGCCACCGAGCTCCATGACGAGCGGCGTGAGGGTGTCCGAGCAAGCAGCTTGGAGCTTCTTTGCGGTCTCGGTTCCGCCGGTGAAGGTGACCTTGTCGACTCCAGGATGACGGATGAGTGAGTCTCCGACCTCCGGTCCACCCGCGACGACATTGACCACCCCCGGGGGAATGCCGGCCTCGAGGCAGATCTGCGCGAACGTGACGGGGGAGAAGGGTGCGAGTTCAGGAGACTTGATGACGACGCAGCACCCCGCGGCCAATGCCGGCGCCACAGCCATGCCACAGAAGCCGAGCGGTCCGTTCCACGTGATCAGCGCGGCCACGACTCCGACGGGCTCGGGAATGGTGTAGTCAAGCCCGATCGACGGGTACGCGCGGATGGATTGGCCGGTGATCTTGTCTGCCCAGCCTGCGTAGTACTCGTACCACTGCGCTGTATGCAGGGCGTTGAAAGAGGAGTAGGGGGCGCTGTTCTCGAGCGAACACACGATGCCGATGTCGTCGGCACGCTCGGTCAACAGCTGCGCCACCCGCCGCAGGACATCCCGACGCTGATCCGGCTGCCAGCGCCGCCAGGTCTTGAACGCCTCACGGGCGGCCAGGACCGCCTCGTTGACCTCGCCGATGCTCGCGATCGGGAATGACTTCTGAACCTTCCCGGTGACCGCGTTGATGTGATCCATCGTGCCGCCCTCCGAGACGTCGACCCATCTCGAGCCGATGAGCATCTCCGAAGACAGTGCAGCTGTCCGATCCATCAGCAACGTCACCTCCGTTGTAGAGCAAGCACTCACTCGTCATCGTAGCCGGGTGACCGGCGAAGGTCACGAGCGCATCCGGACGTCAGCGGGGCGTGAGGCGTACCGGCAGCTCGTTCAAGGAGACTCCCACATTCCCACCGGCACCCCCGGCACCCCAGCCGGGCGTGCCCAGTCACATGCAGGGGGAGCTGGTAGGCGACCTCGGTCACGAAGTTGATCTCTCCGATCGAGGCTGCCGCGTCGAGGGTCTACGCGCTACCCCGCAGCAAGAGCCCGTCGAGGCGGCCCAGGATCCGCGGCGTGAATCCTGCGCTCACGAGCTTGCGCAGCCGAGTGTGGTCCGGCACTTCCATCCAGATCAGGGCGGTGCCACGTAATTCCGCCGCAAAGGGCACCAGCCCCCGCCCGTCGCCGGGCAGGAAGCGTCGGTGTCTCGATTCACGGCGACGATCTCCGGATGACCGAGAACTACCCAGAGGCCATCGTTGTGCACGCCCTCGGGCCGCGGGGCTCTGGGCAGGTCGGCGGGCCCGTGCCAGTGCGCCGGCGCTTGCTCGCGCAGTTCGCGCAACAACTCGTAGGGAATGCTCAACATGGACCCGGCCGGCAGCAGTCCGCGTCAGCGGAATGATAGGACAGTGCCTGCACTACAACCGAGTCTCGCCGTCCAGCGCTCTTCCAAGTTTCCCCAGCGAAGGCCGACTCTCGATCCAGGGCAGTGAGTGCATGTGTCCATCTGAGACGAACTGTTGAAGAAAGAGGCCGAGACATGTTCCGCGTCATTCAGTACGGGACCGGCAACGTCGGACGACATGCGCTCAGAGCGCTCATCGAGCGACCCGACATCGAGCTGGCCGGAGTCCGTGTCTTCAATCCGGACAAGATCGGCCGCGACGCCGGTGACCTGATCGACTCCGCCCGGACCGGTGTCTCGGCTGTCGGCACTTTGGAGGACGTCCTTCGGCTCGACGCTGACTGCGTCAACTACAGCGCCCTGGGGAGCACGCTGCCTGGCGGTTTCGATGACGTGGTCGAGGAACTATGCATGCTGCTGCGGCACGGTTTCAATGTGACCTCAAGCAGTCTCGAGCATCTCATCCACCCCGTGATCGTCCCTAAAGCGTTGGAGGCCCTCACGGATGCTTGCGCGGTAGGCAACGCGAGCTTCTACGACACCGGCATCAACCCCGGCTTTGCGATGGACCTGTGGCCGATCACCATGACGCGCATGAGTCGCACGATCGACCAGATACGGCTGACGGAAGTCGTCGACATGAAGCAGTACGACTCGCGAATGGCCGGCGAATTCATGGGTTTCGGCCTGGAGCCCGGAGACCGGCCGATCGACGCCATGCACCGCGATGTCTATGGCTCGCCTTTCTACGCGTCCCTGAGGCAGCTGGCCGACGCGATCGGTGTGACGCTCGATTCCGTGCGCTACGAGCGAGAGGTGGCGACGACGGACTCCAAGGTCGAGGTGGCCATCGGCACGCTGGAGCCCGGCACTGTGGCGGCGCTCAGAATGCGCTTCATCGGAGTCGTCGCCGGCGAGGATTTTCTCGTGAACAGCTGGGTCTGGCGAATGTCGGACGATGTGGCGCAGGACTGGCCTGCGGGCGATCAGTGGCTGCTCGAGGTCGACGGTGATCCACAGGTGCGCGCCAGCTTCGAACTGAGTACCAAGTTCGATGCGAAGCGGCCGGTGTCGTTGACCGTGGCAATGCTCAATGTCAACGCGATTCCAACGCTGTGCCAGGCGCCACCGGGGGTGTACAGCAACCTCACTCTGCCGACCTTCGGCGGTGGCTATCGAGCCCTGCGATAAACGCGCAGGTGAATGCCCCGCGGCGCGGAGCTGGCTACGGTAGCTGATGGACGTTGAGGGTTTCGTCATGACCACACCGACCCAGCTTGATAGGACGGCTTCCCTTTAGCCGCAGCGAGTTACTACGACCCCGCGCGATATGTCGCCCCCAGGCGTACACCTGGGGGATGACCTTCCACCGGCAGGCGTCCACCTTTGCGGAGAGCGTGAATCAGCCGCCTAGCCGACGATCCGCGGCTGGGGAATCCACAGAATCGCCTCATGACGATCAAGCAGAACCCGGGGACTTCGTTCTCCCACCGGACCAAGCGCTAGGGGGCGG
>DATAZK010000241.1:0-2096 GCA_036272075.1 Frankiaceae bacterium
CGTACCCGGCTGGACCGTCGCGGCGCCGACGACGCGGCTTCTCGTGGTGACCCGCACCGATCCGTGAACGTTGGTCAGGATCACGTTGCCCGTGTTGTGGGCGTTGACGTGGAAGACCAGCCCCGACGGCTCCCGGCTGACAGTTGCCCCGCTGAACTTCACGATCGGGGTCCGCGGACCCGGCAGCTTCACCTCGACTCCGATCGCGTAGCGGTCGGTCTCACCGATCGCGACGCCCTTGCTGACCTTCGCGGTCGGCGTCTGGCCGAGCGCTTCGACCGCGACGCCCCCGAGATAGTCGCCGGGCGTCGCGGCTGCGGGTACGTCAAGGGACACCGAAATGCTTCTGCTCGCGTGACGTGGGATCACGACTAGCCGTCGACTGAGCCTCAGCCAGGTGGCGGGACCGTGGATCGCGCCGCCCGTCTGCGCGTAGGCGGAGCCGAGCGTGTTGGTCGTGATGGCGTCGACCGCGTCAAGCCGCACGGTGACGGGTCGCGACATCGGATTGACCACCTGGAGCGAGCCGGCCGCGACGGACTGGGCAGGTGACGCGGTGAGCTGAAAGTACGGAGAGACGACCCCCGAGGCCTGGTGCACCTTGACGACGATCGCCGGACTCTCAGCTGACGCCGTCGCGGCGCTGAGGGCGCCGGAAACGAGGACGGAGAGTAGGAGGAACGGCATCCTGCGCATGGCGCTCAAAATGTCGTTCTGCCTGCGATCGGACGATTGCAACTGAATCCTCGATTTGGTCTTGGGGAGCGAACCCGAGCGCCGCTCCCCGATGCTGGTTCCTACGGTCCGCTGTTGATCGTCCACACGAGGTCTGCGCGGTACACCTCGTTGGTCGGGAGCGTCCTGATCGTCGAAGGGGTGGACAGCGCGAGGCTCGTACCGCTCCAACTCGTGGTCGCCCACGTTCCCATCCCGGCGCTGCTCGCCGCGGACGCGATCCTCACGGGCGACGCGCTGTCAACGTTGCACGCGCTCGCGCATTGCAGTGTCGGCCCGGTCCCGGTGCTGCCGTTCTGAGCCGCGAAGCTCGCGCCCGTGCTCGACAGCGTCAGCGAGTTCGCCGCCAGCGTCTGACCGCTGGTGATGTATCCCGGACCGGAGTCGGTGCCGCACGAGGCGTTCGGGCAGTACTGCTTGAAGACAGGGCTCTTGCCCGTGTTGCTGTTGCCGGCGACGGTCACGTTCCAGCCCGAGCCGCTCCCCGTCGCGTCTTGGACGGTGAAGTTCGTCATCGTGGTGTTGGTCGCCTGCGCCTGGCCGTTCAACGTCAGCGCGGTCAGTGTCGGAAGCGCCGGAGCCGACGAGAACGAAAGCGAGCCGGCCGTCACGCTGAACTGCGTCTGGTCGTTTGCGGTTGCGGCAAAGGCGCTCGCAGGCGCCAGCGCCGCCGCTGCGGCGACGGCTGCGGCTCCACACAGCGCCTGCCTTGAAATTGAAATCACCCTTGCCTTGAACATCCGTGCTCCTGATCGATAACGGGCTGCCGTCCGGGCGCCCTCCATTAAGCGAAGCATCGGCAAACCCCCGGAATCCTTGAATGTGGTGCGATGGGCTGACCTTGTCGGTCAGACTCGCGGCACGGTGATGCAGCTAGTCGGCGAGCAGATCGACGGAGCCGTCGAACTGCCACAGGGGATTGGGTGCGTCACCGGTCGAGATGTGAACCTGGAAGAACCCGTTGACCTGCTGTGGTCCGTCGCCGTCGGCGACGTAGCGCCCGTCTGGGTTGACGTCGAGCTGATAGATGGCCGAGCCGACCGCGGCGGAACCTGGGAGGCGCCAGGTCACGACACACCGCCAGTCGTTGCCCGGGCCCGAATCCGTTACCAGGGGTCCGCCCTTGTCGCAGGAGGCGCTGCTCTGCAATTCCGCCTCCGTGACGGCGGGACGACGCAGCTCTCTGGTCTGCATGCGATACAGATGGGCGAATGACGTCGCGAGGGAGCGGTCCAGCTTGACCTTGTCGATCCCCGAGCCGGACGCCGAGGTCGCCGCGGCGATCACCGCAACGCTGACCGCGAACAGCGCCGCCAGTGGAAGGACAGCTTGCACGAGAACGCGACGGCCGACCCCGTCGT
>DATAZK010000242.1:0-11527 GCA_036272075.1 Frankiaceae bacterium
GTGCTCCATCTCGCCGATGCCGCGACGCTCGATCTTCGGGCCGCGGTCACGAAACTTCGCCGGCAGCCAGGTGGTCCAGACGTGCGGGGGCTCCACCACATGGTCATCGACACTGATGATCTTCGGCAGCTCACCGAAAGAGTGGGTGCCCTCCCGGACCGGCTCCTTGCTGCGGACCGCCATGGCGAACCCCTCCTCTATCCACGAACAAATTCCGGCACGGTGCTACACCTGACGCCCCGTCAGGTCTGTACGACAGGCTATCCCTCGCCGTTGCATTAGGCATCCCCGGATCCCTTGTGGAGACGGCCATCACCGTGCGGGATATAACGTGCGCGGGCCCTGGAGCGAGCGAATTCCGCTTTCCCCGTCCGAAAAGGGAGACGCATGAAACCGCAGATGTCCGCCTACCGGTTGCTCGATTGGGAGCAAAAGCCCCAGATGGCGACGGTGGACGTTCCGACCCCCGGCCCTGGGCAGGTATTGCTGCGGGTGGCCGGCAATGGCTTGTGTCACTCCGACATCGGGATGGCCCTGATGCCCGCATCTGTCGGCGAACTCGTCGGCTGGGCGATGCCTTTCACGCTCGGCCACGAGATCGGCGGCTACGTCGAGGAAGTCGGCGAGGGCGCGGTCGATACGTACGGGCACCCGATCGCCGTCGGCGCGGCCGTGGCGCTGGTGTCTCCGTCGTCATGCGGGGTGTGCCGCTTTTGCCGCAGCGGGCTCGACAGCGCCTGCCCCAATGGGCTGGCTGGGCGCGGATACGGCCGTGACGGCGGGCTCGCCCCGTACGTCGTCGCCGATGCGGCCCGCTCCGTCCTGCCGCTGTCCTCGCTCGATCCCCTGGCCGCAGCGCCGTTGACCGATGCCGGATCGACGTCCTACCACGCGGTGAAGCGAGCTCTGCATTTGCTGGAACCCGGTTCTACCGCGGTGGTTCTCGGCGCGGGCGGGCTCGGTTCGTTCGCCGTCCAGTTCCTGCGCGCGCTCTCGCCGGCCAAGGTCGTCGCCGTCGACCAGCACCAAACGCGGCTGGACTATGCCCGCGAACTCGGCGCCGCCGAGACGTTCATCGGCGTCGACCGTGAGACCTCGGGGCGCATCCGTGAACTGACGTCCGGAGAGGGCGCCGAACTCGTGCTGGACTTCGTCGGGATCGACTCCAGCATCGCCGCCGGCCTGGCGTCGGTGCGCTCGGGAGGCGCCTTCGCGCTGGTGGGCGCGGCCGGCGGCACGTTCAAAGGCCCGTGGATGGGCGGCCTGCCGAAAGATGCGGAGATTTTCACCTTCCAGGGCTCCTGCATCTCCGACGCCCAGGCCGTGATGACCCTCGCCGAGCAGGGCCTGATCCGTAGCGACGTCGACGTCTTCCCGCTCGAGCAGGTCGCCGAGGCGTACGAGGCGCTCGACACCGGACAGCTGCGCGGGCGCGCCGTCGTCACGCCGACCTGAGTACGGCTAACAAGCCGGGCAGCATCTGGTACCGTTTCTTGTACCACTATGGAGGTGCGGGGATGGCCGTTACAGCCAGCGAGGCGCGTAAGAATCTGTTCCCTCTCATCGAGCAGGTGAACGAGGATCGCACCGCCGTCGAGATCACTTCTCGGCGTGGTGACGCCGTGCTCATGTCGCGCTCGGAGTACGACGCACTCCAGGAAACGGCGCACCTCTTGCGCGCGCCCAGGAACGCTCGTCGGTTGCTTGAAAGCATCGACCAGGCCGTAGCCGGCCGCCGCGAGGAGCACGAGCTGCAGGCGTGAGGCTCGTCTTCACGCCGCACGGTTGGGAGGACTACCAGCGCTGGGTGCAGACCGACCGGGCGACCCTCCGGCGCGTCAACCGGCTCATCGAAGATGCGCTACGCGACCCGTTCACTGGTATCGGTAAGCCTGAGCAGCTCCGACACGTACTCGCAGGGACATGGTCTCGCCGCATCACCGAGGAACACCGCCTGGTCTACCTCGTGGACGGAGACGACGTTGTCATCCTGCAGGCGAGGTACCACTACTGACGCCAGCGATCGAGGGTCAGGACGCCGGGGCGAGAGGGGCATGGGCCAGCCAGTGGCGCCGGACCGGCACAGCGAACTCCTCGGCTCGCTCGTCCGCGAAGAACAGCTTGCCTCCCGGGACCTCGACGATCTCGTCGGCGCCCGCGATCGTGTCGCGAAGCTGCTCGGCGTGACGCATCTTGAAGAACGCATCGCCGGTTCCCCACACCAGCAGGGTCGGCACCTGCAGCTTGCGAAGCTCGGGCTCGATCGCCACCAGCTCGCGGTCGTTCATCCCGGCGATCCAGCGCTGGAACCGGTGCGCCGTCTCCTTCGTGCCGAACACCGGCTGCATCCAGCCGCGCACGACGTCGATCGGAACGCTCGCGGTGTTCTCGTAGGTGGTCCGGAACATCTGCTTGCGAGCCCGGGGGACGTTGCGCAGCAGCCGCCGGCCGAACGGCGCGAGCAGATGCAGCCGGGCCAGCCAGACCGTTGGCAGGAACGCCTTCGGCGGGAGATTGCCCTGCGTATCGCAGTTGGTGAGGGTGAACGTGCGCAGCCGCTTCGCCTCACGTACCGCGAAGACCTGACAGATCGCGCCGCCGGTGTCGTTGCCGACCAGATCGATCTCGGTGAGCCCGAGCGCGTCGCAGAAGTCAGCGAGGAACTGGGCCATCGCGGTGAGCGTGAACTCCTGATCCGGCGCGCCGGGGGTACGCCCGTGCAGCGGCAGATCGACCGCAATGCATCGGCGCTGATCGGCCAGCAACGGGATCGCGTTACGCCAGAGCGTGCTTGCGGTCGCCACTCCGTGCACAAAGAGGGCCACTGGCAGATCGCCACCGGAATCGAGATATCCGACGGGACCGGAGGCGGTGTGGACCTGGCGCTGGTAGGCCTCGACGTTGCTCTCGCGCGCGTCGGACATGGGGTTCCTCCCTCAGCTGGCGACAATGACTTCAGCAAGACCGACTGTCGGTCTGCTTGAAGGAGCACACTAGACCGACAGTCGGTCTGTCAATGAATTAACGCGTCGGAGGAGAACATGAACCGCAACGCCGAGCGCGGACGGGCCACCCGCGAGCAGCTCGTCGATGCAGCCACCGCGCTCTTCGCGGCCCATGGCTACGAGGACACCTCCATCGAGGCGGTGCTCCGTGAGGCGGGCGTGAGCCGCGGCTCGCTGTATCACCACTTCCCCAGCAAGGACGCGCTGTTCTGGGCCGTGCTCGAGCGGGTCAACGAGCGTGTCTCCGCCGAACTCCTCGAGACCACCGGCGACGTGACCGACGCCGTCGGATTGCTGCGGGCGGCTGCTCTCGGCTGGATCCGGCTGGCCGGCGACCCGGTGGTGCAGCGCATCATCCTGATCGACGCTCCGTCGGTGCTCGGCTGGCACCGCTGGCGCCAGTTCGATGAGGAGCACGCGCTCGGCAACATCAAGGTCGCCATGCACGCCGCTGCCACCGAAGGGGCGCTGGACCCGGCACATGCCGACGCCTTCGCGCACATCCTGCTCGCCGCCGTGAACGAGATGGCACTGCTCATCCCGCGCGCGGACGATCAGGCGGCAGCCATCCGCTCGGCGGAAGAGGCGGTGGACGAGTTCCTACGCCGGCTGCTGGGACAGCCGGCTAGGTCCTAGCCGCGTGAGCGGCCCACGTCGGCCAGCCGAAGGGCAGCGTGCCCGTGCCGGTGTCGGAGTCGGGCCAATTCGCCGGAGGCAGCGCGTTAGGACGCTGGTCGTACTCGGCGCCGTAGAACAGCTGATGGTCACGGCTGATGAACAGCCACTTCCCGTCACGCTTGGCATAGCGGTCGAAGTAGCAGATGGCCTGGCGGATCCAGCGCTCGCCGTCCTTGATCTGAGCGGTCGTGTAGACGCTCCCGCGGGCTCGGTCGGGACGCTCCGGGTCGAGGTCGATCACGTGGGTTCCGGCGTGCAGCACGCTGATCTCGAGCCGGTCGAGCGTCGCACCGAAGTACGCCTCACGTAAGGCATCGCGACCGGTCAGGCCGCCGCCGACGCGTACATCATCGACATACAGCAGCCCGAGAGTCTCGCGGTCCTTCGTGGCCATCGCGGCGGCGTAACGCAGGGCCAGGTCGCGGATCTGGGCATACGCGTCGAGCCGTTCGATCCGCTCTCGGCGCGTCGCGACCTCGTTCATGGCCGCGCCAGCACGTCGGAGGAGTAGAGCCGAGAAAGGTCGCGTGATTGCAGGAACCACTCGTCGTCGATACGCACGTAGCGGTCGGCATAGCGAACGCCCATGACCATCCACTTCTCGCCGACCTCCGCCTCCGAACGGCCGACGACATCGCCATGCGCGACGTCGGCGCTCTCGAAGGTGATGACCGGGCTCGCCGTCAGGTGAAACGTGCGCCCCGCCGGCATCCGCTCGAGCAGCGTCGCCATCAACCCGTGGCGGACGTCCGGTGCGTAGAGGCCCGCGATCGTGCCCAAGTCACGAGCGTCGTACGCCATCGCGAACCGGGCCACCAGTTGCCGGATCTGCTCGGCGGATTCGAGGCGGTCCAAGGGGTCGAGATCATCGCTCACGAAGCTCACGCTAGCCTCGCCGAATGGCAGCAGAACTTTCAGACCACGCGGTTCTCATCACCGGTGGGGGCACCGGCATCGGACGAGCGTGCGCCGCGCGGTTGGCGGCGGACGGCGCGCACGTGACGATCTGCGGGCGCACCGAGGCGAAACTCAAGGACGCGATCGAGCGCATCGACGCCAAGAACGTCCGCTACATCGTCGCCGACATCACCGAGGAGGCCTCGGTCGAGCAGGCGATCGCCTACGCGTCCGAGCCGACCGGCGGGCTGTCCGGCTGCGTCGCCAACGCGGGCGGAGGCGGCGGGCTCGCCCCGACCAGCAAGCAGGACACCGCGGAATTCACCCGCGTCCTGGAGCTCAACGCCCTCGGCACCTTCCTGTGCCTGAAGCACACGCTGCCCAAGCTGGTCGAGTCCGGGCACGGCTCGTTCGTCGGCATGTCGTCCATCGCCGGCAAGCTCGTGCACCCCTACTTCGGTGGCTACGGGGCCGGCAAGGCCGCGCTCGAGCAGCTGGTGCGCGTCGCCGCTGACGAGTACGGCCACCTGAACGTGCGGGTCAACGCGATCCGTCCGGGCTTCATCGCGACCGAGATCATGGAGGGCATCGACCGCGACGGTCCCATCTACGACAGCTACGTGCAGAACACGCCGCTGCCCCGTCTCGGCGAGCCCGACGACATCGCCAACCTCGCGCGCTTCCTGATCGGCCCCGAATCGACCTGGATCACCGGCCAGATCATCGAGGTCGACGGCGGCCACAGCCTGCGCCGCGGGCCGGACTTCAAGCCGTTCGCCGTACCGCTGTAGAGAGATCTGCCTACTGCTGGGTAACTGCTGCCAGTTGCCGCGAGAAGGTGGCATCCGACCTGACGACGTGTCAGAGTCTGCCAAGAACCGCTCACAAATCGGGGCGGCCTGGGAGGACTCATGCACGACCTGATCGTCCGTGGCGGCAACCTGGTGGACGGCACCGGCGAGCCCCAACGCACCGCTGACGTCGCGGTCGACGACGGCGTGATCACCGAGGTCGGCAACCTCAGCGGGGCCGCCGCCCGGCGCACGATCGACGCCGACGGCCTGCTGGTGACCCCCGGATTCGTCGACATCCACACCCACTACGACGGCCAGGTCAGCTGGGACCCGCTGGTCACCCCGTCGTCCTGGCACGGCGTGACGACGGTCGTGATGGGCAATTGCGGCGTCGGCTTCGCACCCGTGCGCCCCGGCAGCGAGGACTGGCTCATCCAGCTCATGGAGGGCGTCGAGGACATCCCCGGCAGCGCGCTGTCCGAGGGCATCAAATGGGGCTGGGAGACCTTCCCCGACTACCTCGACGCGATCGAGAAGATGCCGCGCTCGCTCGACGTCGCCACGCAGGTTCCGCACAGCGCCGTACGCGCCTACATCATGGGCGAGCGGGGTGCGCGTAACGAGCCGGCCACGCCTGAGGACATCGCGGCCATGGCCGAGGTCGTTCGCGCTGCGATTGAGGCTGGTGCTCTTGGCTTTTCGACCTCACGCACCACCGTGCACACGGCGGTCGACGGCGAGCCCGTGCCCGGCACGTTCGCCGCCGAGGACGAGCTCTTCGGGATCGGACGCGTGCTGGGCGAGCTCGGCACCGGGATCATCGAGCTGGCCCCCGCCGGGATCATGGGCGAGGACCTGCTCGCGCCCGCCAGCGAGGTCGCGTGGATGCGCAAGCTGTCGGCCGAGACTGGCCGCCCGATCAGCTTCGGGCTCTCGCAGCACAACCTCGACCCCGAGGCGTGGCGGGAGACGCTGCGACTGGTCGAGGAGGCCAACGCCAATGGCTCCGACCTGCGCCCGCAGGTGAGCGGACGCCCGCTGAACCTGCTGATCGGCTGGCAGACCCTGCACCCCTTCAGCAGCCGCGAGACCTACCTCAAACTGGTCGACCTACCCTTCGAGGAGCGCATCGCCCAGCTGCGCAAGCCGGAGATCCGCGAGGCGATCCTGGCCGAGCCGTCGCAGGACATCGCCATCATGAAGTTCATCGGCGGGAGCCTGGACAAGATCTTCCCGATGGGCGAGCCGCCGAGCTACGAGCCCGACGCCAGCGAGAGCGTCGCTGCCATCGCCGCCCGCGCCAACCGGCCGGACGAGGAGGTCCTCTATGACCTCATGATGGCTCACGACGGACGCGAGCTGCTGATGTTCGCGCTGCTCGGCTTCTCCTACGGAAACCTCGATGCGGTACGCGAGATGCTCGTCCACCCGTCGACCGCGCTGGGCCTTTCCGACGGCGGCGCCCACGTCGGCGCCGTGTGCGACGCGAGCATGCCGACCTTCATGCTCACCCACTGGGCGCGCGACCGGGCGTATGACCGGCTGCCGCTCGAACTCGTCGTCCGCAAGACCAGCCTCGACACCGCCAAGCTCTACGGGCTCGGCGATCGCGGCGTCGTGAAGGCGGGCTACAAGGCCGACCTGAACGTGCTCGACTTCGGCGCACTGGCGTTGCAGCTGCCGAAGGTCGCCTACGACCTGCCGGGCGGTGCGCGCCGGCTGGTGCAGTCCGCTACCGGTTACGTCGCGACCGTGGTCGGCGGTGAGGTGACGCTATCGGCCGGGGAGGACACTGGAGCACGTCCAGGCCGTCTCGTGAGGGGATCTCGATGACAACCTTTGCCACCGGATCGCGTACCGAATCACTCGAAGCCGCCCGCGAAGTCGCCCGGGCGCTGCGGGAGCGTGACGACGATGACGCGATCGGTCCGGTCCCGGCCGGACCGTGGAAGATCCCGGCGGACCGCTACTACTCCCCCGCCTTCGCCCAGGCGGAGATCGAGCGGATGTGGCCCCGCGTCTGGCAAATGGCGGCCACGACCGACCACCTTGCCGAGCCCGGCGACTACTTCGAGTACCGCGTGGGCCCGTACTCGGTGCTCATCGTGCACGGCGACGACGGCGTCCTGCGTGCGTTCCAAAACGCCTGCCGCCACAGGGGAAATTCGCTCTGCGTCGGCACCGGATCGGGCCTGCGCGAGCTCAAGTGCGGCTACCACGGGTGGACCTGGGACCTGGAAGGCATCCTGCGCCGGGTCCCGGCCCGCAAGGGATTCGGCTCGCTGCACCTGTCGGACTACCCGCTGCTGCCGGCCAAGGTCGACACGTGGGAGAACTTCGTCTTCATCAACATGGATCCCGAGGCGATCGAGCTCTCCGAGTGGCTCGAGGAGATGCCCGGCGACATCGCGTGGTGCGGGCTGTCGGAATTCCACTGCACCGCGACGGTGACCATCGCCGTCGACGCCAACTGGAAGACGATCGCCGACGGCTTCAGCGAGACCTACCACATCCAGGGTCTGCACCCGGAATTGCTGCGCTGCGTCGATGACATCCATGCCCCGCAGCAGATCTGGGGTCACGTCGGCAAGTCGCATCAGCCGTACGGGGTCGCCAGCCCACGCTTCAACGGCTCGCTGAGCGACCAGGAGGTCTGGGACTCCTACATCGAGAGCCAGGGCGGCCGGATGGGGGTCACCGAATCCACTCCCCTGCCGCCGCTCGAGCCGGGCGAGACGGTGCAGGACGCCGTCGCCGCGCAGACCCGCAAGTTCTACGCCGAGAAGGGCGTCGACCTCAGCCCGTATACGACCGATGAGATCACTCGGCTGCACCAGTACAACGTCTTCCCGAACATGTCGACGCTGGCTGCCGCCGATCAGCTGACCGCATTGATGGGACGCCCGGGGCCGACGCCCGACACGGGTCAGCTCGTCATGTTCGCGATGACCCGGATGCCACCGGGCACGCCGCGCTCCCGCCCGGTCGACGTCGCGATGACAGCCGAGCAGGCCACCCTCGGTCTGGTGCTCGACCAGGACCTGACGATGCTCGACCGGCTCCAGCGCGGGCTGCACTCACCGGGCTTCACGCACCTCACGCTGTCCAACGAGGAGCGCCGGCTCATCAACACCCACCGCAACCTCGAGCGCTACCTCGACCTGCCCGAATCGGAGCGCATGACCGGCGGCTGAGCCTGCCAGGCGCTAGCTGGCCGTGATGCGCACCGGCATGTGCTTGATGCCGTTGATGAAATTCGAACGCAGCCGGTTGACCGGGCCGACGAGCTCGATCTTGTCGACCTTGCGCGCCAGTGACTCCAACATCAGCTCGATCTCGAGCTTGGCGAGGTGGCGGCCGAGGCAGTAGTGCGGGCCGCCGCCGCCGAAGCCGATGTGGGGGTTGGGATTGCGGCCGATGTCGAACGTCTGCGCGTTCTCGAAGACGCTCTCGTCACGGTTGGCCGACGGGTAGTACATGACAATCTTGTCGCCCTTTTTCAGCTGGACGCCACCGAGCTCGGTGTCCTGCATGACGGTGCGGCGAAAGTCCATGACCGGGCTGACCCAGCGAACGATCTCGTCGGCGGCGGTGCTCTTCAGCCCCTCCGGATCGGCCTTGAGCCGCTCCCACTGCTCGGGGTTCTCGATGAACGCCTGGATGCCGCCGGAGATCGCGTTACGCGTCGTCTCGTTGCCGGCGACCATCAGCAGCACGAAGAACAGGTCGAACTCGAACTCATCCAGCACGTTGCCCTGCTCATCCGGCGCAATGAGCTTGGTGATGATGTCGTCGGCCGGGCACTCCCGGCGCGCGGCCGCGAGCTCGTTGGCATAGGCGTAGACCTCCATCGCCGCTGCCGCGCCGGCTTCCTCGCTGACGACGACCTCGGGGTCGTCACCGGAGAGCATCCGGTTGGACCACTCGAAGAGCTTGTGACGGTCCTCGAACGGCACCCCGATGAGTTCGGCGATGACGACCAGCGGCAGCTCCGCGGCGACCATCGTCACAAAATCGCCTTCGCCGGTGGCGATCGCCTTGTCGACGATCTCGTCGCACACCGCGGCGATCTTCTCATCCAGCTTGCCGATCGTGCGCGGGGTGAATCCCCGGTTGACCAGGCTGCGCTGGCGGGTGTGATCCGGCGGGTCCATGTTGACGAGCATCAGCTGCTGCTGCGCCTTCTGGTCCTCGGGCATCTCGAACAGGAAGCAGGTCTCTTCGCGTGAGGAGAAGATCTCGGGGTTGCGCGACATGGTGACGCAGTCCTCGTGACGCGTGACCGCCCAGTAGCCCTCGGCCTTCTGCGGATCGGCATGGTGATAGACCGGCGCCTCGGCACGCAGGATGGCGAACTGCTCGTGCGGAACGCCCGGGACGAAGACGTCCGGGTCGTAGATGTCGATGTTCAGGGCCGCGGTACTCGGAGCGGTCACGGATCCTCCAGGATTCGCCAGCATGGGGAGCGTCGGCTGTGGGACGAGCCGGGGCTAGCTGGGGCAACGACCCGACACCCCGTCAGAAACGGGTGCAGAAACAACGATAGAACACGTTCTCGTTTGGTCCAGCCCGTGGAACGTGGGCCGCATCACTCCTCGACGCGTTTCGGACGCGGCTAAAACCGCGAGTTGGCGCGGCTCAGGTCATCGTCTCCCCGGCGTTGACCATGATCGTCTGACCGGTGACGCCCTTGGCCCGGCCGCTCGCAAAGAAGCCGATGACCTCGGCGACGTCGCCGTCGGTGGCGAAGAAGTCCATCGCCATCGGCGCGGTGAGGTGGGCGATGACCTCTTCGGGCGTGGACTTCTGCTGCTCGGCCGTGTAGTTCACGAAGAACTCGACCGGCGGGCCCCACATCCACCCCGGCGCCACGGTGTTCACCCGCACGCCGAACGCGCCGACCTCGATCGCCAGATGACGGCTCGCGCCGAGCAGGGCTCCCTTGGACGCGGCGTAAGCGATCTGCATCGACTCCGGCGGTGGCTTGAACATGGTCTGCGAGCCGACGAAGACGATGGCGCCGCGGGCGGTCTTCAGGTGCGGCAGCGCCTCGCGGGTGAGGCCCAGCGTCGCGAACAGGTTGGTCTGGATGGCCTGCTCGAAATCGCTGGGCGGGGTCGTCTCGAGGCCGCCGAAGGTCGCCTCGAATGCCGCATTGTTGACGAGCGCGTCGATGCTGCCGAAGGTGTCGACCGCGGCGGCGATCAGCGCTGCCCGGTCCTCTGCCGAACCGATGTCGGTGCGCCGATGGATCACCTTGGCGCCCGCCGCCTCGACATCGGCGGCCACGGCGGCGAGCTTGTCCTCGCTGCGTGCCGCGAGCACGACGTTGGCTCCCTCGCGGGCGGCGACGAGCGCCGTCTCGCGTCCGAGCCCCGGGCCGACGCCGGAGATGATGACGGTCTTGCCTTCGAGCATGCGCTCGCTCATACGGATGCCTGGCTCTTTCTCTCGCGGTGGAAGCGGCGGATCGCCGGATGGCTCCAGTTGTCGTGGTCCTCGCCCCAGGCGGTGACGCCGTCGAAGGTCCATTCGAAGAGGCAGTTCATCGTGTACATGTTCGGATTGATGAAGAACGACAGCCCGTTGTGCCCGGTGCCGTGGGCGGTCAGGGTGCGGCCCTGCTCGTCGACTCCTTCGATGAGGACGTGCGTCGGGAAGCCCTCGGCGTTGCGCTCCACGACGGTCCGCTCGGCAGAAGCAATCTTGGCCCAGACGCCGTCGCGGTTGAGGTAGCCGTGGATGCTCTTCATCCCCTCACCCCAGTCCATCGTGATGGTGTGAAAACCATCGCGTTCTGAGGCGGTCGCGTAGCTGTAGCCGCCGTGGGGGCAGGGGCCGCCGGTCATCCCCTGGCCGTGCTGCGTGCGCGGACCCCAGGAGCGGTCACGAAAGCCGAACGAGTCGACCTTCATCGTCTCGCCGCGGATCACCAGCGTCCCCTGGTAACGACCGGGCTGGTCGAGGTGGCTCTGGCCGAGATAGTGCGGCTCGGCGACGGCGGTGAAGGTCAGCTCGGCATGGATCTCGTTGCCGTCGTCGGGGTCGTCGTAGCCGATCTCCCATTTGTGCTGTGGTTCCAGGCATTTGTAGTGGGTGCCATTGCCGAGGGTGATGTCGGAGAGTGGCTGCTGCGGGATCGGCAGATGCCAG
>DATAZK010000243.1:0-14479 GCA_036272075.1 Frankiaceae bacterium
GCCTTGGCTTCGAACCCGGCGGGCACCTCGGGCGTCGTGACGAACGAGTGGCCTTCGTCGTCGAGGGAGAACACCTCGGGGCAGATGTCCCCGCAGCGCGCGTGACCTTGGCACGCTTCGGGATCGATCTCCACCCGCATCAGGGGATGACGGCGACGGGGATGCCGCGGCGCATGAGGCGCGCGGCCATCCGGCGCGCGCCGAAGGCGGGGAAGGATCCCATGCCGCTGAGTACCACCAGGTCTGCTTGCTCGCGCTGGGCCAGCCGCACCAGATCGCGGGCGGACTCACAGGTTTCCCCGGACACATGGAGGGCGATGCCGTCGCCGGAGCAGAACTCGCGGGCCTCCTGGATGAGGCTTTGCCGCAGGGCTGCCCGGTCGACGCGAGGGAATTCGGTGGCCACGAGGGCGCACAGCTGGCCCGCGTCAGGAATGTGCTGCCACGGTCCCGCTTGCGTGACGAGTTCGAGTACGGGGATCTGGCGCGAACGTGCATAGCCGATTGCCCATGCGAGGGCCCGCCACGCCCGCTCGGACCCGTCGAGCACCACCAGCGTTCGGGGACGTCGGTCGACCGCCGCCCGTGTGACGTGCGTCTCAGGATCCAACATTCCGACAATGTAAACCAGCTGGCTGGCTGCTGGAAGGCAAACGCGCACTTGGTTGTCGCGACGGGCCGGATCGTGGTCTACGGTCAGCCTCACATCAGCTGGAAAAGGTGACGCAATGGCCAAGCTTGCCGAGGGTCTGCGGATCGTCGATGCCGACTCGCACATGACCGAGCGCCACGATCTGTTCACCTCACGGGCGCCCAAAGGCTATGAGGACCGGGTGCCGCATGTCGAGCGCATCGACGGTGAGGACATGTGGGTCATCGAGGGCGCGTCCTTCGGCCGGGCCGGCTCCGGAGGCACTGTCGACCACGACGGTAAGAAGCACCCGTTCTTCGAGTCCCAAGGCGGCGGCTGGGGAATCGATGACGTGCATCCGGCGGCTTGGGATGCCGTCGCGAGGGTGAAGCTGATGGACGAGATCGGCATCGACACCCAGGTGCTCTACCCGAACTCGATCGGTCTCGGCGGCCAGAACCTGGCCAACAACGTTCAGGACCGCACCCTGCTGCGCCTGTGCGTCGAGCTCTACAACGACGCCATGGCCGAGGTGCAGGAAGAGTCCGGCCTGAGGCTGCTGCCGATGCCGATCATGCCGGCGTGGGACATCGAGGCGTGCGTGCGCGAGGCGCAGCGCTGCGGCGGCCTGGGCTTCCGCGGAGTCAACATGACAGCCGATCCACAGGATTCCGGATCGCCGGATCTGGGCGACCCGGCCTGGGATCCGTTCTGGGAGACGTGTGCGGGCCTGGACCTGCCGGTGCACTTTCACATCGGTGCCAGCCAGACGTCGCTCGCCTACTACGGCACGACGTTCTGGCCGAGTCAGGACGACTACGTCCAGCCCGCCATCGGCGGTGCCTCGCTGTTCCAGAACAACTCACGGCTGCTGATCAACAGCGCGTATTCGGGCATGTTCGACCGTCACCCCAACCTGAAGATGGTCTCCGTCGAGAGCGGGATCGGCTGGGTGCCGTTCATGCTCGAGGCGATGGACTACGAGTTGGAGGAGAACGCTCCGAAGTACTTCGCCAAGCTGAAGAAGCTGCCCTCGGAGTACTTCCGCGACAACTGGTGGGCCACCTTCTGGTTCGAGACCGGGCGGGGCGATCTGCAGCACCTGGTTGACGCGGTCGGCGAAGACAAGATCATGTTCGAGACGGATTTCCCGCATCCCACCTGCCTGCACCCGAGCCCGGTGGAGATGGTGCGCGAGAAGATGTCGACACTGCGTCCGGAGTCGCAGCGCAAGATCATGGGCGGCAACGCGGCCGCGCTGTATCGGCTCTGATGGCGACCGACGCCGTCACGAAAGCGCTGCTGGAGGTTGCCGCGGAATGAGCGCGTCAGCGTGGGCCGAGCGGCCCGACTACCGGGTGGACATCCTGCCCCGTCGCAACGTCGTGACCGCGCGCTGCGGTGACCCCGCAGGAACGGTGCTGGCGCGCACCTCCTCGGCGCTGCTGGTCGACGAGCAGGATCACGGGCTGGTCTTCTATTTCCCTGAAGCTGACGTGAACTTCGACCTGCTGGTAGCCACCGACGACCATTCGCGCTGCCCGTACAAGGGCGACGCCTCCTACTGGCGCTTGGCGAATGGCAGCGAGCCCGTGGCGTGGACGTACCGCGATCCGTACCCGGAGGTGGCCCGCATCGGCGGGCACGTCGCCTTCTACCAGGACCGCGTGAGGGTCGAGATCGGCGTGGCGACGCCCGCCGTCATCGGGTACTCGCGGTGACGCAGGTGGCATCGTCACTGGCGGGAATGCTCGAGGTCTTCGATGTGCGCCCGGCCGGAGAGGGCCGTTTCACCGGATCGAACGACTACGGCGAGCGCGACATCGTCGATGCCAGTCAGGTGCTCGCCCAAGCGATCGTCGCGGCCACCAAAACCGTTCAGGGAAAGGTCGTTCGCCGGGCGAGCGGGGTGTTCTGCCGTCCGGTCATCGGCAAGGACGACATCGACTTCGGAGTCGAGGTCGTCCAGAACGGGCGCAACTTTGCGACGGCCATGGTGACGGCCGCCCAGCACGATCGCACCCGGGCCGTGGTGACCGTGCTGCTCGACGTTCCCAGTGCCGACGTGGTCCGCCATCCCGTGCAGCCAGCCGCGAGTTCACCCGACGCAGCGATCCCGCTCACGATGGCGATGACCGGCCGTGAGATCAGGCTGGTGGGCCTGGCCAATCCGAATGATCCGGACGAGGTGGGACCGCCGCGTATCGAAGCGTGGCTGCGCTACGACCAGACCCCGAGCCGGGGCGATCTCGCCCGCGCGCTGCTCGCCCACTTCACCGGCCACCTGTCGATCTCGACGACGATGCGCCCTCACCGAGGCGTCGGCACAGCTCAGGCGCACCGCACGCTGTCGACCGGCGTCATTGCCATCGACATCAGCTTTCACGACCCGGTCGGGTGGGACGGCTGGATCCTCTACGACCACGAGAGCACCTCGGTGAGTGCGGGCATGAGCTACGTCCGCGGGCAGATTCGTGACGCGTCAGGACGCCTGCTCGCCTCCTTCAGCCAGGACGGGCTGATCCGCCATTTCGAGGAGGCGTCGGGCGCCCAGGCGATCGATGAGCGCTCGCGCTTATGAGCTCAAGCCCAGTTCCCGACCGATCAGCATGAGTTGCACCTCGCTGGTGCCTTCGCCGATCTCGAGCACCTTCGAATCCCGGTACTGGCGGGCGACCGGGTACTCGTTCATGAACCCGTAGCCGCCGTGGATCTGGGTGGCGTCACGCGCGTTGTCCATGGCGGCCTCGGACGCGACGAGCTTGGCGATGGCCGCCTCGGTCTTGAACGGCTTGCCGGCCAGCAGTCGGGAGGCGGCGTCGTAGTAGGCGGTGCGCGCCACATGCGTACGCGCCTGCATGCGGGCGATTTTGAACGCGATCGCCTGGTTGCTCATGATGGCCCGGCCGAACGCGTGGCGTTCCTTCGCGTAACTCACGCTCTCATCGACGCAACCCTGCGCGGCGCCGACGGCGAGAGCCGCGATCGCAATGCGGCCTTCGTCGAGCGTGTGCAAGAAGTTGGCGTAGCCGCGGCCACGCTCGCCGAGCAGGTTCTCCTCGGGGACGCGCACGTCCTGCAGCGTCAGGGGATGGGTGTCGGACGCGTGCCATCCGACCTTGCTGTAGGGCGGCCCGGCGGTGAAGCCCGGCGTCGGGACGGGCACCAGAAACGTGCTGATCTCCCGCGCGGGAGAGCCTGCCGCGGGTGTCGCGGTAAGGGCTGTGACGGTCACGAGCCGGGTGATGTCGGTCCCGCTGTTGGTGATGAAAGCCTTGCTGCCATTGAGGATCCACTCGCCCGCGGTGAGGACCGCCGTGGTGCGGGTGCCGCCGGCATCGCTACCGGCTTCCGGCTCGGTCAGCCCGAAGGCGCCCAGCGATTGCCCCGAACACAGCTCCGGGAGCCAGCGTTGCTTCTGCGCTTCGGTGCCGAATCGGTAGACCGGCATTGCGCCGAGTGAGCACCCGGCTTCCAGCGTGATGGCGACCGACTGGTCGATCCGGGCCAGCTCCTCGATCGCCAGGCACAGCGCGAAATAATCGCCGCCCATGCCGCCGTACTCCTCCGGAAAGGGCAGGCCGAACAGACCCATCCCGCCCATCTGGCGCACGACCTCGTACGGGAAGGTCTTCGTCTCATCGTGATACGCCGCGACGGGAGCGACCACCTCGCGGGCGAACTCCTCGACCGTCTTTCGCAGCGATTCCTGCTCGTCGGTCAGGGCGGTGTCGGGCATCAGGTTTTCTCCTTGGCCGAGCCTGTTGCGAGCGCCTGCACAGTGCGCGACGGGCTGGGCCGGCCGAGCTGCTCGGCCATCCAGAGGCTCGCGCGCACGAGCGCGTTCAGGTCGACTCCGGTATCGATCCCCAGCCCGTTCAGCTGCCACACCAGGTCTTCGGTGGCGAGGTTGCCGGTCGCGCTCTCGGCATACGGGCAGCCGCCGAGCCCGCCGGCCGACGCGTCGACGGTCGTGATGCCATGGGTCAGGGCGGTCAGCGTGTTGGCGAGCGCTTGGCCATAGGTGTCATGGAAGTGCACCGCGAGCGTGTCGAGCGGGATCCCGGCGGCGGTGAGGGCATCGAGCAGGTCGACCACCGCATTGGGAGTGGCGACGCCGATGGTGTCTCCGAGACTCAACTCGCCGACGCCCTGCTCGAGCAATTCCAGCGCGGGCTTCACGACCTGCTCGGGCGAAACCGGGCCTTCCCAGGGATCGCCGAAGCACATGCTGAGGTAGCCGCGCACCGCGACGCCGGCCTCGCGGGCCCGCTTCACCACCGGCCGGAACATCTCCAATGACTCGGCGATGGAGCGGTTGAGGTTGCGCTGCGCGAAAGTCTCGGTGGCACTGCCGAAGACCGCCACTTCGGTGACGCCGCAGCCGAGCGCCCGGTCCAACCCGCGCTCGTTCGGGACCAGAACCGGCGCCCTGACCCCCAGCGGCCCGAGCAGCTCGATGAGCTCGGCGGCGTCGGCCAGCTGCGGCACCCATTTCGGATGGACGAAGCTGGTCAGCTCCACTGCCGGCAGGCCCGCCGCGATGAGGCGGCGGATGAATTCGGCCTTGACCTCAGTGCGCACCGTGACCTGCTCGTTCTGCAGGCCATCACGCGCGCCGACCTCGTAGATCGTGACGTGACTCGGGAGTGCCGTGGCTGTCATCTCCCGGCACTTTATAAGTCAGGGGCACGTATAAGTCACGGGAATCTATGGCGCGTACAGGCAAAGCGTTGTACGGCGGGCGCTGAGGGTTATTTCTGGGCGTACAGACGATCCGATGTGAGAAGTCGCTGCCAACAGCGGATCGTCTGTACGCCCGAAAAAACTGCCCGGCGCCCCGGCTACATCGGATTGTCTGTAAGCCGGCGATTACCGCAGTGCCGGGTCGCTGGGGTGCGGGGTGAGTGGCAGCACCTCGTCGGTGCGCCAGATCCGCAGCGGCATCGACGCCAGCACTTGCTCGAGTTCGGTCTCGTCGGCGGCGGCGAACAGGCCGATCGAGCGCCACTCGCCCGGAGCCAAGGGAGGCCGCCAGAGGCGCAGCAAGTGTCCCTGCTCGGCGAGGTCGGCCGAATGGGCTGCCTCGCGGGCCCTGATGTCATCGACGGCCTGCGCCGGCGTCCCGTCAGGCACGTGGGTTGTCATCGTCACGAGGTACTCCATGGCGCCACTGATACCACTTGCCCACACACTCGCCCACCGACTCGCCCACCGACTCGCCCACACACTTGCCCATTGCCATCCGAAAGCGGGTGGGCTTCTCTTAGCGCATGGGGTTGCGCGAGTTCCAAGAGTTCCACGTCCATGAGGTGCCGCGGTTGCTGGCGGCCGGCCAGGGCGCCGGTGCCGCGCGGGACATCGGCGAAGGCCGCAGCCTCGCACTGCGCTCGCCGGACGGCAGCGCGTACACCTACCGTTCGGTCGGCGGTGACATCGTCCTCGAGCGCGGCGACGGCGGCGAGTCGACGGACGCCGTGATCGAGCTTGCCGATGACGCGTTCGACGATCTCGTGAGCGAGGCGTGGTCGGTCTTCGGACTGCTCTACGGCGACCGGGTGAAGGTGGCGCGCGGGGACTTCAACGCCTTTGCCCGCTGGGAGGCGCCGCTTCAGTCGCTGTGGTTCGGCCGGCCGATCTACGGCGCCGACACGGTGGCCGCCCTCGAAGACCTTGATGTACACCGTGAATTCACGCTCGCCGACGACGACGAGCAACTGCGCACGTTCCTTGCGACGGCCGGATTCCTGGTGCTGCGCAAGGTGTTCAGCCCTGACGAGATCGCGGCGTTCAACGCGATCGTGGCCGAGCAACGCGCGAAGAGCGCTCCGGGCGACGGACGTTCCTGGTGGGCGACGCGATCGGACGGTGAGGAGGTGTGCTGCCGCCTCACCTATCTCGCGCAGCGCTCACCCGAGCTGGCCCGGCTCGCGTCCGACCCGCGCCTGGCGCGCATCTCGTCGATTGCCGACCCGCGACTGCTCCCGTGCACCGACCGGCTCGATGGCATGAGCGTCGTCATCAAGAATCCCAGCGTCGTCGCCGGCCTCTCCGATCTGCCGTGGCATCGCGACTGCGGGGTGGGTGGGCATCGGGTGCTGTGCCCCGGGCTGAACGTCGGCATCCAGCTCGATCGGGCTGATGCGCAGAACGGTCAGCTGCACTTCCTGGCCGGCTCCCACCACCACGCCGCCCAGCAGACCCTGCCGCCGCTGGACGGCCTGCCGACGATCGCGGTCGACGCCGAACCGGGTGACGTCACCGTGCATTTCAGCCACGTCCTGCACGCGGCCCCGGCTCCGTCGTCCCCGACCGCTTCCCGCAAGGCGATGTACGTCGGCTTCCACCTCCCCGAGGCGTTCGACGTGGTCGGCGCGGGCGAGGCCTACAACGACGTGCTGGTCAAGCGCGATGCAGGACGCGTGAAATCGCCGGACGAGGTGATGGCCGGCTGAGCGGCCTACTTGCTGAGGGGCTACGTCCGCTCCGCCACGTAGATGACAGCCGCGCTCGCGACGACCGCACCGTCGACCGTGACCTCACCCGTCGCGTAGGACTTGCGGCCCTCGCCGCCGGTATAGCGCCCCGCGATATCGGCGCTCGCCCCGATCGGAACAGCGCCGCGTAGCGAAACGTCGAGCGCGACGGTCATCCCACCCGCGCCTGCGGCCCGGATCGCGATGCCGGTGACCTCGTCGAGCACGCCCGCCAGGACGCTGCCGTGCACCCGCCCCGGAGAGCCGCCGTGGCGCACGGTGAAGGTGCAACGCGCCGTCACTTCGACGGCCGCGGGTTCGGTTCCGGGCGGCGGCTCCGTCGGCCGGTGGATCCATTCCAGCGGCGGGCTCTGCGGATTGAGCCGGCCCGAGCCCGCTTGCGTCAGGCTCTCGATACGCCCGTCGGGGTGGCGGACCAGGAGCAAATGCTGCTCGCGCTGCTGGGCTTTCAGCTCACTCGTCACGTCGGCGATGCGCGCCGCGGCAACTGCCCGAGCCGCGGGGGAGGCGTCGGTGAGCACGATCGCATCGATCAGCTCGCGGGTGCGCTCGACGAGTTCGTACGCCTCGGGCGGGATCGAGGACGCTGCCGGCAGCTGGTCGCCCAGCAGCTCGGCGAGCCGCGATGCGGATACGGGGGACGGCACGGACACCCTCTCAGTAGACGGCAGGCTCAGTAGACGGCAAAGCTGGCGAAGGCCGGGAGCTTGGGTAGCGGCTGGCCGCCGCGCGTTCTTGGGGCGAGCGTTCGCAGGCCCTGCACGGTGTCGACGATGAGCGTCCCATTGCGCGCGTACGCGATCGGGTGCGACGTGCCCGCGAGCTGGCGCACGGTCACCCGCCCGCCGACAAACCGCTCGTCACCGTTGAAGCGGCCGACGACGAGATCTGTGCTTCCGCCGGCCAGCTGGACGAGTTGGCGGGCAGCGATCGCGAAGTGCCGATTGTCGGGAGAAAGCACCGGCGCGCCCGCCGGCAGATAGCCCGACGGCAGTGCTGGCAGTGCCTGGGCGTCCCCCGAGCTGACCGTGGTGAGCTGGATCCGGCAGGCGGAACTGCTGCAACTGCTCCACGCGACGTGGTCAGCCGCGGCGCTCAGGGCGAGGCCGTGGCTCGTGACGGTGCGCACCACATGCTGGCTTCGCGGGTCCACCACCTCGATCAGCCCCGCCTGCTTGGGATCAGCGGGGGCCAGCACCAGGCCCCTATCCAGGGCAGCGAGGACGCGCTCGCCGGACGGGATCGCGTACGGCGGTCCGATGTTGGAGCCGTGCACGTCGGCAAGCTGGGCGGCGCCGCTCGTCATCAGCCACACCGAGTCGCCGTCGTGGTCGGGCAGCACCGTGTCCGTGGCACCGGTGCCGATGGCATGCAGCGGCTCTCCGAAGGCGGCCTCGTACGCCTGCCCGCGTGGCGTCAACACGACGGTGCCGCCGCGCAGAGCAAGGACGGTCAGCAGTTCAGCGGGCGTGCTGTCGGGCACCGGCAGCGTCCGCAGCCGATGGCTGGCCACGTCGTAGGAGTACAGCGCTGAGCCGGTGAGCAGCAGCCGTTCCGAACTCGCTGGGGTCGGTGCGGTCTGGGTCGCCGCTGTCGGGGTGGGCGGCGTTGTCCCCGTGGCCGGGGTCGTGAAGACCAGCCGGATGAGCAGGACCCCGGCGACGCCGAGCACCACGACGGCCGCATACCTCAGCCGGCGCGCGGCGCGCCAGGACAGCTCCCGGGGTATCCGACCAGCCGCCACGCCTTACTTTGGCGCGAAGCGCTGGCCCGCGTCGAGCCTGAGGCACTGCCCGTTGAGCATCGCGTTGTCGACGATCGCCACGACGAGCTTGCCGTACTCCTCCGGCCGGCCCATGCGCTTGGGGAAGGCGGCGTCGCGCACCAGGTCGGTGGCCATCTGATCGGGGATGCCTGCGGTGATGCCGGTCGAGAACAGGCTGGGCGCGATGGCGAGCACCCGGATGCCGAGGGAGCCCAGGTCACGGGCCATCGTCAGGCACATCCCAGCGATCGCGGCCTTCGCCGCGGTGTAGGCGACCTGGCCGATCTGGCCCTCGAAGGCGGCGATCGAGGCGGTGTTGATGATGACGCCGCGCTCGTCGTCCTCGGGCTCGTTGCGGCTCATGTGGTCGGCCGCGAGCCGGCTGATGTTGAACGTGGCGACGGTGTTCAGGTCCAGGACGCTGCGGAAGCTCTCGAGGTCGTGCGGGCCACTCTTGGAAAGAGTGCGCTTGGCGATGCCGCCGCCCGCCGTCGTCACGGTGATGTGCAGCCCGCCCATCTCCTCGACCGCGGCGGCCATGATCTGCTCGGTGCCGGTGAAGTCGGTGACGTCGCACTCGTGGAACGCGGCGCCGAACGACTTCGCGACCTCCGCGCCATCCGATCCCGGCCGGTCGAACACGGTGACGGTGGCGCCGCGCTCGGCGAGCATCTGGGCGCTTGCCCGGCCCATGCCCGAAGCTCCGCCGATCACGATGGCCTTCTTGCCGCTGATCTCCACGCTGAGGTCTCTTTCCGTTCGCCGGTATCTGGGTCGATGTCAACCTGAAAATACAGGTCCGTATATAAACGGCACCCATGACCGTCGAGGTGCAGGTGCGCGGCCGGGTGCTCATCGCGACGATCTCGCGGGAAGCCAAGCGCAATGCGCTCAATCCCGACATCACCGCTCCGCTCGACGCGGCGATGAACCGGCTGGAGGACGACCCGGACCTCTGGTGCGGGATTCTCACCGGCGGCAAGAACGTCTTCTCTGCCGGTGCCGACCTCAGCATCGGTCCCGGCCCGCCGACCGAGCGCGGTGGCCTCGTCGGGCTCATCACCCGCCATCGCACCAAGCCGCTCATCGCCGCGGTGGAAGGTCTGGCGCTGGGCGGCGGTGTGGAACTCGTGCTGTGCTGCGATCTGGTGGTGGCTTCGCGGACCGCGTACTTCGGGCTGCCCGAGGTCAAGCGCGGGCTGATGCCGGACTTCGGCGGCGCATTCCGGATCAGTCAGGCTCTCCCGCTCAACGTGGCCCGCGAGATGTTGCTCACCGGGGAGAACCTGCCCGCCGAACGCGCCGAGCGGCTCGGCTTCGTCAACCTGCTCACCGAGCCGGGCGAGGCGCTCGAAGGCGCCGTGACGCTGGCCGAGCGGATCTGCAACAACGCGCCCCTCGCCGTCCGGGAGGCGATGGGGATCGTCAATTACGGCGTCCTCGATCACGATGAGGACGCCTGGGCGCGCAGCGATGCGGCCCATGCCCGGCTGGTGCCGACCGAGGACGTCAAGGAGGGTCTCAGCGCCTTCTTCGAGCGGCGGACGCCGCAGTGGAAAGGTCGTTGAGGGCCGCCTCCTGCTAGGCCTTCGCTGACTCGCCGGCGACGCCGTACTTGCTGACGTAGCCGGCGAAACGCTCGGCGAGCTCGCCCTCGTTGAGGCCGAGCTCGCCGAGTTGGTAGCGATGGCGTCCGAACTCGCCCTGCGGGTGGCTCGTGACGTAAGCAGCCATGGCGGCAGCGGTTTCCGGTTCGAGGGTGCGGCCGGCCCCGTCATAGATCGTGCGTGCTGCGCCGACGGGGTCGCGGACCAGATCCGCATAGTGCACGTCGATGAACGGGTGCTCGGGGTGGGCGGCGCGGAAGTCGTCCACGCGGGTCAGGGATTGCTCGAGGACGTCGGTCCAGTGCCGGGCGAGGTAGGCCTGGTGATCGGCGTCAGAGAAGGAGCCGCTGAGCGTGCCGAGCAGGCTGCAGCACGAGGCGGCGACGACAGCGGGATCGCGGTGCAGCAGCACGAAGGTGGCATCTGGATAGACGTCGCGTACGGCTTCCAGGGCCAGCGCGTGGTGCGGTGATTTGAGCACCCAGCGTCCGCGGACACCAGCAGATTGCAGGATTTGCAGCACGAGCTTGTGATGGGAGTAGGCCGAGCGGTGGTCGGTCGCGGCGAGCCACTCGCCGTAGTCGGGAACGTTCGCGATCGTCTCCCACAGCAGGCTCTTGAAGTCCTGCGACATCACGGCGACGCATTCGGTCGGACCGCCCGGTTCCTCGTGATGCATCGCGTCGAGCTTCGGGTTGAGCCGGGCGGCCATGCCGGCTTGCGCTTGCGCGGCCTCCAGTCGCGGGCCGGCCCGATGCTCGCCGGGAGCGGGGGGAGGAATGCTGTCGGACGATTCCCAGCCGAGCAGTGAGCGGTTGGCCGGGTCCTGGTCGAGCAGGTAGCTCAGCAAGGTCGTCCCGGCGCGGAAGAGGCCGACCACGATGATCGGCGCCTCGATGCTTTCGTTCCGGACTTCCGGATGCTTCGCCGCCCAGTTGATGACGCGCAGCCGGCGGCTCAGGTTGTCGGTGATGAGGCTGGGAAGGGCGACGGCGCCGAGGTCGTTCAGCTGGGCCTGCTCGGTAAGCGAGTCGCAGTAGACCGCGAGTCCCTCGCGGAAATCGGCCGGGCCGAACTCGTCCAAACCCGTGGCGGCGGCGGCCGCGTCGAGTAACCGCTCCGGGTCGAGCAGGGCACCCGGGGCTGTGGCCGCATTCATGGCGGCACCATACTCAGCCCCGTACCTGACGAAGGAGGGTCACGTGACGAGTTCATCGGAGCAGGCATTCGAGGGACTGCTCGAGGCCGTTCGCGATTCCGGACGCATGGTGCGCGGTGAGCGCGGCGGTGCCGGCGCCGATGGTCAGGCCGAGGGCTACCGCTACGCGCTGGAACTGCTGCGCCTCGCAATCGACTTCTACTGCGACCAGGATTGGAGCCAGCCGCGCTTCATCCCGTTCAGCAGCCCGTTGCGTAACCACACCGGCGACCTGCCGATCAAGCGCATCCAGGGCGGCGCAAACCCCGATGGTTACTACGATCTGGCGGTCATCGACCCGCGTCGCACGTATCGGATCAGTGGGGTGCGGGGCAACGGCTGCTACCTCAGTTTCAGCTTCTCGGGCGGCAAGGACGGGGCCTGGCCCGAGCGCACGGTCACGACCCTGAACGACACGACGATGACGTTCGGCCCGGGCGGGGAGTTCGAGTTCGTCGTCGGTCCTGGCGTGACCGCTGGTCCTGATTCGGTGCCGACCGAGCCCGACATGGTGTCGGTCATCGTCCGCCAGTACTTCAAGGCCCCGCCGTCGCAGCGCCGGCTGACCACGCTGGACATCAGCGTCGAACCCGACCCGGCGCTGGATCGGCAGGGGCCGCCGGAGCGCATCGACGATGCGACTTTCGCGCGCAGCCTGAACGCGGCCGCAGCGTTCGTCCGCGGCACCGATGACCACTGGCCGTTTCCAGCTGGCCAGGGCGGATCGTGGTTCTCCGAGCCGCTGGGCTACACCGGCGATGCGGGCGCGCTCGGCACGACCGACAACTGCTACTGCATGGGACGCTGGGACGTCAGCCAGGGCGAGGAACTGCTCATCACGACGACGCCGGTCGCCTGCCGGTACTGGAGCCTTCAGCTCTGGAACCACTGGGGTCAGTCGCTGACGCTGACCGTCGACGACGCCAACCACGGCGAGCTCATCGTCAACGACGCCACCGCCAAGACGGCCGACGACGGCTCGGTCACCATCGTCGTCGGCTCCACGAAACCGCAGGAACCCAACTGGCTCAATACGTTCGGCTGGGACCGCGGGACGATGATCTTTCGCTACATGTTCCCCGAGGACAAGCCCGCCCGACCCGAAATCACCATACGCAGCAGGGGGAACTGATGAGTGGAGTCGTTGTCACCGGAGGCGCGTCGGGCATCGGCCTGGCGTGCGCCGAGGTGCTCGTGGCCGAGGGGCGCCAGGTCTGCCTCTGGGATCTGCAGCCGAGTGTCATGGAGGCAGCGGAGAAGCTCGGGGTGCCCGGACGCCAGCTCAACGTCACCGATGACGCGGCCGTCGCTGACGCCGTCGAGGCGGCCGCTACGGCCTGCGGCGGCATCGACGGTCTCGTGCATGCAGCCGGGGTCGTGCGGGTCGAGTCGCTCGGCAGCCTGACAGCCGACTTGTGGGATGCCGTCCTCGACGTGAACCTGCGCGCGTATCCACTGCTGGCCCAAGCGATGCTGCCGTACCTGCGGGCCGCCAACGACGCAGCGATCGTCGGCATCAGCTCCATCGAAGGCCTGGTCGGGCAGGCCGCCATCCCCGCGTACTGCGCGTCCAAAGCCGGGCTGCTCGGAGCGACCCGGTCGATGGCCGCTCAGCTCGGGCCGGAAGGGATCCGGGTCAATGCCGTGTGCCCCGGGTTCATCGAAACCCCCATGCTGGCACCGGCTTTGCAGGGTCCGAGCGGGCGCGAGAACTTCGAGAAGGCGGCCCCGCTCGGACGCATGGGTCAGCCGATCGAGATCGCTTACGCTGTCGCGTTCCTGCTGAGCCCGAAGGCGTCCTTCATCACCGGAACGCATCTGGTGGTCGACGGCGGCAACATCTCCGTCAATCACTGACTAAGTGATCGGCTGGGCGTCGCCTCAGTCTTTGGGATGCAGCATCGCGGCGACGATCGGGCTCGGCTCGGGAGGCTGCCAGGCCTTGTACGCCTGGCCGCGCGGCTCGGGCCATTCGAGGTCGATGTCGACCCGGGTCTGCGGCTGATCCGCTCCTGCGAGCACGCGTAGCGCCGTCGTCAAGACGAGTCGTTGGACGGACCGATCGCCGGGTTGACCGAAGGGATGGCCGAACGGGAATTCGACACCGACGACGCGCGGAGTCAGCAGCTGCGATGCGGTCTGCGGCATCATCGTCACCACGCACGTCGGGATGCCCGCCGCTTCGATTCGCCGTGCCAGCACGGGCACGTTTCGGCAGCAGTCCGGTCAAACGGGCGCGAGGATCACGCCGTCGGCACCCTCCTCGCGCAGCCGCTCCACGATCGCGGGAGCCGTCTGAGTGCGCCACGTTTCGAGCCCGGCCTGCTGGTAGCCCATGACCGAGAAGTGCGAACGCGTGGCCGCTCCGACCATCCCTTCCGCCGCCATGTCATTGAGTACGTCCAGGGGCAGCGAGACGTTGCGGTCGGCCAGCGTGTCGGTGTTGTTGACATGCAGGTGGCTCATCGCGAGCGGCCGGTCGCCCAAATCGCTCGGGATGACGCGATGCGTCGGGTCGCCCCAGGAGGGTTCGCGACGCTCGCCGTCGAGATCGAACGGCTCCTGCTCCCCGGCGACCGAGAGGCCCGCCGAGGAGACCAGCGCGATCGTCGCGTCGGCAAGCCGCGGCGCGAACGGTGCCCACACGACGTCCTGCTCGCCTTCGAGCGGGGCAACGTTCTCATAGAGCGGGACGAAACTGCGGGGCAGGAAGCGGAAGCTGTCCACGCGCATAGGTGCAACGTAAGCCCGGAAGGGGCTCAGGTACCAGGACCGGAGAGG
>DATAZK010000244.1:0-5846 GCA_036272075.1 Frankiaceae bacterium
CCCGTCGAGGCCCAGGCGACGATTCACATCTGCGCCAGCCCCGACAGCGGCTGGAAGATGCTCGAGCCGTTCCTGCAGTCGACGACGGCGTCACTGACCGTCGGGCTCTACGACTTCACCTCGGCCCATGTCGAGTCCGCCGTCGCCGCCGCGCTGGCCGGCAAGCAGCTCACGCTCGTGCTCGACCATCCGGCCAAGAACCCGACGGCCGACCAGACCGACGCTCAGGCCGTGGCCGACCTTGACTCTGCGCTCGGGGACGGGTTTGCCCAGTCGTGGGCGCTGGCGCGGACTGACCCAGACGCGACCGCGTGGATCTTCCCCACCGCGTACCACATCAAGGTCGCCGTCCGCGACCACGACTCCTTCTGGCTCTCGTCGGGCAACTGGAACAACTCAAACGAGCCCGACATCGATCCGGGGGCCAACGCAGCGGACGCGACCGCCGCACGCCACTACGACCGTGACTGGCATGTCATCGTCGAGGAGCCGACGCTGGCCAACACCTTCGAGCAGTACATCCTGCATGACAAGGCGATCGCGGAGGCGCACAACCTGCCGCCGGAAAGCGCGGGGGCACCGCTCCCGCCTCCGTCTCTGCCGAGCAGCGAAACCCATCGCTTCGCGCAGTTCTTCGATCCCTTGACCATCACCGACACGATGAAGATCGTCCCGGTGCTGACCCCGGACCCGGGGGTGTACGCCGGCGCGGCCAAGGAGCTCATCGCCAGCGCCACCCAAACGCTCTACATGCAGTACCAGTACATCGAGCCTCCGCGGGCCGGGGTGACGGATGCGGGTGGATTCCTGGACCTCATCGACGCCGTCATCGACCGCCAGAAGGCGGGCGTCGACGTGAAGATCATCATGAGCGAGTTCGAGAAGGTCGGTTACCTCGAACAGCTCCAGGGCCTCGGGCTTGACGTCGTCAACGGCGCCAAGATCCAGAAGAACGTCCACAACAAGGGCATCATCGTCGACGGTCAGGTCGTCCTGGTCAGCAGCCAGAACTGGTCAACCGAGGGCACCCTCTCCAACCGCGACGCCGGCGTCATCATCCACAATGCCCAGGCCGCGCAGTACTTCCAGACGATCTTCCTTCACGACTGGGAGCACCTGGCCGTCAAGAAGGCTCCACCGGACTAGTTGGCCGCGATGCGCAGGGCACCCAGTAGATGCCGCGCTACGCATATTGAGGCAGCACCGACCACGGGTTTGATCGAGAGAAGCAGCTCAGGATCCCGCCCGGGTTCGCTCAGGGTTGCCCATCGGCTCGTCGGGTCAGAGCGGAGCCTGGCGCGTACCGCTGGTGACGTCCCGTTAATCGGGATACTGGGTGGCGTGGCGGTCGAATCCGACTTGTGGTCGCGGTGGCTGCTGGATCGGCGAGACGCCGGGGACGCAGACCAACGCGACGCGACGCTCGAACGTCTCGCGCGAGTACGCGAACAGGTGTTGAAGGCCGCTGGGTCGCTTGACGGCGCGACGCTGCTGGACGTCGGATGCGGCGATGGCCTGATCGGGTTGCGAGCGCTGGATCTCGTTGGCTCTCACGGGACGGTGATCTTCGCCGATGTCTCCGATGCGCTCATTGAGTACTGCCGGGAGGCCGCGCGCGCCCGCGGAGCCCTAGATCGGGCGCGGTTTGTGCTTGCCGGGGCCGAGGATCTCGCAGGGATTGCGGCGGCTTCCGTCGACGTTGTGACCACTCGTTCGGTCCTGATCTATGTCGAGGACAAAGCGCGGGCGCTATCAGCGATGCATCGCGTATTGCGTCCCGGCGGCCGGATCTCTCTCTTTGAGCCGATCAACCGCCTGATGTTCCCCGAGCCTGAAGATCGCTTTTGGGGCTACGACGTTACGGGGGTAACTGAACTCGCCGCGAAGGTCAAAGCGATCTTCGGGCGGAGCGAGCAGCCTGGGGCCGTCGCGGCGATGATGGGTTTTGACGACCGAGATCTCGTCCGACTGGCCGAACGGGCCGGCTTTGACCGGGTACATGTTGAGTGCCACATCGACGTTGAGCCCGGCTCGCTCATGCACAGCGTTACATTGGCCGCGCTCCTGGGAAGCGCGCCCAACCCGAATGCCCCAACTGTTGGCGAGGCGATCGCGGCTGCCCTGACCGAGCCTGAAAGGCGGCGGTTTGTGGCTGGATTGGAGCAGGCGTTCAGGGAGGATCGGGCTGTGCGGCGGATGGCGGTCGCATACGTGGCTGCGTGCAAGCGGCAGTAGGCCACCACGCACACCGCTTGTCCGCTAGAAGTTCCCGTCTGAGACGCTGGCGGAGCTGTGAGGGATCCCATGTGAGACTGGTTGGTGGTCCACGAGCCCTCCTGCTCTAGCCCAACGCAGTAGCCGGAGTCCGGCGCTCAGCCCGAGCAGTGCGCGGGCAGGATGCGACCAACGCCGGCGGCCGCCAACGCCTCGACCGTTGGTTGGATGCGCGCTTCGAAGAGTCCACCGGTGAGATGCAGGCCGCCGAGAAGACCGGCGATGCGCGCCTCTCCGCTGAGACGCTGAGCGTGAAACAAGACGTTGATCACGCCCGCGTGCGAACACCCCGAGATGATCACCAAACCGCGATTGCGCACGTTGAGCACGAGTGCTTGGTCGTCCCAGATCATCGGATCAGGCCGCCACGCATCCCCCTCACGCGCCTCGTGGATGGGAAAGCCGCTCTCGAATTCGGTGACCCGCTGGACCTGCCCGGAGACGAGAACCGCGCCGTCGAGCAGCAGGCTGTGGGCGCGCTCCTCGACCACCTCAAGGCCTCGGCCTCAAGGTCGTGACGGCTCGGTGGCGGCAGTCGCAACTCACCGCCCGACGGAAAGGCGATCCGCCGCTCTCGCCAAGCATCGGGGTGGATCACCAGCGGTAACCGCGAGAGCCCCCGGCGACGGAGGAGCCCCTCAAGGCCACCGTGATGATCGGCGTGGCCGTGGGAGATGACGATCGCACGCAATTCACCCACCGGCACCTGAAGCACGTCGAGGTTGCGGGCCATCGCGTGCGGTGTGAGCCCAGCGTCGTAAAGCACAGTGCGCCGGTCGCCGTCCCGCTCGACGCTGACCAACGCGGAGAAACCATGCTCAGCAACCAACTGCTCAGCTGCGCCGAAGTCCCGCGCCTGGTAGCGAGCCACGCCCTCCTCGCCCGCCATCAGTACGTCCAGGAAATTGTCGATCACGACCGTCACCTCGACGCGATCAACCGGGACGAGCCACTCCGATCCTACGCCAGCAACCCACCCCTACCAACCGAGCTCAGAACCGCTACGCGGCCACAGACTCGATGCCTGCTCCCCGCGTCGCGGAACGGCGGGCATCACCATGCCGGGTACCGCCCCGCAGACGGACCCAACCCCACCCAATGAGATCTTGGCTCAGCACCTTGATCCCACGGTGCAGGTGTCTCGCGCCTGCTTGGCTCGGCCCTCCTATTCGACAGCCGGGCGTCGCTGGATGGTTTCCGCAAGACCTTGGCTCTGCGAGACGGTGGCCCGGGCGCCTGACGCTTGCTTTTCGCGCATTCCGCTCGTCGGGGCACAAGCCCATCACACTGCCGCTGCCTATGCAGTCAAGCTTGCTTGGCCCGATGCAGAGGCGGACGCGCGGCAGCTTGTGCGCGGCATCACCGACGCGGCTCAGAAGCGTTGAGGGACGCGAAGCGGTGATAGGGCGGGCCGGCTCTCGCCGCGGCCGGACTGCGGCTGCCTAGAACGCGAAGCTGAGCGCCGCGAGCCGCTGAACGGCCGGCGGCGCAGGTGCCTTCCCACGGCAGCTCAGTCAAACTTGACCAAGTCTTTGAAGATCAGTTGACCCCAGGTATTTCCGCGCGCCTGGACGAGCAGTCCACCTTCTGAAAGCCCGCCAAGCTGGATCGGCGAGAAACCGAGATTTTCCGCGAGCGCACCGATCTCCGCTGCTGCCTCGTCGTCGTCGCTCGCCAGGAACACGACTCTCCTGCCACCGTTCACGGCCGGATCTTGGTCGAGGACGGCGGCGACCAAATGGTTGAAGCCCTTGACCAGTTTTGCACCAGTGAAGGCCTGCGCGACGGCCGTAGAAGAAGGCTGTGCTCCTAGTTCTTCAGGGGACACGCCGTAGGCATTGGTCACATCGATGATGGTCTTTCCCGTCCAGCTCGGCAGCGCCTTCGCGACATCGCGGTGCGACTCGAAGCGGACAGCCAAAAACAGGATGTCCGCCTTGGCCGCTTCCGCGAGTGTTGTGGGAATGACCTCGGGGCCGATCGCGGCCGCATCAGATGCAAAGCTTTCCGGGTCGCGGGTGGTTGCGACGGATACTTTGATGCCGCTTCGGGCAAACGCCTTGGCCAGAGCTTGGCCGATGTTGCCGAAGCCGATAATGGCGTAGCTCATATGTTCTCCTTTGGTGTTATGACGCCCTACGGGCTCCGAATATCGAATGGAGTGACCGGTCGGGTCGCGGGTCAGATTTGCGCGAGGCCGCCGTCGACGTGGACCTCGCTGGCGGTCATGTAGCTGCTGTCTGGCGACGCGAGAAAGGCGGCCACCGCTGCGATCTCCGCCGGTTCGGCCATGCGCTGGAGCGGGTTCATAGAGGCGAAGGCCTTCTGGCCTTCTTCGCCGAGCGATTCCTTCGCGAGTTCGGTCGCTGTCGCCCCGGGCGTCAGCACGTTGACCCGGATGCCGGTGCCCTTTAGGTCGTGCGCCCAGGTCTTCGCGAGGTTGCGCACTGCCGCCTTGCTCGCGCTGTAGGCGGTGAATGCCGGGGCGCCCGTGGTGCCGGCGCTCGATCCCGTCAGGATGATCGAACCGCCGTGGCCCATCAGCGGTAGCGCCTTCTGGACGGTGAAGATCGAACCCTTCACGTTGGTGTCGAAGATTTCGTCAAGGTGCTCGGCGTCGATCTCGCCGAGCGGAAGCTGGCTTCCGGTTCCGGCGTTGGCAAAGACGATGTCCACGGTTCCGCGCTCGGCCTTCACCGCCGCGTAGAGTCGGTCGAGGTCGGCCAGATCGGAGACCGAGCCCTGCACCGCGCGGGCGTTGGCCCCCAGGTCGGCCACAGCGGCGTCGAGCGCTTCCTGCCGGCGGCCGAAGATGAAGACGAAGGCGCCCTCCTCGATGAAGCGCTGTGTCGCGGCGCGGCCGATGCCAGTCGCGCCGCCGGTGATCACGGCGGTCTTTCCACTCAGTCTGGTCATGCCGTCGAGCTGTTTCACAAAGACTCCAGTCGCTTAGTCGTTCCGATGCTATGCACACCGATCTGTGTGCTTAACGTATCAGCTCGGAGGCTATGCACACCGCCCAGTACCGACCGAGCTACGCTGGGCGTATGACGGAATTGGAGAAGGGGCCGCGAGGCCTGCGCCGCGGCAGGGGCGCACGAGAACGCATCCTCATCGCTTCACGACAGCTGTTTCGCGATCAAGGCATCAACGGCACCGGCATGGACCAGCTCTGCGCGGTGGCCAAGGTGTCCAAGCAGACGCTTTACCAGCACTTCCCCGGCAAGGACGAGCTCATCGCCGAGCACCTGCGGCGATTCGATCCCGACATCCTGCCCGAGGTGTTCGACCGCACCGACCTCACACCCCGCGAACGACTGCTCGCCGCCTTTGACATCAACCCGCCGCTGTGCCCGTTCATCGCAGCGGCCGTCGAAATCCACGACCCGGGCCACCCGGCACGCGTATACGCCCACGACTACAAGAAGGCCCTCGCCGCGCGGCTCGCCGAAACCGCCCGCGAAGCCGACGCCACCAACCCCGAACAACTCGGCGAGCAACTGGCGCTGCTCCTGGACGGCGCCGCGGCCCGCAGCCGACTCCTCCACACCTCAACCTTCTCCACCGCCGCC
>DATAZK010000245.1:0-44871 GCA_036272075.1 Frankiaceae bacterium
ATGTTCGGGACCGCGCCGCCGACCGGGTACGGGTGCAAGATCGGTGACAGCTTGCCCTTGCCGAGGAACTGCAGCGCCACCATGCGGGCATCGCCGGTGCCGCCGGCGCCGTAGCCGGGCCACGAGTAGTTCGCGAACCCCAGGTAGGCCTGCCCGCGCGGCGTGATCAGGCCGTCGACGTCGTTGGGGTCGAAGTCGTACATCCGCAACTGGATGCGGTTGGCCGCGCCGAGCTGCCCGACGCCGTGCTGCTCGAGGTAGTCGTGCGTCGGGTCGTAGATCGGCGGGTTGGAGCCCGGCACGCTCATGTGGTCGAGCGTGACGTTCAGCTGCCAGGCGGTGCTGATCTTGTCCTGCCCGGTGTAGCCGCCGTCCGCGAAGACCGTGGCGTCGACCATGTTCGCGTTGTCGGTCTGCAGGTCGTAGTCCTCGACGTACTGGACCGTCGTCCAGACGGGGGCGAGGATGGTGCCCTCGTTGTAGTCGAAGCATCCGAGGCGATGCGCGGTCGTGTCGCCCGCGGTGTTCAGGGTCGGTGCAGACATGTGCCCTCCTCGGGCGTCGGTTGTCGGTGTGCGTGCTGCTGCTGCTGCGTGAGAGTCAGCTGTGGAGCTCGGTGGCGCGGGTGCGCCAGTTGTCCGCCCATTCCCACCGGTTGCTCGCGTCACGGCCCATCGAGGTGCCGTACGCGAACTTGAGGACGGAGATGTAGATGCCGGTCGGGAGCCGGGTCGGGAACAGGCCGGCGAGCAGCTTCCGGACCGGGTCGCGCAATGCCCATACCTGCCGGACATCCGTGCCGGCGCGGAACCGGATCTGCAGATTCACCGCGGAGTCGGTGTAGACCGGGTTGGCGTCCATCGGCGACGGCGTGAGCGTGCACACCACGTCCGGGCCGGTGGGGACGTCGGCGAGGAAGATCGGCGCGCGGCCGTCCGTCTGGGTGCCGAAGTCGCGCCAGGAGAACCCGATGTCCGCGGCGGCGATCAACTGGGCGAAGCCTTCGGCGTATTCGGTGAGGAAGTCGGTCTGCGACGCGGCGCTCACAACAGCGGCCGCATCGCCTCGGCCGCCTCGGCCAGGTACTCGCCGTCGTGGCCCTCCATCGGCTTGGACAGGAAGTGGTCCTCGCCGCCGTTGGGGTGGTGCAGCGTCGCGTCCTCGTGCTGCTTGATCCCGTACGGATAGCCGTCCTCTTCGGACACCGCGTCGTAGACGACGGCCCGCTTACCGCCTTCGAGTTCGACCACGTGACCGGACTTCTTGAGCGTCTCGGTCTCGACCGGCACGAGCGGTTGCGAGTTCTCCAGCAGCTTGTCCGCGATCGCTCCCGCGCCGGCCGCCTTCGCCGCCGCCATCCGCGCGAGCGCGTCGCCTCTGGGGCGGACGTAGCGCACGGTCACAGGCATCACATCAGACCAATCACTTGATGGTCGGGTGTCGACTGGCCGCCACCGTCGCCGACCGCCGCCGAGACCACGCGCGTGACGCGGCTGCCGAACTCGGGTGGCAGCGTGACGCGCGACTGCACCGGGACGTAGGGCGCGTCGCGGGGGAACGCGAATTCGCCCGTCGAGATGATCTGCCCACCGCTGTACTTGGTGCCGTCCGCGTAGAACCCTGTGACGGCGCTCGGCGCGGCGAACTGGTCGGCGCCGGCCTCGCCCGGGCCTTCCCACCGCTCGACCGAGAGCGTGTGGCGCCACCAGTCCACGAGCGGGTCGGTCACTGGAAGGGCCAGGATGCGCCGTCGAGCGATGGCCACCCGTACGCGCCGGGCGTGACCGGGTCGAGTCCCCATGACGGGAGCCAGCCGGTCGTGTCGGCGAGCGGCACCGGCAGCCACAGCAGCCCGGCTTGCAGCAGGATCGCCTGCGACTCGACGCACAGGCCGTCCGCCGCTTCGGTGCTGGCCTGCACCGCCGCCGTGGTGTCCCGCTCGATCGTCGCGGTGAGGATCTTGGACGATTTCACCGGGCCGAGCACGTCGGTGCCCTGTTTGGCCGGGTCGACGCCGAGCGCGACCCATGCGGCTACCTGCGCCGTGGTGGCGTCCCGCAGCGGCGCCACGTCGGTGTCGGACGGGACGTCCACATACGGGTTCCTGTTGCACGCCTTCGCGACTTCCAGCGACGCCGACCGGAGCAACGTCAGCGCGTTGTCCGGCGGCGTCGACTGCGTCCACTCGGCCAGGTCCTCGACGGTGGCGTACCCGCCGGTCGACAGGTCGATCGTCACGGCTGCGCTCAGTGCGGCTTCGGGCTCGGGTGATCGTCCGGGTCGTCGACGGGCACGGCCTCGGTCAGCGCGTCCGTGGCGTCCGCCAGATCCGCGCCGGCAACCGCGGCACCGTCGCCCGCGCTCTGCATCTCGCCGAGCGCGTCGGTGAGATCCGAGAGACGCTGATCGCCCTCGGCGATCACCTCGGCAGTCGTGCGCCGCGGGTAGTCGACGCCGTCGATCGAGTAGCCGCCGACCGTGGCCGCCTCGCCCCGGTAGTAGGCGAGCAGCGGGCCCTCCGCAGTGATGCTCTCGCCGGTGGCCAGGACGGTAACCGTGGCCATCACTCGACCCCGAAGTGTTTCTGCAGCTCCTCCTTCGAAGAGAACGCCGCGACGTCCACCTCGGACAGGCCCTGCGTGGCGGCGTAGGCGTCCCAGTCGGCGCGCGAGGCCGACTTGGCCGGGATCGGGCCAATGCCGTCCGGGTCGTGGTCGGTCTCGCCGGCCTCGACGAGCAGGCCGCGGCCGGTGAGGAGCTTGACGTGCTCCGGGTCCGAGCCGTCGGGCACCGCGCCGCCCCGGTACAGCGACCGGATCTCGTTGCCGACCCTCAGCAGCACACCGTCGCGCTCGGCGACCAGTTGCGTCGCCATCTCAGGCTCCGTCCACGAGTCGGGCCGAGTTCGGCTCCTGCACCATCGGCGCACGCACGATCCGCGCCTGCACCTTCACGCCGTCGATGCCTTCCTCGCGGAACCGCTTCGACTCCACACCGGACGCCATGTCCGACGGGTCGCCCTGGTAGCCGCCGCCGAGCCGCTCGAACGCCATCGAACCGAGCATCCGCGAGTCGGCCACGAACGCCGTCACACCGGAGGGCATGTTGGTCGTCTTGAGCCACGTCTGGTTCGCGATCCGAATGTTGTTGATGTTCGTCTGGATCGCGTTGGCGGCGTCCTCGCGGGGCAGCTGCCCGGCAGCGACCGCCGAGCTGATCGCGTAGGCGAACTTCGTGGGCGTGGTGACCACGGTGTCGGCTATGTAGCCCTGGTTCTCCTCCTCGATCGAGGCCCCGGCGAGCAGCACGTCCTGGAACGGCTTCGCCGAGGTGGTGCCGTCCCAGGTCGCGGCAGCGTCCGTGGTCTTCACCACGAGCGACGCGATCGCGGCCAGCGCGAGGGCATCGTTCTGGAACGTCAGCTGGTTCGCGATCTTGATCAGCGCCCGCATCACCTTGTCGATCCGGTTGTGCGCCACGTCCTCGTCCGAGATCACGTACGCGAGGCCCGTCTTGTCCGGCCGCACCGACGCCAGGGTCGGGTTGCCGTCCTGGGTCAGCGGGTAACGCGACAAGGGCCGCACGACCGACCCGGCGAGCGCCGCGAAGATCGACTCGGACACCTCGTAGATGCCGAACCCGGTCCCGGTCAGATCGACCCGGCCGGTCAGGATCCGCCACCCGATCAGGTTCTGCATGACGAGGGTGCGGAGCAAGCGGTAGATGCGGCGCGGGTCGTTGCGCAGCCAGTCGACGGTGATCGCGGTCCCGCTGATCGTGGGGATCGGAAGATCGAAGTTGTCAGCCATCGGATGCCCTTCCCAGGCTCAGAGGATCGGAAGGGACGCGGTGACGACGTTGCCGGAAGCGGCAACGCTCGCACGACCCAGGTAGGAGGCGACGGCATCGGTGCCGGCGACCCAGGCACGGAGGACCCCGGCCGCGGCGGCGCACACTGCGGCGCCTTGCGTGATCGACCCGGACGAGGCCAGCTTGTGCCGGCCCGGCCCCCAGACGGTGATCAGGTCACCGGACACGCCGCCCTGGCCGGCGACACCGGCCACCGACACGGACGCGTCGCCCGCGACCCCGCCGGCCCAGGTGACGAGCTGCCCGGCGGTGACCGTGGCCGAGAGGGTGAGGGTGAAGGACGGGATGGTCTCCGGCCCGTACACCGGCACGTAGTCGCTCATGCCTGTAGCGCCTTTCCGCTCACGCCGGCCAGCGCACCGAGCGCGGCGGCTTCGTCGTCGGTGAACGCGGCGTCGCCGGCCGAGCCGTCGTGGCCGGTGGTGCCGCGCATCTCGCCGACCGGGAACCGGGCCGGCAGCGTGTCGAGGTCGGCCTTCGCCGTGTCGAAGTTGCGCGCGAACTCGCCCTCCCACACCTTGCGGGTGTCGTCCGAGCGGCTGATCTTGCCCGCGCTCATGGCGGCCTCGATCAGCTCGTTGCGTTCGTCGGTGATCTGCTTCGCGCGGGCCTGCGCGCCCTGCTGCGCCTGCTCGGTGAGCGCGTCGAGCTTCGCCTGCGACACGACGACCTTGCCGTCGGCCTCGAGCGCGGCCTTCGCCGCGGCCAGGTCGGTGGGCTTGTCGTCAGGCTGCGCCTGCTCGGCCGGCTTGGTGGCGGCTTCCTCGAGTTCGTCCAGCTTGGCGTTGATCGCGGAGGCATCCGCGTTTTCGGCCAGGCCGAGCCGCTCGCGCAGCGCCTTGATCTCGTCGGGCGTCATGGTGACGGCCTCCTCGTTGTGGGTGTCTTGCGTTTCCGGCGGCTCGGCCGGGGTCTTGGGTGCCAGCGCGGCGGGCGCGTTGGGCAGCATGGACAGGTCGAAGCGGCGCGCGGCTGCTCGCGCGGCGGGGCTGATCTCGACGTCGATCTCGACGACCACGTCCGGCTCGCCGTCTTCGACCACCGGCAGCCCCGCCGGCATCTGCGGGTCGATGCCCTTGGCGTCGGCAAGCTTCGCGGTGACGGCCCCGTCGGCGGTGTACCACGACGTCTTGTGCATGACCGCGAGCCACTCGGCGGCTGTCCCGCCGGCCTTGAGCGCGTACAGGCCCGCGTAGCTCTCGTTGATGGCATCCAGCGCTTCGGCCTCTGCGCGCATGTCGTCGGCGCTGCCGAACTCGATACCGGCCGCCTCGTGCACCATCATCAGCGACCCGGGGGCCATGCTCACGACGTCGGCGCTGATCGCGATCGCCGAGGCGGCCGAGGCGGCGAGTCCGTAGACGGTGGCGCGGACGGTCGCGGCGTGCGCGCGGAGCAGGTTCGCGATCGCGACGCCTTCGGTGGCTTCGCCGCCGGGCGAGTTGAGCCGCACATAGAGCGTGTCGACGTCGCCGATCTGCTTGAGCGCCGCGTCGACTTCGAGCGCGGAGACGCCCCACCAGCCGCCGTAAGAGTCGATCACGTCGAAGATGTCGAGTGTCGCGGAGCTGCCCGCTTTGCCGGCACCGCTGGCCGCCGCGTTCTTCGTGACCGCGACGGGCCGCTTCACTGCGGCCGACGGCTCGACGCTGCCCCGGTAGCGGTAGCGCGGCAGTTCGATCGTGTCGCTCACTGCGCGCCTCCGGGTGGCTGGGGTGCGTTCGGGCCGGGCTGCGAGCCGGGCGCCGCCGGCGATACAGGCGGCGCATTCGGGTCACGCGCCGGGATGCCGTACCGGTCACGCAGATAGGTTTCGAGCTTCTCGTCCGGGTTCAGGCCCGCGTAGGCCATCAACCAGAACACGTCCTGCGCCGACAACTCCGGGTCAGCACCCACGGACGACACGCAGATCCGCGGAGCCGCCGCACCCTCACCGAAATTCGCGTCGACCAGCGGGATAACGATCTGCGCCGTCCCGACGTCACACTTCGCTTTCGCGTCGTCCTGCTGCGCCATCACCATCAGCGCCATCACCGTCTCCCCCAGGGAACGGTTGCCGCGCTCGGCGGTCGCCATGTCCAGGATCGACGTCATCGTCGCCCGCGTGCACAACCGGTCCAGGTAGGTGATGAACGCGAGCGCGTCCGGCACGCTGCCGGTCATGCCCTCGAGCGCGAGCCGGAACCCGGCCGGCATCGCCACGCCGGAGAACTGCCCCGCCTTGAGCCCGGACACGACCCGCTGCGCCTCACCGATCTGCTGCGGCGTCGGGGACGTCCCGGGCAGCGCCTGCGCCGTCGGCACACCCATCCCGAACCGGCGGATCGACGTCGCGTGCACCCGCATCAGTTCGGACTTGATCAGCCACGGCCCGTAGCAGGGCCGCAGCATCGACTCGCCGAAGTAGTTCGACCCGGCCCGCTCACGGGTGTAGTAGATGAGGCGGTGATCGGCGGTGGTGATCTCCACCGACTTCGGGATCGAGCCCTGCACGATCGCGGACAGCGTCCCGTCCCGGTTCAGTTTCAGGAACTCGACCGTCTGCGGCATCCGCTCAGCCACCGCGGCCAGACGCCACCGGCCGGCCTCCTCGCGCCACACCTGCTCGAAGAACGCGTGCCCGTAGGTGCGGTCCATCCCGGCGACCCGCAGATGCTCAGCCCAGGTGAACCCGCGGCGCCGCGCACCCTGCTGCGGCTCCTCGTCGTCGTTGTAGCCGGCGATCGGCAGACCCAGGTCGTCGGCGATCAGCTCGACCGTCTCGTCCTCGCAGCCGGCCGGGTCGATCGCGTACTTCGCGCCGCCGACGGCCCGCTGGTAGGCGGACAGGATCGAGGACAGGTGCGGTTCGTGGCGCATCGTCGCGTACACCCGCACCGACTCCGGGTGCTGCAGCTGCGGGACGTTCTCCAGCAGGTAGTCCACGGCCGAGGAGTAGCCGTCGATGTTGACCGCTGCCGCGTCGTCGACGAACCCGAGCATCGAGGTCGGCATCGACACGGCTCGGCCTCCTCGGCTGTTAGAGCGGGATCGTCATCAGATCGACGTAGTCCGGGTCGGTGGCCTCGCGCTGCCGTTGCTGCTCGCCGGTCTCCGGCGCGAGCCAGTCGGCGATCCGCACGCGGGCCCCATAAGCGCCGACATCGACCTGGTCATCCGGCACCTGCTCGTTCGGGAACTCGGCGTGCTCGTCGATCCACTCAGGCAGCCACTCGGCGTCCTTCGGGAGCCACACCCGGTGCTGACGGACCAGCTTCACGTACGGCAGCGCCCGCTCGAGCTTCCCCTTGTCGGCACGCAGCGGCGCCCACGGAACCCCGGACTGGCCGAGCTGGTACGCGAGCGTGCTCGCCTGCATCGTCGCCTCGACGTGCACGACGTCGTAACGGCCGAGCCAGCGTTCACGCAGCGGCTTGACGAACTCGGCATGGTCGGTTTCGGTGACGCGGGCACGGACGCGATCGAGCAGCACGAGGTCACCGAAGTTGGGGATCGCCCATGCGCCGGCGACCGTCCAGTCGGCGGACGTTTTCAGCGACGCGGCGAGGTCGATGGTGATGAACCGCGCGCAGTCGGTCAGGTCGTAGCGTTCGTCCCGGCCGCTCTGCTCGTCGATCAGGTGAATCAGGCGCCGGCCGTCCTGCTCGGTGTCGTGCTGCCAGTAGCGCCAGTCGACGGAGTGGAAGTACCCGCCGTCGGAGTCGTCGAGGACTGCGCCCTCGAGTTCCTGCATCCCGAATGACGTGCCGGCCAGCAGCATCAGGTCCTCGAGCGTGCCCGGATCCAGGTGCGCGGCGTTGTCCTTCGTCAGCAGGACCGTCTTCACGACCCGCTCGTCGGCCATCAGTCGGCGGATCAGCTTGATCGCTGGCATCCGCCGCTTCGGCGTCCCGGTGGCGATGATCTTCGCGGGGGCCTTGCGGACGGCGAACCGCAGCGACTCGTCCCACGCGGTCTCCCACCGCTTCCACAGCCCTACCTCGTCACACCACGCGCCGCGCAGGTTCTTGCCCTGGATGCGGAGCGCGCCGTCATCGGCGCCGTCGGCGTACACGATCGACCCGTTCGGCAGGCTCAACTCGCCCATCGACCGGTTCCAGCCGTGGTAGCGGCGCGGCAGGCCGAGCGCGACCAGCAGACCCGATTCGGCGGACTCGATCAGGGTGTCGCGGGCGTCGCCATAGGTCGGGCCGATCGCCGCCCACTCGCCTGGCGGGCTGGTCTGGATCAGTTCGGCGAGCGCGTTGCTGCCGGTCCACGTCTTGCCGCCGCCGCGGCCGCCGCGGATGTAGAAGATGCGCCAGTCGCCGTCGGGTGGCAGCTGCTCGGGTCGGGCTTCGGCGCGCCACGCGCGGGCTTTCGAGCCGGGTCCTCGAGCCTTGTACGTGTCGAGCACCGCATTCGGCATCGACACGGTCGGCTCCTAGCTTGCGACGAGCTCCAACCTGCGTGTCACCACGCCGGCGACCTCCGGGTCGCGTGGGTTGTGCCCCAGGTCGGCGAGGACGCCGTCGATGAACGCGACGATGACCGCGGTCTGCTGCTCCTCGGCCTTCGCGAGCCGTTCCGCGATCCCCATCCGGATGATCGACTCCACGATCGACGCGGCGTCCTTGATCGCCCGGCCGTAAAGCGTGATCAGCGCGCGCGCCCCGTCGGCGTCGACCCGCTCGAGCTTGTCGATCTCGCCGGCGAGGGCTTCCATGAACGCGACCGCGCGGCCGGCGATGGCGCACAGCTTCCCGATCGGGTCGCTGACCTGCTCGCCGGCGTCGCCGAGCTTGCGGACGATCGCGGCGCGGGCTTTCGCTTCGGCTTCCCGTTGCTCGCCGGCGGCCTTGGCCTGTGGGCTGGAGCCGCCGTGCATTCCGCACTTCGTCTGGCCGTTGTTCGGCCACCGCCTGCATGGTCGGGGCTTGTCGAGCGGCTTGCGGTCCTGGCCCGGGACGTAGGAGTCGCGGTCCGTGGTCACGTGCCCGGAGCAGGTCGGCTTGCCGCGCAGTTCGTGCCGCTGGCCGCAATGCTCGCAGTTGCTCACCCGGCCACCATCCCGTGCCCTCGCGCGACCCGGACCCTGAGTGCGACCAGCCGGTCGACCTCGGCCTCGTGCGCCTCGTACACGCCGACCTGGCATGTGGCGTCGGCGGCGTCGCGGGCGAGCCGGTGGCACGCGATCGCGGCGTCGATGCGGGTCAGGCGTGCGGCGAGATCAGGCATCGGCGTGCCTCGGATCGAGAATGACGAAACGCCCGGCCGGTCGGCTCGGGCGCTCAGATTCCGGGCATGACGAACGCCCGGATACGACGCAACATAGATCACACACGGCGCAAGCGCAACTACCGGCGTGTCACGACGCCTGCCGCGAGATCTTCTCAGCCTGCTTCACAAGCCAGTCCTCGTGCAGGTCCAGCACGTCGCCGCCGCGGAACAGTTCCACGCCGTGACGGTCGATCGACCGCACATCCAGGCGTCGCCGGAGCCGCCACGAGGCGACTGTCGTGGACGGTGGCCAAACTCGGCCGAGGGAGCGCATGAAGTCCTGCAGCATGTCCAGGGCGACCAGTTCGTCGCGGACCGCGTCGAGAAGCCACCGTTGCCGCTGCGCGAGCGTGTAGGTCATCCCGCAGCCGCGGGCTGTCTCGAGCTGGCCGGCGTCGCTGAGGACGTAGTAGCGGGCGTCGCAGATGATCTGGTCGGTGCCGGCACGGCGCCACATGTCGACGCTGCAGTGCGCGCACGGGCCGGCGTAGGAGTCGGCCGGTGACCGGTCGACGGCGCGGGTGATCTTCGCGTTGAGCGCGAGCAGCTGCGTGTAGGTCTCGCGCCCGGCTTCGTCGTAGCGGATTGTGTCGATGTTCGTGAGGAGCCAGGCCGTCAGGTCTTCCATTGGGCGGTCGCGCGCCACGCGGACGATGCGGGGTTCGCGGATGATGTGCCAGCGGTTGCGGGTGATGCTCACGTGCACGTCGGCGATGACGACGGTCGGCAGTCGTTCGGTCGGCGCGTCGAGTCCGCGCGTCTCGGTCAAGTCCCGGATGCAGGTGGTGAGGGTGTTCCGTGCCTCGTGGAGTAGTCGGGATGCGTCGAGGTCGACTGGCAGTGGCGTGGCCGGCAGGGTGATCCGTCCGTCGCGGCTGCGTTTGAGGACCGGCAGCAGCGCGGTGTGTGCGGCGTATTCGGCTTCGAGGCCGGCGAGTTCGTCGTCGCGTCTGGGCGTGAGGTTGTTGGCTCGGTAGATGTGCGTGTTGCCGGCGGCGCGGTCGAGGAGGGCGTCGAGCAGGCTGGGGAGGTCGCCGAGCGCGGCGGCGAGGCGGTGGCCGCAGTCGGTGCACAGGAACGCCTCGGTCTTGGCGCCGCAGACGTTGCACTTCACTTGGCGTCGGCATCCTCGGCCGGGAACAGTGCGGCGAGCAGTTCGTCCACGAACACGAACGGCGCGATGTGGTGCGCCTCGTGGCTCGCTCGCGCGTTGTCGCACAGCGCCTCGATCTCGTCAGCGATGAGTGCGTAGCTACCCGTCACCCGGTCACCTCACCGAGAGCGCGGACGGCAGTGAGCGCCTCGCCCAGCCACGCCCCGCCGACCCACTGATCGTCAGTGGCAGCGGCTAGGCGTGCGCGAATCGCCGTCTCCACTTCCGCGAGCACCTTGGCGCGGACGTCAGCCCGGACAGCGGCAGCGATGACCCGCGAGACAGCTTCAACTGCCGGACGCATCTCACGACGACAGCAAGCGGCGTCCTCCGGGTCGACCTCGTCCTCGCCCCATTCGTAGTAGAACGCTCCGCATGCCGCTTCGAGCGCGTCATCTTCGACGGGCAGGCGAGAGTCGCGCAGGAGATCACCAACGAGGGCGATCCCCGAGAGTTCGCCGTCGATGACATCGCACAGCCATTGGCCTCCGCGTCCGTCAACGAGCGCATACGGCGTTGCCGCTTCGTCCATGCCCGGTGCGTCCCGGTCGGTGTCAGCCACGAAGCCACGCTCCCCGCTCGGCGTGCCTCGCATTGCAGTCGGCCGGGTGGCCCAGGAATCCGCTCTCGTGGATCTCGTAGCTGCCCTCGTCCGCGAGGCTGCACGCGTTGCAGCAGTAGGCGACCGAAGTGCGGACCTGCCGGTCGCAGAGGTCGTTGCGGCACTTCTTCAACTCGCTCATAGCCGATCCCTTTCAGTCGCAGCTAGCGCTGCCTCTGCCGTGTCGGCGCGTTCGGTCTCGGCGGCCAACTCGGCCTCGGCCTTCATCGCCCTGGCCGAAAGTCGCGAGTCGACATCGAACAGTTCGCAGTAGAGGTCGGATACGCGCTCGACTTCGGCGCGGGCTTCGTCTCGCTCGACCGTCAGCCGCGTACGGATACGGTCCTGGCTCTCGTCGCGCTTGCGGAACTCGTCAACGAGATCGCGTAGCCGCTCAACTTCGGCGGTCTCGGCGGCCAGACGGTCAAGCAACCACGGAACGTCCGACCGGGCAGCCTCGTACAGAATCGAGTTCGCGTCCGCCCGGTCGAGGTCGTCGCCCGTCGTGTAGAACGTTGCGATGGACACGCCGTCAACGCCGATGACCTCAACCGTCCCGGCACCCGCCTTGATCGCCAGCACTTCCGTCGCTGCGTCTGCTCTGGCCCGGATCTGGTCGGCGCGGACCTGCTCGTCGGGAGTCACGACGCGGCCTCGTCGTTGCTCGGCAACAGGGGCCACAGGACCGGCGCAAGTCGGACTAGCACAGCCGCGTGACAGTCGATGATTTGGTCCGGACTCGCCTCGTCGGGCAGGTGCGCAACCAACGCGTCCCAGACCGCGAGGCTGATGCGCCCGCCGCGCTGCAACTCGTGCGGCAACGGTGCGCCGTCGTTGTCCTCAATGAGATCGCCCGACGTGATCGGCGTACCCGGATCGAAAGCCTGCATCGTCACCATCGTTTCGCTCCTGTCACTGTCCGGGCAGCCGTCAAAGTCGGGACGTCACTCATCGGCTTCCTCCGGTCGTGTCGCGGGTGCGGACGTCGGCGACAGGGGCGGTCGCCGGGTGGCCCCTCTGCCAGCGTCGCTTCCGGGCTGGCTCGGGGAACCGTTGGCCGGTGTCCTTGAAGTGGTGGTACGTCATCGGGATCAGGTATCCCGTGTGCTCGATGCGCGTGCAGCGGACCAGTCGATAGCCGCTCCGCGGTCGGCCGAGCGCGATCAGATCACCGACCGAAACGCCGTCGTTGAAGGCGGGGTACTCGAAGTGGACGGTGTTCCTCTCGCGGTTCACCCACCCGTCATCGGGGTGTGCCGCTTTCACGCCGATAGCGCGCAACGCGGCCGTGCATTGCCCCTGCTCGGTCGCCATCTGGTCGCCGATGCTGTCCCAGAGCGCGACGGCGTTCGGGTCTGCCGACAAGCACAAGCCGTCGCGCGATCGATACCTCATCGTTTGCTCCTCTCGGCCGCCGTCAAAGTCGGGACGATCTCCGTGATGGTCAGCCAGCAACGAGGCGGCGGCGGGGCTATGGGCTCGCTCATGACGCCACCGGCCGCACTGTGATCCGCGCACCAGGCACCTCGAGCGCGTACCGCTTCCACACGTCGTGATGCACGAACCGCGCATCATCAGCAACGACGCCGGCCCGCACCAACGCGTCCTCCGTCGACCTCAGCAGCTTCGACGAGTCCGGGTACGCCGTCGGCCACACCCGCCGCACCGACCGCGGCCGCGGCAGGAAGAACACGATCAGCAACTCGATCGGCCCGTCCAACGTGGTCCACCCGGTCAACGCCATCCGCGCCCGAGCGGCCGACTCAACCGCGGCCCGCCACGGCGCGACCTTCTTCGACGACTCCACGAGCACCGGCTTCCCGGCCCGCATCCCCTTGAATGACTTGGAGCCCTGTGGCGCCGGAACGCCGACAGCGTCGATCACCAGCTCGGGCAGCACCAACGGCAACACGCTCATGCGAACAGCTCCCCCTGGTCGTCGCCGACAGCCACCGGCGACACCTCAGCGAACTGATCCAACGCGCCCGGCAGCCGCCCAGACCCGTGCTCGTGCAACGCGGAACAGGCACACGGGCGGCCGCACTGGCAGTACCCGCCCGGCTGCCCACAGTCGTGGCAGTGACCCGTCCGCCGGAACCACGCCTCCGCCTCCGAGCTCACCGACCCCGGCCTGTCGACGGGTCCCGGCGGCGGCGGCGGCTCGACGGGTTGCGCGGTCACGCCGATCTCCGGTGGTCGCACTTGCGCCGGGTGGGGCGTTGCTGGTCGTCGACGATCCAGGTGCCGTCGCAGCGGGTGCAGGCGATGCGTCGGGCTTCGTGTTCGCGGGCGGCCTGCTCGAGCGCGGCGTCGGCTCGGCGTTCGGCTTGTTCGCGGGCGACGCGGCAGCCGTTGCAGGGTCCGGGGTCGGCGATGCCGCGGTGGGCGGTGCAGCGGGCGTTGGCTGGGCTGGTTGGCGGGTCGTGGTCTGGTGGGTGCTTCGTTGCGGCGGCTGGCTGGAGCGTTTCTTGACGATCTCCTCCCAAGTCTTGGTCCTGGTCTTTCGGGACGGGACGGGACGGGTACGCGCTACGTGACGCGCGCGAGCCGTCGTTAGCTTCGGCTCCAGCTTGGCCGTTAGCTCGGCTGTCGCTTGGCTCGGAGCTTGGCTCTAGCTCTGGCTGTTGGCTAGCTCCTGCGTGGCTAGAGCCTTGGCTATTAGCTCGCTGCTGCGCCTGCTTGGCCAGTCGTGCTTGAGCGCCTTTGCGGCCTGATTCGGCGGCCTCTTCCGGGTCGCGCTGCTTCGGCAGGTAGTCGGCGAAATCGTGGATCATCCAGCCACCTTCGACGGGCTCCCACAGTCCGAACTTCTTGCCTGGGATCGGTGTGCTGAGTTCGGCCGCGAGTCGCTTGGTCTGCGGGCCGGCGAACGATCGCGCGGTCGCTTCGGAGACGAACCCGGGCACGGGTGCGGTCTTGCATTGGCGTAGCGCTTTCGACCAACACTTGGTCCACAGGCCGAGGGCGGCGAGGCTGAGGTGTTCGACCTTCGGGTGGTCGTGCATGCTGTCGTCCATTCGTCCCCAGGCCATCAGTCGTCGTCCTCCTGGTCGTCGTCGATCCCGGCTTCGCGCCGTAGCCGAAACAGCACCAGCGCGCCGGGGTTGGCTGGGTTTTGTCGGCCGATGCCGGCGGAGACGATGCGGGCGAGTTCGGCGGGCCCGTGCTTGGCGCTGCCGGCGCGGATGAGGGGGATGGTCTGGTAGTCGAGGACGAGCCGGTCGCGGGCGGCGCGGGGCAGTGCGGCGGTGAACGCGCGGACCGGGTCGACGGGAGCCGGGTCGGTGGTGGTCATGTGCGTGAGTGGCCGAACGCGATGGCCTGTTCGGTGCGGGTGTCGAGGGTTTCGCTCATGGCCGTCTCCGTTCGCCGTGTTCGTTGGTGGTCACCCGGCGGCCTCACCGAAGTCGAAGCCGACGGCTAGCGGCTTGCTGATGCGTTGGACGATGAGCGGTAGGTAGTCGGGTTCGCGTTCGATGCCGATGCAGTGGAGGTTTTCGAGGATGCAGGCTTCGGCGGTTGTGCCTGAGCCGAGGAAGGGGTCGAGGACGAGTCCGCCGGGTGGGGTGACGAGCCGGACGAGCCAGCGCATGAGGTCGAGGGGTTTGACGGTGGGGTGGAGAACGTCGTCGACGCTGGGCCGCTCGTACGTTGGGGCTTTGGCTTCGTAGCGGAAGGTGGGGAAGAACCGGGACGCGCCGCCACTGTCCGCGTCGTGGATGCGCGGCGTGTCGTTGTCGCGGTCTAGCCGGTTTTCGAGGACGTGCCTCGCGTTGCTGCGACGGTCGCCGCCGCCGCTCGTGAGTACGCCGGTTTGCGCGTCGAGGGCTTCGGCTTGCGACTCGTCGAGGACAACGTTCGTCGGCCAGCGGCCAGGCTGAACAGCCCAGTTGTCTGGCCGAGGCCCGAACACGCCGAGCGACGATTGCCCGCCGCTCGATCCCGTTGGGGAAGGTGGCTTGCCGTTGTACCGATCGCCGCGTGAGGTGTCGTCGCCCACCCGGCATGCGTCGATGTTCAGCGCGCCCGTACCGTGCTCCGCGACGTTCCCGGCCACCGTGCCCACCGTGGACTTGCGCGCGACCACGATCGGCTCGTGAGCGGGCTTCAAGGCCGTGCCTAGCCCGTCGACGATCGGCTTGTCGCACGTCGAGCAGAGCGGGAAGCCGGTACCATAGGAACGTGAAGAACTTAGGCGGCTGCCCGGTGTGCGGTAACCCAATCCGGAAGTACCAGCGGGTGACGTGCTCCCCTGCCTGCGCGACTGCCCGCCGACGTGAGAACGCGACGGGTGGCCGGAATCCAGACTGGAAGGGTGGTCGCTACCTAGAGCCGGGGAAGGGCTACGTGATGATCCGTCGACCGGACCATCCGCGAGCACGTCAGAACGGGTACGTGCTGGAGCACATCCTTGTGGCAGAGGCGATGCTGGGTCGCTCGCTTCTACCGGGCGAGGAAGTGCATCACCGGAACCGGGTACGGGATGACAACCGTCAGGAGAACCTAGAGGTTCACTCGTCGCACGATGAGCACTTCGCGCTGCACCTTCCGCTGCGGCCGAAGCATCCGCCGTGCGTGTGCGGTCGGCCGTCCCTAGCTCGTGGGATGTGCGCGAACTGGTACGGGCGCTGGCGTCGCAATGGCAGTAACGCTCGTCCCTGCCTACCCGTGTAGATTTCGGAAATCCGCTGCCGTACAGCCATGCGATCGAATCGCGGATCTCGAAGCCCGCATCCTCGATCGCGCAGGCGAGGCGGTGATACGTGCGCGTCCCGCCGAACGCGAGCAGATGCCCACCCGGCTTCAGTACCCGCGCAACCTCACGCCACGTCGCCGGATCGAACGCCACACCCGCCACATCCCACGCCTTGCCCATGAAGCTCAACGCGTATGGCGGGTCAGTGACCACCGCATCGACAGACTCAGCAGCCAGAGTCGGCAGCACGTCGAGGCAGTTGCCAGCGAGGACCGTCACCGACGAATCCGAGTAGTACGGCCCGCTCATTCGCTCGCCTCCCGTACTTTCTGCGCCGCGTCGACGACGGGTGACCAGCGGCGTGCCTCACCCTCGGAGACGAACGTGTCGTCGGCTTGTTGTGCGGCTTGGGTGATGGCTGCGAGTAGGGCGGTGACGTCGCTCGCTCGCTGCGGATTGCGCGTCACCATGAGCACGGCTCGCAGTCACAGTCGCGGTGCTGGGTCATGACGTGGCGTTCCCATGCCATGCCGAAGTCGTTGAATGATTGGTCCGGCCGCTGGACGCCGAGCGGCTTACCGCACGAGCATGCGCCGAAGAACTCGCAATCCCCCAGTTGGATGACGAGATCATGCGGGCCGATATCGAGGGCGGTGACGTGTTGGGCGCGGGATGGTTGGCGGGTCACGAGGTCGCCTCTGGGCGCATGTGTTCGCAGCAGATGTTGAGCGTCCACCAGTGCGGCGACTGGTTGACCTCGTAGTCGTTCGGCGTGGCGACGGCTCGCAGGTACCGCTCGCCCTTCCGAATGCCTCGTGTGCAACGGGGATAGTCGTCGCAGCGCCGGTCTTTGCGGGCGGTCCTGTAGTTCTGCATGGTCGCCATCAGCGGACTCGTTTCCCCATCCGTCGTACCTGTCCCCGGAGCCGTGTGAGGTCGGGGAGTGAGTCCGGCTTGCATGGCGTCGGTGAGGGTGCGGGCGGTCACGCGGCACGCTCGGTGTATTGACAGCCTGTATAGACAGGCGCTATGGTTTGGGCATGGCGAACACGGAAACTCAGACAGACAGCGAACTGATGTTCGGCTTCGGATTCGACGCTGGTCGTGACGACGCCGAGACCGGCTCCTGGTCGGAGCCGATCCTGGCCGAAGACGGCGAGGACTACTCCCGCGGCTACGTCGCCGGATGGAACGCGACCCGCCCGACGTCGCTCACCATCGCCTGACATGCCGACTCCGATACGGACGGTGCGCGTGCCTGACGAGCTTTGGTCCGACGCTCTGGCAAAGGCCGAGGCTGAAGGCACGACGGTCTCGGCGGTCGTGGTCCGGGCGTTGCGGAGGTTCATCACGCGACCCGCTCCCGAAGGTGGGCGATCAGCTGCTCGCCGATGAACTCGGTGTAAGCGGGTGGGACGGCTTCGGCGATCTCGTCGTAGCTGGCCCAGTCGATACCCATTGCTGCGGGCCATTCGTGCTTGCCGCCCGCGTTGCCATAGACCTGGACGACCGTCGAGAGTCGGTGTTCGCCATTAGGTCGCCAGCCGGTCCAGTAGCGCGGTTCGGTGAACCGGCCGTGCTCACATGGCACGCCGATGAGCGGGAGGTTGGACTCGAATAGCCGGTGTCGGCGCACCGGCAGTCCGAGGCCGGTCCCGCAGATCCGCACACACTGATCACGCACCGACCGCGGCCAATCCAGATCCATCGGCCGCGCACCCTTACCAGACTCGCCGCCCGCGATCACCCAGCCGATCCCGGTCAAGTCAAGCCGCCCCAGCGGAGACAACAACGGCTCGCAGGACAGGAACCGGACAGCAGCCGGAACGGACCGGAGATAGTCGATGCGGTTGACGTGATCGGCGTCCTCAACCGTCACGCCCATCCACAGATTCGGCGGCCAGTCGAGCTTGTCCGCGATGCGAGGCAGCCGCGACGCACGCTTGGTCAGCACTTGGTACGTGTGGCGTGGAGTCTCGGCGATGACAGCGAACACGTCATGCACGAACGAGAGCGGCACTTTGGCGTGGAACAGGTCGCTCATCGAATTGACGAACACGACCTTCGGGTCGCGCCACTTGCGTGGGATGTTCAACGCGTCCGGGTGGATGGTGACGCCGAACCCCGGGCCGCTCGTTCGCGGGTCGCCGTCGTTCTGGTACTTCGCCGAACCCATCGCCTTGAGCCGCTTCGCCAACGTCAACGCGTAGCAGTGATCGCAGCCCCGGCTGATCCGGTCGCAACCAGTGACGGGATTCCACGTGGCTTGGGTCCAGGAGATTCCGGTGTCGGCGCTCACGCGGTCCGCTCCTCGCCGCGCACGGCATGCAGGGTCATGACGCTGCCCGGAGGATGCGGCGGCGTTCGCGTTCGGACAGTCCGCCCCAGATGCCGAATCGTTCGGTGTGCTCGAGGGCGTAGGTGAGGCATTCGGTGCGGACGTCGCAGCCGGTGCAGATGCGTTTCGCTTCGCGGGTCGAGCCGCCTCTTTCGGGGAAGAACATTTCGGGGTCGACTTGCAGGCATAGCGCGATCTCGGTCCACGGCTCGGGGCGGATGTTCAGTTCCCGGCCGGCCACATGCCAGGGGCGGCGGGCCCGTAGCGCGTCGCCGCGGGCAGCCAGCGCGTCGTGGCTCATGCCGACAACTCGTCCATCTGGCGCCGCACCGCGCGGACGTCGGCGATCGTCGCGGGGGCTTCGTCGGCGATCTCCTGCTCGGTGCGCCCGCAGGCGATGAGCTGCTCGACACGCGCGCGGATGCGTGCGCCGGGTAGCCGCACCGCGCGGACGTCGGATAGTTCGTCCACGAGCGCGTCGCGGACGTCGAGCGGGGCCGGCCCGGTGCTGCGTGCGGCGGCCCGGGCGCGTTCCCGGCTGCTAGCGCCATACACGGCGGCCGTCTCGGCTGCGGCGATCTCAGCGAGCCGCTCGCGGGGCGTCACCGCCCGCTCCCGTCGGTGACCGCGATGGACGACCGACCGGCCGTGGACGCCCAGCGGCCCTGCTCGGCGACCGCGTGGGCCACGGTGAACGCCTGGTCGAGGGTGAAGCCGTGCTCGAGCAGTTGCACGACGGCATAGGTGAGCCGGACGTCGTTTGCGCCGTAGCGGCGTTGACTGCCCGACCCGATCGCGGGGATCGTCGGGTTGAGCCGGTTCGTGCGAGTCCAATAGTCGATCTGTCTGAACGTGGCGCCGGTCAGGTCGCACAGTTGGACGGTGGAGTACAGGCTCGCCGCGCCTTGACGTGGCAGGCCGTCGCGGATGTCGACGACGACGGGATCGGCCATGTCGAACCGGGTGCAGGCGCAGTCGCCGAGGTGGCCGGTGCAGCAGCCGTCGTCGCCGTGCCGGTGCTGCCCGTGGCCGCAGACGCAGAGCGTGATCGACACGACGGCCGGGCTGAGGGCGGCGGTCACGGCGCGGCTCCCTCGGCCGGGGCTTCCGGTTTTGCGACCGGGTCTGAGGCGTCGAGTTGTTCGCGCAGCTCGGCGGCCCGTCCGTGCATCTGGTCGCAGGCGAACCGGATCCCGGCGACGAAGGCGCGCTGCGCCACGGCGCCCTCACGCTCGCTGCCGTTCGTCGCGCCGGAGCGGGGCCACATGCTCTCGGGGTACTGGGCGGACAGGTCGGTCGCGTGGTGGGTGAGGATCGCGATCTCATGGGCGAGCCGTGCTGCCCGGTCCGGCCATCCGTCGTCGGTGGCGCTCACCAGATGCCGCCGCGGCGCAGCAGCCCGATCAGCTTGCGGTGGTAGACGCGCTTGGTCAGGCGTCGGGCGAGCGGTTTCGGGCCGCGCTTGGCGGCCTGCACGTCGCCGAGGGCGCGCTGGGCCATGTACAGGTCACGCTGAACGCTGCGGAGCGTCATGGTGGGCTCCCTATTGAGCCGAGGGGGACTTTGGTGGGCGGGCGGCGGCTCTGGTTACCCCGGCGCGCCGGCCGCGCGCTTCTTCGCGGCGTCGGCGATCTCCGCGACGGTCCCGGACTCGTCCAACTTCTCGGCGGCGACAGCTTCGGCTTCCGCGTCGAGGGACAGCTGGCCCTTCATCTCGGTGCGCATCCGCTTCACCTGATCCGCGTACTCACCGAGCGCCTTCTCCGCAGTCGCCCGGTCGAAGGGCGCCATCGACTCGACGGTGACCCGATTCAGCCAGATCAGCTCGCCCTTCTTGGTGCGCTTCGCCGACGGCGACTCCGACGCCTTCGCCTTGACGACGAAGTAGCGGACGTCGTCGATGTCCATGAACACCGGTTGCACGTCGAGGCCGTCGAAGCCGGTGCCGAGGCCGGTGAACTTGATCTGCGCCGACTCGACCGCCTCGCCGTTGTGGTCGGGCAGGTCGGCGGTCTGGGCCTGGGTTGCGGTCATGCGGGTCTCCTTGGTCAGTCGAGGAAGAGCAGGTCAGTGGCGGCGACGAACCCCGGACTGGGGTAGTCGATGAGGCCGAGCGTGCGAAGCCGGCCAAGGATGTTCCCGAACCGACCGCCGATGGCCGGCCCGACCGTGTACCCACCCCGCTCGCCCGCCTCTTGCTTCGACAGGGCGTTCGGGTGGTCGGCGACGATGCCTTCGAGCACGCGCCGCTCGGACTCGGTGAGCCGTGCGTAGATGGCTGTCTGCAGGCCGGCGGTCGTCTGCTCGATGTCGGGCGACGTGGCGACAGCCCGGCCTGCGTCGGTGAGCGCGACCGCGCCGGCGGACGGGTAGTCGATCAGCCCGGCGCTTCGCAGCTGGCCCAGGACGTTGCCGAACCGGCCGCCGATCTGCTTGCCGACCCGGTACCCGGCGATGAACCCGGCCTGGATCTTGGTCGGCTGGGCGAACCCGACCTCGTGCAGCCATGCGATCGCGTCGAGAACGCGCTGCGACGAGTTGGTCAAGTCGCCGACAGGGACGTCCGGGCGCATCTCCGGACGCCCCTGTCGGGTCTTACCTGCGTCGGCGGCTCCCGGCGTGGTGCTATCGCCGGGCGACGAACGAGGACGACGCGGGGCGCTACTCCCGCGCTGCACCGCCTCCACCCGTGTCGACGCCGCCTGCCCTATGGGGGTCTGGTGTTCTCGCGTGTGCTTCATCAGCTGCAACGTGGCGTCGGAAACCGCGCCGATGAGCCCGTCGCGAAGACCGGCGACGATCTCCGGCGTCAGGCTCGCAACCTCGACGTACTCGACCGTCGGCTCGGGCCGCTCGGCGACCTGCCGCTCAAGCTCGCGGATCCGCTTGCGCAGCTCCCGCGGGTCGTCAGCCTTGACCTTCTCGATCGTGTCGGCCATCGCCTCTTTCACCGCGGCGAGGTCGACGTCGGCCAGGATGCGCGGTTCGGCCCGACGTTGCCCCGGCTTCGGGGTCGCGCCGGAGTCGAACGTCCAGCGGCGGCGGAACGTGATCCGCTGCTGCCGGTCGTAGCGCTCCGGCCACCAGATCCACGCCTCGCCCGGCTTGAGCGAGTGCAGCGACCCGATCAGCTCCGGCGCCTCGCCGCCGACCTCTACCCAGTCCTTGATCGCGGACCGGTCCTGCGGCGACATGATCCACATGGGGATCAGCGCGCCGACCTGGGTCAGCACATCCTTGTTCAGTGCGGCCGAGCGTTGCGTCGCCATGCCGCAGCCCAGACCCCGCTGCCGGCCCTGCTTCACGATCCGCTGGTAGACGTTCACCAGTTGCGCCTCGTCGCGGCCGACGCGCTGCGGGAGGTACTCGTGCGCCTCCTCGAACAGCAGCGTAAGCACGCCCGACTCGTCCTTCTGCCGGAACAGTCGGTCGCCGAAATCGTGCAGGAACCGCTTCGCCTCACCCTTGGAGAACGAACTCACGTCGAGCACGCAGGACAGGTAGGACGCCTGGTCGCCGAGCACCAGGTCGGCGATCAGCGCGCCCGCGGTCGACTCGAGCGGGACGTCGCCATGCCGGCCGCCGAAGACGGGGACGGCGAGCCCCGGGCCGGTGCCGTCGCCGTTGGAGCGGATCCCCCAGCTGTCGCCCTTCGGGTCGATGTGGACGAACGGGAGGCCGTTGGCGTGCAGTTCTTCGGCGATGACGATGAGCGCGTTGGACTTGCCGGCGCCGCGGCGCGCGAGGACGGCCCACGCCTCGGTGGCGAATTCGAGCGGGAGGTCGAGTTCCTCGCTGACGTGCAGCGTCACGTCCGGCTGCCTTTGCGGTCGAGCCGTTGCACGTCGAGGCGGGCGAACCGGCCGCATATCGAGCAGGCGGCCATGTGCTCCTGCCACCCGACGGTGTGCCGGTCGCACAGCAGCGCGTACATCGGGGCCGCGCCGTCCAGGGTGAACGTCGCGATCCACGCCGCCGGATCCGGGCACGGGTCGGCCAGCGGGCGCGCGACGTGCTCCTCGCACGGGATGGCGAGCTCGGCGCGGGTCGCCGCGTCCAACTCCACCGGCGCGGTCATGCGTCCAGCCCCAACGCGGTGATCGCACGATCGAGCGCGACGACCTGATCGCAGACCGCGATCCGCGCGTACCGGATGGCCTCTAGCGCATCCGCGCCACCCCGCAGGATGCTGGCCCGCGCAGACTCTCGTCGCTCGCCTACCTCACCGATCGCGAGCCGCTCGATCAGCGCGGCAGCCTCGTACCGATCCGACGCCGGCGCGGTCACAGACGGCCCGCTGCGATCTCGAGATACCGAGTCATGTCGGCCGCGGTCGCGTTCTCGGCCTTGATCCCGGTCGCCTTCTCGAAGGCGATCTCGACGTCCGAACTCGTCCAGCCCTCCGGCGTCTGCGACAGGATCCGCAGCCACACCTCGTTCGCGTCCGCGGGCGGTGCGGCCTTGGCCTGCCCGATGCCGAGCTCGGCCGCGCGCGCGGCGAGCATCGCGTCCACCTCGGCGCCAGGTTCACCCCGCCGCTTCGCGTCCTCGCGGATCGCGACCAGCTCGTCGCGGGTGCTCGCCCCGGCCACCAGCTCAGCGGTCGACGGGCCGGCCTCGATCGCGGGCCGCTCGCCGTTGCCGAGCGCCGCCGGGTCCAGCCCGGCCGAGCCCTGCCCGGCGAGCAGTTGCGCCGGCGTGACCTTCTCCACTTCGATCGCGGGCACCATGTAGCGGCGCGTCTGCCCGTCCCGCTTCGACACCCGCTCCTCGAGCACCAGCGCGGCCGAGACGTAGCCGCGGGTGGCAGCGAGGAACTGGGCGACCGCGGGGAGTTCGACGGCGGCGTAGTAGCCGTGCGTCTCGAGCCGCCACACGCCCAGGCCGGGCACGTCGCGCAACATGACGTTGAGCCGCGTCGTCGGCTTGCACTCCCGCTGATCCGGCTCCGGGGAGCACACGCACGGCGCGTCGGACAGCACCTCGCGAGTGCCGTCACAGCGTCGCGCACACCCCCCGCCGGACCACAACTCGTACCACTGGGACAGCGGCTGTGGCGGAACCAGGATCGGGACGCGCTTCGCGTCGGTCAGCACCTCGTAGCCAGCCGCGCCACCGCCCTGCGGCTGCCAGTCACGGACCCGTCCGCCGTAGAGCTCTGCGACGTGCTCGAGCAGTTCACGGCTGTAGGAGGTGAACCGGAACCGGTCGATCTTCGACGGGCGCGTCTTGCCGTTGCTCGTGGCGACGACCTGACCGAGTCGGATGCGGCCGAGTTCGCGGGCGCGGACCTGTAGGTCGAGGATCGGCATCACGCCACCGCCTTGCGGTCGGGCGCGCTCAGCGGCTCGCCCAGGATGTGGTCGAACAGAGAGTCGGTACGCGCCGCCCCGGTGATCACCTGCGCTGCCAGGAACACGTCGAACACAGGGTCGCCGGTGTCGACGGGCCGCAGCGCGTAGCCGAGCGGCTCCCCGCCGGGCATGTCCTTGGGCCGGATGTGGAGCACCACCGCGGCCGACGTGGCCGGCGGGTCGACCTGCGTGCCGTCCTTGAGCCAGCCGACATCCGCGCGGCGGTACGCGGCGAGCTGCGGACCGACCTCCGGGTAGACGGCCTTCCCGGTCTTGTAGTCGCACTCGAGCAGGTCGCCCGGTGCGTAGCCGGCAGCGGCGAGGGCGTCGGGCACGCTGGCCAGCCGGATCTTCGCATCGAGCGTCCCTGCGTAGCAGTGCACGGTGTTCGCGACGACCAGTTCGGTCGCCTCGTACTCCGGCTGCCAGTCATCGAGGAACCGATCGAACGCGGCGACGAACGGCGCCTGTTCGTCGGTGAGTTCCGGGGTCGGCTGGCCCAGCACGCGCGCCTCGACGATGCCGTGGATGATCGTGCCGAGGTCCGCGGCCTTGTCCCGCTTGCGTTCGGATGCGCGCTGGATCCAGGTGCGGATCTCCTGCCGCGCGGCCTCGCCGCGCGCCTTGACGAGCGCCGGGATGTTGTCGACCGCGCACGACGCGGCCTCCCACGCGGACCAGTGCACGAGCGCCGGCTTGGGGATGCCGCCGGACAGGATGGTCGTGACGGACAGGTACCGCTCGCCGGTGTCCGGGTGCGTGTAGTAGCCGGAGCGGTCCCGCTTCGGCGCGGCCTTCGACTTGGCCCGGGTGCTGGCCCGCTTGGCCGGTGCCGGGCTCACCGCGCACCCTGCCCGGGTAGGTGCACGACGGTGAGCGGGCGACGCCGGTAGCCGTTGACGTAGCCGAGCGTGCCGTCGCCGAGACGGACGGCCTGCACGATGTCGGTTTCATCGCCGCAGGTGAAGACGACGTGGGGGCGGATACCGAGGTCGTCGGCGAGGCGGTCGTAGAGCGGCGTGGGGCTGGGGTCGTCGGCGAGGTTGTCGTCGAGCCGGCCGGACGCGAGCGCGGCGAGCAGCAACGCGACGCAGCACCAGCCGATGACCGCGAGGACGATCCACACGGCGGTCACGAGGACACCGCCGACGGTGCGGTCGCGTCGGCCCATGCCCGCGCGTCGTCGAGGTTGTCGTCGCCGATCAGCCGGTCAATGGTCGACTGCGCGGTGGCCGCGGCGAGCGCGAGCGTCGCGTGCACGTTGGCGAGCCCGATGAAGTTGGCGATGTTGCGCTGCCCGGATGAGAGCAGCATGTCGATATCGCCCGGCTGCTTTTCGGCCTCAGCGACAAGATCGGCTGCACCCTGCATCGCGCACGCCATGAGCCGCTCGGCCTCGGCGTAGTGCCCCGGCCCGTTCACGCGGCACGCGCCACGGGGAGCAGCGACGCGACCAGTTGCGCCGCGGTCAACGCCTCGGCCCGGCACTCCTGCGCGAGCCGCTCACACGTCTCGATCGACGCGCCGATCACCGGGCACTCGAACCAGTCGCCGAGGACGTCGGCGGGCACGTCGGAGTCGAACCGGTCGACCCAGGCGAGCCGGTCGGCGATGTGCTCGACGTCGTCGGCGTGGCCGGGCAACAGACCCGCGGCGATGATCGCGCGCTCCGGCGGGTCGAGCTCGGCGAGGACGAGGACCGCGGCGACGGCGGGAGGCTGAGCGGCGATCCAACGCTCGTGAGCGGTGTTCACGAGGTCGCCTCAGCCAGAAGCGGAGCGCAGACCCACTCGACGTCTTCGACGGTCTCCGTCACTTCGACCATCGGCGCGTCAGTCGCGGGGACGAGCGTCGTCACCTCACGGGTGCCGATGACGACCCGCTCACAGACGGCCGAACGAAAAGCCGTGATCGTGAGGTCAATGCCGTGAACATGTGCGGTCAGTTCGTAGTACGTGAGACCGTGGCCCACGGGCGCGTTCTTCTCCCAGTGGCCCGCGCCGATCAGTGAACGGATTCGGGCCATCTCGCTAGCCGGTTCGTCTTCGCCCAATGCCGACCATATGAAGGTGACCGGACCGACGACCCCTCCTCCGGCGTGCGGCAGCGGCAGGTCGTCGTGCTGTTCGAGCACGTCGGCGAGGGCACGCAGCCCCGCGATGTACTCGCTGCGGTCGTCGGGCATGAGATACTTCCTCTCGTTGGTGACGCCGCGCGGCTTCGGACAGGAGAAGCGCGGCGTCGCTCTGTTTCAGGTCTGGTGTTCGGTCGAGCCGAGGCCGGGACAGTGGGGGAACGAACCTGACCCCGGCTCGACCGCATCCGATTCGCCCCCCGCGACGAACCGAAGATCTGAGTGGTCCACGCCGTCGCCGTCGACCGGACACGCGGCGTCGATCCCGTCGGGCGGGCACGTGCACGGCGGCTCGTAGTCCGGCGGGCACAAGCTGGCGCCAGCACCGAACGGCAGCACGTCGAACATCGACCAGCTCACCGGGCACCTCCGCTCGGCGCGTGGCCCATCGGCCCGATCCCGTCCAGCGGGTAGCCCATCGCGATGCACAGCGCCGCGCGGGCGTCGGCGAGCGACGTCTGCTGGTCGGCGTAGGCGACGGCCCGGCCGGTGCGCGCGTCGCGCTGGTCGAGGTGGGCGAGCCGGTACATGCGCCGGTGTGCGCGAGACCGGAACGTGCACGGCTGGCAGCGTCGGCCCGGGGTGCAGGTGCAGACCGGCGCAGCGTCCGCACTCACGCCGACACCTGCTCGGACACGCTGGCGACGAGCAACTTCTCGACGTCCTCGCGCCGGAACCGCTTCTGACCGGACGGCAGCGTGACGACCGGCAGTTTCCCGGTCCGGGCCCAGCGGCGCACCGTGTCGGGGGTGACATTCAGCGTGCGAGCGACTACGTTCGCGGTGCTTAGTTCCGGTAGTGGTTCCACACACCAGATCATGCCTGAACGCTTATCTGGTGTCAAGCACCACTTTGTCGCTCATGCTATACAACCCTGTGCGTGGCGACTTATGCTGTGCCAATGAGCGAACTCTTGTCGGAAGGCGCGGCGCTCGAACCACCCTGGACCGCGAACGACGGGACCTTCGGTGCCCGCCTCGCGCTGATCCGGCAGCGGATGGGTTGGAACGCCAAGGAAGCCGCGCTGGTCTGCGGCCTGGCTCCCCAATCGTGGCGCACCTGGGAATCAGGGACGATGCCGCACGGCAGCCGCTATTTCGAGATCTGCGCCAAGATCGCCGCCGCAGCCAACTGCGACTACGGCTGGCTGGTCGACCGGCGGCCGAACGAGAAGGTTGGTCCTACGCAACCGAAACTTGTGACGCAGCTTAGGGCGATCAAGGGCGAAGGGCGCGATTCGCGCCCGCGGACGCCGCTGCTGCTGCCCGTACCCACATGAGTTTCCTAACCGCCGCCTGAGTCGTTTGACCCTACACGTCCCGTTCCCCGCAGAAATGTCGCACTGATGCCCGCTTTACCGCTCGTGTCCCAATACGCCGACGAGATGCGGGTGCGGCAATACTCGCCAGTGACGATCCGTGATCGTCTCGCGGTTCTGCACCGCCTGACCTTGTTCACCGGCAGGCCGCTCGCGGCGTGCACGCCGGACGAACTGCGCGGCTTCCAGTCGACGTTCGCCCACCTGTCGCCGGCCAGCGTCAACGTGTACAGCCGCCACCTGCGGGCGTTCTTCGACTGGGCGGCGAAGCGCCGGCTGATCGCCGAGAATCCGTGCCTGGACTTCGTGATACCGCGCGTACCGAAGGGGCGGCCGCACCCGACGGCGACCGAGGATCTGCGGCTGATCTTCTCCTGCACCCGTGGGGCGCTGCGCATGGCGTACGTGCTCGCCACGTTCACCGGCCTACGGCGTGGCGAGATCTGCCGGCTGCAACGTCACGACCTGTCCCTCGGTGCCGACGCGACGGCTTTGATCCACGGCAAGGGGAGGAAGGAGCGGCTCGCGCCGCTGCTGCCGCCGGTGGTCTACGAACTCCACGAGTACGGGCTGCCGCGCACCGGCTGGGTGGTACTGCGCGACGGGCGCCGGTACGAGCCTGAGCGGCTGTCGGTGGACAGCCATTACCACCTGCGCGGCCTCGGGGTGCAGACGACGCTGCACTCGATGCGCGGGGCGTTCGCGACCGGCGCGGCGCAGGTGACCCGGGATCCGCTGTTCGTCCGGGACCTGCTCGGCCACGAGTCGGTGTTGACGACGGAGATCTACATGGGGACGTCGATGAAGGACGCGCACGCGCGGCTGGCCGGACTCACCGACGCCGCTGAGTCGATCCTTGGCCCTCCCCGCGGTCATCTACGTTCGGTGCGCGAGTCTGGCGCGTGACGGGCTGTGGATCTACGGTGTGCGCTGTGAGGAAGCTGCTGATCGTCGCCGCGGCGCTGCTGCTGGCCGCGTGCTCGTCATCGTCTAGCGCGCCCGCGGCCCGCACGTCGCAGCCGCCGAGCAGCGTCAGCCGTCCAGCGCCGATCCAGGTAGCTGGGACGTTGACGATGGCCCATGTGACCGGGGAGGTCCAGGGCAGTTCCTGTCAGCCGGGCGGCGGATACCACGACATCCGTCCGGGCGCGGAAGTGGTCATCTCCGACGACGCCGGCCACACGCTCGCGATCACGCAACTCGGACAGGGTCAGATCGACAACAGCTACAGGTGCCGGTTCAAGTTCGCGGCCAGCGTGCCCGCCGGGAAGCACTTCTACGGCGTCGAGGTCACCCATCGAGGCGTGGTGAAGTTCGCCGAGTCGGAGCTTGGCCACGCCGCGCTGACGCTAGGTACCTGACCGCGCCGCGTGTGTTTCTTCCGGCTTTTCGACCGGACGCGCGATCTACGCTGGGCGCCACCCGGCGCCGTCGTACCAGACCGCTCCGCACTTCCGGCATGTGACGGTCCTGCACCTCGGCTGCGTGTCCGGGTCGGGTGAGTCGAACCCGGCGAGCATCGTCCCGGCCCGCAACTCGTGACCGGCGGGGCAATGCGTGGGCGCGCCCGTCTCGACGACCGCCTGACCGTCGCCGACGCGTTCCAGCTCCACGAGCCCGACGGTAGCTCCCCGGGCACGACGAAAACGCCCCGACCGCTCGAGTGAGCAGTCGGGGCGTTGTTGCGTTTCTGATCTTGCGAGCGTATGAGTAGGTCTTCCAACGGCGCAGCCCCCAGGTGTTAGAGCACCCAAGGGCCGCTTGCCGAACACACCAGATCGCCCTGGGAGTGATCGACCATGCTGCACGCTACTGCTGCCCCCGCTAGGTCGGCGTTTGCCGACGAGCTCGCCGCGGACTTCCTGTCCGCCTACGACGGCCACACCCTCGCCGCGTACCAGCTCGACCTGTCACTGCTGACCCGCTGGCTCGCGGCCAACGGCTTGGACCTGCTGGCGGTGACGCGGGTCGACCTCGAGACGTGGCTGCGCTGGCTCGCGATCGAGCGCGGCAACGCCCCCGCGACCGTCCGCCGGCGGCTGGCGAGCGTGCGCCGCTTCTACCGGCTGCTCGCCCACGACGGGCACGTGCGGGTGTCGCCGGCCGAGATGGTGCGGCTGCCGCGGCGGGCGCTGGGCGCGCCGGCCGAACGGGCCGGCCTAGGTGTGACGCGGCTCGAACTGTCCACGATGCTGACCGCGGCCAGGTGCGCGCAGCCGGTCGACGCCGCGCTTGTGGTGCTGCTCGGCTTGATGGGGTTACGGGTCGGGGAGGCGTGCTCGCTGCGGGTGGACGACGCGTTGGGCGTCGAGCAGGACCACCGGGTGATCCGGTTCGTCGGCAAGGGCGGCAAGCCAGCCACGGTTCCGATCCCGCCGCTTGCGTGGCGCGAGCTCGCCGCGGTGATCGGCGGCCGCGGTGAGGGCTGGCTGCTGGCCCGGCCGGGCACCAGCGCGCCGATGAACCGTGCCGCGGCCGCGCGGATCCTGACCCGGCTCGCGCGCTCGGCCGGAGTGGATCACAAGGTGACGCCGCACGATCTGCGGCGCGGGTTCTGCACCGCGATGCTCGACGCCGGCGTGAGCCTGCGCGACGTACAGGAGGCGGGCCGGTGGGCGGATCTGCGGATGGTGGAGCGTTACGACCGGCGGCGGGCGAACCTGGACCGGCACGGCGTGTACGCGCTGGCCGCGTTCATCGCGGGAGCCGCGTGAACCCCGCGCAATACTTCGCAGTTATATGGCGGCCAGGCCGGACGGCACCGGTACGCTTGCGGGCATGGACGAGCGGCGATCGGCCCGGCACAGCCAGCGCCGCGATGTGTACGTCTCGGCCCGGCCGCGGCCGGCTGCACCGGCCGGACTCCCTCGATTGCCGATGTCGCCTGTTGAGGTCGAGCGCCGGATGCGCGAGGCGGTCGAACTTGGCAGCGAGGGCTTCTGTCCCGAGTGCAAGGGGCCGATGGTGCCAGGCGGTGAGGCGGTGAGCTACGTGCGGACCAAATTCGGTGAGCCGTTCGCCGTGAACGGGTATTGCCCGACCTGCCGCGCGAGCCACCTCATCGGTCGCGAAGTGGTCGGGCGGTTCTAGCCGATCAGGTCAAAGCTCGCGCCAGAGATCAGCGCGCGTGACCCACGTGACGTTTTCCAAGATCGTCGATCTGACGTTCTCCGGCAAAGCCAACGGCTCCGAGAGCGTGCCGGTGACGTGGATCGTGTCGGCATTCAGCAGGTTGGCGGCTGCCTTCACTGTCCGCACCGGCCGCTCGCGCGTCCCGTCGTTGTCGTCGGAACCGGTGTCGCAATCCACGTAGATGACAGGATCGGCGGCGGGGAAACCTGATCCGGGAACGCGCCGGCCCTCACAGTCGATGATCTTCATGGCAGTTCTCCTATCAGACCGGGAGGACGTCAGGTTCAGCATTGCCGCTCGAAACGAGCCCGGCGACGGTGACCGCGGTGGCGGGCGCGAGCGAGTACAGCCCGGGGCCGTTGTTGTCCTCGCACACGCAGTCGACCGCGGAGCCGCTCATCGTCGCCGAGTCGAACGAGATCCCGCCCTGACTGGCCGAGGGCGGCGACTTGCTCATGTTGCGTGCGGTGCGCGTCCGCAGCAGGTTCATCTGAGCGTTCTGCACGCCGGTCACCCCGCCGCCGTTCTCGTTGTCGTGGTAGTAGCCGTCCGTGTCGTTGAGGATCACGTCGTTGTGTGGTGAGGCGCCCTCGTCGTTGTTGAACGCTCCCTCGCAGCGGTTGTTGGTCATCACGACCGCGCGGCTGGTGGTGCCGTGCACACCGAACCCGTCGTTGAGGTTGCGGGCTGACACGCAGTCGGTGTTGGTCATCGAGGTGGCGTCGTTCTGGGTGGTGAATCCCTCGTTGCCGTACAGCGACATGACGTTGTTGACGATCATTCGGCCGTCGAGCCCGGCCGCGCCGATCTCGATGTTGCCGATGTTGGCGCCGATGACCTGCGACATGCCGCGCGGGTTGTCCAGCGTGAACGGGATCGACACCGCGCCCTCGCCGTAGCCGTTGACCACTACCTGATTGGGTGAGGAGGAGAAGATGCCGCACGCGAACTTCGCAGCCTCGATCGTCTTGGTGTTCGGGTCGGCGCCGCCGGCCAGGTGGACGTAGATGGTGGATGCGCTGATGCCGCACTCACCCTCTCCGGGGGCGGTCTGGGTGCCGGTGGTCGCGAGCAGCGTCGTCCAGAACCCGTCGCTGTCCAGGTCGGTCACGACGCGGCAGTGCGTGAGCGTGGACCCGTAGCCGGTGACGGCTTTCGAGTAGACGCCGCTCCCGACGCTCGTCCAGCCCGAGGTGTGTTTCTCCGAGGCGTACCAAGTGCAGTCGGTGAGGCGGATCAGGCGCGCGCCCTGCCCGACGTTGATGGAGAGTTGGTCGCGGATCTCGCCGGTGACCTCGATCCGTCCGTCGTTGGCGCCGATGATGCTGTTGGCCTTGGTCGCGGTCTTGAGCGGCGAGGACGGGGAGCGGCCGGTGTTGTTCGTGTCGTCGCCGGTCACCCCGACCACGTAGCAGACGCCCGGCTGGGTCAGCGGGATGCCCCACTTGCGGGACAGGTAACGCTCGACGCCCATCACCTGGGCCGGCGTCAGATGCCCCGCGAAGTAGATCACTTCGCCGATCCATCCGTCGAAGGATGCGGTCTGCCCGTTGCGGGCGCCGATGACGATCTGGATGGGCGATGAGGTGCCGGTCGTCGCGGCCTTCGGGATCGAGTCGTGTCGCAGCACCGAGCTGGTGTCGTCGAAGATCCCGCACGCCACGAACGGAGTGGACGGGGGGGCGGTGACGCTACCGTTGGTGCCCGATCCGCCTTGCAGGCCGAAAGTGCGGTTCGTGTTGTAGTAGACGTCTCGGCGGGCGGCGGCTGTGTTGCCGCCGGTCAGGTACTGGATCGCGCCGGGCGTGGACGCGGGCGACTTGCCGACCACGAACACGGTGACCGGGGCGGCCTGCGCGGGCAGGGTGCCGGTGATCATCGCGGTCACGTTCGCGCCTGAGCCCTGCACGGCGGGCAGCCCGTTGATCCCGGCGGCGCGGTAGGTGAACCGCTTGCCGCTGGTGGCCTGGGTGAGCGTGTACCCGGACACGGAAGCGTCAGCCCAGGACGCGACCGCATCGCCGTCGCTCAGCGCCAGATCCTCGGCCTTGTACCAGGCGTAGGGGCCGAGCGCGAGGACCTGGGCGGCGGTGAACGGATGCTGCCCGGCCGGGCGGTGTCGGCGGCTCATGTCGTCGGGCTGCTGAGGCCGAGGCTGATGAGGCACCCCAGCAGGACGATCCAAGACAGCACGTTCCCCGGGTCCATGATGACCAAGCCCACCCACAGCCCGACGTTCACAGCCCAGATCACGCGACCAGTGCTTTTCCGTCTCAGCAAGATGCGAACCGGCGAGACGCCGTCGTCCGAAGCGCCTTGAACGGCGATGCGGATGGGGTTGCCGTAGAGGCCGGTCATGTCATTGGCACCATCAGCGTCGGCCCGTTCTGGGGCAGGCCTCGCTCGTCCCAGGAGGCACCGCACGAGCGGCAGTCCACCGAGATATACGCGCTGTCGTAGTAGGGCATTGCCTCGACCTCGACCTCGCCGCTGCAGTACGGGCAGGGCGGCCACGTCGGGCGCTCGATCGGCTTGAGATCAGTCATGGCGGTCGCTCTCATGTCGTCGTATCCCCGGACAGGCACCATTCGTCGTTGGCGCGCATCCGCAGCCCGATCGACGAGTATTGCGCGGCGGTCTTGGCGCCGAACGGTGCGTGCAGGGTGACGCCCACACCGGCCGCGACAGTCAACTGCCCGGCGCCGAGCTGGAAGATTTCGAGGACCGTCCCGACCGGGAAGGCGACCGACGAGACCGGCGGAATGGTGATGGTGAACGCGGTCGCCTTGTTCCCCTCGACCACCTTCCCGGCGTCGGCCAGGACGAGCGTGTACGTGTCGGTCTGGGCGTTGCTCGTGATGCTCGACAGCGACGCGACCGGCGCATAAGCGTCGTTACTGATCGCGCGTTCGCCGGCGAGCGCCGCGGTCAGCGCGGACGTCGTCACCCCGGACGGCGGCAGCGCCGCGGGCGGCGAGAACACGACCAGCGTCTCGAGCGCGAACGGGCCCCCCGAGTCGGGCACCGGCCCGAACTTGTACTGCTGCCGGTCCGGGCCGGTCCACACGTAGTACTCGCCGGTCGCGTTCGGTTCGAGGTCGAACGACGCGAGGCCGGTGTCGTCGGCCAGGGTCTTTGCGACGCCGATCACCTGCCCGCCGGCGCCGTCGAACCCGGCGCCGACCAGGCCGACGGTGACCTCACCGAACTGCCAAGCGGTGCCGTCGGGGCGGCGGACGATCTCCTGGACGACAGTCATCGGCTCAGGCCGTGCCAGGCCCCGGCGACGGGTGCTTCGGCGCCGTCGTCCCGATCGCGTGCAGCTGCCGCTCGACGTCGGTGCCGGCGAGCACCTTGGAGTGCGTGACGGCGGCGATCAGCCACGACAGCAGCGCCGCGCCGGCCGCCTTCCACGTCACGTCCCCGGTGGCCACCAGCGTGCTCAGGACGCCGTTGACGCCCGCCAGGAGCGCGGTGAGGGCACCGGTGGCGAACGACGGCGCCCTGGTGGCCACCGCAGACAGTGCCGGGATGAGCGTCGAGCAGATGAGCCCGATCCAGACGGCGACGGGAACACCGCCGAGCAGGCTGACCGCGTTCACTTGTGGTCCTTCGCGGGTGCGGTCGGCGCGGGCTGGGTCTGGTGGTCGGCGTCGCGGGCATGCTCGTACGCCTGCGCGAGCGCCTGCCCGGCGGTCGTCTTCGTGCCGTCCTTCGCCTCGATCGGCGCGTCGAGAACGGCTTGGGCGATCGCTTGCGCGAAATCGTCCTTGTTCTTGAACTCGTCCATCCACTTCGGCATGTCGTCCTCCTGTGCTTCGTTATGGGCCGGGTCCGCCGGCCAGGGCAGGAATCGCCGCACCATGACGTGCGACGCGTTGTCCACGTTGTCGGCCAGCGACCAGTTGAGCGGGCCCTTGCCGGGGCCACCGTGGTTCCAGATCCGGCCGTTGCCCGCGTAGATGGCGATGTGGTCCCAGTCGGCGTAGCCGTTGCCGCCAGGCCGGTCCCAGTCGAACAGGATGCAGTCTCCGGGCAACATGCCGGTACCCATCCGGGCCGCGCTCTTGCTTTCGGTGACCAGCTCGCCATAGGCGCATTCGTTGCCGGTATAGGTGCCGATGTCGATGCCGGCGAAGTGGCGGAACATCTTCGCGGCCATACCAGAGCAGTCGGTCGGCGTCACGAGGTCGTCCGGCGTCTCGTAGTCGAGGCGGGTGCTCGCCGTCTCGCTGTACTCGACCTCGCCCTGGTGCTTGTCCTGCCAGTGCAGGATCTTGGTGATCGCGGTCGGCTGTGTGGTCATTCCTACTCAGCTCCCTGACTTTGACTTCTCGAAGTACGCGCTGGATGTGTTGCGCCAGTCGCTGACGCGCCCCTTCGTCCCGTCCGATCCGCAGATGAAGCACGACGGTCGGGCCTGCCACTCGACTGGTTCGTGACCGTTGGCGCAGTGCTGCCACGGGGCGAGGACAGCGCCGGGAGTGGAGGCGGCAGCGAGGATGGTCACGGGCGCATGGCTTCCCAGTGCATCCCAGTGGCGCTGGCACCATCGCATCGGCAGAGACCTTTCCCGAAGTTGCGCCGACCAGACCCGGGGAAGTGGGGCTGGTCAACGGGTAGGACAACCAGCGGCGCGGCCGGGTGTGGGTGGGCACCGGCCGCGCCGGGTGGTCTATGGGCAGCGATTCACGGCGTGCCGTCGCCGGGCTGGTCGAACCAGCGGATACCGAACCCGGGCTTAGACGCTCTGCCGTGCCGACCGAAGTGGCGGCGACGCAGGATGCAACGATGCGGACGCCACGTCCGGCACCACGTCCACGGCTGCCACCAGCGGGACAGGTTCACGTTCAGCACTGACCGAGCGGGTTCTTCTCGCGGGCCTTCTGGTCGGCGAGCAGCACCCGGACGTAGGCGCTCACCTGCCGCTGGAACTTCTCGGCGACCTGCAACCGCTGCTGCGGCGTCGCGCCCGGCGGCACGTCGAACAATCCCTTGACAGCCTTCGCGAACGCGATGTGCGCGGCGGCGTCCCGTGCGGCCGGTGCGTTGCGCTTGCCAAGGTCGGTGTTGACGCATGACGCGATCTGGTCCGCGTGGCTCGACACGGCGGCGAGCCGGACCGCGAGCACCGTGACCGCGATGACGAGCGCCCCGACGATCGACACCAGCACCCACGACATGCGCGCCCAACGGTCGGACGCCGAGCGTTCACAGCTCATAGGTCCCCGTCCCCGTCCTCATCCTCGAATTCAGCGTCGTCATCGGCGGGAAGCGGAGTCGGCACGATCACCGGCGGGTTCGGCGGCGGCGCGGACGGCTTGCGGTGCTCCATCGCGTACGACTGCCAGTAGGTGGCGTTGGAGACCGTCTGCGCCAACTCCCGGTCCCGCCTCATGTAGCCGGCGCGGAACACCTTGCGGCGCTCCCGGCTGGTGCGGTCCCGGTTCTTGCGGTTGTTGCGGGCGACGCTGATTGCGAGGGTGACGAGCGCGAGCGTTGCGATGACGCCGCCGGTGGCCGCGTTCGTGACGTCGGCGACGCTGACACCGGCTGAGATGGCGCCGGTCGCGCCGGAACCGACGCGCACCGCTGGGTGCGCGAGGGAAGTCAGCATCAGTCGAGTCGGTAAGCGCCGGTGAAGCTGAACGTGTCACCCGAAGCCGGCGTAGATCCGACGCACCAGCACAGTTCGATCTGGTTGCTGGTGACGACGTGGCCACCGGGCCGGCCGGCGCTGCCGGAGATCAGCGCCTGGTCGGCGAAACCCGACGCGGTGACGAACCGCGCGTCCGCGATGTCCAGCACGGGCGTGTCGGTGAGCGCCCCTCCCCCGCTGGGCGCGCCTAGCGCCGTCGCGGCCGCAGAACCCAGCTTGTACGTGCAGCGCACGATCGCCGTGTTGCCGATGATCCGGCCGCGTTGCGTGGTGCCGCTGCCGGTGACCGTGCAGCCGTTGGCGCCGGTGAAGATGCCGGACGTGACGTCGCCGCTGTCGGCGAGCGCGGCGTCGACTCCGTCGGCCCACGCGTTGATCGGGTCGATGATGTTGGTCTGGATGGTGGGGCCGCCGATGTGGGCCAGCCACCAGGTGATGGCGTCGGACAGCAGGCTCACGGCTGGCTCCTCACGAGTAGGCCCAGAACAGGTCGGCTTCGGCCCGGTCGGGGATCTGGCCGCCGAGCGGCGCGTCGGGCGGCCCGAACGCGCGCACGTCGAGCGTCATCGACCGTGAGCCGCCCTGCTGCCCGGCCGGCGGGAACTGCGCGGCGTAGGTGCGGCCCCAGAGCAGGACGTATTCGTCGACGCCGGACGGGTCGGGGTTGGTGAGCCGGCACGGGTCGGCGATGTCGAGACGGTGGTCGGGCATGATCGCGACGTCGGTGAAGTCGCGGACGTCGGTGAACAGTTGGCCGAGCAGCCAGTCCCCGACGGCGACCGCGGTGTCGTGGTCCTGCAGGTACGGGTTGGAGTCGACCGGCAGCGTGCCCACGCCGTCGCCGTAGGTGCGGACGACGGTGGCTTCGTCGCCGGGGCTGGCGGTGTAGCCGCCGACCCACAGGCCGGTGGATTGCGTCCCGGCCGGGAGGTCGGTGTTCGTGCTCGGCGTCGTCAGGTACGCGTCGGTCCGACTCTTGTTGGCCGCGGTGATCTCGATGAGCCCGGAGTTGGCGAGACGGCCGGTGACGGTCAGCTTCGGGCCGGCGGCGATACCGTGCACGTCCGCGCTCGAGCGGTAGTAGGACCCGCCGTCGGTCGGGTCATGGCCGTCCGGTAGCAGCGTGAACGTCGTGTCGATCGCCGCGGCCACGGTGCCGTCGGTGAGCGGCTGCTGCCAGGTGACGGTCTGCCCGGCCGGGATCTTCTTCTTCGCCTTGAGCGTGAAGATCGCGGTTGGGTCGTCGGTGAAGTCCCACTCGGTGTACGGCACGGTGATCGTGCGGTAGGCGCCGGCCGGCGGGACGGTGGTGCCGAACCCGAGGAGGCTGGTTTCGCCGATGGTGCGGGCGACCGGAGCGCCGGCGATGGTCTGCCGGTTGCTGAACCGGATCACGCCCTGCCGGTCCTTGCGGATGTAGCCGAGCTCGGCGCCGGCCATCGTGGTGAGGACGTCCCAGCCCTTCGAGTCCGCGTCGATCGCCGGGCAGACGGTGAGCGGGTTCAGCGACGGGTCGAGGATGGCGAGCGGGGTGAACGGCCATGACGGGACGGCGTCGGGCCCTTCGCCGGTGACTTGGAACGCCTCGAAAACCACCGCCGAACCGATGTCAGGTTCCGAAATTGACATCGTCGTGCTGCGTGCGCCCGCGATCGACTGCGTTCCGCTGCTATATGCCGTTCCATCCAGAGTCAGCGTCGCCGACCATGACGTCGAGCTGGTCGGCCAGTGAACCTGCAGCGCGAATTTGTGCACGCCGGATGTGAGCCCGACCGGGAATGTGTACGTAGCTTGGTCGGCCGAATCAGCCGTATTGAGCAGGAGTTCCAGGTGTCCGCCGGCACCGCCGGTCGGGCTGATATTGAAGTTGTCCTCGGATGGTTCGCCTACGGATAGTGCGAAGTCGCCACTGCCGAGATCGGCGTCGGCCGTGAATGCCATTTCGAGGTATGCGTCGTCGCCGAGCGGGGAGTCGCCTCTGTAGGCGAGGCCGCCTGCATCGATGCCTCTGAGTCCGGTGCCCCAGATGCCCGGCGCGAAGGACTGCGGAAGGCTCGCGGGGCCGGTGTCGAGTTGGCCCACTTCGGCCCACGCGCTCGACCGGAACCCGACGGCGAGCACGCATTGATCGCGGGTCTTCGGCCAGGTCGAGTCCCCGTGCATGTCGCGGATGACCGCGTCCATCACGAACTCGCTGGTGAGCCCGGCGTTGAACGGCGGCAGCGTCGCGACCGCGGGCACCGACGGGATCGCGTCCCAGTCCGGCGGCAGGTTCGTCACGTGCAGCACGACCGTGCCTGCCGCGAAGTCCAGGTCGTATCCGTTGACGTAGCAGTCGCCCGACACCGGCAGCAGCCACGGATCCTTGCTGCCGGGCACGTACGGGCCCTCCTCGTAGGTGATCTTGGAGCCGTTGACGGTGAGGTGCCGCAGCGGCGAGTCGGGCGAATCGGGGTTGAACAGCCATGCCGCGGTCTTCGTCGCGTCGCCGTGCGGGTCCACGGACCCGCCGAGGGTGACGTCGCCGGTGAGGGTGGAGATGCCGTCTTGCATGCGGGCCGCGTCGGGCAGGTCGGTGGTCATCTGGTCGGTGAACGACACGGCGGCGAGGGCGCGGGTGAAGTCGACGTAGTCCGACGCCGGCAGGTCGATGGTGAGGACGGCGCCGAAGCGGCGCGCGCGGCCCTCGATGACCGCCGTGACGTCGGCGGTGGTGGTGATCATCGCTACAGGGCGCCGGTGATCGTCTCGGCCAGTGTCAGGCCGATCGGGGACCAGCGGTGCACGTCGACCGGGCGCGCGTAGTCGAACGGGCCGGCGACCCGGGGTGCCCCGCCGCCGAGCTCGAAGTCACCCGGCAGGTCGGTGTAGCGCAGGTCAGGGTTGCACACCAGCACGTCGCCGGCGGTGACGCACACGAGCTCGGGCACGAGGTACTGCGACGCGCCGAGCGTGCCGGCTTCGGCTGTGACGTAGAGCGGCAGCCATTCGGTGTCGTCCAGGTCGACGTCGGGCCCGTCGGCCTCGGTGTCGATCGTGCCGTCGGCGAGCCGGCCGGACAGCCGCGCCTTGAGCGTCGCCGTGCCGGTCGAGCACCGCGCCCAGAAGATCGGTGTCGCGGGCATCCCCGGCAGTACCGGCGCCGCGTGGTCGACGTCGGGGTTGCCGGCGGTGTCGCCGTCCGCGCCGGCCGCCAGGATCGCGCCGCTGCTGCCCGGAGCCCAGGCCATGACGCCCCCAGGGAAGACGCGTGGCGCCACTGACGGCTCGAAATCGACGTCCCCGTCGCTGGACAGCCATCCGGACACGTCGCCGTCCCTGGCGCCGCACAGCGACTGCACCCGGGTCAGCCGGTTGTTGTCCTCCGGGCCGAGGTAGACCCACGGCGGCGGGCCGAGCAGATCCCACGACGCGAGCGCCATCACGGTCTGCAGGTCGCGGCCGCCGATCGACGGCCACGCCAACGTCCAGCGGCGCGTTTGCGAGGCGAACCGGTCGATCCCGGAGCCGCCGCCCATCAGGGGCTGCTCGACCTCGCCAGCGGCCGCCGTCGCGGTGTAGTTGTCGGCGCCGAGCGACGGCAGCTCGACCATCATCAGCCCGGGCTTCCCGATCCAGAAGTGCGGGTCGTCGTCCGGGTAGAAGATCGGGTCGCCCGGGTCCGCGCCCTCGTAGGCGACCGCGCCCTCGTAGAACGGCGTGCTCATCGCCCACCCGGCCGCGGCAGACTGATGCGGTTCTGCTTCGCGTTCTGACGCTTGCCGGTGTCGACGATGACAGCAAGCTCGCCCTTGGTGATACCGAGACTGGCGGTCATGTGCAGGTCGCTCAGCTTGTGTTCGATCCGGTCGGCGAAGTGCTCGAGGGCGGCATCGAGGTGCTTCTCCCGCTTGTTCTCGATCTTCTGGTAGTGCTCGACGCGCCGCTGCGCCTGGTTGACGGCCGGCTGGTCGAGGCGGGTCGAGCCGAGCCCGCCGAGCTGCTTGCTCAGCGAGGTGAGCTGCTGATTGTCCTTCGCGATCTGCAGCAGCTCGGCGTGCGGCATCCCGGCGAGCGCCTGCGCGGTGGCCAGCGCCTCCGGTGTCGGGCCGTCGCCGAGCAGGGTCCGCAGGTACCGGTTGGGGAAGATGTGCAGCCCGATGAGCTTCTTCATCGCCGTCACGAACGCCCGGGCGCGGGTGACGGCCTGGTTGTCGGCAGCGACGATCCCGCCGCGCGTGACCCGGCCGGTGTTCGGGTCGACCGCGGACGTGATGTCGAACGAGCCGGTGACCGCGCCCGCGAACGAACGGTCGTCGGTGTGCATCTTCTTGTTCGCGGCGGCCAGCGCGGTGTTCGCGGCGGCGAGGTGCCGGGCGGCGACGTTGCGGCTGGCGACGATCGCGAGGATGTGCTTGTTCTCGGCGTCCAGGCCGTTGATGAACGACGTGGGCAGCCCGGCGTGCCGCAGCTGCGCCTCGACCGACCCGAGCGCGGTGCCGATGTCCGAGCGGGACGCGATCTTGCCGGCCATCTTGCCGTTGCCCTCGGGCGTCTGCAGCTCCCCGACGAGGCGGCCGAGGCCGGCGAAGCCGTGCACGACCGACCGGCCAAGTTCCCGCTCGAGCTTCGCGCCGTCGCTTCGGTCCCGCGCGAGCCGAGCCTGCAGGGACGCGATCTGCGCTTTCGTCGCGCCGGCCGCGATGGCGTCCTTCACCGTGAGCGCGGCCGCGGCGATCTGCTTCGCGAACTCGACCCAGTTGAACCCGGACTTGTCCAGCGACACGCTCGTCAACGCCGCCGACGCCTTCGTCACCGCCGTCTGGGCACCCGGGCTGGTGCCGGATGCGAAACCGGGCACCCGCGCGCCGATCGCGGCGAGGAAACCGGGCGACTGCGAGTTGGGCACGATCGCCACGTTCGGGCCGTGCTTGACCGCGACCTCGAAACCGCGCTCACCGACGGTCGACACACCCTCCGGGAGACTGCCACCGGCCGCGCTCCCCGGCGGGATGTAGCGACCGGGTGTCGTCGATCCGCCGGTGATGCCGACGTGGATCAACGGATGCAAGTTGTTGATCTGGGTCATCAGCCGTTGCATCGCCGCGCTCGCCGGATTGGTGTCGACCAGTAGCCGGGTGCGGATCTGGTTCGGCAACAGGTGCAGCGACGCCAGGAGCTTGTCCACGGCGCCTTTGTTCGCGCCAGCCGCAACGGCTGCGGCGCGAAGGCTTTCGACGTTGTGCAGCAGGGTGGTGTTGGCCTTCTTCGTCCCGTCGTCCATCTGCGCCGCTCCGGCGGCGGCACTGAGCAGTGCTTCCTGCGCGGCGCGGCTTTTCGCTGATTGCTGATCGAGGCTGCCGTTGCTGGTGTCGATCGCCTTCTTCATGTCGTGCAGCGAGTCGAGGAACTGATCCTGCGACTGCGCCTGCCCGAGTTCAGCGTTGACCAGCGCGAGGTAGGCGGTGGTGAGTTTCTTGGTCGACTCGATCAGGTTCTTGGTCTGGTTGTTCTCGTTGCTGACCGCAGCCCCGATCGCGGCGTGGTCCGCAGCCGCGGCGCCGAGCGCGGGCGCGGCCTTCTTGTTGACCTGGTCGAGATCCTTCTGGGTCTGGATCTGGCCGCGCAGCCCGCCGCGGAGTGACTCGATCATGTCGAGCAGCTTCATCGCCGACGTGCCGAGTGCCGCATTGCCGCCGAGCATGTTGCCGCTGCTCTTGAAGACGGCTTCGAGGGTGGACTTGACGGCCTGGAACTGCTTGTTGTTGCCGTTGACCGCGTCCGTCAGGCTCCGGTAGGTGAGGCCGAGCGCCAGATTGCCGCCGTGGAGCTGGTCGAGCGTGGTCAGCGCGCCCTTGCTGGCAAGATTCTGGTTCGTCTGCGCGATGTTGACGGCAGACAGGGCGTCGGTCGACTTCTTCACCGACGCCGTGTAGTCGTCCAGGTCCGCGGCACTGTGCTGCGCGGCGGAGCCGTTGCCCATCAGGAACGTGGTGAAGACGGTGACCGCGGTGACGGCCAGCGCGGCGGGTCCGAGCAGCGCCTTCCAGCCGACCGCCGCGACAGCACCAGCGGCGTCGACCTCGGCAGCCGCCGCGTCAGCCGCCAACTCGACCTCGGTCAACGCTGCCGTCGTCGCGGTCGCCTGGACCTGGGCGGCGCGAGCAGCGTTCTGACTGTTCGAGATCATGGTCGCGGTCGCGTCGTCCGATGCGGCCACCAGCGTCGCGTAGGCCTCCGCCTCGACGGCCGCCGCACGCTCGATCGCGAGCTGAGTTTCCAGAGCGGATTTGGCCTCGATCAGCATGTCCCGCTGCAGGCTCGCGGCGGTGAGCGCCGAGGTAGCGGTCAGCCGGCCGTATGACGCCCGAACGAAGGCCCCGGCATCGGCGATTGCGTGCGCGGCGAATACCGCGATCTGATAGCCCTTCCAGGCAGCCCAGAGCAGCAGGACCGTCTTGGCCGCGGCGTTGACCGCGCCTGCGTGCTGGCCGAGGAAGTGTCCGACATCGCCCAGCGCCACACCGGCGGCGTGCAGCACGATGACGGCGACGTGCCAGGCCCCGGCGAACTTGCCCTCCACCATGTCGGCGGTCGGACCCAGGAAGTGCGCGAGGACCTGAATGTCGTGCGGTAGTTGCACGCCGATCCAGCGCGCCGCGGCGGCAACGGCCGGCGTCAGCTTCCCGGCGATCCGCACACCTTCGGCGTCGACCTTGTTGCCGAGCTGGTCGAACGCCACCCGCGCGGTCTTCGTCGCCCGATCCCATTCGGTGCCGAACTCGCCCGAATCGTGCGTGATCTTGCGCTGCTTCTGGTCGTACTGGTCGAGATTGTTGAGCAAGATCGCGAGGCCGGCGCCGGCTCGCTTCGTGAACGCGTCCTCAAGGAACGGGCCGACCTGGTTGCCGGTGACGTTGAACTCGTCGAGGTGCTGCTTGAGCAGGTGCAGCGCGCCGGTAAGGCCGCCCTTTTCGAGCGAGGCGCGCAGCGAATCTGCGGTCAGGTGGATCCGGCCGAGCACCTCGTCGGCATCCGAAGCCGGCTTCACCAGGTCCTGCACGGACATCCGCAGCATGGTCGCCGCGTGCGCGCCCCGCACGTTGTTGTCGCCGAACACGTCCAGCGCCGCGCCGGCCTGGGCGATGGACACCCCGTAGGTCTTGGCCATGACGAACGCGCCGGTTGACAGCGCCTCGTTCAGGTCGGTCTGCTTCATGTCACCGGCGCCCACGATGGCGTTCAGCGCGCCCATCGCCTTGCCCATCGAATTGACCGATCCGAGACCGGACACCAGGGTCGCGGTCAGCGAGTTCGTGGTGTCCTCGAGATCGGCGCCGGAGACCGTCGCACCCTTGGCCGCGATCTCGGTCGCCTTGAGCATCTGCGGCAGGGTGTAGCCGAGCGCCTTGGTCGCCGAATAGACGTGGTACAGGGATGTGGCGAGCGCTTCGGGTGACTGCGCGACGCGCCCGGACATCGAGAGGAGCACCGTGCGGGCCTGCGCTACCTCTTCGGCGGTCGCGCCGGCCTGGGTCTCGATCCGGGTCATGGCCGCGTCGAAGTCGGCCGATTCCTGCCCGATGTCGAGAGCCTTCTTCACGCCCTCGATGGCGCCGACGATGACGCCGAGTTCGCCCGCGGTCTTGACCGTCCCGGCCAGAGACGCACGGAAACGTCCCCCGCTGACCGCCCCGGCTTCCTGGGCGGCCGCGAGGGACCGTTGTGCACCGATCAGACCGGCCTGCGCGGATGCGAGCTGCCGGGTGGTCGCGGTGCCTTCCGCCCGGACCGCGTTGAGCCGGTCCTGAGCAGCCGTGAGACGCAGCGTGGCCTGCTGGACCTTCGCGTCCTCGCCCGCGATCGTGCCCATGATCGCCGCGAACCGTTCCTGCGCCGCCGCCGCCTGATCGGTCGCGGTCGTGCTCGCGCGGGTCGAGCGGACGTTGCGGTCCAGCCCAGCCGAAGCCTTCGTCGCCGCCTGGCCGGTGGTCGCGAGACTGTCGTCGGCGCGAGCCGCGGCGGCGGCTAACTTGTCCGCCGACTCGGTGAGGGTCGCGTACTTCTGGACCAGCCCGAGGTACTTGCGATTGAACGGAGTGGCGTTGATATCGGCCGTGGCGAACAGGCCACCGAGGTCGAGCTCGGTCATCAGCTCGCCCCTCTACTCGTTGACGACCTGCTGCACGCGCGTCCCCCACACCGGCGACCACTTGTCGTGCTTCTCGTCGACCGGAACCCGGATGTAGGCGACCGGCGGCTTAGTCAGCAGACCCTCGATCCGTTCACGCAGCCACGCCCACCGGCGGGTACGCATCAGGTCGCGGTCCCACACCTCGATGCCGTGATCGGCGAGGTCCTGGCTGACGATGTCCCAGCGGTCGAGGATCAGCTCTTGGAGTGTCAGACCGCCTTGGTCTGCGGCTTGCTTGATGCGGCGCGTCCAGGGGTACTCGCCCGGGCGGCCGGGATGCTCTTTGCCGTAGACGCCGGGCCCGATTTCGACCCAGCCTTGCGCGATGAGGAGCTGCTCTTCTTCGCTGCGCTCCGACGGGTCGCCCGGTTCTCCCGGGCCGGCGCTTCCCCCGAGGCTCGCGCGACGACCTTGCGGGCCACCTCGGTGCCGAAGCTGGCCTGCGCCATGACGATGCTCATCGTCGCGTGGATGTTGTTGTTCGACACCCCGTCGGCGACCATCAGGTCGAGCGCGTCGCCGAACAGTTTGCGCTGCAGGCTGACCGCGTTCCCGTCGGCGTCGCGACAGAACTTCACCATCGCCTCGGCCGCCTCGGCCTTGGTGATGTTCCCGTCCTCGTCCGAACCGTTGGTGATGACCTGCAGCAGCAGGCCGTCCTCACCGGACAGCGACGGGATCTTGTACGACGCGCCTTCCGGGTGCGCCTTGGACGGGATGCCGTCCAGGTCGACGGTGTCGTCGGCGAGGTAGGTGGCGAGGTTGATGTGCGGCATCGTTTCCCCGATCAGGTGAAGGCGACGGTGCCGCCGGTGGTGGACGCGCCGGTCGCGTTGGTGACGATCAGCGCAGCAGTGCCGGAGGCGTGCGCCGGGGTGACGACGTCGAGGCGACTGTCGCTGACGACGACGAACTTGCACGACGTGCCGCCGATGGTGACGCCGGTCGTGCCGGAGAAATGGTCGCCGTACACCACGACGACCTCGCCGCCGGCCTCGGCCAGACCGGTTGCAGCGCCGCCCACCGAGTTGGTCTTCGCGGTGATGTTCGGGACCGCGCCGCCGACCGGGTACGGGTGCAAGATCGGTGACAGCTTGCCCTTGCCGAGGAACTGCAGCGCCACCATGCGGGCATCGCCGGTGCCGCCGGCGCCGTAGCCGGGCCACGAGTAGTTCGCGAACCCC
>DATAZK010000246.1:0-35060 GCA_036272075.1 Frankiaceae bacterium
GTGATCGTGACGATCCCCAACGGCATCGGGTTGAAGCCCAACCTCGGTGTGCAGCATCAGGAAGTCATCACCGGCGCGGTTCTCCTGATCGCCGCAGCTGTCGACGCCATCTCGCGTCGACGTGCTGCGCCGACCCACTGAGCCGCTAGGGCTCTGGCCACGGAGGGCGGTGTGATCCGATCGGCGCCGGCGCGCCAGGACGCGATGAGGCGCCACAACCTCGCGCTCGTCCTGCAGCAGATCCATCTGGATGGCGCGCTGACCCGAGCGGAACTCACCCAGCGCCTCGGCCTGAGCCGTTCCACGATCGGTGATCTGGTCGCCGAGCTCTCCAGCCTCGGCCTGCTCGGCGAATCCGTCCCGAGCGGCGGCCCCCGGGTCGGCCGGCCTTCCCACGTCGTAGGACCACGGCCGGACAGTCCGTTCGTGGTGGCGGTCGACATCGACGTGAACCGGGTCATCGCCGCCGCGGTCGGCATCGGCGGACGAGTCCTCACCCGGCAGGTGCTCACGACCCGCCCCGGCCCGGCCTCACCCGAAGAGGTCACCCAGGAAATCGCCGATGCGGTGCCCGTGCTGGCGCAGACGGTCGGCGGCGGGACCCGCCCGGTCGGCATCGGCATCAGCGTTCCGGGCACGGTGGAGCGGCTGACCTATGTGGTCGGGCTGGCCCCCAACCTCGGCTGGCACGATGCCGCGTTCGGCGCGCTCGTCCAGAAAGCCATCCCGCAATTGCCGGTATCCATTGGCAATGACGCCGACCTGGCGGTTCTCGCCGAGCACAGCCGGGGCAGCGCTCGCGGCTACGACGACGTCATCTACCTGCTCGGACGCGTGGGGGTCGGCGCCGGGATCCTCGTTGATGGCCGGCCGCTGCGGGGCGCCGGCGGGCTAGCGGGCGAGGTCGGCCACACGATCCTGGATCCGGCGGGACCGCTGTGTCACTGCGGCGCTCAGGGCTGCGTCGAGATGTTCATCGGCGATGCCGCACTCGTGCGCCTGGCCGGCGCCGAAGGCGACGTCGATGACGTCCTGCGGGCTGCCGCCAAGGGCGAGGACACCGCCCTCAAAGCCGTGCAGTCGCTGGCGGAATCGCTCGGGTTCGCCGTCGCGAACATGGTGAATCTGCTCAACCCGCGCCTGGTGGTGATGGGCGGATCGCTCGAGGATGTCCTGGGGCTCGCCCAGGTGCAGGTCGAAGCGGCGCTCGATCAGCATGCGATGGCGGCGGCGCGCAGCATGGTCGAGCTGCGTGCGTCAGGCCTCGGTGAGGACGGTTCGCTGCTCGGCGCTGCGGAATTGGCCTTCGGTCCGTTGATGGCCGACCCGCTCGGTGCGCTGGCCTCGCTTCGGGTACCCGCCGGGGCGCCCACCAGCTGACGGTTCAGTGCGGACGGGCACGCACGTGCAGCCGCTCCCCCTGGGGTCCGAAGAGGTTCAACACCTCAGCGGTGCGAGGTCCCGGATTAGCCATGAAATGCGGCACGTGCGTATCGAATTCGGCGACCTCGCCGGCCTTCAGCGTCAGGTCCTGATCGCCCAGCAGCAGCCGCACTCGTCCTGACAGGACGTACACCCACTCGTAGCCCTCGTGGACCTGTAAGTCCGGCATCGAGTCCGGTAGCGCCTTCGGCCAGTTCGGCGGAATGATCTGCTTGTAGGCCTGCAGCCCGCCCGGCCGTCTCGTGAGCGGGACGAACGTGCAGCCGTGGGAGGTGAAGGCCTTCAAGTGGATACGCGGATCGCCGGTGGGAGCGTCGACGATGTCATCGAGCGGCACCTGGTGGGCCCGCGCCAGCGGCAGGAGAAGTTCGAGCGTCGGCCGGCGCTGCCCGGACTCCATTCGCGAGAGCGTGCTCACCGAAATCCCTGTCGCGTCGGACAATTCCGCGAGGGTCAAGCCGCGCTGCTGACGCAGGGCGCGCAGCCGGGGCCCGACCGCTTGGACGACGTCATCGACACTGCTCACTGTGCCATCTTGCCATTCCGGCAACGAAATTTGTCAAACTCATTACCTGGGTCGCATGCTGCACAACATGGACACCCCAGCCTCCACCCACCACGATCACCACGCCCAGCAGGACTACGAGAGCGAGTTCGGGCAGGCGGCCTGGGAAGCGCGCTACAACGCGGTGGAGGGTGGCATCTGGAGCGGCAATCCCAACCCCGTGCTGGTCACCGAGGCGGCCGGACTGGAGCCTGGCACGGCACTCGACGTCGGCAGCGGCGAGGGCGCTGACGCGCTCTGGCTGGCCGAGCGCGGCTGGAAGGTCACCGGAACCGACATCTCGACGGTGGCGCTGAAAAGAGCTGCAGCACAAGGCAAATCACGGGGTCTGGAGGTCGACTGGCGACACGTGGACCTGCTCGCCGAGCCGCCCGAGTCCCGCTCGTTCGACCTCGTCTCAGCCCATTTTCTGCAGCTGCCCCCGGACAAGCGTCGCGATCTCTACGCGCGTCTGGCGGACGCGGTTCGCCCCGGGGGGACGTTGCTCATCGTCGGCCACCATCCCGAAGACATGCTCGCCGTCATGGGCCGGACGCACCTGCACGAGATGATGTTCACCGCCGAGGAGGTCGCGGCCGAGCTCGACCCGCAGACGTGGGAAGTGCTCGTGGTGGATGCGCGGCCGCGCAATGCCAAGCACCCCGAGGGTCACCAGGTCACCATCCGCGACACGGTCCTGGTGGCGCGCAGAGCAGCGGACTGATCGGACTACCAGGGCGCCGCTGAATAGGCCCTCGCCGGCGACGGGACAGACTGGTTCAGGGCCGCGACGAAGCCCGGCGACGGCTTCTTGAGCCTCACCACTGCAAGTTTGCGGTCGACGAACGACGACGTGACGCGGCTCCAGTCAGCGAGCGCCCAGAACACGATGGCCGCCGGGATGATCAGCACCTCGAGCACGAGCCACTGCGGCGAAAGACCGATCGCCGCAACGACTGTCAGTCCGGACGCTGCAAGGCACCCGAGCGTGGCATTGCGCAACTGCCGGCGACGGCTTTCGCACACCTCACAGACCGGCCAGGCACCCCAGACCGTCACGCGTATCGCGACGGCGATCAGCAATGCGAGTAGCAATCCCACGAACATGAAGGGAATGACCCAGAGCGGCGTCCTCGAATACGAGGGTGCTCGCTGCATCCGCACCGCCGGCAGTCCGTGGCGGACGCACACCGGCGGCAGATACCCGTACTCGACCATCTGCTGAGGCAGCCAGACGTCGGCTGCGTGCCGGGTTCGCTCGGGCATCGGCGCGGGCTCGGGCGGCAGCGGCTGCGTCTGCGCGGTCCAGAGCTGGCCGGTCCACCAGCGCAGCTGATGCGGCGATGACGGGTCGGGGTACCAGCCCCGTTCGATCGTCATGGTTGCTAGTTCGGCATCACCCGATATGGAACTGATGCCCCGAAATGGTGACCTGCCGCATGCCCATGAAGTCGCTGTGGCGCCGTTGACATGCCTTACCTGCAGGTCTAGAACTTGGCAGACCCAAACCGGCCTCCCAGGAGCGACAATGAGCAGCAAGGCCTACGGCGTTGTCCACTTCTTCCCGGGGGGTACGAAGGAGCAGTACGACGCCTCGGTCGCCGCGGTGCATCCCGGCCCGGGCGTCCTTCCGGAAGGCCAGCTCTTTCACGCCGCGGGACCGTCAGCCGGGGGGTGGACGATCATGGCCGTTCACGATTCGCAGGCGGGCTGGGAGAAGTTCCGCGACGGCATTCTGATGCCACGGATGCAGGCCGGGATCGAGGGCGGCTTCACCACCCCGCCCACCGAGACGGCGATCGACCTCGACACGGTCATCTCCGCTTAGCTAGCCGACCGCTTCGCCCGACGGCTCCTCGCGCATCTCGCGGGCGCTCTTGGGCTTCGGCGACGGCCGGCGCGGCTCGCGCACGCCTGCCGACCCGCCTCCCCCACCTTCGAGCCACAGGCGCACGGAGGAGCCCGGCGGCATCTTCGCGCCGGCTTCGGGGCTCTGGTCGACGACGATCCCGTCGGGCCAGCCGGCCGCGGTCAAGGGCAGACCGTCGGGATCGCTTCCGACCGCCACGAGATGGTGGCCGAGGAGAACGTGACGCGCGTCGTCCCAGGACATGCCGACGACGTTGGGCACCCGCGCGGTCGATCGGCGGCGCAGCTCTCCCGCCGCCTCATCGCTCAGCTCGACTGCCACCTCAGCCTGCACCCGCTCGACAGCCTCGCTGGGTGCCTCGTCGAGTTCGCGCCACCGCTCCCACGCTGACTGCCGGGTGACCCCGAGCGTCGTGGCGATCTCGGCCCACGACTTCCCATGACGGCGAGAGGTGCGCACGGCGACCAGCTCGGCCTGATCGAGCAGGCGTCGCACCAGACCGATGTCGGAAAGCGCGCGCAACGCTTCCTCGCCGTCGCGCTCGTGCCCCGAACGCGCCGCCGGATCGCCCGGGCCCCAGGATTCCAGGCGCGACCAGGCGCGACGCCCATCGCGCCACGGGGTCCATCCTTTCGCCATGCCCGTCAGGATACCCTGACGTTCTACGAAGCTTCCACGCCCACCCGGAAGGTTCTCGGCTCCTGCGTTGTCGGTACCTGGTGATGACAGCCACCCGAGGAGACGACATGGCGCGAGCGGTGCGGTTCGACCACTACGGAGATCGCGATGTGCTCTACATCGCTGACGTCGACATTCCGAGTCCCGCCGCCGGCGAGGTCATCGTCAAGGTGCGCGCCGCCGGTATCAACCCGGGTGAGGCCGCGATCCGCTCCGGTGCCCTGGACAAGGTTTTCCCGAGCACCTTTCCCTCCGGCGAGGGCAGCGATCTGGCCGGAATCATCCATGCGGTCGGTGAGGGCGTGACGGCATTCGCCGCCGGCGATGAGGTCCTCGGCTGGTCCGAGACCCGCTCCAGCCATTCCGAATACACCGCCATTCCTGCAGGCCAACTCATCCCCAAGCCCGCGGAACTGAGCTGGGAATCCGCTGGATCCCTGTACGTCGTCGGCTGCACCGCCTTCGCGGCGGTTCGTGCGATCAGCCCGAAGCAAGGAGAAACCGTCGCGGTTTCTGCTGCAGCGGGCGGAGTGGGCAGCGTCGTTGTCCAACTGCTGCGGACCAAGGGCGCGAAGGTCGTGGGCATCGCCTCAGCGGACAATCACGAGTGGTTATCGGCTCATGGCGTTGTCCCGGTGTCCTACGGCGATGGCCTGGCGGGCCGGCTGAAAGCCGCCGCCCCGGATGGCATCGACGCCTTCATCGATCTTTTCGGCCCGGACTATGTACAGCTGGCCGTAGATCTGGGCATCCCGCCTGACCGGATCGAGACGATCATTTCCTGGGAAAAGGCGGCAGAGGTCGGCGCCAAGACCGAAGGCAGCAGCGACGCCACGACGACTGCCGTGCTGGCGGAAATGGCCGCGCTCGTGGCGTCAGGGCAGATCGAGATTCCCATTGCCGCCAGCTATCCGCTGCAGGAAGTTCGCGAGGCGTTTGCCCGGCTCGAGGACCGTCACACCCACGGGAAGATTGTCCTGATTCCCTGATAGTTCAGGGGCAACGCGCCGCGAATGCGACCTCTGGTCACATATCGGTGAACGCCTGAGCACTACCAGCAACCGGGCGTAGCGTGTGGTCACTCTCTCCCGGGAGTGCCCCAGGAGGCCGTCATGTCGGGTGCGCAGGAAAACCCCCTGAACGCCAACGGAATTGCCCCGTCGCCGGCCGAAGACGCGACGCTCGCCGCCATTGTGCGATCAGCCCCGGATGCGGTCATCTCCAAGACTGTCGACGGCGTGGTCACCTCCTGGAATGCGGCGGCGGAAAAGCTTTATGGGTACGCCGCACAGGACATGATCGGCCGCGACATCGAGGCGACATTTCCCCCGGAAAGCGTGGAGGAAGAGCGGGAGCGGCACGCCCGCGTCGCCGCCGGCGAGGCTGAAAGCGGATTCCGCTGCACTCGCATCCACGCCGGCGGGCACCCCGTCGAGGTCGTCATGTCGATGACCCCGGTGTACGACCCGTCGGGCCGGCTCATGACGATCGCGTCGATCTCGCGTCCGGTCACCAGCGCAGAGCGGGCGCAGGACCGCTACGCCTCGCTGCTGGAGGCGGCCCCTGACGCCACCGTATGCGTCGACGGCAGCGGGCGCATCCTCAGCGCCAACGCCCAGGCCAGCAAGCTTTTCGGCTACTCCCGCGAGGAACTGCTCGGCTCCGAGATGGAGAGCCTCCTGCCCGGAGCAGTGCGAGATGCGCACCGCGCGCATCGCGCCGGTTTCGCGCGGCAGCCGCAGGTGCGCTCGATGGGACAGGGATTGTCATTGCAGGCCCAGCGCCGGGACGGCTCGGTCTTCCCGGTGGAAGTGAGCCTTGCGCCCGACACCAGTGGCGGCGAGCTGACCGTCATCGCCGCGGTGCGGGACGTCACCAGCCAGCGCGAGATCGAAGCTGTCGCCCTGGAGAGCGAATCCCGGCTTCGTCAGATCACCGAGAGCGTCGACACCGTCTTCGCGCTGCTCGAGTTCAACCCGTTTCGCTACCTCTACGTCAGCTCCGGAGTCAACGCGCTGCTGGGCCGCGACCCGGAGGATCTCGACTCGAGCGAGGACCTGATCTCGCAGCTGATCCATCCTGATGACCGGGCCGCGCTGGAGGGCACCCGCGAGGCGGCCGCGAACGGCCGGCCGGTGCAGGCCGAATACCGCATGCATCGGCTCGATGGAGCCGAACGCTGGGTTCGTGTGACGGTGACCCCGGTCGATTCCCCGGAGAGCAACGGCAGGCGCGTGGTCATCACCATCGACGACATCACCGCCCGCATCCAGGCCTCAGAGGACCTGCGCATGGCGGAAGCTGCGGCGCGTACGGCGAACGAGGCGAAGAACCAGTTCCTCTCGCGGATGAGTCACGAACTGCGCACCCCGCTCAACGCTGTGCTCGGCTTCGGCCAGCTCCTGCAACGGCGCCTCGCCGACACCGAGTACTCCGACGCGATCCGCCACATCGTCAAGGGCGGCAGGCACTTGCTCGACCTGATCAACGACGTGCTCGACATCGCCCGGATCGAATCCGGGGACATGTCGATCAGCACGGAATCGGTAGCCGTGGATGACGTCGTGGCGGAAACCATCGAGCTGATGAACCCGCTCGCGGAGGACGCCACCGTCACCTTGCACCGCGTCGCCGGGGATCCGGACGGGCACGTCCTCGCCGACCGGCAGCGGCTGCGCCAGATCCTGCTGAACCTGCTGTCCAATGCGATCAAGTACAACCACACCGGCGGCAACGTCTGGGTGGGCTGGACGGACTCCGAAGGCCAGATCGCGCTCACGGTTCGCGACGACGGGCAGGGCGTCGCCGCCGAACATCTTGACCGCCTTTTCACGCCGTTCGACCGCCTGGGCGCTGAAGCCAGCGGGGTCGAAGGGACGGGTATCGGGCTGGCGCTCACCCGCGCGCTGGCAGAAATGATGGGCGGAACCATCACCGTCGAGTCCACGCTCGGGCAGGGCTCCACGTTCACGCTCACACTTCAGGCGTCACAAGAAGCGCACCCGCAGCTCGCCGCGCTGGGTCAGGTCGAGATCGAGGCGACCGAGACGCCGGCCAATGAGCCGCAGGCAACCCTGCTCTACATCGAGGACAACGCGCCCAACGTGCGGGTGGTGGAAGAGCTGCTCAAACTGCGCAAGGAATGGAAGCTCGTCCACGCGGCCACCGGCTCGCTCGGCATCGAACTCGCCGTCTCCCAGCGACCGGACCTCATCCTGCTGGATCTGCACCTTCCCGACCTGTCCGGACGTGACGTGCTCACCGAGCTCAAGCGCCGGCGCGAGCTGTCCGACGTCGACGTGATCGTCTTGACAGCTGACGCGCATGTCGGCCTGTCCCGGCAACTGATCATCGCGGGTGCCGCCGGATACCTGACCAAGCCGTTCGACATCGACGATGTGCTGGGCCACCTGGACTCCGCATTCGAGGCGAAGGGCCTGCGCGGGTGATCCAGACCCTCGCCCAGTACGCGGGGATGGGCGTGCTCATCGTCGACGACAACGAGAGCAACATCGCCCTGCTGAGCGCGCTCATCCACGAGGAGGGACTGACCCGCGTCTTCACCGAGACGGACTCTCGCAAGGTCCGTGACCGGCTTCGCGAACACCGGCCCGACCTTGTCCTGCTCGACTTGCACATGCCCCACGTGGACGGGCTCCAAGTACTCGCTCAGATCAAAGCCCACGCGGCCGGTGACTACCTGCCCGTGCTGGTTCTCACCGCGGACACCACAACCGGCGCCCGCGATCAGGCGCTCAGCCACGGGGCGCAGGACTTCCTCACCAAGCCGTTCGACGCCGTCGAGACCACCCTGCGCATCGCCAACCTGCTGGAAACACGGGAGTTGCACGCCAACCTGCGGCGTGCCGGTGTCGTCCCGACGGCGCCTGCACCCGAGCCCCCGGCGGATCCCGAAGTCACCAGGCGACGCATCCAGGGCGTGCTCGACGGCAATCGCGTGACTCCCGTCTACCAGCCGATCGTCGACCTCAACACCCGCAAAGCCGTGGGATACGAGGGGCTTTCGCGCTTCTACGATCGGCGTCACGGCGGGCCCGACCGCTGGTTCGACGACGCTTTCACGGTCGGCCTGGGCGTCGACCTCGAATGGTCAGCGGCTCAGACGTTGCTGCCGTTTCTCGACCAGATCCCCGCCGGCACGTTCCTGGCCATCAACCTGTCGCCGGCGACCGTCCTGCATGTCATCGAGAACGAACTCTGCCCGCCCGAGAACTGCCCCAACATCGTCATCGAACTCACCGAGCGCGTTCCCATCCAGGACTACGCGGCCGTGCGCGGCGCGCTGGAAGAGATGCGCAGCCAGGGTGCCCGCCTCGCCGCCGACGACCGGGGTTCGGGCTTTGCGGGCTTTCGCCATCTGGTGAGCCTGGCCCCCGACATCATCAAGCTCGACATCGGTCTGCTGCGCGAGTTCCACTTCAAGAGCGGTCAGCTCGCCATCACCAACGCCCTCGTCACCTTCGCCGAAGACGTGGGCGCTCAGGTGATCGCCGAAGGCGTCGAGGAAGCGGGCGAACTCGAACTGCTCCAGGAGCTCGGGGTCGGGTGGGCCCAGGGCTACCACCTCGGAATGCCGAGCCCGGCGCGGGAATGGGCCGCGAATCCCACCGCGCGGGATTAGCCCCCCGCTGCCAGCTTGGCCAGGACCTCTGCCGTGAACGGATCGTGGCGGGCAACGGCCTCCAGTGCGGCGTCGAAGGAGGAGAAGAGCAGGTCCTCGATCGCCTGACGCGCAATGTTCGGATGCTCGAGCCAGCGCAGGCAGGCTTCGCGCTCGAGTGCCGACCAGGCGGCGAGTGCGAGCAACATGCCGTCCGAGGGCTTGCGCACACCCAGCGCCCGAAGGATCAACGCCCGGGTGAATTCCTCGACCTCGAGGTTCACCTGGGCGAGTTCACCGCTACGCGCCCGAAGCGCCGCCCGCCAGCCCACCGGCTCGGCCTGGACGTGATCGAGATACGCAGCGAGTCCCGCGGCCAGCCGGACGTCGGGAGTGCCTTCCAGGCTCGTCGCCTCGGTCAGCGCGTCCATCAGCGCCCCGGCAGCACGCTGGACCGCTGCCAGGATCAACGCCTGCTTGTTCGGAAAGTAGTGATACAGCAGGCCTTCTGAGACGCCCGCGTGGGCGGCAAGCTCCTGGACCGAAAGGGCTTCGACGTCCGTATCCGCGGCGAGAGTCGACACGGCGTCGAGCAGTTGCTCGCGCCGCTGCTCGAAGGTGAGCCTGCGCCCGGTCGGCTGTTGCACGTCGCAACCCTAGCGAGGAGAGAGAAGTTCGTTTTTCCTTATTGAGTTTCTGCTCAACAACGGTTACTGTCCATCCTTGTTGAATGACGGCTCAAGAAGAGGAGGCTCGCCTCATGGCTCCGGAGATCACCCCACAGACCCACACAATCCAGACCCCGCACGGCCCGATCAAGGTTCGCGATACCGGCGGCCCGGGAACCCCCCTGCTACTGGTGCACGCGCTGCTGGTGAACGGCGAGCTCTACTCCAAGCTGGTTCCGCTGCTGACCGCGCAGGGGCATCGATGCCTGATTCCCGAGCTGCCGCTGGGCGCACACACGCTGGCGATGAAGCCCGATGCCGACCTCACGCCGACGGGTCTCGCCCACTTGATCGTCGAGGTGCTGGACGCGCTCGGGGTGCAGCAGGTGGATCTGGTCGGCGTCGATACGGGTGGGGCTCTTTCGCAGCTGCTGATGGCCCATCACCGCGAGCGCGTGGGCAAGGTCGTGCTGACCGGTTGCGATGCCTACGACGCGTTTCCCCCGCGTTCGTTCAAGTTCCTGGTCGCCCCGCTCAAGCTGCCCGGCGCCCTGTGGCTGATGGCTCAGGGTGCACGGCTGCGCCCCATCCGCAAGCTCGGGGTGCCGCGTCCGGTGACGCATGCGGGGGTCGATGATGCGATGCTGCTGCGCTGGACACTCCCCCTGCACAAGCGGGGTATTCGCCGCGACCTTCGCAAGGTGCTCCGCGGCATCCACCCGCGTTACACGCTCGCCGCCGCCGAGGCCAACAAGGACTTCCCGAACCCGGTGCTCATCGCCTGGGGCGACGACGCCCGCCTCTTTCCCCGCCGGCTCGCCGAGCGCCTCGTCGTCGACCTGCCGCACGCCGGGCTGACGACACTCGAGGACTGCGCGGCGTTCGCTGCCCTGGATCAGCCGGCGCGCCTGGCCGAGCTCATCCACGAGCATGTGTCAACCGGCGCAGCCCAAGCGGTGAGCTAGCGCCGAGCCGCCGCCAGCCGGCCCTTGACTGCGGTCCACAGCACGTCACCTGCGCGGCTCCAACTGTGCACCGACGGGTCGATTCTGGCGCCCCTCAAGGCATTCTTGGCGGCGGCGCGATGCCAACCCCGGTGGACGAGGCCGGTGGCGACGTCGAGCGCGTACTCGCTGGTGAAGCGGAGCATCGCGCTGCGCACCTGCGAGCGCTGCACGTCATCGCCGAAGCGCGCGGTGACGAGTTCCACAGCACGCAGGCAATCATCGAGGTAACCGGTGCTCTGGTGAAGCCGGTTGGAGTCGGAATCGGGATGAGTGCGGTAGAGGCCCAGCGGGCTGTCCACCCACGCGACCGGTCCGAGCCCGGCCATGCGCGTCATCAATTCCCAGTCGTTGGTGTGCGACAAGGTCGGGTCGAAGCCGCCGGCCTTTTCATACGCCGTGCGGCGAACGACCATCGAGACGCACCGCAGTGGGTGCTGCGCCGCAAGCACGTGATCCGCATGGGGAATGCAGCCGCCGACGGTCTCGAGCGGCGGGGTCACGCCGACGTAGCGCTCCTGGGCATCGACGTACAGCGTCTGCGCACCGACCATGACCGCGTCGGGGCACTGCGCGATCCGCTCACGGTAGCGGTCGTAGAAGCCGGGCAGCACCACGTCGTCGCCGTGCAGGATGTGCACCCACTCGCCGTACGAGCGCTGGGCGCAGGCGCTGAAATTCCTTGCAGCGCCGACGTTTTCGGGATGGCGATGGAAGCCGACGCGACCTTTTCCGACGGCCTCGACCACGGCGGCTGGATCCCCCGTAGTGGAGGCGTCATCCACGACTTCGATCTGCATCTCGGCGGCGCCGGGATCCTGCGCGAGGACGCTCGACAGCGTCCTGGCAAGCAGTTCGTCACTGTTGTAGCAGGGGATCATCACCGACCAGAACGGGCGCTGCACGTCAGCAGGGACGGGCTGGATCGCCGGAGGATGTCCTTCGCTCATGCGCTGCCGTGCAGGCGCCGGCCCGCGGCGTACCCGTCGCGTATCGAATCGGCGATCCCCTGAAAATGCCACGTGCCGTAACGACCGACCTGGTGGATGCCGTGCGCCGCGAGTGCCTCGATCGCTTGGGTACGCCAGCCCGAGCCCGGGTAGCGCCAGGTGTAGGCGACCTCGACCCAGCTGGGGTCGATGACGTGAACCTCGCCGAGGTAGTCACGCTCCTGAAGCTCGGCGACCACTTCCCTTTGATAGCAAGCGATCTCCTCATTGCTGGGACGTTGCCCGGCGGGATACGCCCGCTCGACGTACAGCGAAACAGCACCGCCGGTGGCCCGATAACGCGCCGGCAGGAAACCGGCGTCGACGTTGCTGTAGAAGCCGATCCGGTGAAACCCGGCTCGGGAGTCCGGCTCGTATTGCCAATGAACATCGGGGCATTCGCGCCCGCGTTCAGCGCCGATGTTCAGCACCAGCACCGACGTGTGGGGATCGGGCGTCTCAGGAACGACCAGCCCGGCCAGCTCGATCGCTTCGTGCAGCGCCACCGTGCACAGCACCGTCTCATACGGCTGCTCACTCCCGTCGTCGAAGACCAGGAGCCGCTCCTGCGTCGCAATCCTGCTCAACCGTTTGCCGTACCGGACATCGCACCGGGCCTCCAGCGCAGCTGCCAGCCGATCGAGTCCACCTTCCGGATAGCGAAAACCTGCGTTGTAGCCGGAGCTTTGCCCAGCCGATTGTGTCGGGGTGAAGGCCGGCGACTTGTAGGCGTCCTGCGGCGCGATGGAGTCACTGAGCCCGGCGGTGTAGCGGTCGTTGAACGGAAAGAAGAAGAGCTCGCAGAGCGTGGTGCCGAACGAGAGCTGAAGCCACTCCCGCAGGGTGGTGGGTTCTTTGGATTCGTCCTGCAACTCACGCCATTCGGCGCCGGCGCGCTGCCCGAGGTCGCCGCCGAGTAGCCCGACGTGAGCCTGCAGCGGATAGGGCACCGTCTTCCCGAGCCGCCCGATGTACACCGCCGCCCTGCGCTGGTATTCGGTGAGCGGGACGAGCTCACGAATCACGTCGAGCACGGCAGGGTCGGAGCCGAAAATCCAATGGCCACCGCCCACTTCGAAGCGGTAGGCCTCATCGTCGGACGGCGCGCGGCCGGTCCGATCGGGTGAGAACGCCTTCATGTAGTACGAGCGGCAGATCCCGCCCGGCCCGTCGGACTGCTCGAAGACGGGTGCCCCGGACACCGCACCGGCCGCCAGGCCGGTGACGCCACCGCCGACGACACACAGGCACTGTCGGGACCCGCGGTCAGAACGCAATGGGCTCAGGGAAAGTCTCCTCGATGAGGTCTCGGTAGCTGAGCAGCGAGACCGCCGGAAGCGCGAACGGCGTCTTCGTCGCGTGGTCGTAGTGCGCGAAGGGCGTGAGCAGCCGGGCGGCGCGTTCCCGGTCGCGCTCGTCCATCAGCGCCTCGGCCTCCCCGCGTTCAAGGCTGTGATAGCGGATGAGCCAGGCCAATTCGTCGGGGATCAGGTCCTTGAAACGCTCGTAGGCGAACTCGTCGTGATTCCACTGCAGCAAGCAATTGTCCAACCCTGAGCCCGGCTCCCACTCCCCCACCGGGCCGTTCATGCAGACCACATTCGCCGGGTCCTCCTCGGTGAGCAGCAGGAGCTTGCCGAGGTCGTGAATCAGGGCGACGAGCACCTGCTCCGGGGTCGCCACCCCATCGCTTTCCATCTGCCCGATCATCTGCAGCACGTGGGTCTGCTGGCTGGCCGCGTAGAGGCGCTGATCGGTCGGGTCGATGCAGCAGCCGAGCCTTTCCACCAGGTCCCACACACGCACCTGCCCGAAGATCGGTTGCGCATAGCGGCGTTTCAAGGCGAGCACGTCGGCCTCGGATTGCTGCCGGTGGCGCTCGATGATCGGCGCTGCCGCTGCTGCGTAGGACGACTGCAGCGCTTCCGGCGGGGTGAGCTGATCGGTCGACCAGCGATCCGGCTCGGGGAGCTGGACAGGCGGCTCGACAGGGTGCTCGACTACCGGCGGGCGACGTCTGAGCTCGACGTTCAAGGGCCGCAGGGCCCGGTTCATCGCCCTGCCGGCCCGCGCGGACCCCGTCACGAACATGTGAACCACGATAACGAGCGCTCACGTGGCAGGACGGACACACACGCCGAAAACGGCGCCAATCAGCCGGCGACCGCTCTCAACGACGCCTCGTCCGCCTTGGTCTTTCCGAGTGACGAAGCGCGGCCGAACGTCATGCCCTCGTCATCCACCGCGGAACGACGCATGACCAGCAGATCCTTCACGTAGTTGTGGTGCATCCGCCAGGGCGCCCGGCGACCCTGACGCGGAAGCTCGCCCAGACTGCGCTGGACGTAACCGGAGGTCAGATCCAGGAAGGGCAGGTCGGCGGGCTCGTTCACCGGGGCGGTTGGGGTAGCAAAGTCATAGCCGCGGCTGTCCATGAAGTCCAGCAGCCGTATGACGTAGCGGTTGATCAGATCCGCGCGCAGCGTCCACGAGTTATTGGTGTAGCCGAAGACGAAGTTGAAGTTCGGCACGCCGGACAGCATCATTCCCTTGTACAGCACGGTTTTCGGCAGCTCGACCGGAGTGCCGTCAATGCTGAGCGTGATCCCGCCGAGCGCCAGGAGCGTCAGCCCGGTCGCCGAAACGATGATGTCGGCCTCCAGCGCACGACCGGACTCGAGTTCGATTCCGTGCTCGGTGAAGGTGGCGATGCGGTCGGTCACGACCTCGGCGCGTCCCGAACTCAACGATTCGTAGAGATCACCATCAGGGATCAGGCACATGCGTTGATCCCACGGCCCGTACGGCGGGTTGAAGTGCACGTCGACGTCGTAGCCGTCCGGTAGCGCGCTGACGGCTCCCTTGCGCAGGAGTTTGCGCGCTGCCTTGGGACGACGCTGGGAGAACTCGTAGAGCAGGGTCGCGACGAGGGCGCTCTTCCAGCGCACGATCGGATGCGCGAGGCGGGCAGGCAGGAAACGCATGATCGCCTTGGCGATGGGGTCGACACCCGGAAGCGCAAGCACGTAACTCGGCGTGCGCTGGAGCATCGTGACGTGGGCCGCGCTCTCGGCGAGGCTGGGTACAAGGGTGACGGCCGTCGCACCGCTGCCGATCACCACCACCTGCTTGCCGGTCCAGTCCAGGTCCTGCGGCCAGCTCTGGGGATAGACGAGCGGGCCGGTGAAGCGCTCCCGGCCGGGGAAGGCCGGGCGGTGGCCTTCGTCGTAGCGGTAGTACCCCGAACAGACCGACAACCACGAGCAGGTGAGACGAACGGTCTCACCCGTGTCGGTCAGCTCAGCGGTCACCGTCCACTGCGCGGCGGCGCTGTCCCACTCCGCGCTGCGCACTCGGTGGCGGAAGCGGATCGTCTCATCGACCCCGAACTCGCGGGCCGTGGCGCCGACGTACTCGCGGATCGACGGACCGTCGGCAATCGCGCGCGCCTCGGGCCAGGGGCGGAACGGGTAACCGAGGGTGAACATGTCCGAGTCCGAACGAACGCCCGGGTAACGGAACAGATCCCAGGTCCCGCCCATCGCGTCACGGGCCTCCAGGATCGAGAACGACGTCGAGGGTCGCTCGAGGACCAACCGGCAGGCGGCGCCGATGCCGGACAACCCGGCACCGACGATGAGGACGTCGACATGGTCGAGACGCTCGCTGCCGGTACTCGTCGTTGCCGTCATGGCAGCGAGGTTAGACCTCGGCGGCGATGGAGCAGGATCAGAGCCATGACGGAAGCGCTGCTGGTGATGGACGTGCAGAACGGAATCTTCGATCGGTTCGACGTTCCGGAAAGCTATCTGGACCAGGTGGTTGCCGCCGTGGAAAGGGCCGAGCAGGCGGGGGTTCTCGTCATCCTCGTGCGCGTCGCCTTCAGCCCCGGACATCCCGAAATCTCCGCACGCAACAAGAGCTTCTCTGCCTTGAGCGACGGGAGATCCATGGTGTTCGGCGACCCGTCCACCGAACCGGTGGCAAGGCTTATGCGCGGCAAGGGTGAGGTCGTGGTCACGAAGAAGCGGGTGAGCGCCTTCGCCGGCAGCGACCTGGAACTGGTGCTGCGCTCGAACGAGATCACCACTCTCGTCCTGACCGGGATCGCCACCAGCGGCGTCGTGCTGTCGACCGTGCGCGAGGGCGCCGACCGCGACTACCGGCTCATCGTCCTCGAGGATCTGTGCCTCGACCGCGACGAGGAGGTGCATCGCGTCCTCACCGAAAAGATCTTTCCGCGCCAGGCCGACGTGATCAGTTCGGCGGACTGGCGGCCGGCGTCAGCCGCCGGCGGCTGAGACGGCTGAGACGAGCGCGGCCGCCTCCGTGTGTGCCGCGTCGGCCATCGTCTGCACCTGCGGCACCAGTGCCGGATCGGCGCAGAAGCCCAGGCTCAGCCGGTCGTGCAGCGAGCATGCGGCGACCCGCAGCGCGTGCCGCTGGCCGATCTCCGCGATGCCCAGCAGGGCGGTCACCGGGACGCCGGTGATCGAGACCTCGCGACGCGGCCCCGGCACGTTGGAGATGCTCACCGCGAACCGGCGCGGGCTCGCGTTCAGCCGCTCGACGAACCGGCGGACGGGGATCACGTCAGGGAACTCGTGGAGCAGCGCGTCTTCGAGTTCGGCGTCGTGGGCGCGCTTGCGCAACATCGTGGCGGCACGCACGACATGCAGCCGCTCGACCGGGTCGGCGATGTGCAGCGGCAGTCGCAGCGAGAAGAACGAGTCCCGGTTGGCGGTCGTGTCGCCCTCGTGATGCAGGCTGACCGGCACCCGTACGCGAATGTCCGCCAGTGAACCGTGATGGGTCTCCAAGTAGTGCCGCACGGCGCCGGCCACGATCGACAGCAGGGCATCGTTGAGCGTCGCTCCCGACACCGAACGCGCCGCGACCTTCAACTCCGGCAGCGGCAGCGTCGACATCCCGATCTCGCGCGCGGTGCCGATGGCGCCGTCGAAAGGGGAGGCGTGACGCGACCGGGCGAGTTCCCGGCGGCAGAAGCCCGCGAGGTGCCAGCGCCGGCGCGTCTCGTCGTCCATCTGAGCCGGGACCGTCGGCTTGGGCTGGTCTTCCCAGGGGTCCCAGAGCAGCGCGCGGGCAAGGCGCATCACCGTGGTGCCGTCGGCGAGCGCATGGTGCAGCCGCCAGATCAGCGCCGTGCCGCCGTCGGCCAGCGGCGCCACGTCCAGCTGCCAGAGCGGGCGCGCCCGGTCGAGATGCTGGGCGAAGAGTTCGGCGACGTGACCCCGCAGCTCGGACTCATCCAGCGGCCCTTCAACGGCCGCTGCGACGACGTGGTAGGCGAGGTCAAAGTGCGGATCGGGCACCCAAACGCGAGCCTTCGCCGAGCCTCCGAGACGCCGCGTGAGCAGGGGTGCGGCGGCGATCCGTGAGCCGATGATCGCCCGGATCGCGTCGGCGTCCAGCTCACCGGCCAGCATGATCACCTTGCAGGTATGTCCGACCACCGTCTCGCACTCGAGATCGAGGATCGCCGTGTCCTCGTCTGCCAGCGCGATGGCCCGGTCAGCCAATGCCTGTTCGCTTCCCATGAGGCCATCTTGACGCCGGCCCGGCCGCGGCGCCGGGGAATCGGGTGAGGCGGGGTCTCGGATGGCTGCCCTGAGACGCTGGCGCCAGCGTCTCAGAGCGTTCTGACACCCGCATATGGTGTCGCTCGCGTCGGACGGCCCCGCGGAAAGCTGGCGCCACCATCTGGGGGCGTTCTGACACCCGCAAATGGTGTCGCTCGCGTCAGGGGCGAACCTCGGCGACCCCGCGCGCCCGGCGACACCGCCACAGGGTGCCCAGGCACCCGCAAACGGTGGCGCCACCATCACAGCCGCCGCCGCACCACCATCACAGCGGCCGCGCCACCATCACAGCCACCGCACCACCCCCAAAATAGTAAGGCTGGCCTTATCAGGTTAGGCTTAGCGGATGGCCGAGGACCCCGACGTGCGCCAGGTGGCCGCCGCGGTGCGGCTGAGCGTCGGGTTGCTCATCCGCCGGCTGCGCCAGACTCCGGTCGAGGGCGGGCTCACGCTTCCGGAGAGCTCGGCGCTTGCCCGGCTCGAACGCGGCGGCCCGGCTACCGCAAGCGCGCTCGCCAAGCTGGAGCAGATCAGCCCGCAGTCGATGGGCGCCACGCTCGCAATCCTGGAGGGGCGCGGCCTCGTCGAGCGCCGCGCCGATCCCGGTGACGGGCGACGCGCCGTCCTCTCTCTCACCCGAGCGGGCCGGCAGGCGCGGCGCAGCAGGACTGACGCGCGCACCGGGCAGATCGCCGAGGCGCTGGCCGGTTTCAGCCGCGCGGAACTGAAGCAACTGATGGCGGCGGCGCCGCTGCTGGAGCGCCTGGCCGAGAACATTTGATGGCGGTCGCTACCACGGCAGACGACCGCTACAAGTGGACGGCGCTGTCCAACACCACCGCAGCCGTCTTCATGTCGACCCTCGACGGCTCGATCGTCATCATCTCGCTGCCGGCGATCTTCCGGGGCATCCACCTCGATCCGCTCTCGCCCGGAAACATCGGGTACCTGCTCTGGATGATCATGGGATACCGCTTGGTACAAGCGGTTTTCGTGGTCACGCTCGGCCGCTTCGGCGACATGTACGGCCGCGTGAAGATCTACAACGCCGGCTTCATGGTCTTCACCGTCGCGTCGATCCTGCTGTCGTTCGACCCGTTCCAGGGCGGCCACGGAGCGCTCTGGCTGATCGGCTGGCGCGTGCTGCAAGCCATCGGCGGGTCGATGCTCACGGCGAATTCGGCGGCCATCCTGACCGACGCCTTCCCGGCCGATCAGCGCGGGCTGGCGCTCGGCATCAACCAGGTCGCCGCCCTCGCCGGCCAGTTCATCGGGCTGACCGCCGGCGGCCTGCTGGCCGCCATCGACTGGCGTGCCGTCTTCTGGGTCAACGTTCCCGTCGGCGTCTTCGGGACGCTCTGGGCGTACCGCAAATTGCGGGACAACGGAGAGCGCCACCGCAGCCGTATCGACTGGTGGGGCAATGTCACCTTCGCCGTCGGCCTCGGCGCGGTGCTCATCGGCATCACCAACGGGGTGCACCCCTACCGCAATCACTCGATGGGCTGGGCGAATCCGACGGTCTACGGCTCGCTCATCGGCGGGGTCGTACTGCTGATCGCGTTTGCCATCATCGAGAGCCGGATCGCCGAGCCGATGTTCGCCGTCGCGCTCTTTCGCATCCGCGCCTTCACGGCCGGCAACATCGCGGGCCTGTCGGCGGCCATCGCGCGCGGCGGCCTGCAGTTCGTGCTCATCATCTGGCTGCAGGGCATCTGGCTGCCCCTGCACGGCTACGACTACAGCGCGACCCCGCTGTGGGCCGGCATCTTCTTGCTGCCTTTGACGGCGGGCTTTCTCGTCGCCGGCCCTATCTCCGGACACCTTTCCGACCGGTACGGCGCCCGCGGCTTCGCCAGCGCGGGGATGCTCCTTTTCGGCGCCAGTTTCATCGGTTTGCTATTGCTGCCCATCAACTTCTCGTATCCGGCGTTCGCCCTGCTGATCCTGGCCAACGGACTGGGCGTGGGCATGTTCTCCTCGCCCAACTCGTCGGCCATCATGAGCAGCGTCCCGGCCCGCGAGCGGGGGGCCGCGTCCGGCATGCGATCCACCTTCCAGAATTCGGGGACGGCGCTGTCGATCGGCATCTTCTTCTCGCTGATCGTCGCCGGACTTGCCGGCACGCTTTCCACCACACTCACCCACGGACTGCAGAGCCAGGGCGTCTCGCCCTCGGTCGCCCATCAGGTCGGGACGCTCCCGCCCGTGGCGTCTCTGTTCGCCGCAATCCTCGGCGTGAATCCGATCCAGCACCTGCTGGCTCCGTCCGGCGCGCTGAACAATCTCCCCGCGGCGAACCAGCAGACGCTCACCGGCCGCACGTTCTTCCCCCACCTCATCTCGCAGCCCTTCCATAACGGGCTCGTCGTGGTGTTCGCCGTGGCCGCGGCGCTGGCGCTCATCGGTGCCGTCGCCTCGCTGCTGCGCGGCGGTCGCTACGTGCACGAGCCGATCGACGCCGAGATCCCGAGCCTTCCGCTCAGCACTTCGCAAGCAGATGACGACCCCGGCCTGACGCGGCGTCAGAACGCCGATGCCGGCCGGGTAATGTCACGACGTCGGCGACCCGCTGCGGCGCACCGGACCCAGACGATGGAGGACGAGGATGGCGTACAACCCCCTTGAGGTGGCAGGCCCCGAGGACTATCCGGTCAAGGTCGGCAGCATGCTGCTCACCCTCGTGGACCCGCACAAGGGATTCGAGAAGGCCTACAACCGCTGGTATGAGCGTGACCACTTCTACGGCGGCTGCATGGAAGGCCGCTACCAGATCGCCGGCAGCCGCTGGGTCGCCACGCGTGAGATGAAAGACCTGCGCTGGCCCAAGGGCGAGAAGGTCGCCAGCCCGATCGACGCCGGCTCCTTCGTCGCCATCTACTGGACCCTCGCCGGCCACCACAAAGAGTGGGACGACTGGTCGGTCATCCAGGTGAAGGACCTCTACGAGAGCGGACGCGGCTTCCCCGAGCGTTCCCACGTCCACACCGCGACCTTCGACTACATCGGCGTCGACTACCGCGACCCCGACGGTGTTCCGCTGACCCTCGCGCTCGACCACAAGTACGACGCGATCATTGCGGTCTGGCTCGACGGCCGCGACGGCCGAGACGCCGCCGCCACCCACGCTGACCTCAGCAAGGAACTGCTACCCGAGGTGCTCAAGGGCTCGCAGCTGGACATCGCGGCCTCGTGGGTTCCGTCCGAAGGCTTCCGCGGCAGCGGCCGTTCCGGTCAGCCCATGGCGCTCGGCACCCCCGGCGGCGATGACAACCGGCTGTGCCAGCTCTTCTTCGTCGAGGGCGACGTCCGTAGCCAGCTCGACCGGATGCACAAGTACACCGAGGCGGTCGAAAAGGCTGGTATCGCTGACGTCCTGCTCGCTGCGCCGTTCCTGCGCACGAAGGTCGGCACCGACGCCTACGTCGACCAGATCTGGTGATCCTGCGGGGCTGATCGCCGGTTCCCCCGGACCAATTCTCAATCAGTCTGATGTCCTTTAGGCTGGACCACGATCACCCATGCGATGAGCATTCGCGACGAGGAGAAAAAATGGCAATTCGGCTGGGCGACGTCGCCCCCGACTTTCACGCCGACACCACGGAAGGCACGATCGACTTCCACGAGTGGAAGAGCGGCAAGTGGGCCGTGCTGTTCAGCCACCCGGCTGACTTCACGCCGGTCTGCACGACCGAGCTCGGTCGCACCGCGAGCCTGAAAGGCGAGTTCGACAAGCGCAACGTCAAGGCGATCGCCGTATCGGTCGACCCGCTGGACTCCCACAACGGCTGGGCCCCTGACATCGAGCAGGTCGGCGGCACCGCGCTGAACTTCCCGATCATCGCCGACCCTGACCGCAAGGTCTCCGAGGCGTACGACATGATCCACCCGGGCGAGGGCGACACCTCGACCGTCCGTTCGGTCTTCATCATCGACCCGAAGGACAAGGTCCGGCTCACCCTGACCTACCCGAAGTCGGTCGGCCGCAACTTCAACGAGATCCTCCGCGTGATCGACGCGCTGCAGGTGACCGACGCCAACCCGGTGTCCACCCCGGTCGACTGGACCCCCGGCCAGCGCGTCATCGTCGCCCCGACGATCTCGACCGAAGACGCCAAGGCCAAGTTCGAAGACGTCGAAGAGGTCAAGCCCTACCTGCGATTCGCCAAGCAGCCGTAAGGCTTTTTCACGCTTCACCAGTTGCAGCCGGTGCCCGATGGGCACCGGCTGTACTGCGTTTGCGAGCCGGCGCGCCATCATTGAACGATGAGTTCGTTGCTGGACGATCTCGGTGCGACGGTGCCGATCATCGCGGCGCCGATGGCCGGCGGGCCGACCACGCCGGCACTCGTGATCGCTGCCGCAGCCGCAGGGGCCGTGGGTTTCCTCGCTGCGGGTTACAAGACGGCCGATGCCTTCGCCGAGCAGATCGCAGCGGTCAGGGCCGCTGGGGCGCCGTTCGGGGTCAACCTCTTCGCGCCGAATCCGGTCCCGGTCGACCCGGCAGAGTTCCGTTCCTACGCGCAGCGCCTGCAGCCGGAGGGCGAGCGCTACGGCCTCGACCTCGCGCAGACCGTGCTCTCAGTGCCGGTCGAGGACGACGACCACTGGCACGAGAAAGTCGCGGTGCTGCTGGATGATCCCGTGCCGATCGTCAGCTTCACCTTCGGCCTCCCGCCCGCGTCAGACGTCAGGGCCCTGCGCGAGCGCGGCATGCTGCTGGTGCAGACGGTCACGTCCGCGGCGGAGGCCCAGGCGGCCACGGAGGCAGGCCTCGACGCACTGGCCGTGCAGGCGTCCGCGGCCGGCGGACACTCGGGCACGTTCACCCCGCAGCGCATTCCGCCCCCGACTCCCCTCATCGAGCTGCTCGCACAGGTGCGGGCCGTCACGTCGCTCCCCCTGCTGGCTGCGGGCGGCCTCACGACGAGCCAAGACGTCGCCGCGGCGTTGCATGCTGGTGCCGTGGCCGTCGCCGTCGGCACGGTCCTGCTGAGCGGCGACGAGAGCGGCGCCTCGGCGCCCTACAAGCGCACCCTCGCTGATCCCGGCGACCGTCAGACCGTCGTCACCCGCGCGTTCTCCGGTCGACCGGCCCGCGGGTTGCGTAACGACTTCATCGACCGCTACGACGCCGTAGCGCCGCTGGGATACCCCGCCGTCAACACTCTGACCACTCCCCTGCGCCGGGCAGCTGCAGCCGCCGGAGACGCTGAGCTGATCAACCTCTGGGCCGGAACGGGCTTTCGCCATGTCCGCGCCGAACCCGTGGAGACGATCCTCACCAGGCTGGCCGCCGGCGTCTGAAATAACCCAGCAATCCACCCTAAACGGCACGGTTAACGTCGATTACTGAGTTTTGCGCACCCTCGGGGGGCGAGGGGGCGAGGGCGAGGCGGCTCAGGGCAGGGCGGCGCTGGGACGCATGTCGCCGAGATGATGGACGGCCTCGTGCAGGGTCTGGCGGACCAGCCAGCGGGCGGTGCGCTCCTCCCCCGGCTGGCGGGAGAAGCCCCGGTCCCAGTCCGTCGTGCGGTCCATCTCGTCGATGAAGCCCTCGAGCGCGGCGTCCATCTCGTGCAGGACGCCCGAGAGCTGGGCCTCGTTGTGCCGGAAGCGGACCACGCGCAGATCATTGAAAAGTGGCTCGATCTGGGGACTCGTCTCCCGCCGCGTGCGGTAGAGCCGAATGGTGGACGCGACGTAGACGTCCCGAAGGTGGCACAGGTACTCCAATGCCGACCAGACATCGTCGTCCGGGCGATGCGTCAATTGCGTCCCGCTCAGCTGCTCGACGAACTGCCGGATCTCAGCGGTCACGTCTCGCAGGCGCCCGGGGACGCCGCTGACCATGACCTCGCCGTAGGAGAGCCGGCAGACCTCACAGACGTGGTCCTCCGGAGCCAGAATCGGTAACGCTGCCATCCGCCCTCGCCTTTCGTCCTCGCGATTTCCATAGAACGTTCACAACAGCACGAAACCGCTCGAATCGCCCCAATTTCTGAACCCCTGGCGTAGCCACAGCGTCCGACCCTTCAGCTTGCCCGCCCGGCTGTCGACTGGATGGAGGACGAAGGGGACAAGTTGTCGGGGGTGTCATGATGCTGCGGTTTCCACGCATGCGGGTGACGCCTACCGCGGAAGTCGCATCCATGGACGGCGTGGGGCCCGCGAAAGCCTCGCCACAGGCGAGGCCGCGGGGCCGCCGCTTGCCACGCATCGCCCTGCTCCTTGCGCTGGTCCTGCTCATCCCGGTGACCGGCCTGGCAGCCCTGACCGGCTCCTCAGCGATCTCGACCTGGCGGGAGCGGCAGGCTGCCCTCGAGGTGCGGGCCGACATCGCCGCGCCGAGCGCCCTCATGGCGGCTCGCGCGCTAGTGGTTGACGAAGGCGTCGCCTCCATCGCGGTAGCCAACGCGAGGGAGTCCGGACTGGCGCTCGCACGGCTCGATCAGCTGTCAGGCGTCGATTTCGGGGCGACATTGCGCGATTCCCGTCCCCGGGTGGATGCCAACGCCGCACTGCGCAGCTACCCGAGCCTTCGCGCGGACCTGGAGCGACTACTTCAGCTGCGCAAGGAACTCGACGCGGGAAGCGCCGGCTACCAGGACGTGCTGCACTTCTACACCGGCTTCACGGCGCATATCGACGCGATCTGGCAGAGCCAGCTGACCGATTTGCGCCACACCGTCACCAGCTCCTCCCACGGCACCGGGCTGCTCGCCGAACGCATCAGCGTGCTGCCTACCGCCTATGCCGTGCTCACCACCGCGGTCCGCCGCGCAGCCGATACCAATGGACTGCTGCGTCCCGCGCGTGCGGCCTCCACCCTGCAGGCACTCATCGAGGCCGACGGCGAATACGCCGCCAACGTCAAGGCAGTGACCGGCCGCCTCGGGCCGAAGGCGCAAACCGCTTGGGACGCGATGGCCAAGGACGCCTCGGTGACCAAGTTCGCGAGCGTCATCCGCCAGACCGAGAATCTGGCGCTGGAAGGCAAGCCCTCACCCCTCGTCGGCGACCTCGCGGCACACGCCCGTGCGTTTGCCGACGGTGAGCGCTGGCTGGATGACATCGACGCCGTCGTTCAGGGTGCCTCGGCTGACGTGCGGGCTGTCGCCAACAGCGAGGCGGACTCTGCCGAAGGCAGCTTCCAGCTCGAGCTGGCGATCTTCCTGCTGAGCGTCCTTTTCGCAGCCGCTGCGGCGATCTTGCTGACGCGCTCGGTCGTGCGACCGCTGCGCCGGCTGTCCGACAACGCCCGCAAGGTCGCGGAAGGCAACTTCGCGCTACCTGCCGTCGTCGGCAGCGGCCCGCGCGAGGTCGTCGAGACCGTGCAGGCGGTCGACGACATGACGGCCGTGCTCGCAGCCGTCGAGTCCTTCACGGTCACGCTTGCCCAGGACCCCACATCTGCCTCGCTCGAAGTGCCGCTTCCCGGACGGACCGGCCTGGCCCTGCAGACCACGCTTGACCGGCTACGCGAGTCGGTACGCGAGGCCGAGCGCCAGCGGGTCAGGCTGCACGAGGTGGCCACCCGTGACGGCCTCACCGGGCTGCTGAACCGCGAAGCCGCCCTGGACGCCGTCACCAAGGAACTGACCCGCGCGCGTCGCGACCACACCACCGTCATGCTGCTGTTCATCGACCTCGACGGGCTGAAGAGCATCAACGACACCCACGGGCACAAAGCGGGTGACGACGCGATCCAGCTGGCCGCCCGCGCGCTTCGCGACGTGGCTCGCGAGGAGGACATCGTGGCCCGCCTCGGCGGCGACGAGTTCCTGATCGCCGGCGGTCCCGTCCACGACCACGGAGACGTCCAGGCGCTCGCCGACCGGTTGCATCGCTCCGTCGCCGAGAGTGCGCTGGAGGCGGGCCGGCTTTCCGTCGCCTTGCGCTGCAGCATCGGCGTCGCGCTCTCCGAGCCCGGTGACAACGTCGAATCGCTGATCCAGAAGGCGGACCAGGCGCTGTACTTCGCCAAGAACGAGGGCCGCAACCAGACGCGCTGGCATGCGCTGCGCAGTCCGGGCATGGACTCCACCCGGGTGGAGCAGGGTCGCTAATCTCAGGTCGTGATTCGCGGCGCGCACGTCGTCCTGTACAGCAAGAATGCACAGGCAGATCGGGAGTTCTTCCGTGACGTCCTGCACTACCCCTTCGCCGACGCCGGGCACGACTGGCTGATCTTCGCGCTGCCGCCCGCCGAGGTCGCGGTGCATCCGTCCGACACTGACGGCGTCCAGGAGCTCTTCCTGATGTGCGACGACGTCGAGCAGTTCATCGCCGAGATGGCCGAGCGCGGGGTCTCCTGTTCAGCGGTCCAGGCCGAACGCTGGGGTCTGATCACCCGCCTGAGCCTCCCCGGCGGCGGGACCCTCGGCGTCTACGAGCCTCGCCACCCGTCCCCGCTGGATCTGCCGTAGCGGTTGCCAAGTCCGTAACTCATTGGTTACGGTAGCCAGAAAGTTACCGATACTCGGGATCGGACCTGCCCATGGCGCAAGCGGATCCGTCAGGCGCCCCCTTCGAGGCGCTCGGCGACGCGAACCGGCGCGAGATCCTGCGCCTGCTCAGTGACGGCGACAAGCCGGTGCAAGAGATAGCGGAAGCGATGCCGATCAGCCGGCCTGCCGTCTCGCGTCACCTGCGACTGCTCAAGGACGCGGGCATGGTCGCCGAGGTGGCACAGGGCACCCGGCGGATCTACCACCTGCAGGCCGAGGGTCTGCAGGCCGTCCAGGCCTACCTCGAGGGGATCTGGGGTTCGGCTGCTGCCCGCTTCCGGCTCATGGCAGAGAACACCCCCGACCCGAACCGCGACGGGCGCCCGTGAGCGAGCCGCTGCGCCTGTCGTTCGACGTCGCCTGCTCGGTCGAACACGCGTTTTCGGTGTGGACGTCAGGCATTGCCACCTGGTGGCCGCGCGATCACACGGTGACCAACAAGCCGGACGTCGCCGTCGTTCTTGAGGGACGGGTCGGGGGCCGCATCTACGAGCGCGCCACCGACGGCACGGAGCACGACTGGGGCGAGGTGACCGTATGGCGCCCTCCCGAGCGGCTGGGCTACCTGTGGCACCTGGGGCAGCAGCGGGAAACGGCCACCGAGGTCGAGATCCGCTTCCGCGGCGAGAGCAGCGAACTCACGCGCATCGAGATCGAGCACACCGGCTGGGAGCGGCTCGGCGTGCGCGAGGAGGCGCTCCGCCAGCAGAACCGGGTCGGGTGGGAGTCCCTGCTCCCCCTTTTCGTCAGAGCGATCACCGAAGGAGAAGGCTGATGGCCACAGGAAGCAAGGAAGATCCGTGGGTCCTGAAGACCCCTCCCGGCTCCTCCGAATACACGATGTACCGCGATGAGCAGGCGGATCCGCCGACGCTCGTCTGCCAGGTCGGCAGCACGACGCTGAAGTACCGGCTGCAGGCGATCGCGGATCTGCACGCGTGGCTGCAAGCGCAGGGCGACTGGGTGCCGCTCGGCGCGGCCGACGAGAAGAAGCCCGCGGCCGACGGCACGGTCGAAGCCTGGGGACGCGCTTCGGACAACCCGGCGGGCGGCTGGTACGGGTTGCGCAACGGCTATCGCGGACGGTTCGGGATGTACCTGCCTCCGCTGCTCGAGGCGCTCGGGCTCGCCGAAGTCACGCACGACGCCCGCAACAACCGGATGCGCGCACTGCCGGCCGCCTGATCGGTCCCAAACCCCAGCAACGACAGGAGTTTTGTCATGTCCAACGTCAAGATGATCCGCTACCGAACGCACCCCGAGCACGCCGAGGAGAACCAGCGGCTGATCCGCGCCGTCTTCGCCGAACTCGCCGAGCAGCGTCCTGGCGGGGTGCGCTACGCCGCCTTCCGGCTCGAGGACGGGGTGAGCTTCGTACACCTCGTCGCGCTCGACGGCGAGGACAATCCGCTGCCGTCGATGCCCGCCTTCCAGGAGTTCCAGTCGGGCATCGGCGAGCGGGTCGCCGAGGGTCCCCACCCATCGGAGGCGACCGAGGTCGGCTCGTACGGCGTCGCCTTCGGTTAGAGGCGCAGACTGGCTGCATGAAGTTTCTTGACGTCGACGGTCTCGGCAAGGTCAGCCGGATCGGGCTGGGCACCTGGCAGTTCGGCTCCCGGGAATGGGGCTACGGGGACAGCTACGCCTCCGGCGCCGCGCAGACGATCGTCGAGCGAGCACTGGAACTCGGTGTCACGCTGTTCGACACGGCCGAGATCTACGGCTTCGGCAAGAGCGAGCGCATCCTCGGGGAGGCGCTGGGGTCGGCCCGCGGCGATGTGGTCATCGCCAGCAAACTCTTCCCGGTGGCTCCGGTCGCGCCGGTCATTCGCCAGCGCGCCCAGGCCAGCGCGAAGCGGCTCGGCGTCAGCCGGATCCCGCTGTATCAGGTGCATCAGCCCAACCCGGTGGTCCCCGACTCGGTGATCATGCCGGGGATGCGCAGCCTGCTGGAGGACGGCACCATCGGCGCCGCCGGTGTCTCGAATTACTCGCTCGCCCGCTGGCGCAAGGCCGACGAGGCGCTGGGCCGGCCGGTGGTCAGCAACCAGGTGCAGTTCTCGCTGGCGCATCCCGAACCGCTGCGCGACCTGGTGCCGTTCGCCGAGCGCGAGAGCCGCATGGTGATGGCCTACAGCCCGCTGGCGCAGGGATTGCTCGGCGGCAAGTACGGCATCGACAACCGGCCGGGTGGGATACGCGCCGTCAATCCGTTCTTCGGCAAGGAGAACCTGAAACGGGTGGAACCGCTGCTGGAAACGCTGCGCCGGGTGGCCGCCGCGCACGACGCCAAGCCCGCCCAGATCGCCCTCGCCTGGCTGCTGAGCCTGCCTGCCGTGGTCGCGATCCCGGGGGCGTCCAGCGTCGAGCAGCTCGAATTCAACGTCTCAGCCGCCGACCTCGACCTCGATCCTGGCGAGGTCGCCGAGCTCACGAGCGCGGCAGAAGCGTTCACCCCGCTGTCATCGGCACGCACCTTGGTCAGTGAGGTCCGCGACCGGATCGGTTATTGACCCTGTCGCGCAGCCGACGGCGAACATCGGAGAATCTCTGGGGCGTACCACCAACATTGGACTAGCGTGTGGCCGCAGGAGGCCGACGCCCATGCTGTCCGTGTCCCTGCTGGGGGAGCAGGCAATCATCGACGACGCGTCGGGTGCCGTGCGCACCCGCTCGTCGCGCGCTGTCGCGCTCATTGCCTATCTGGTGGCGCATGCCGGAGCCCCGCAGACCCGGCAGCGGATTTCACTGCTGTTCTGGCCCGACTCGACGGACGGGCAGGCCCTGACCAACCTGCGCCGGGAGTTACACCACCTGCGTCAGGTCCTGGGTGACCAACCGTCCCTCGTCGTCACCTCGACCGACCTCAGCTGGAGGGACACCGAGACCAGCAAGGTGGATCTGCGGACGTTCCAGAGCGAGCGGGCCATCGCCCTGGCCGCCCATGCGGACGGCGACGGCGAGTCCGTCGTCACCCACGGGTTGGCCGCGATCTCCAGCTACGGCGGCGAGTTCCTGCCGGGTGGATACGACGACTGGATCCTGGAGCTTCGCGAGGAGTTGCAGCGTGAATGCGTCGACCTGTGCGAGATCGTCTGCGAGACGCAGACCCGCCGCGGTGACCTCGTGGCCGCGGTCGCCACTGCCCGCCGACGCATCGCGCTGCAACCCTTGGAAGAAGCCGGCTACCGGACCCTGATGGAGCTGCAAGCCGACCTCGGGGATCGGGCCGGCGCCGTCAGCACCTACCACCACTGCGCCTCGGTGCTCGAACGGGAACTCGGCGTCATTCCCGACCAGGCCACCCGAAACACCCTGCAACAGCTGCTGGTTCCGCAGCAGCGGGCCGACGCCCCACCGATTCCGCTTCCTTCCGATCCGGCCATCGGCCGGCTCGGCATGGCGGCCACCCAGCTCGTGGGCCGCACCCGCGAGCTCGCCGTGCTCGAGGCGGCCTGGCAGGCGGCCGCCGGCGGTCAGCCGCGCATCGCCATGGTGCGGGGCGGAGCGGGCGTCGGCAAGACGCGGCTGGTCCATGAGGTGGCCGAGCTGGCCCGGCTGCAGGGGGCGATCGTCGCCGTCGCTCAATGCTTCGGCACGTCGGGTCGCCTCGCCTTGGCTCCGGTCGCGGATTGGCTCCGCAACCCCGCTGTCCAGTCGGCCGTGCGCGACCTCGATCCCGTCTTTCGGGCCGAGGTCGAGCGCCTGACGCCCTCCGGTGCCCCGCGTGAAGACCGTGATGCCAGCGTGCGGGCGATGGTCGACGCGTGGCAGAGTCACCGTTTCCTGGAAGGGCTGGCCCGCGCCCTGCTCGCCGTGCGACGGCCGATGCTGCTGGTGATCGACAACATGCAGTGGTGCGATCAGGAAACCCTTGCGTTCATTACCTTTTTTCTGGGCCTCGCCGGTGATTCGCCGGTCATGGTCGCCGGCACGCGCCGCGACGACAACCCTGATGAAGACCCCGATTTGCTCGAGTGGACAGTGCGGATGCGGGCCACCGGACGCCTTGACGAGCTGGCGTTGAGCCCGCTCGAACCGTCGGACAGCGCTCAGCTCGCGGCGGCCATCGCAGGGCCGGAGCTGGCAGCTCCCGACGCCGAGTTGCTGCAAGCCATGACGGGCGGCTTTCCGCTCTACGTCATCGAGTCCGTGCGCGCGATGGCCGGCCCCGGCAGTGCCGTACAACCCTCCGACGACCTCGCCGGCGTGCTGCGCCATCGGCTGGAGCAGGCATCGGCCACGGCACGCGAGGTCGCCGGCCTCGCGTCAGCCGTCGGGCGCGACTTCAGCCTCGACCTGCTGACGGAGGCCAGCGACCTCGAGGCCGATGAGGTCGTGCGCGCCGTCGACGAGCTGTGGGTACGCCGCATCCTGCATGAACTCTCCGATGGCTATGACTTCTCCCATGACCTGCTGCGCGAGACCGCCTACGAGCAGGTGAGCCCACCACGCCGCTGGTTGCTGCACCGTCGGCTGGCCCAGGGCCTGGAGCTGCTGCACGCCGACAACATCGACGCCGTGTCGGCCCAGCTGGCCGAGCAGTACGCACGGGGCGGGCGCGCCGAGCGGGCGGTGTCGTACTACCGAAGGGCCGCCGAGGTCGCGTCTGAACGCTTCGCCCATATGGAAGCGATCCGGCTGCTGCGCGAGTCACACCGGCTGACGCACATCCAGCCACGCAGCAAGACCCGCGACCGCCAGGAAGTCACGATCCTCGAGGCGATGGCGGCTCCCGTCACGGCGCAGCTCGGCTACTCCTCCCCGGGTCTGGAGCGAGTGCTGGAACGCACCATCGTGGTCGCCGAGCGGCTCGGACGAAAGGCCTCGGTGATCGAGGCTCTTTTCGGTCTGTGGACCACCCGATTCGTCCAAGGCCGGATGGCCGACAGTTATGAGGGTGCCATCCGTTCGCTCGAGCTGGCCGCCCCGGGATCTGAGCAGGCGGGCAGCGCGCACTTCGGAATAGGCGGTTCCGCGATGGCGATGGGGCGCCACGCGGAAGCCATGGAACACTTCGATCAGGCTGCCAAGCTCAACAGCGGCGGCGAACGGATCTGGACCATCGGTACCCGCCCAGACGTCCTCGGCCAAGCGTTCCATGCGCACGCCCAGTGGCTGATGGGCCACACCGCCGACGCCCGCGACACCGCGATTCGTGTGGTGGAGGTGGCCCGCGCCGCGGAGCATCCGTTCAGTCTCGCGGTCGCCCTTGCCTACTCGGGCGTGACCCATCAGATGCTGGAGGACGAGGCCGGGCTGAGGCCGGCCATCGACGAACTCTGCGAGCTGTGTGAGCGCTACGACTTCGCGTACTACCGCGAGTGGGCGCTCATCCTGGACGGCTGGTCACGGCCCGGTGTTTCCGGCCTGCGAAAGGCGCAAAGCGGTATCGCGAATTTGAAAGCCGAGGGATCTTTCGCGCGGATGCCGTATTGGCTCAGCCTGCTCGCCGACCTCCAGGACCACACTGGTGATCGCGAGGCTGCCCGCGCGACCCTTGATGCGGCCATGGTCGGCGGATACGCCCGCGATGACCTCTGGTGGCTGCCCGAGGTCATCCGCAAGCGCGCCGCCTACGACGAAGGGGACGCCAAGCTCGAGCGCCTGCGCTCGGCGCATGCGCTGGCGGCGGAGCAAGGCAGCGTCGCCCTGCTCGAGCGGTGCGAGCGCGACCTCGCCGCGGCGGGCGTTCTCCCGCGTTCCTGAAGGGATCGCCCAGCCCCGCACAACGCGAACGCTCGGCGAACGCCCCCCTTCCTAACGTTCGTCACGACCGCCACACCGACGTACCCCCGAGGGGAACACCGTGACCACCATCTCTGAACGCACCACCACCGCTCCGTACGCGGAACTGGCCGCCGCACTCCACGGCGAGCTCGTCTCCGCCACCGACCCGGGATACGACGAGGCCCGGGCCGTCTACAACGCCATGATCGACAAGTACCCCGACGCGATCGCCAAGTGCCGGGACACCGCCGACGTCATCGCCTGCGTCCGCTTCGCCCGGGCGCACGACGTCGAGATCGCCGTGCGCGGCGGCGGGCACAACGCTGCCGGCCTCGGCGTCTCCGACGGTGCGCTCGTCATCGACCTCGGACTGCTGCGCAGCACGACCGTCGACCCCGACCACCACACCGTTCGCGTCGACGCCGGCTGCACCTGGGGCGACGTCGACCACGCGACGGTCGCGTTCGGGATGGCCACGCCCTCGGGGTTTCTGGCCTCGACCGGGGTCGGCGGGCTCACACTCGGCGGCGGAATCGGCTACCTTTCGCGCCGCTTCGGACTCACCGTCGACAACCTGCTGGCCGCCGATGTCGTCCTTGCCGACGGCACGTTCGTCACCGCCACGGAGCGCTCGCACAGCGACCTGTTCTGGGCTCTTCGCGGCGGCGGCGGCAACTTCGGCATCGTCACGTCGTTCACCTTCCGCACCCACGACATCGGCGACCACGGCACGATCATCGGCGGACCGGTGCTCTACGACCTGGCCGACACCGCCGAGGTCATGCGCTGGTACCGGGAGCTTCAGCCCTCGCTGCCGGAGGAGCTCAGCGGCTGGATCGCGCTGCTCACCATCCCGCCGGCACCGCCGTTTCCTGAGGCCCTCTGGGGACGCAAGGCGTGCGGAATCGTCTGGTGCTACACGGGATCTCACGAAAACGCCGACGAGGTTCTCGAGCCCATCAAAAGCTTCGGTTCGCCGCTCGTGGTCGGCGTCCAGCCGATGCCCTTCACGGCGCTGCAGAGCGCCTTCGACCCGCTCTACCCGGCGGGACTTCAGTGGTACTGGCGGGCTGACTTCTTCAACGAGATCTCCGATGCCGCCATCGAGGTCCACACCAAGTACGGCGCGATGCTGCCGACCGGTCACTCGACGATGCACCTCTACCCGATCGACGGGGCGGCGAGCCGGGTACCGGAGGACGCGACCGCGTTTGCCTACCGGGACGGCGGCTGGGCGGGGGTCATCGTGGGCGTGGACCCCGATCCGGCCAATGCGGAGAAGATCTCGAACTGGGCTCGTGACTACTACGACGAGCTCCACCCGACGTCAGCCGGCGGCGCCTACGTCAACTTCCTCATGGACGAGGGACAGGATCGCGTGAAGGCTTCCTACAAGAGCAACTACGAGCGACTGGCGCAGATCAAGGGCCGGTATGACCCGCAGAACGCGCTTCACGTGAACCAGAACATCAAGCCCGCCAACGGATCGCTCTCCTAGCACCCTTGGAGCGATTGCCAAAGAGCGTGCCGTGCCTGCGGGCACGGCACGCTCTTTCGCGTCCTGCTAGTTGACGCTCGGCCCGGACGGCAGGTTGTCGCGAGCCCAGAGCGCGGCGGAGGTCCGGTCGCTGACGCCGATGCGCCGGAAGACGTTGCCCAGGTGTGCCTTCACGGTGCGCTCGGCGATGCCGAGGCTGCGCCCGATCTGCTTGTTCGCCAATCCCCTGCTCGCCAGCAGCAACACTTCGCGCTCCCGCTCGCTGAGCTGGTCGGCGAGCGAGGTCGGCTGACGCTTGGGCAGCAACGCGGCCGCGACGCGCGGGTCCAGCGGCACCCCTCCCGCGCCTGCCGAACGGATGGCGGAGAGCAGATCCGCAGGCTCGCAGTCCTTCAGCAGGTAGCCGACGGCTCCGGCTTCGAGCATGTCGGCGACCTTGGGCTGATCGGCGAACGATGTCAGCGCCACGATCCTCACCAGGGGTTGGGTCACCAAGATCTGCCGGGTCGCCTCCACGCCGTCCAGCACCGGCATCGAGAGGTCCATGAGAATCACGTCGGGCTCGAGCGTCTGGGCCTGCTCGACCGCCTGCCGGCCGTCGGAGGCCTCCCCCACCACCTCGATGTCCGTCGCGGTCGCCAGCAGGCGAACCAGACCGGCACGCACCAGTCGGTGGTCGTCGGCAAGCATCACGGTGATCATGGGGTCGGGATCTCCATCCGGAAGCATGTTCCGTTGTCGTTGCTGACGGACAGCGTGCCACCTACCGACGCGGTGACGTCGGCCATCAGCTGCACCCCGAAATGTCCTTCAGTAGCAGCGATCTTGGCATCCTCGGGAGAAAATCCAACGCCATCGTCACAGATCTCGAGGCGCACCAGCGACGGCGCGCCCGACAACCGGAGCAGTATGCGCGACGCTCGAGCGTGCTTGAGCGCGTTGCGCAGGCATTCCTGAGCGACGCGGAACGCCGCCCGCTGGCCGGCAGCATCGAGCGCAGCGGCGGCCTCGTCATCGACCTCGATGTCGAGCTGGACATCGAAACCGTTGACGGTCTTGGCGAGATCGTCCAGGGCAGCGCTCAGACCACCGGCCCGCAAGCTGGGTGGGTAGATGTCGACCAGTAACGAACGCATCCCGGCGACCGAGTCGCGCACCGTGGCTGACGCGTCGACCAGCCGGCCGGCCAGCTGTTCATCCCCCTGCGAGCCGGCCCGCGCGGCCTCCCCCGCAATGGTGAAGGCCGCACCGGCCAACTGCTGGACGATCCCGTCGTGCAGCGTGCCGGCAATGCGCCGCCGCTCCTCCGTCGAGGCGTCGACGGCCCGGCGCATCATCGCCTCGCGCTGCGCCTGCACCGACCGCGCGCGCCGATAGAAGATCCACAGCAGCGGCACCAGCACCAGCAAGACGGCCGCGAGACTGCTCAGCATGATTCCCGAGAAACCGCGCCACAGATCGCGGCTGCGATCGTTCACCAGGTGATAGGGGAAATACGCCTCGAACAACAAGGGTTTTCCGCTCGGCGTCCACACCGGCCGGTAGACCTCGAGCAGCTTGCCGACCGATGACTCGTAAGCATTTTCCGGGCGCGACGAGTCGGTGATGCCCGCCTCCGTCTGTGGCACGGTGAGCGCTTGCTCGGCCTCGTCGTCGAGCACAAACGTCTTGCCGATAAGGCGCTTTTCGTCGGAGTAGAGCACCAGGCCCTGCGGAGTCCACAGCTTGACCCGGGAGACTTCTGTCGTCTTCAACTCGCTGGCGATGCGGGAGGACAGCGCCGCGGACGCCGTCGCGGGATCATTCAGCATCGCGTCAGTAAGAGCAGGCTGGACAACGCTTTCCGCCAGCAGGTCGGTCGTACGAGCAACCTCGTGAACGGCTTCCTGCTTGGCGATCCGCTGG
>DATAZK010000247.1:0-160190 GCA_036272075.1 Frankiaceae bacterium
CTCACCCATCCGGCCGAGCGTGGCGTTAGCCCAAGAGTGCTAAAGGGCCTAACCGCACCAGACCATTAGCACCTCTACAAATCGGCTGCCAAAGCCCATCCCAGGCATTCCAGATCGGATATGCGTGGCGGCCGAGAGGGCGAAAAATGCCGACCTTAGAAGGCACCCTTCCTGCGAAGAACAGCACTCGGGGTCTGCAGGAGGATTCGCAGATCCCACCACAGCGACCAGGAGGCGACATAAACGGTGTCAAGGTGGCGCAAGTCGTCGTAATTCAGATCGCTGCGACCGCTGATCTGCCAGAGCCCGGTCATCCCCGGAGGAACGTCGTAGCGCCGGGCGGCGGAGCCCACGATCTGAGCGGCCTCGTCAGGGACGAAGGGCCGCGGGCCGACCAGCGACATCTGACCGCGCAGAACGTTGAACAGCTGCGGGATCTCATCGAGGCTGGTGCGCCGCAGGCAGGCGCCCACCCGGGTGATCCGCGGGTCGCTGCGCAGCTTGAAGAGCGGTCCGGTGCTGTCGCTCGCCAGGTCCTTGCGGGCGTTCTCGGCGCCCACCTCCATGGTGCGGAATTTGACGATCTGGAACGGCTCGCCGCGTCGTCCCCAGCGCTGCTGACGGAAGAAGATCGGCCCGTGCGAGTCGACCTTGATGGCAATCGCGGTCGCCAGCACGACAGGAGACAGGATGAGCAGGGTGATGCCCGCCACGACGATGTCCAGCGCCCGCTTCATCATCCGGGCCGAGGTCGACAGCGAAGCGGGCGCCACGTGCAGCAACGGGATCCCGTCGATCTCCTCCAGCGACGAACGCCAGGAGAGCATCTCGAACATGCGGGGAACGACGGAGACCGACACCTGGTGGTTCAGCTTGCGCAGGATCTCGAGAGTGTCATGACCGGGAGTGCGTGAGAAGGTCACCAGGACCTGGTCCACCCGGTGCTCCTCGACGAGAGTCACGAGATCGGACAGGCCGCCGAGCACCTTCTCCCCGGGCGGCGGGTCGCTGTCGACCATGCCGACGACCTGGATCCCGTCGAAGCGTCCGAGCCGGCTGGCGACCCGTCGGGCCACCTTGCCCGATCCGACGATGAGAATGCGGGTGGTCTGCGCCCGGCCCGGAAGCGGAAGGACGCGGGTGACTCGCCGGCCGAGCGGGATGAGCAGCGCGCCCGGCAGCGCGGCGAGGGCCGCTGCTCCGACGCCAAGACGCGTGCCGGTGAACAGTGCCAGAGCGACGACAGCGGTCGGGTACCCGTAAAGGGCAGCACGCCAGCTGCGCACTCCGACGGGAGACAGCCTGCCCCGCTCCGATCGGTAGCCGCCATGGATGACGAGCCCGAGCAGGCTGGCCGCGACGGTGAGGGCAATGGCGGCGATGCCGAAATCGCGTGTGGTGGCGCCCCGTACCAGCAGGCCACCAAGGAGTGCAGCGAGGAGCAGGACGACCGCGTCAGCGACACCGAGTGCGGCGATCTCCATGACGCGGCCGCGGCGCCGGGGCGCCTTGAGCGGTGCATCAATGGCATCGACGACGACGCTCGTGACGAGGTCTGGAGCCATCAAGCGGTTTTGAGAGGGCACATTCGGGCTGATGGTCGCGCTGCGGCGACTGCGCTGAGACTGCCCGTGACGAACCGGGGCTTCAGCAGACATTCCCATCGGGTAGGCGTCAGCGGCATCCATGCTGAGCACCTCCCCCTGAGTGGTCACGACGTGCAGCTGTGCCTGCCAGGCAAGTGGGAACCGCTAAGGACGCGACCTCTGGCCCCATCGGCTGCACCACCTCAGACCTGAACGACGCACCTGCGGCACCGCGTGCTGGTGGCACCACTGCCGCGACTCGAACACCTGCGATCAACACTCTGGGTTTACCTTCGCCACTCTGCGCCATCAGTCCTCCTCATGTACGTCATTCGAGGAGAAACGTCAGGACTGCTCACCTCGCCACCCGTTTAACGCCCTGTACCAGGGATACGTGACGCGGGGTGATCAGGGAAGTTCTCCGGGTGACAGGTTCCCGACATGCTGGTCAGAGCCTCAAGGAGAACCCGCACACGTGTCATTCGGGTGCCTCTGTCAGCGAGTCGCGGCCGTGTTCTGCGCCACACGCACCCCGATGCTTCGCCTGGCCGGGCACTCTGTGTCGCCTCACCGGGCCGCCGGCACGCCTGATCTACCTGCGCCATGCAAACAAATATCCTCACGCCCTGTAATCATTAGCAACAATGCGGGCCGACCGCCCCTTGGCGCACGCTGGTGGTTGTCGATATCTAATGCAGCAAGGCCGAGGACGCCGTGACGCTGCGTTCATGAAGTGCCCAGTGCGGCTTTCCGGCAGATTGGTGATGACGCCAATCCGCTGCGTAACGGCGTGAGACACGAGCCAAAGAAGTTCCCCCGGGCAAGGGTCGGGCGTGCCCTTTCCGGTACGCTCGCGTTGCCGTCGCTAACGCTGTCCAAAAGGGGCACACGGCGGAACGCCAAACCGGGCGTGTTCTCGCGCGCCCGGGCCGGGGACCCAATCTCGTGGGGTGAATCGGCGCCGTGATTCCCCGGTGCCGTAGGGCAGCCTTCTCAGCCCGAACCCGTCAGCTCACCTGGCCGGCGGTAGGAGGAGGAGTACCCGAATGCCCCACGCCCAAAGTAGGCCAGATCTGCTTGGGAAATCCCCGGACGCCACCCGCCTGTCCAAAAAGGGTGGCACTAAAGTCCGCGTCAGATGGCTATTGCCGCTGACATTCTCCATCATTATCGGATTTGTCGCCTCCTGCTTTCCGGCAGCTGCCGCGTCGCCCGTCCTATTCGGCGGTGTGGGAAACGTATCCAGCCTGTCCAAAGCCTCTGGGGTCGCGATTCCCGAGAATCGTTATGCCCATCTCAACGCCAACCCACCCAATACTCGGATGATTAATCTGATGGGTAACGCGAATTGGGCGACGATGGCCGCGGCAAAGCCGGGTTCGACCATCTACAACGAGCTGCTCCGCTGGGGTAACACCCTCAAGGCCCGCGGAACCCCCGTTTGGCTGGCATTCAGCCACGAGCCCGAGGCGCACGCCAGCCGGAGTCTGGGTAACAACACGCAATTCATCGCCGCGTTCCGCAAGGTCGTCACGGTGATGCGCAGCACGGGCGAGCACAACATCCAGTTCGTCTGGCAGATGACGTCCTACGCGTTCCAGGTGAAGTCCTCTGACGCGCGGTACGCGCCGAAGTGGTACCCGGGTAGCGCGTATGTCGATCTGGTCGGCGCCGACCCGTACAACTGGTACAACTGCGGCTCAGGCCGGGGCACCTGGACCGAACTCTCCACCCTCACCCAGCCGGTGCTGAACTGGGCCAAGAGCCAGGGCAAGGGTCTGGTCCTCGGCGAGTACGGCAGCCAGGCCGGTCCGCGCCGGGCGCAGTGGCTCCGCAACGCCGGTGCCTGGGCCCGTGCCAACTCGGGAACGCTCAAGGGCATGTTCTACTTCAACGTCGGTCCGCAGGGCCCGTCGCTGGGGTGCAATTGGGTGCTCTCCTCGAGCGCTGACCTGTCGGCCTTCGCCAACGGGGTTGTCCGCTAGGTAGTCGCCGCAAAATGCCCCGTCGGGTCGCCTGGAGTGCGGCCCGGCGGGGCATTGGCGCGCATGGGGCCAGCCGGTTTCGCCCCCGAGTGGCAGCACGGCCCTTCGCCCGGTCCATGGCAGTGTGCAGGTGATGAGAAACCGATATCTCGGCGTCACCCGAGGGGCGTTGCTCGGAATGCGCCGCGGCTTCACCGTGCCCCTCGGCTGCCGGGTGGACGCGTTTCCCCGAGTGGCCCGTAACGCCGGCATCTCCGACGCCCGGGTGACCCTGGGCCATCATTGCCGGCTCTTCTTCGGTGTCGGGTTCTACCTTCGCGGCAGCGGCGCCCGGATCGAAATCGGCGATCACACCTACCTCAACAGGCGCACCGAGATCACCTGCCGCGAGCGCGTCACCATCGGCGAGCACTGCGCGATCGCCTGGGACGTCAACATCATGGACACCGACGCGCACACGTTCGAGGACCGTCCCGACACCGCGCCCGTCACGATCGGCAAGCACGTCTGGATCGGTGCAGGCGCGGTGGTCCTGAAAGGTGTCACCATCGGCGACGGTGCTGTGGTGGCCGCGAGGGCGGTGGTCACCAAGGACGTCCCACCCGGCGTTCTCGTCGCCGGTCAACCGGCGCGTGTCATCCGCGAAGGCGTCTCCTGGTCGGGCTAACGCCGGTGCGATGCTCCCGCGAACCCGATGCCCTCAGGCGAGTCGAGGGCCTGCGACACGTCCGGGATGGTGGGCGCAGGGTCGGGTTGGTCGAGAATCTGGGTGGCGGCGATCAGCACCGCCAGCAGGATCGCCCCGAAGACGAGGCCACCGAAGATGTCGCTGATCCAGTGCTTTCCGAGATAGAGCCGGGAGTAGGCCTCGGTGAAGGTCGCGGCCGCGAGAATCGTCCAGCCCGCGACCGCCCACCTGCTGCGGGTCTTGTCCAGCCGCCGCAGCACCAGATAGAAGATCAGACCGTAGATGGCGATGAGCCGGGCGACGCCACCTGAGGGGTAGCTCCCCAGCCCCGCCGGTACCGGACCGGTGCGATGGGCCAGCAGCTTGAGAGTGTGCTGAAGCTGATGCTCGACCTCGTATGCCGTGATGATCAGCACGGCCGGCACGAGCACCGCGATGCCGCGACGGTGCCGTATCCAGGCCAGTGTCAGCAGGACCATGAACGCGCCGGCGACGACCTGAGTCTCGCGGTTGTTGCTCATCTTGGTCAGGGTGCTCATCGCCGAGTGCATCCAATGGGTGTTCGAGCGCACCAGCACCCAGTTGTAGATCTTGTGGTCCTGCGCATCGAACTTGCGTGCGGCGTACCCGATGGGCCAGCAGATGGCGATGATGACGCCGGTTCCTGCCGCGAGCACCAGGATGGTGCCCGACACCCGGCCGAAGACGCTCTGCAGACGAGCGATCACACCGGGCCGTCCGCCAACTATTCGGTGCCCGGCGGGCGTGCCCGGCTCGAAGCGCCACACCATCAAGGCCCCGACCGCCAGTAGCAGCAGCAGCGGCAGGACGTACACCAGCACCAGAAGCAACGTGGATCCCCCGTCAGAAAGGCTTTGTTGCATTTAACGGGCTTTGCCCGCTCCATGTGTGCGGTCGGTCGGCTGTCCGCGTCACTACGCTTGACCCGATGACTGAGGGTGGCGGCGGCGCAGGCCTGGTGTGCGTCGGCGACAGCATCATCACGGCGGATCGCTCCTGGGGCTATTGGCTCGCCCGCGGCGGCGGCTGGCCGTTGGTCCGCCATTCCGCCCGCGGCGCGCGCTCCTGGCAGGTGCTGGACCAACTCCCCCACCTGCGGGGCCATCGCTATGCCGTGGGCGCCCTGACGGTGGGCGCCAACGATGTGCTCTTCGATTGGGACGCGGCACGCTACGAAGCCAACCTGCTCGCGATTCTGGAAGCGATGAGCTCCGCGTGTGACAAGGTTCTGATCTCGAGCTTCCCCCAGGCGTTTCGCCGCTTCCCGGGCTCCTCACCCGAGCGTCGCCGGCGCGTGATGGCCGCCGATCAGATCATCGCCGGGGCAGTGGCGGCCGTCGACGTAGTGATGGTCGACGGGTCGGATCTGGCTGGCCCGCTGCTGTGCCCTGACCGGGTCCATCCATCCGTACGCGGGCACCTGCTGCTCGCCGACAGAGCTGCCGCGGCCCTCGGTCTCGCCGTCGTGCCGTCGGCCTTCAGCAGTCAAGCCAGTCAAGCGCGCAACGACCACAGCCGCAGCCGCTACCTGGCCGTCACCGCGAAGACGACGCTCCGCGAACTGCTGACCCGCGTCACCCACCAGGGGCAAGCGACCTGACACGGAACCCAAACATGCACCCCTTCGGGGGACGACAAGCACCCGCGGCCCAAGCGATGTTGGTGGACAGCGTCCCTTCCCGCAGCCCCCGATGTGGGAAGGGACGCCTGCCGTCAGGACTCGGTAGCGAGCCGAAGGCCGAATCCGACGAGCACCAGTCCGGTGAGCACGGACAGCCGCTGGCGCACTGCGGGCCGGTTCATCCAGGCGGTGACCTTTCCGGCGAGCGCCAGCAGCACGATCCAGTAGAGCGCCGTGAGCACCAGGAAGATGCCCCCCAGCAGCAGTGACGCCGCGGCGATCCCCTGGTGATGGGGGATGAATCCGGGCAGGAACGAGATGAAGAAGACGCCCACCTTGGGGTTGAGCAGGTTCGTGAACAGGCCGGCGAAGAATCCGTTGCCCAGCAGGCCGCGCCGCCCGGGGGTGACTTCCAGACCCGCACGGCGCGATCGCAGTGCCGAGATCCCGAGCCAGATCAGGTAGGTGGCACCCACGATGCGAAGGACGTCGTAGCCGACCTGGCTGGCACGCAAGGCGGCCGCGAGGCCGAACGTGGCTAGGCCAACCCAGATCGCCAGCCCGCAGACGTTGCCCAGAGCCGTCAGGGCTCCCTGTCGCCGGCCGCCGAACAGGATGTTGCGCACGACCACGAGGGTGTCGGGGCCGGGAAGCAGGACGATCAGTACTGCAGCCAGCGTGAAAGGCAGAACCGCGGCGTGCACGGGTGTCAGGCTATCGCCAGATCGTCGCGGCTGACCAGGCAGGAGAAGCACGAAACGCCCGCTAGGACATTTGCGGACAATGGGTGCATCGTGAACACTGGACCGCGTCTCCCGCCGCGGCCCCTTCTCGGACCCCGGGGCGGGAGACCTCGTATCAGGAGCGCTTGGCCCGCGAGGGCTGCACCCGCTTGGGCTCCCCCGGCATCTTCGGAAACTGCGGCGGATAGGGCGCATCTGCCAGGCCGCGATCATGCTCGTCGCGGTCGGCGAGCTCGAGCAGGGGCTCGAGCGAGCCCACCGTCGCGGGCTCGTCGATGGCTGCGTGGACGTCACCGAGCCGGGCGAAGCGCGCCGGCATCGTGGCGATGGTGAAATCCTCGATCTCCGCGCTGGAGACCTCATCCCAGGTAAGGGGCGCTGAGACGGTGGCGGTCGGCCGCGCTCGGACGCTGTAGGCCGAGGCGATCGTCTGATCGCGCGCCATGCGGTTGTAGTCGACGAAGACGCGCTCGCCGCGCTCCTCCTTCCACCAGGCGGTGGTCGCGAGGTCGGGGCGGCGCTGCTCGACGGCGCGGCCCAAGGCGAGCGCCGCCCGCCGGGCGGCCGTGAAGCCGTGCTCGGGTGGCACCCTCACGTAGATGTGAATTCCCTTGCTACCACTGGTCTTTGGCCATCCGACGAGTCCCAGCTCGGTGAGGACCGCGTTGACTTCCAGGGCGGTTTCGACGACATGCGACCACCCGGTGCCCGGCTGCGGATCGAGGTCGATGCGTAGCTCATCGGGAAGCTCGGTAGCGGCGCGGCGCGACGGCCAGGGGTGAAAGTCGAGCGTCCCCAGATTCGTCGCCCAGACCGCCGCGGCGGCATTCGTCACGCACAGTTCGTCGGCATGGCGGCCGCTGGGGAAATCGACCCGGGCCGTCTCGATCCAGTCGGGACGCTTGGCCGGCACCCGCTTCTGGTAGATCGGAGCAGCGTCAGCCCCGTCGGGATGACGCTTGAGGACGCACGGCCGCTCGCGCAGCGCCCTCACCAGCCCGTCGGAGACGGTCATCACGTACTCGATGAGATGCAGCTTGGTCTCGCCCCGGGCGCTGAAATAGACCTTGTCGGGGTTGGTCACCTTGACCGGGATGCCGCCGACGTCGAGCTCAACGAAAGGCGAAGCCACGAGCCGATGCTCTCAGCGGGTCAATTGCTGGGAGTCCGCGGGCTCCTGCGCAGGTGCGGGTTCCTGAACGTGGGGGCCGGCGCCCGCCCGGCGGGCCAGCGCGTACGTGGCGGCCAGGGCCGCGGCGAAAAGGGGCCAGCCCTGCGCGAGTTGCACGGCGGCGAGCCAGCCCGGACGATCCGCGAGGTAGAGCATCCCCTGCACCACCGCGCGAAACAGAAAGACGAAACCCCAGATCATCGTGCCCTGGCTCATGGCGCGAAGCAGCTTGGGCTCGGATCTCCAGTGCGCGTAGCGCCCGTCGATCGCGGCCATGACGTAGCCGATGAGCGGGCGACGAATGACGAGCGAGACGACGGCGGCCACGGCGAGGACGGCCTGGTACAGGATTCCCGGCAGGAAGAATCCCTTGGCGCTGTGGGTACGCGAGGCGACGAACGCGGCGATGCCGATGCCGATGAATCCAGCAAGCGCCTGCTGGATCGGCTGCTTGCGCGCCAGCCGGAGTGCGACGAGCAGCACACCGAAGCCCAGCGCCGCAAAGATGGCCGGGGTCAGCGAGCTGGCGGCGTTCACGATCACGAAGATGACGGCAGGGATGCCCGTGTCGAGCATTCCGCGCGGGCCGCCGATCGCGTCGGAAATCATCGTGGAACGCAGGACGCGCGTCGCCTCCTGATCACCGTCACCGGCGTCAGGGGCTGGAGCGGCCTCGGGGGGCGAGGTGGCTGGGGCGATTTGCTCCTCGCCGTCCGCCGGACCGTCCGTCACGCCGACTTTGCTCCCTCGCAAATCAGCTCGTAGCGGGGATTGAAGATGGTCTGGCGGTGATCTTGGGAGGTGAGCCGGCCGTGCAGGACGATCGAGCGCCCCGCCTCGATGCCGGGGATGCGCCGCCGGCCCAGAAAGACCGCGACGACGCTGCCCGACCCGTCATAGACCTCGGCCTCCAGGCTCGGGGCTCCGGCCAGGGACTTCAGGGTCACCGAACGGATCGTTCCCGCAATGCAGACGCTGTCACGCTCGCGGCACGACGACACCTTCTCGGCGCCGACCACCTCGACCTGTCGTTGCAGCTGCTGCGCCTCGAGCTCGGTCTCATCAGCCGTCAGCCGGTGAAGACGCCGGCGCAACCATCCTTCTTCTGACACCGCCGCACCTCCTCCCGCCTCATTCGCTGATCACGTGCGCTACATACAACGCCTGTGCAGGCCTAAGTGTGCCCCTATGTCACGTACTGTCTATGACCCTTCCGGGTCACTGTGACCAGGACCTCCAGCAGGGTCGCACCGGGCCTCCAGTGAGTTGCCAGCAGGTCCTCATCGGGTTTCGGTGATTGTCGGGCCCTGCTCGAGCTGTTCCAGGGTCGGACCACCGCCAGCGGCCTGCGCTTCCTGCGCTTCCTGGGCGACCGCCAGGGCCTCCGGAGGCAGTTTCAACGGCAGCGGATCGCGGCTCGGCATGGCGTCCTTTCCACGCACCACGACCGTGCCCCGGAACGCGAACTCCAGCCGGGCAGCCGCCTGCGGATCGACCGCGGCCGGCCCGGAAAGCAGGCCACGCAGGAACCATCGCGGCCGATCGATGCCGATGAACCGGGCAGGTGCCAAGGCGCCGCCGGGCTCCCCCGTGGGGATGTTGGCGGCGAGTTCGGTCCCGAGCGCACCGTCGGTCTCTTCAGCCGCGCCCCCTGCCGCTACCAGCGACTCGGCGATCTCAGCCCGGACCAGGTCCCAGATCCCGCTGTTGCGCGGGGCCGCGAACGCGGCCAGCTGAAGCATGCTTTCGCCGTCGGCCAGCACCAGCTGAGCGGGCTCACCGGTCTGCTGGTCCACGTCGAGGCGGACCTCGAGTCCGTCGACCATCGGTACCCGAAGGGAACCGAGGTCGATGCGCGGGATCTCGTCGGCGGGAGCATCGTCCTCGTCGTACGGCCCGCCCTCGAGGTCGATGGCCACCCGGGTGGCCGACTCGCCGCCCTCGCCCGACTCCTCGGATGCCTCGTCCGCCAGCTCGTCCGTCAGCTCGGTCGGCGCCTCGTCAGCGACGGTCGAGCCGTCATCTGCCTGAGCATCCTTACCTTTACGCCGGAACACCGTTATCTCCCTTGACCTCTTCGGAACCGCTGCCGAACCCGCCGGTGGACCCGAATCCACCGGTCGCTCTCACACTGTCGGGCAGCTCGTCCACCTCGGTGAATATCGCCGTCTCGACCGCTTGGATGACCAGCTGGGCGATGCGATCTCCGCGGCGCAGTCGCAGGGTCTCCCGCGGATCACCGTTGTGCAACACCACCTGGATCTCCCCCCGGTAGCCGCTGTCGATCGTCCCCGGCGCATTGACGAGCGAGACGCCATGGCGCGCCGCCAGGCCGCTGCGGGGGTGGACGAAAGCGGCGTACCCCAGCGGCAGCGCGATGGCGATCCCAGTGGGAAGCACGGCGCGCTCCCCCGGCGCGAGCTCCACATCCACGGCCGTGACAAGATCGGCGCCCGCATCGCCCGGGTGCGCGTAGGAGGGCAGCGGCAACTGCGCATCCAGCCGCTTGACGCGCACTTGCAGGCTCATGGCCGCAAACGCTACTCATCCAGCGGCCCGAAATCGCCTTGCCGCGGCTCAATCGGCGGGTGCGTTAGCACCCCACCGTGGGTACCTTCCTACTGGCAAGCCGACAGAGCCTCGGGCCCGAGCGGCATGAAGGAGGCACGGCATGGCTAACGCGGTGGACAAGCTGGGCTGGAAGCTGATGGGCGGCGCGTCGGCAGCCGCTGCGGCGACGGCGACGCGCAAGGCCGCCGAGCGCGTCTACCAGGCCGGTTTCGGCGAGGCCCCGCCGGAAAATCCCAGCTCCCCGCACGTCCCGCTGCGCCAGGCCATCATGTGGGCGGCGCTATCGGGTGTCGTCGTCGGTCTGGTACGGCTCCTGGTCGAGCGGACGGCCGCGGCGGCGTGGGTCCGTGCTCGCGGGGAGCTGCCTCCCGGTCTGATCAAGCCGGAGAAGAAGGACAAGTCCGCCAAGAAGGCTGCTGCCTCCGCCGACGCCAGCTGAGCCGTGGCCACCCACGGCAACGCCCTCGACGCGATCGGCTACGCAGGCGTAGCCGGGCTGGCGGAACGGCTCGGCGCCGGCAGCCTGACCAGCGTCGCCCTCGTCACCGAACTGCTCGAGCGCGTTGATCGTCTCGACCCGCAGCTGCATGCCTTCGTCGAGCTCCGCCGCGAGGCCGTACTCGAAGAGGCGGCAGCTGCCGACCAGGCCCGGGCTGCGGGCGATGAGCGTCCGCTGCTCGGCATCCCCATTGCGGTGAAGAACGGCGTGTCCGTCGCCGGGATCGCGAGCCGTCAGGGCACCCGGTCCGCCGAGCTGCCGGCAGCCCGCGATGCCGATGTGGTCAGCGCGCTGCGCACGGCTGGTTGCCTGATCCTCGGCGTGACGACCATGCCCGAGCTGGCGCTGCATCCCTACGGCCCGGCGCGTAACCCCTGGGATCTCAGCCGTACCGCCGGCGGTTCCTCGAGCGGCTCCGCGGCCGCAGTGGCTGCCGGGCTGATCCCTGCTGCGACGGCGAGCGACGGCGGCGGCTCGATCCGCATCCCGGCCGCGTCGTGTGGCCTGTTCGGGCTCAAGCCGACGCCCGGGCTGCTGCCGGAAGGTCCCGAACGGTCCGGCTGGCACGGGCTTTCCGCGCTGGGCTTTCTCACCCGTAGCGTCGCGGACACCGGCCTGCTCTTCGACGCGGTCTGCGCCACGAGCGGTTACGGATCCGCTGCCGTGTCGGCTCCCGACGCGCCCCTTCGGATCGCCGTGAGCGACCGCTCGGCCTTTCCGGTACGGCTCGCCGCAGCCTGCGCAGAAGCCCTCACCCGTACCGCTGAGCGGCTGGCTGAGCTCGGTCATGGCGTCACCGAGGTGGAGCCCGCGTACGGGTTCCTGGCACCCGCGTTCATCCCGCGCTACTTGCGCAGCGCCCGCGACGGGGCTGTGCGGCTCGTCGATCCGCAGCTGCTGTCACCGGCGGCCCGGGTCCCGGCGCGCCTCGGCCAGCACGTCTCCCTGGAGGCCGTGAAGCGGGCGCGCAGGCGGGGAGAGCAGTGGGCGGAACTGATCAGCGAGCAGACGTTCGGCGAAGCCGATGTCCTGTTGACGCCGGCACTTCCGAGCCCCGCAGATGCCGCCACGAACCTGCGCCCTTCCCGGCCCTGGCTGACGTCGTTGCGCTCCTCGCGGCGCAGCGCTTACACCACATCCTGGAACGTCGCCGGCTTCCCCGCCGCCTCGGTGCCCGCCGGCTTCACCGAAGACGGGCTCCCCTTGGCCGTCCAGCTCGTCGCGCTGCCCGGCCGGGAGCGCACCCTGCTCTCGCTCGCGGGTCAGCTGCAACACGTCTTCGACTGGACCGCGCACCGTCCCCCTCTGTAGGAGTCAGGAGTTCCCATGTCACTTGCTGCTGGAACGGTCGCCACCCCGGCGCCTGAAAAGGGCAAGAGCTTCGACTCGCTGAACCCGGCGACCGGCGAGGTGCTCGCCAGCTACCCGATCCACGATCAGAGCGCCGTCGAGGAGGCAGTCGGCCAGGCCCGGCAGGCCGCCGAATGGTGGGCCGATCTCGGCTTCGACGGCCGTCGCACCCGGCTGGCCGCCTGGCGCCGGCTGCTGGCCCGCCGCGCCGAGGAACTGGCCGAGCTGATGACTCGCGAGAACGGCAAGCCCAAGGCCGATGCGGTGCTCGAGATCATGCTCGCCGTCGACCATCTCGCCTGGGCAGCCAAAGCCGCACCCAAGGTGCTCGGCGTCCACAAGGTCAGCTCCGGGATCCTGGCGGCCAACCAGGCCTCGACCGTCGAGTACCCGCCGCTCGGAGTCGTCGGCGTCATCGGGCCCTGGAACTATCCCGTCTTCACGCCGATGGGTTCGATCGGTTACGCGCTTGCGGCGGGCAACGCCGTCGTGTTCAAGCCGAGCGAGTACACCCCGGGCGTCGGCGCGTGGCTCGCTGACACGTTCGCCGAGGCGATCACCGGGCCGCCCGTGTTCCAGGTGATCACCGGGCTGGGCGAGACGGGGGCGGCGCTGTGCCGGGCCCGTATCGACAAGCTGGCCTTCACCGGCAGCGCCGCGACCGGACGCAAGGTGATGGCCGCCTGCGCCGAGAACCTGACCCCGGTGCTGATGGAGTGCGGCGGCAAGGACGCGCTGATCGTCGACGACGACGCTGACGTGAGCGCCGCCGCCGACGCCGCGCTCTGGGGTGGCATGAGCAACGCCGGGCAGACCTGCATCGGCACCGAGCGGGTATACGTCACCGAACGCAACTACGAGGCGTTTGTCCGCGAGCTCACCACCCGGGCCCGCGAGGTCGTGGCGGGGACGTCGTACGGGCCGATCACCATGCCCGGCCAGCTGAAGATCATCGAGCGGCACGTGAACGAGGCGCTGGACGCGGGAGCGCGAGCGGTCGTCGGCGGGCGGGGCAGCATCAAGGCGCCGTTCGTGGACCCGGTGGTCCTCGTCGACGTACCAGCTTCGGCGTCTGCCATGACGGAGGAGACGTTCGGGCCGACGCTGACCGTCACCAAGGTGCGTGACGGCGATGAGGCCGTCGCGCAGGCGAATGCGACCGGCTACGGGCTGGCCGGGGCGGTCTTCGGCAAGTCACGCGCGATGGAACTGGCCCGCCGGATGCGTACCGGCATGACGTCGGTCAACTCGGTGATCGCGTTCGCCACGGTGCCGGAACTACCCTTCGGCGGCGTCGGCGAATCCGGCTTCGGGCGTATCCACGGCGCCGACGGACTCCGGGAGTTCGCCCGCGCCAAGTCCATCACGCGCCAGCGCTTCAACCTTCCAGTGCCGCTCACCTCCTTCCGCCGTCCCGCGGCCGCCACCGCGGTGCTCCTGAAGACGCTGAAGGCCCGGCACGGGAGGTAACGCTCGCTATTGGGCAGGATGGGGTCGTGGCCATCTACGCCCTCGGCGACCGCGTACCCGATATCGACCCCACCGCCTACGTCCATCCGATGGCGACCCTGATCGGCAGCGTGACGATCGGCCCGGAATCCAGCGTCTGGCCGTCAGCCGTTCTGCGCGGCGATCACGGTGACATTCGTATCGGCGCGCGCACCTCGATCCAGGACGGCACCGTCATCCACTGCACGCCGACGTTTCCGACGATCATCGGCGACGACTGCGTGGTCGGCCACCTCGCCCATCTCGAGGGCTGCACGGTCGAGAACTTCTCACTCGTCGGCAGCGGATCGGTCGTGCTGCACGGGGCCATGGTGCGTACGGGCGCGGTGGTCGGCGCCGGTGCCGTGGTGCCCGGGGGCATGGAGGTACCCACAGGCGCGCAGGCGCTCGGGGTGCCGGCCAGGATCAAGCTCGGTGCTGCCTCCCCCGGCCTGATCACCCACGGTCGCGACGCCTACGTCTTCAACGCCGGCTGGTACGCCAAGGAGCTGCGCCGCCTGGACTGAGGGCCGCTCAGTCGAGGTCGGCGCGCGGGTCCTCGGCGAGCATGGCGCTGAGCGGGCCGAAGAGGGCCGGCGGCGCGGCGACGGTGAGCTGCTCCCCCGGCGGGGCGCCGTCCAGGCCGGCCACGGTGAGTCCGGCCTCGCGGGCGATGAGGGTGCCGGCGGCGCGATCCCAGGGCTTGAGGCCCTGCTCGAAATACGCGTCGAGCGTGCCTTCGGCGGTCAGGCACAGGTCGACGGCGGCGGAACCGAAGCGGCGGATGTCGCGCACCCGGGGCAACACCCGGCGCAGCACCTCCGCCTGCCGGCTGCGGCGGACCGCGTCGTAACCGAAGCCGGTGCCGACGAGCGCCTGCTCCAGCGCGGTCGCCGCGGAGCCGCGCAGGGGCGTGCCGTCGCGCGTCGCCCCTTGCCCGCGCGAGCCGATCCACGTCATGGCGAGGACAGGCGCATGGACGACCCCGACGAGTGACTCGTCAGGCGCCTCGCGGGTCAGCCGCGCGGCGATCGAGACACCCCAGAACGGCACGCCGTACAGGTAGTTGACGGTGCCGTCGAGCGGATCGACCACCCACTCGATCCCGGTGTCCGACGCGCGTGCCGAGCCCTCCTCCGCGAGGAGCCCGTCACCGGGGCGCAGCTCTTCGAGGCGGGCGACGATGAGCGCTTCGGACGCCCGGTCCATCGCCGTGACGACGTCGGTGGGCGACGATTTCGTCGCCGCCACCGACACGTGCGCACCGTCAGCACGGCCGCCGGCCAGCAGCGCGCCCGCCTCCCGGGCGATCCGCAGAGCGACCTCCAGGAGCGCCCCGGGATCGGTCACCGCTCGAGCAGGGACCGAAGCACGTACGGCAGGATCCCGCCGTGCCGGAAGTACTCGGCCTCGCCAGGGGTGTCGATGCGCACCACGGCGTCGAAGCTCTTCTCGCCGGCCTGAACCTGGATCGTCTGCGTCTCGTCCGACACGTCAGAAAGCCCGCGGATGGTGAACTCCTCCTCGCCCGACAGGCCCAGCGATTCGCGCGTCTCGCCCTGCGGGTACTGCAGCGGAAGCACGCCCATCCCGATCAGGTTCGAGCGGTGAATGCGCTCGTAGGACTCAGCAATGACGGCCCGGACACCAAGCAGCGCCGTGCCTTTCGCCGCCCAGTCCCGCGAGGAACCCGAGCCGTACTCCTTGCCGGACAGGACCACCAGCGGGACGCCGTCGGACGCGTACTGCTGCGCCGCGTCGTAGATCGACGCGTCCTCGCCGCCCGGCAGGTGACGCGTGACGCCGCCCTCGGTGCCCGGCGCCAGCTGGTTGCGCAGCCGGATGTTGGCGAACGTGCCGCGGATCATCACCTCGTGATTGCCGCGGCGCGAGCCGTAGGAGTTGAAGTCCTTGGCATCGACGCCGTTGTCGGACAGGTACTTGCCGGCCGGCGAATCGCGCTTGATCGAGCCCGCCGGGCTGATGTGGTCTGTCGTGACGCTGTCGCCCAGCATCGCGAGCACGCGGGCGCCCTCGATGTCAGCCACGGGAGCCGGCTCGCGCTCCATGCCCTCGAAGTACGGAGGCTTGCGCACGTACGTCGATCCGTCGTCCCAGGAGAACGCCTCGGGGCCCGAGTCGCCCAGCGGCAGGCCCTGCCAGCGCTCGTCGCCGGCGAAGACGTCGGCGTAGTCACGGGAGAACATGTCCGACTGGATGGCGTCGCCGATGACGTCGGCGATCTCCTTCTCCGACGGCCAGAGATCAGCGAGATACACCGGCTCGCCGTCGGATCCGACGCCCAGCGGGTCCGTGGTGATGTCGAGGTCCATCGTCCCCGCGAGGGCGTAGGCGACGACCAGCGGCGGCGACGCGAGGTAGTTCATCTTCACGTCGGGATTGATGCGGCCCTCGAAGTTGCGGTTGCCGGAAAGCACTGAAACGACAGCGAGATCGCCCTCGGCGACGGCCGCGGAGATCTCCGGCTGGAGCGGCCCGGAGTTGCCGATGCAGGTGGTGCAGCCGTAGCCGACGAGGTTGAAACCGAGCTTGTCCAGATACGGGGTGAGCCCGCTGCGCTCGTAGTAGTCGACGACGACCTTGCTGCCCGGCGCGAGCGTGGTCTTCACCCATGGCTTACGCGAGAGCCCGCGCTCGACGGCCTTCTTTGCCAGCAGCGCGGCGCCCACCATCACCTGCGGGTTGGACGTGTTGGTGCACGACGTGATCGCGGCGATGACGACGGCGCCGTGGTCGATCTCGCACGGCGTCCCGTCGAGATTCAGCGGGACCGGGTTGCTCGGGCGCTCCCCCACCTCACCGACGTTGCTGCACACGACCGGTGCATCGGAGGCTTTGTTCGCGAAAGCGGCCGCCGGGTCGCTCGCGGGGAAGGACTCGTCGGAGGCCTCGTCGACCCCGCCGTTCTCCAGGGTCGAGGCACCCGCGTAATCGCGCACCGCGGTGCGGAAGATGGACTTCGAGGCCTTCAGCGGGACCCGGTCCTGCGGGCGCTTCGGACCGGCGAGCGAAGGCTCGATGGTCGACAGGTCGAGCTCGAGGGTCTCGGAGTAGCGGGCCTCGCGGCTCGGGTCGTGCCAGAGCCCCTGCTCCTTCGCGTACGCCTCGACGAGAGCGACCTGCTCCTCGGAACGTCCGGTGAATCGCAGGTAGGCGAGGGTCTCGTCGTCGATCGGGAAGATGGCACAGGTGGAGCCGTACTCGGGGCTCATGTTGCCGATGGTCGCCCGGTTGGCGAGCGGGACCGCGGCAACGCCGTCGCCGTAGAACTCGACGAAAGAGCCGACGACGCCCTTGCGCCGCAGCATTTCGGTGACGGTCAGCACGAGGTCGGTCGCCGTGGTGCCGGCCGGGCTCTCGCCCGTCAGCTTGAAGCCGACGACCTTCGGGATGAGCATGCTGACCGGCTGGCCGAGCATGGCGGCCTCAGCCTCGATGCCGCCGACGCCCCAGCCGAGCACGCCGAGCCCGTTGACCATCGTGGTGTGGCTGTCGGTCCCGACGAGCGTGTCGGGGTAGGCGACCCCGTCGTCGTCAACGTTGACGACGCGGGCCAGGTGCTCGATGTTGACCTGATGGACGATGCCGGTGCCGGGCGGGACGACGGCGAAGTTGTCGAACGCACCCTGGCCCCAGCGCAGGAACTGGTAGCGCTCACGGTTGCGCTGATACTCGAGTTCGACGTTGCGGCTGAAGGAATCCGCGGCGCCGAAGAAGTCGGCGATGACGCTGTGATCGATGACGAGCTCGGCTGGGGCCAGCGGGTTGATCTTGGACGGGTCACCGCCGAGATCGCGCATCGCCTCGCGCATCGCGGCGAGGTCGACGATGCACGGCACTCCGGTGAAGTCCTGCATGATCACGCGCGCCGGGGTGAACTGGATCTCCTGGCTCGGGGTCGCCGCCGGGTCCCAATTCGCCAGCGCGCTGATGTGCTCCGCGGTGATGTTGGCGCCGTCCTCGGTGCGCAGCAGGTTCTCCAGCAGCACCTTGAGGCTGAACGGCAACGTGTCCGCACCGTCCACCGCAGAGAGGCGATGGATCGCGTACGTGCGCTCGCCGACCTTCAGCTCGCCCCGGCTGCCCGCACTGTCCACTCTGTCCACTGCCATCCCGTCCTCCTCATCACCTCGCGCCGATCGGGGCGCTGTCCGATCCTTTCAAACCGGGCTGACTCTCTCTCCTGGCGGGATCCCGTCCTACGGAGATCGTTAGCCTTGCTAAAGGTTAGCACTCGCCCCGTCACACGTCTCGTTCAGCTACTGGTTGCCTGCCCGTCAACCGGGTGTGGCACGCATCCCCTACTGTCGCAAGCATGAGTGAGACCCGCTGGCTGCCGATGACGGGCGCCGAGAACATCCGCGATCTCGGTGGCCTGCCGCTGACAGCAGGGGGCGTGACGCGCAGCGGCGTCTTCTTCCGCGCCGACACGCTGCAGGAGCTGACCCCCGAAGACGTGGAGCTCTTCCGCTCGCTCGGGCTGAAGACGATCATCGACCTGCGCACCAACCTGGAAGCGACGAACGAGGGCCGCGGTCCCCTCGCTGACGAGCCGATTCGCTACGCCAACCTGCCGTTCATGCCCGACGAGCTGCTCATGCCCTCCGACGACCGGGCGCGCCAGGTCATCGTGGCCGAGCGCCGCGAGCAGGACCGGGTCGAGCACTACCTCGGCTACCTGAAGTACGCGGGTGACCGGGTTGTCGCAGCCGTGCAGCTGATGGCCGACCCCGACGGACCGCCGGCGGTCTTCCACTGCGCGGCAGGAAAAGATCGCACGGGCGTGCTCGCAGCGCTGGTGCTGGACGCCGTAGGAGTCGAGCGCTCGGCCATCGTTGCCGACTTCGCTCTGACCAACGAGCGTCTCGAGCGCGTCGGCGGACGCCTGCGCCGGATGTCGACGTACGCGAACTACACCGGCTCGCTGTCCAACAAGGACATGTCAGCGGACCCGCAGACGATGACCGATGTGCTCGCGGCCCTGGACGATCGTGACGGCGGCGCCGCGGGCTGGCTGCTGGCGAACGGGCTGACCGACGCCCAACTCGCCGCGCTGAAAGGCGCCCTCGCCGGCTGAAAGGTGAGTCACACACCTCTCACCGCGCGTTAACGGAAATTTTCGGCCATTCTGGGGCTGACGATGTTTCACTGTCATTCGCTGACGGTGTTTCACTGTCAGTTGGGACACCATCGCGGTCCGTCCGCCAAGAGCCCCCACCGGCCGTGCCCCACCCCCGAGTGCGCGGCCGGTGGGCCTGCGCTCAGCGCTTGCCCAGCACCCGGCCGAGTTCGCGGCGGGCCATCGTGCGCAGATGCACCTCGTCGGGACCGTCGGCCAGCCGCAGGGTCCGCCCGTGCGCCCACATCGAGGCGAGCGGGAAGTGCTGACTGACGCCGCCTCCACCGTGGATCTGGATCGCCCGGTCGAGGACGCTGAGTGCGGCCCGCGGCGCCGCGACCTTGATGGCCGCGATTTCGGTGCGCGCGCCCTTGCTCCCGACGTTGTCGATCAGCCAGGCCGCCTTGAGCACGAGCAGCCGGACCATCTCGATCTCCAGCCGTGACTCGGCGATCTGCTGCTGCACGACGCCCTGATCGGAGATCGGCCCGCCGAACGCCACCCGGGAGCCGGCGCGCGCGATCATCATGTCCAGCGCACGCTCAGCCATCCCGATGGCGCGCATGCAGTGATGGATCCGGCCCGGGCCCAGGCGTGCCTGCGCGATCATGAAACCGTCGCCGGGGCTCGCGATGATGTTCGAGGACGGCACCCGCACGTTGTCGAACAGGACCTCGCTGTGGCTCTCGCGGTCGAGGTAGCCGAAAACCTCGAGGTCGCCGACGATGCTGACCCCGGGCGTATCCATCGGCACCAGCACCATGGACTGCTGGCGATGGGGCGAGGCCTCGGGGTCGGTCTTGCCCATGACGATCAGGATCCGGCAGCGTTCGCCGCCTGCCCCGGAGGTCCACCACTTGCGTCCGTTGATGACCCACTCGTCCGTGGCCTCATCGAGCTCGATGCTGGTGCGGATGTTGGTGGCATCCGAGCTGGCCACGTCGGGCTCGGTCATGGCGAACGCCGAGCGGATCGTTCCTTCCAGCAGCGGCGCCAGCCACCGGTCCTTCTGCTCCTGGGTGCCGAACAGATGCAGAACTTCCATGTTTCCGGTGTCGGGCGCCGAGCAGTTGATCGCCTCAGGAGCCAGGTCGACGCTGCGGCCGGTGAGCTCGGCGAGCGAGGCGTAGTCCAGCACGCTCAGCGGGTGCCCCTCGCCCGGCAGGAACAGGTTCCACAATCCGCGGTTTCGGGCTTCGGCCTTCAGCTCATCGAGCACCGGCGGGTACGCATGGGTGCCGTGGGGCTGCGAGCGTAACCAGTCCTCGTAGACGGCCTCCGCCGGATAGACCGACTCGTCCATGAAGGCTTGAAGGCGCTCCAGATACTCCTGCGCCTGGGGGCTGATCGCGAAGTCCATGCCCGGGAAGGTACGCCCGCGCCTCCGGCGACGAGTACGGTCGGCATCCGTGGACTTCCGTGACACTCCCGATGAGGCCGCATTCCGTGCGGAGCTACGCACCTGGCTGCGTGACAACCTGCCCGGCGACTGGGCCGAACGGCCTCCGCAGGTCGGTAACTACGACGAGGATTTCCTACGGGAGTGGAGCGGCCGGCTCTATGACGCGGGGTACGTCGGCATCACGTGGCCGACGGAGTACGGCGGTCGCGGGCTCGGCCACACGTTCCAGGGGATCTTCCTCGAGGAGAGCGCCCGCGCCGGCGCGCCGCCGCATCTGGGCGGGATCGGGCTCGGCATGGCGGGCCCGACGATCATCGCCTGGGGCACCCACGAGCAGAAGGCGCGCTACCTGAAGCCGCTGCTGCGCGGGGACGAGGTGTGGTGTCAGGGGTTCAGTGAGCCGGGCAGCGGCTCCGACCTCGGCGGGGCGCGTACTTTCGCCGAACTCGACGGCGAGGAGTGGGTGGTGAACGGGCAGAAGGTCTGGTCGTCGTGGGCCCACATCGCCAACTGGTGCATCCTCGTCGTCCGCACCGACCGGGAAGCGCCCAAGCACGCTGGGCTGTCCTACCTGCTGGTCGACATGAAGGCGCCCGGTGTCGAGGTGCGCCCGCTGCGCCAGATCACCGGCGACCCCGAGTTCAACGAGATCTTCTTCTCCGACGTCAGGGTGCCCAAGGGGAGCATCCTCGGCAATCCCGGAGACGGCTGGAAGGTCGCGATGACCACCCTGCTGCACGAGCGCGGCACGCTGGGCTTCGCCCTGACGGCGCGGCTCGAGGTGGCGGTCGACAAGCTGATCGCGCTGGCGCAGTTGAAGAATCCCGACGGCACGCGGGCGGCCGACGATCCCGTCATCCGCGACGCGATCGCCCAGTCATGGATCGATCTGCAGGCGCTGCGCTACACCAACTACTCCTCGCTGACGTCATTGGTGAAGACGGGCGTGCCGGGACCGGAGGGCTCGGTCGCCAAGCTGCATTGGAGCGAGGCCAACCAGCGCATCACCAAGCTGGCCCTCGCGATCGAAGGACTCGCGTCGCAGCTCGACGGCGCCGGCGGCGTCTGGGACGGCTACTGGCAGTACGAGCAGCTGCGCAGCCGAGGCAACACGATCGAGGCGGGGACGTCGGAGATCCTGCGCAACATCATCGCCGAGCGGGTCGTCGGACTTCCCAAATCTCGCTGAGTTCTCCCCTTTCGTCTGCCGACTCCCAAAGGACTTCACGTGGATTTCGCCTTCTCCGCCGAGCAGGAGATGCTCCGCGCAGCTGCGCGTGAGTACTTGACCGACAAGGTCCCGGCCGAGCACGTCGTCGCGCTCGCCGAGACCGGCCCGTCCGCGCGCGCCGAAGCCGGGGCGTCGAAGATCTGGGCCTCGCTGCGTGAACTGGGCTGGCTCGACCTCGAGGATTTCCTCGATGAGACCGTGCTTTTCGAGGAGTCCGGACACTCGTTGCTGCCCGTCCCGTACGTGACGACGGTGGCATTCACCCGGCCGGCACTCGTCAGCGAGCAGCCCGCGACGCTCGCTTGGGCGGAGGACGCGTCGCCGCTCCTGACGTCCCGGCACTGGGCGACCACTGCCGACAGCCAGGGGCGGCTGACGGGCGTGAAGCGACTCGTGCCCGATCTCGCGGTCGCCGAGCGGGTGGTCGTCGTCGCGGCGGACGGGCTCTATGCGGTCGACGTTTCCGCCGCCGAGGTGCGGCCGCTCTCGACGGTCGACCGGCTGCGCCCGCTGGCCGACCTCACCCTCGACTCGACGCCCGGCGAACGCGTCGGCGACCTGGACCTGCTGCCGCTGATCCGCCGCCGGGCCTTCGCTGCCCTCGCGTCGGAAGCCGTCGGAGTGGCCCAGGCGGCGCTCGATCTGGCCGCCGCACATGCGAAGGCGCGCCAGCAGTTCGGCCGCATCATCGGCACCTATCAGGCCGTCAGTCATCAGATCGCCGACATCTTCACCGCGCTGAGCCTCGCGCGTTCGCTCGCGACGTGGGCGGCGTGGGCCGTCTCCGCCGGCGACGAGAGCGCCGACATGGCCTGCGCCGCAGCGAAATCGGCCGCTGGTGAGGCCGCGGTGCTCGCCTGCGAGAAGGCGATCCAGGTGCACGGCGGGATCGGGTTCACCTATGAACACATCCTGCACCGCTATTACAAACGCGCGCAGTGGATCAACTCCTTCGAGGGCACCAGCCGCGCCCAGCGCGCGGAACTCGCCGCCGTGCTGCTCGACGCTGCACCGGTGGCGTCATGAGCACTGACAGGTCAGCTCGCGTCGCCCTCATCACAGGTGCCGCCGGCGGGATCGGCGCCGCCGTCGCCAAAGCCTGTGCGGCCCGCGGCGATCGCGTCGTGATTGCCGACGTCGACACCGACAACGGCCCTCGTCTCGCCAAGGAACTCGACGGCCTGTTCGTCACCACTGACGTCAGCGATCCGGGTGCCTCGCTCGCCGCCGTCGAGGCCGCGGAGGGCTCCTTCGGCCGCCTCGATCTCGTCATGCTGAACGCCGGTATCGGCTTGCTGGAAGGCCCGATCGAGCGGATCCCGAACGAGGTCTACCGCAAGATGATCGCGGTCAACGTCGACGGTGTGTTCTTCGGCCTGCAGGCCGCGGTGCCGGCGCTGCGACGCTCCGGCGGCGGGTCGATCGTGGCGACGGCGAGCCTCGCCGGGCTCGTGCCCACGCCGCCCACACCGATCTACGGGCTGACCAAGCATGCGGTGGTCGGGCTGGTGCGCTCAGCGGCAATTCCCCTTGCAGCAGAGGGCATTACGGTGGCGGCGATCGCTCCCGGCTTCGCCGACACCGCCATCATCGCCCGCGACCTGCACAAGTTCCAGGAGGCCCAGTTCCCCCTGCTGACGGCCGAGGAGGTGGCCGCGGTGGTGTTGCGCGCCTTCGACGGGCCGCCGGGCGCGGTCTGGCCCATCCAGCCCGGAAGGGAGGCCGAGCCGTACGCCTTCCGCGGGGTTCCGGGCCCGCGCGCGGAGGGTTTCACCGGCCAGCTTCCGGAAGGGCTCTTCGAATGAGCGAGTCGCAGGAGGATCCGCGCCGCGGGGCACCGCCGGAGATCGTCGGCCCCTATCTCGCACGGGTGTTGGGCGACGACGGCTGGGCCCAGTGCCACGTCGAACTCGTCGCCGGAGGCAAGAGCAATCTCACCTACGTCATCTCCAGCGACGCCGGTGAGGTCGTGCTGCGGCGGCCGCCGCTTGCGGCCGTCCTCCCGACGGCACACGACATGGTGCGCGAGCACCGGGTGCTTTCGGCGTTGCAGGACACCGATGTGCCGGTGCCGATCGTGCATCACCTGTGCACCGACCTCTCGGTCGTCGGGGCGCCGTTCTACGTGATGGAGAAGGTCAACGGGCTCATCGTGCGCGACACCGTGCCCGAGGGTTATGCCGACTCCCCCGCCGAACGTTCGCGTATCGCCGACGCGCTCGTCGAAACCCTGATCGCCATTCATCGCGTCCCCATCGACGGACCGCTCGAGGGTTACGGGCGTACCGACGGCTACCTCGCGCGTCAGATCCGGCGCTGGAACGCGCAGTGGGAGGCGACCAAGCAGGCCGTCGCCTCCGATTCGCTGCTGGCCGACCTCGACCGGCTGGCCACGAAGCTGTCGGCGGAACTTCCCGAGCAACGCGAAACCACCTTGGTGCACGGGGACTTCCGGCTCGACAACACCATGCTCGACCCGAAGGACCCGGGTCACATCCTGGCCGTCCTGGACTGGGAGCTCTCCACGCTCGGCGACCCGCTGGCCGATGTCGGCATCATCGGCGTGTACTGGGGCGACCGCAACGCACCCGCCGACGCCCATCAACTCACCGCGCGGGTCACCCTCGAGCCCGGATTCCCTTCCCGCATCGAGGTTTTCCGGCGCTACGCCGAACGCTCCGGTCGTGACATCAGCGCGCTGCCCTGGTACCTCGCGTTCGGTTACTTCAAGCTTGCCGTCATCGCCACCGGCATTGCCGCCCGCCATCAGGCGGGCGGCATGATCGGCGAGGGCTTCGACTCGGCCGCCGGTTCGGTGCCGGGACTGGTGAAGAACGGTCTCGACATGCTCGCCAACGGCCTCGCCGGAGAAGCCACGGACTAGGTGCCGGCTAGTAGCCGTAGTTGTCGCTGTTCGCGACCGGCGGTGGCGTGGCCGGTGTCGTCGCCAGGGGCGTCCCGGCCGGAGTCCTCAGGTCGGGCGTGGCGACGAAGAAGTTCTGCACTCCTTGACCGGTGACCTGTCCCGGCCGGTCGGTGACGAACGTGTACAGCAGGTGGCCGTTGAACGCGACCTGGCTGCCGTGGATGTCCTTCACCGCCGTCACCTGGCCGCCTCCGACCGTCGACGCCGGAGAGGTCGACGCGAGCGGCGGCCAGAGTGCGGCCAGCTTGCCGGTGACCATCGACTGCGTGGGCGAGTCGGGCTGATAGGTGTACAACGGCAGCCCTTTTGCCGTCTCCAGGATGGTCTCGGTGGCATTGCCCACCGTGGCGGTACCTTCCTTGACGGTCACTGCGTGCTGGGCGGAGGTGGATCCGCCGCCTGAAGTGAAGCCGACGATTCCGCCTCCCACCGCGAGGGCGGCGACGCTGAGTGAGCTGATGACAATTCCGGGGTGTTTCATGTCGTGCTCCTTGGACTTGGTGTGGGGTTCAGCGGACGGAGGAGTAGGTCGGGAGCGGCAGCGCCGCGACGCGTTCGGGCTGTGGTTGCGCGGCGATGAGGTGGTGCACGACGTGGGCGGCGGCGAGCACGATGAGAACGGTCTCCAGGCTCAGCGCGGTGATGCCCAGCGAGCAGCGCCAGTTGCCGACATCGCCGTGGTCGCCGAGGAATCCGGAGACGCTGCGGGTGAGCAGGTAGCCACCCATCGCCCCGACGGAGAGCAGCCCGGCCGCCGCCCAGGCGACCCAGTGCGAGCGGATCATCAGCGTCACGCCAAGGCCCATGGCCGCGGCGATGATGGCGAAGTAGCCGGCGCCGACCCACGGGAGCGGGCCCAAGGTGTCGGGCAGGTCGATCACGTGCACCACGGCGAGATCGACCAGTGACACGACGGCGAGCGCGCGCGAAAGAAGCTCGAAGTTTGGCGCGACCGGCGCAGTTGCTGGCGCTTCCGAACGTGCATACATGACGTTTCTCCTAGGAAATGAAAGGGGTTTTGGGGTTAGGGACTCAGCGGGAAGGTTCGAGGACGATCGAGGCGGCGATAACCACCCGGCGACTGAGGCCGGGGATGCGCTGGCCGGTGATCCAGGTGGAGTCCAGAACCCATTGGCTGGTGGCCGAAAGGCGCGGGGTTCCGTCGGCCTGCCAGCGCAACGAGCCCAGCGACAGCTGGCAGGCGACCTCGTGATCGACGCCCTTGACGTGCAGCTGACCGATGGCGCGCCAGCCCGTCGGCACCTGGATCAACTCTTCGGAGCGGAAGCTGATCTCCGGGTAGGCGTCGGCCTCCAGGAAACCCGGACCGGTGAGGATCCGGTCGAGGATCGGGGAGAACGTGCTGAGCTCCCCGACCCGTGCGACGAGCGTCGTCGCACACTGCTCCGCACTGTCGCCGACGCATGCTTCACCCGACACCGGCAGGCACCCGCGAACGGGACGCCCGGCCACCCGAGCCGTAAAGGACGCTTGGGATTGCGCAGCGACGGCCTCCCAGGCACCGGCCGCGTAAGCCGGAAGAAGGTCCGAAGCGGATCGCGAGCTGATAGTTGCTGTCGTCACGGCGTGGTCTCCTCGGATGCAGATCGAGTGGCCCGATTGCCAACTCATCTACTAACACGCATAGGAGATAGCGCTGGTTCAACGATTCCGGCGGCTTTTCACCAGCCGGGTAGGGGTTTTCCGCGCCCGTTCTCCACCGTGAGGGCGAGCCGCTGCAGGATCTCCTCGCGCGGCTGCCCGGTGGCGTCGCCCACCTCACCGAGCAGCACCCTGGCCATCACGTAGAGCGCGGCAAGAAAGTCCCCCAGCCCCTCCGAGTCGCGCGGGATAAGGGTGTCCATCGCCCAGTTCTGGAGTTCGAGGGAGTCGAGTCCGGCGCTCAGAACGCCTATGACGCAGTGCAATCCGGCAGCAGTGACGACGTCGGAGCGAGGGGACTCAATGGGCTCGACAGGCTGGGGTTGCTCCGGCGGCGGGATGGAACGCCTTTGCCGCCACGAGCGACGGCGGGAGTTCTTGCTCATACCCATCAACACGGCACCGGCCGTAGCCGCGTTCACCCGAGGTTGGTGGGAAACCGCCGGCTCAGGCGGTCGGTACCCGGCCCAGCGCCAGCGCGACGGCAGCTGGGGTGAAGGCGAGCAGCACCGGTGTGATGGCGAGCGCCGCGGCAGCCAGCCGCAGGACCTGGCGGCGGGCGCGTCCGAGCGGCTCTACGGGGCGTTGAAGACGCTGGACACGCGCGATGACATCGGTGGCGCCGGCGGCCAGCGCGGGGGCTGGGCTGGACGAGGTGGCGAGTACGACGAGGGCCTTCGCCAGCCGTCGGGGATCGTGGACCGAGGTCGCCGCGTCGTCAGCGTGCATCTCGATGAACTTCTCGACCTGGCTCTCGGCGTCGCGAAGCAGCGGCATGAACGGAAGCACCTGGCGAGCCACCCGCGCGAGCGCCTGCAGGCGGTGGTGGTGATAGCGCAAGTGGGCGCGCTCGTGGGCCATCACCGCGTCCAGCTGGGCCGCTGAAAGGGCTTCAACCGCGCCACTGGTGACGATCACGGTCGGCTGGCGCCCGGCGACGCAATAGGCCGCAGGTTGAGCATGTTCCAGCAGCACCGCGCCCAGCTCCGGCCGCTGGCGACCGACCAGCCTGGCGGTCTCGGCATGCAGCAGCGCCTGGCGACCAGCAGCGCGCGCGTGCAGCACCGCGGCCAGCGTGGTGCGGGCGATGACCGCGCCGGCGATGATGATCCCGAGCGCCGCGACCGTGGCACCTCCCGGCGTGCCGTACTCCTCACGGAGGCGTATCACGCAGGCCCCGATCACGCGGCTGAGCCCGCCGCTCAGGGCGCTGGTGTGCAGGGCGAGCGTCAGCCCAGCGAGCGCGACGGCGATCACCACCGACCAGGCGGCCGCGAGATAGGTGACGATCGCGAGCAGCGGCGCCTTTGAGGTCCACCCGGACCGCGCAAGCAACACGCCGCCGCCGACACCGACCACGCCCGCGTATCCCATGAGCACCAGGCCGACGGTCACGCTGAACCTTCCTCGTCCGGCCCGTCCGCCTGATCGAGCGCCTGACGAAGCAGAGCCGCATCGTGGGGGCTCATCTGCAGGACGAAATGGGCGAGCGCGTTGCGACGGTCGGTACTGGTGCCGAGTGCCTCGTTCATGAGCTGCGCGGTGTAGCCGGAGCGGGAGCCGGTGGGCTCATAGCGCCACGCCCGGCCCTCCCGCTCGCGTCGTAACCAGCCCTTGCGGTGCAGGTTTTCCATCACGGTCATGACGGTCGTGTACGCCAGCGGCCGCTCGTCATGCAGCTCGTCGACGATCTCGCGTACCAGGGCAGGATCGTCGCGGTCCCATAGGCGATCCATGATCGCCGCCTCCAGGTCACCGAACGGACGCATCAGCAACTCCTGGGTCTCACGTGACGGGCACAGGGAACCCGCATGGGCACCAACTACTAACACGCCTAGCGGAAGCGTTCGGTTCAACGCCCGAGCAAGTTTCTCCGGACGGGAAATCTTGCGCGTTCGTTGAACGGCCACCGTCTACTAGTCGTGTTAGTAGTATGCCCCCACATCCCTGCGAGCCCACCAGCGGTGCCTCATCAGATGACCCTGAGGTGCAGCTCAACGACCTGTTCAGCTGCCATGCCCAGCCCCTGCGCCACTACGTCGAACGCTACTGCCGAGACACCGCGAACGCCGAGGACATCGTGCAGGAAACGTTCATCCGCGCCTGGCGCCACCTCCCTCAACTACGCCAGGACGACCGTCCGATCCGGCCGTGGCTCTTTCACGTCGCGCGCAACCTCGCGACCGATGCCAACCGCGCGGCGCGGGCACGGCCGGTGAGCGCGGCCCTGCAGGCCGCAGAAGCCGTGCAGTCCCTGCGCGACGACGCCGCCCTCGATCAGGTGCTCGACCGTCAGGTGCTGGAAGGGGCGCTGCAGCATCTGTCACCAGCCCACCGGCGGGTCGTCGTCGAGACGTTCTACGTCGGTGGCGGCGCGGGTGCGGTCGCCGATCAGCTGGGCATCCCGAGCGGCACGGCTCGTTCGCGGCTGCACTACGCCCTGCGAGCGCTGCGCCGCGAGATTCCCGATCCTGACGCGATCGCCTGCTGATGCAGCAGCCTCGGCGGCTGCTGCCCGCCCTGCTGTGGACGTTGGGGGCGCTGGATCTCACCCGCTGCGGGCTGCTGCTGGGCTCCCTGCGCTCGTCACCGGGAACCCCGCTGGCCATCGCGGGGCTGGCGGCCGCAGCGGCCTGCCTGCTGAGCGCCCGGGCCTACCGCCGGCGCCAGCACTGGTCAGCGGCGACGGCTTTGCTCATCGGGATCGCGACGGCCCCGCAAGCCGCCGCTGCCGGGTTTCGGGCGCCGTTCACCATCCCCGATCTGGCGAGCATTTCGCTCGGCAGCCTGGTCGCGGTGATCGTGCTCAGCTCAGGCGTACGGGCGAGCGATCCGCCAACGCGTTAGTCCGCCGGACCACCCCAGCCGACCCCGAGCTCGGTCGTCGTGACGAGCACCTCGGTTTCGGCGTCTCCGGCGACGGCGAGCACATCCGCGAGCTTGGGCTCCAGCTCGTCCAGCGATTCCCCGTCGACCTCGACCAGCACGGTGACCGCGCCACCGAGGACGACGGCCGCCCTCGCGTCACCGATTCGGCCGGCCAGAGCCGCCACATCCTCCGCACGTGACAGCGGCACGCGCAGCAGCGCCAGGGCGACGGCTCGCTCACCGTCGAACGCCGCCGTGCCCGGGCCGGCGGCCGGGTCCCCCTGCCGGCCGGAGACCGCCAGCAAGCGCGCCGACGGGCGTCCGACCGTCTCGGCGACGGCCTCGACCAGCGCGTACGCGGATCGCACATCCGGGGCCGTGTACGCGGCGAAGGCGGCGACGCTGCCGGAAACCGTCACGGCGGCCAGCCGCAGCAGCTCGTCCTCGACCATCTCGAACAGCGCGCTGCGGGTCTCGGGCGTGACCGAGTCGAAGAACAGGTAGCCGTCCATGGTGGAGATCTTCACATCCGGCACCCGGCTCAAACCCGCGGCGACCTCACCGGCCGCTCCCCCGAGCCCGATGGTGCGTGAAAACCCAGTAATCGACCCTAAAACTCGGGTTTGGCGTGCATTACTGGGTTTTTGACCTTACGGGCCGGCCACCCTGGAACGTGGCAAGCAGCAGGTGCTACGCAGGTCAGCCGCGCGGATCGCGCCGCAGCGGGTGCTCGGCGGGCACCTCGACGAGAGCGACCGCCATCCCGTCGGGGTCGCGCAGCCACATCTCGATCAGGCCCCACGGTTCCAGCCTGGGCTCACGGACCACCGCCGCCGCGTCCAGCTCCCCCGCGCGCACCAGCACTTGCAGCCGCGCGTACTCCGCGGCCGCATCGCGGACCTGAAGCCACAGCCGAAGCGTCGACGCGGGCACCCCCGCCTCTCCCCGGCCGGAAAGCTCGAGGAAGCCGCCGCCCGCGAAGTAGACGATTCCCTGATGCTCCGGCGGGCCGAACTCGCGCGCGACCGCCAGCCCGAGCACCTCGCCGTAGAACCGCCGGCTGGCCGCCGGATCGGCCGGCGTGATCAGCAACCGGCTCGTGAGCACTTCCATCGCGCTCTCCCTACTCGATCCGGACGCCCTTGCCGTACACGGTGACGCCGCCTTCGGAGATGGTGGCGCCGCGGGCCAGATCGAGCTCGCGGTCGACACCGACCCGCTGGCCCGCGCCGATCACGACGTTCTTGTCCAGGATGGCCCGGCGCACGACGGCGCCCGGCCCGACGACCGCGCTGTGGGCGAGCACGCTGCCCTCGACCCACGAGCCGTCGTGCACCCGCACGCCCGGCGAGAGCACCGAGCCGTGGACCTGCGAGCCGCTGACGATGACCCCGGGGCTGATGAGCGAATCGGGCACCGAGCCGCCGTTGACCACCTTCGCCGGCGGGAGGGTCCCCGGGTTGGTGAGGATCGGCCAGTCCCGGTTGTAGAGGCTGAACGTCGGCGTCACCGAGATGAGGTCCTGATGCGCTTCGTAGTAGGCATCGAGCGTTCCGACGTCTCGCCAGTAGCCCCGCTCGCGCTCCTCGACCCCGGGCACGTCGTTGTCGCGGAAGTCGTAGACCTCCGCCTGCTTGCTCGCGGTGAGCATCGGCACGATGTCACCGCCCATGTCGTGGCGGGAGTCCTCGGACTTGGAGTCGCGGCGCAACGCATCGAGCAGCACGCTGGTGGTGAAGACGTAATTGCCCATCGACGCGTACACCTGATCCGGCGCGTCAGGAAGCCCCGGCGGATCGGTCGGCTTTTCCAGGAAGCGGTCGATGCTGCGCCCGTCGGGCCCGGTGGAGATGACGCCGAAGGCGCTCGCCTCCGACCGCGGGATGCGGATCCCGGCCACCGTGACGCCCGCGCCGTGAGCGATGTGCTGCTCGACCATCTGACGCGGATCCATGCGGTAGACGTGGTCGGCACCGAACACCACCACGTAGTCGGGATTCTCGTCGTAGATGAGGTTCAGCGACTGGTAGATCGCGTCGGCCGACCCCGAGAACCAGCGCGGACCCAGACGCTGCTGCGCCGGCACCGAGGTGACGTAATTGCCCAGGACCGTGGACATGCGCCAGGTCGTGGTGATGTGACGATCCAGGCTGTGACTCTTGTACTGGGTCAGCACGGCCAGCTTGAGGTAGCCGCCGTTGACCAGATTCGACAGCACGAAATCGACAAGCCGATAGATGCCCCCGAACGGCACCGCCGGTTTCGCGCGGTCGAGCGTCAACGGCGACAGCCGCTTGCCCTCACCGCCCGCCAGGACGATGCCGAGCACGCTGGGGGCCTTCACGCTGCGCAGCATAGAGCCCATAGGGTGCGGGCATGCGTGTCGCGCTGCTGACCCGCGAGTACCCGCCCGACGTCTACGGAGGCGCGGGCGTTCACGTCGAGTACCTCGCTGCCGAGCTGGCGCGTCTCGTGGAGGTCGACGTCCATTGCTTCGGTACGCGATCTCCCGCCGGCGTCCGCGAGCCGGGGCTCCCGCTGGTCCATGGCCACCCGCCGATCTCTGAGCTCGCCGCCGCCAATCCGGCCGTCGGGGTACTGGGGGTCGACCTCGAGATCGCGGCAGCCGTCAGCGGGGCCGATGTCGTGCACTCGCATACCTGGTACGCCAATCTCGCCGGTCATCTGGCAGGGCTGCTGCACGGCGTTCCCCACATCGCCACGACCCACTCGCTCGAGCCCTTGCGGCCGTGGAAAGCCGAGCAGCTCGGCGGCGGCTACGCGCTCTCCTCATGGAGCGAAGGCGTCGGCCTCCAGGGTGCGGATCGGGTCATCGCCGTCTCGCGTGGCATGGCCGCCGACATCAGGCAGGCCTACCCCGAGATCGATCCCGCCCGGATCGAGGTCATCTACAACGGCATCGACACGAGCACGTACCAGCCCGATCCGGAGACGGGTGTCATCGAGGCCCTCGGGATCGCCCGCGACCGCCCCTACGTCGTCTTCCTCGGCCGGGTGACCCGCCAGAAGGGTCTGTCGGTCCTGCTGGAAGCAGCCACCCAATTTCGCCCCGAGGCGCAGGTGGTCTTGCTCGCCGGACCCGCCGAGACACCCGAATTGGGCGCCGAGATCGACTCGCTGATGGCCACCTTGCGCAACGGTCGCTCCGGCGTCTTCTGGATTCCTGAGATGCTGCCCCGGGCGTCCGTCATCCAGGTGCTCAGCCACGCGGCGGCTTTCGTCTGCCCCTCCGTCTACGAGCCGCTGGGCATCGTGAACCTCGAGTCGATGGCCTGCGCGACGCCGGTGGTCGCGAGCGCGGTCGGCGGGATCCCCGAAGTGGTGCAGGACGGCGTCACCGGGCTACTGGTACCCCCGTCCGAGCCGAAAGCGCTGGCAGCAGCCGTGAATCGGCTGCTGGACGATCCTGGCCTCGCCGCTGAAATGGGCCGTGCCGGGCGCCGGCGGGCCAGCGCCGAGTTCAGCTGGCAGGCCATCGCCGAGCAAACCGTCGCCCTGTACGAGGCTGTCATTACCAGCAAGTAGCTTTGGCGCTTCCCGGCTGCATACGATCCACCCCGTGGACCTCAGCGACAGCGCCGTCGACGCCGACTTCCGTAGCGAATTCCGGGCCTGGCTCGAAGCCAACCTGCCCTCGGAGTGGCGCACCACGCACTTCTGGATGGAGCGCTCGCCGGCCGAGTCGTTCGACCTGCGCCGGGAGTGGGAGGCCAACAAGGCCCGCGAGGGTTTTGCCGGGATCAACTGGCCGAAGGAGTACGGAGGCCGCGGCGGCACACCCGCCCAGAAGGCCATCTATGACGAGGAGATGGCCCGCGCCGACGCGCCGGTCACGGTCAACACACTCGGCCTGACCTTCCTCGGTCCGACCGTCATGGCTATCGGCTCGGATGAGCAGAAGCGCGAAATCATCAAGCCGATGCTGCACAACGAGGTCATCTGGTGTCAGGGCTTCTCCGAGCCGGGCGCCGGATCCGACCTCGCGAGCCTCACCACCCGGGCGGTCGACGAGGGCGATCACTGGGTCGTCAACGGGCAGAAGGTCTGGACCACCAACGCCCTGCACGCTGACCGGATGTTCGCGCTCGTACGCACCGATCCGGAGTCCCAGCGCCACCGCGGCCTGTCGATGCTGCTGCTCGACATGCACGCCGAGGGGGTCGATGCCCGGCCGCTGAAGCAGATGACCGGCAACGAGGAGTTCGGCGAGGTCTTCCTCACCGACGTGAAGGTGGCCAAGGAGGCGGTGCTCGGCGAGGTCGGTTCCGGCTGGAACGTGGCGATGCTGCTGCTCTCGTTCGAGCGCGGTTCGTCGGCGATCGGCCAGTACACCCGCTTTCGCGCCGAGTGGGAAATGATCGCCAAGGTCGCCCGTGACACCGGCCGCAGCAAGGATCCTGCGCTGCGCCAGCGCCTCGCCGACGCCTTGGTGAACCTCGAAACTCTGCGGCTGCACTCCTGGCACATCCTGACCAAGGTCGAGCAGGGCGAGCAGCTCGGGTTCGAGTCGTCCATGACCAAGCTGCAATGGTCGGAGACGCACCAGGATCTCGGCGAGATCTACATGGACGTCGTGGGTTACGCGGGCCAGCAGATCCCCGGTCTGGCGACCTCCGAGCTCGATCCGCTCACCGAACTCTTCCTGTGGTCACGCTCGGAAACCATCTGGGGCGGCTCGTCACAGGTCCAGCGCAACATCGTGGCCGAGCACGTGCTCGGCCTCCCCCGCTAGGAAGGCAGACCGTGTTCTTCGCTCTCACTGACGAGCAGCGCGCGCTGCAGGATTCGGTACGCGAGTACCTCGCCGACCGCTTCCCCACCGCCTCGGTTCGGGAGGTCTACGACGACCCTTCCGGCGACGGCATCCCCGACGCTTTGTGGCAGGCCTACGGCGAGCACGGCTGGCTGGCGGTCATGGTTCCCGAGGAGGCCGACGGGCTCGGGCTCGGAGTGCTCGACGCCGCGGTGCTGAGCAGGTGCCTCGGCGCCGGGGTGGCGCCGGGTCCCTGGCTGCCGACGGTCGTCGCGGGTGAGGCGCTGCGGCTGGGCGGAGCCAACGTGCCCGAGGCGGCGAAGTGGCTGGAGCGCCTCGCGGCAGGTGACGTGAAACTCGCGTTCGCACCGGATCTTTCGCTGCCGGTCGAGTACGCGGCAGTCGCGGATGCGCTGGTGGCCGTGCATGACGGGAAGCTGACGCTGCTGGAGCCCGACGCGTACACCGTGACGCCCGTCGCGGTGCTGGATCGCACCACGCGACTCGCGCGCGTCGAGGTGACGGGATCCGGGATCGAGCTCGATTCCGCTGCAATCACAGCGGTTCTGGCCCGCGCGACAGTGCTCACCGCCGCGGATCTCGCCGGGATCGCCCGCGAGGCGCTGACCCGTACCGTCGCCTACGACAAGGAGCGGGTGCAGTTCGGCAAGGCCGTCGGCTCCTTCCAGATCCTCAAGCACACGCTGGCGGATCTGCACATCGCCGTCACGATGGCCGAGCACGCCGCGCTGTACGCAGCCTTCGCGATCGACACCGAGCGCGAGGACTGGGAGCTCGCCGTCTCCGTCGCCAAGGCCAAAGCCAGCGACGCTGCTCGTGACGTCACCGCCGCGATGATCCAGTTCCACGGCGGCATCGGCTACACGTGGGAGCACGACGCGCACTTCTTCTTCAAGCGCGCCAAGCGTCAGGAGTACGCCTACGGCTCGGCTTCCGAGCACCGCGAGCGCATCGCCGCTCTTGCGGTGGACGCCTAGACCTCAAAGAACCACGCGTCCCGTGGCGTCGACGCGACGGGTGCGGCGGGTCGCATCGAGGTGCTCTAGCAACGGCACGGCAATGCGCCTCGTCGTGTTCAGCGCGCTCCGGGCGTCGCTCACCGTAAAGGGCGACGGCAGCTCGGCCAGCAGGCGCACCGCCTGAGCCGGGGCGTCGGGAAGCAGCACGACCGGCGCCGACGGGGTCGACAGCCGCAGCAGGAGTCCTTGCCTGACGGCGGCGGCAAGGATCGCCACGGTCAGGCCGGCGGCGGCGAGCTCGTTGGCGTCGGGTGCATCGAACGGGTTCTCCCGCAGCCGGGCGGCGACGGCGTCGTACGCGGCCTGCGCGGCGGGAGGCAGGGAGGCCGCAGCCGCCGGCGCGACCCGGCCGTTGCTCACCCGCAGCCCGGCCGCGGCGGCAAGCGGCTCGACTAGGCGGGTATCGGTGAGACCGAGTTGCTCTGCGGCAGCGGCGGCCGGCAGTCCGCCGGCGAGAGGATCCGCCCGACCGGCCACTTCCACCGCCTGGGCCAGCCGGCGAGTCCAGTCCTGCCAGGCGTTCTCGGTGACCAGCAGTCCGCTCGACTCGCGTAGCCCCGGCGGGGTCGGGTCGCCGGCGGGCAGCACGCCGAGCTGATCCAGCAGCCGGCGGGAGGCGGTGCCGCGGCGCCCGACTTCAGCGACGGCGTCCAGTCCTTGGATGAGTTCCCCCGCCCGGGCGTTCGCCGCCCCCCGCCGCTCCAGCGACGGAGGGTCGATGTCGGCGACGGTCACGGCAGCGACGACGCTCTGGCGACCGGGATCGCGCAGCAGCGCCCGGTCCCCGCGCCGCAGCGGAAGCGCCCATTCCAGCGTCAGGCGAGCGAATTGCTCCCCCAGCGGGCGGACGCGAACCGGCACGCTGGCGGCTCCGAGATGCAGCACAAGTTCGGCCGGAAGATCGGTCAGGTCGACGCTTTCAGCGCCCTCGACGTCTGCCACCAGAGTCAGCAGATCAGCGTCAGGGGTGAGGATGGCATCGCCCCGCGCCACCTCGGACAGGCTCGTGCCGCGCAGGTTCAGCGCGACCCGGGCGACGGCGGACACCTCGGACTCGGGGCCACCGAGGGCCTGCAAGCCGCGCACGTGAACCCGCCTGGTTCCGTTCACCCCCGCGAGTTCGAGTTCGTCGCCGAGGCGGATCGTTCCGGCGCCGAGGGTCGCCGTCACCACCGTGCCCGCTCCCCCGATGGTGAACGCGCGGTCGACCCAGAGCCGGACGCGCCCGGTGGTCACCGGCTCGGGAAGCCGGCTTGTGAGCCGGCGCAGCGCCTCCCGCAGCTCGGGTAGCCCGTCACCGGTCCGGCCCGAAACCGCAATGGCTTCAAGGGTTTGCGCGCCGAGTGAGGTGGCGCGCAGGCGCTCGAGGACGTCCTTGCGCACCGGTTCGGGGTCGGCGAGATCGCTGCGGGTCACCGCCACCAGCCCGTGCCGGACACCGAGCGCGTCGAGCGCGGCGACGTGCTCGGCCGTCTGCGCCTCCCAGCCCCCGTCGGCGGCCACGACGAGCAGCGCCGCCGGCACGGGCCCGACTCCGGCCAGCATGGTGCGCAGAAAGCGGTGATGACCCGGAACGTCAACAAATGCCAATGGTTCGTCGCCCGGATCAAGGGTCGTCCAGGCGTAGCCGAGCTCGATGGTCAGCCCTCGCCGGCGTTCCTCCTCGAGCCGGTCGGGCTCCATCCCGGTGAGCGCCCGCACCAGCGTCGACTTGCCGTGATCGACGTGGCCGGCGGTCGCAATGACGTGCATCTAGAGGCTATTCAGAGCAGCCAGTGCGGCACGTACGGCGGCGGCGAGATCACCGTCGCGCTCGGGCGGCACCGCCCGCGGATCCACCAGGCACCGGCCGGCGTGGATGCGGGCCGTCACGGGCGGGTTCCCGGCGCGCAGCAGTTCGGCGCAGCGTTCGGGGAGCGCGAGTGCCCACCCGGCAAGTTCGAGCCCGGGGGCACCGCCTCCGCCGACGGCGCCGGCACTTTCGATCGGCTCGCCCCCGCCGACGTCGGCAGCGAGCTTGAGTACCCGGGCGTGCAACTGCGCAGCAGTGGCGTGCAGCGCCTGCCAGGTCGGCGTCGGCGGGTTGCGCAGGGTCGCTTCGAGCGCGGCGAGCGTGAGCTTGTCGACGCGCAGCGCCCGCGCCAGCGGCGAACGCCGGCAACGCTGGACGAGTTCCGCGGTGCCCGCGAGGATCCCGGCTTGCGGACCGCCGAGGAGCTTGTCGCCGCTCGCCGTCACCAGGCCCGCGCCGTCCCGCAGTGCCGAAGCGATGGCGGGCTCGTCGGGCAGGAGCGGATCGGGTTCCAGCAGCCCGCTTCCGACGTCCACCACCACCGGCGGCGCGAGGCCGGCGAGTTCCGCGACGCTGACGTCGGCGGTGAAGCCGCTGATCCGGAAGTTCGAGGGATGCACTTTCAGGATGCAGCCGGTGTCGGGACCGATGGCGGCCTGGTAGTCCCGTAGCGCCGTGCGGTTGGTGGTGCCGACCTCGCGCAACCGCGCACCTGTCGCCACGAGGAGATCGGGCAGCCGGAACCCGTCACCGATCTCGACGAGTTCGCCCCGGCTGACGATGACCTCACGTCCCGCGGCGAGGACCGTGACGGCCAGCAGCAGCGCCGCCGCACCGTTGTTCACCACCGCCACATCACCAGCATCGGGCAGCGCCTGTGCAAGCGCCTCCAGGGTGCCCCGGCCCCGGCGAGCACGCGCGCCGGTCGTGAGGTCGAACTCGATGTCGACGGTGCCCGCGGCGCGCCCCAGCGCCTCCACGGCAGCGGACGAAAGTGGTGCCCGTCCGATGTTGGTGTGCAGCACGACGCCGGTCGCGTTCAGCACCTCGCGCAGGGTGGTCGCCGAGGCCGGCAGCAAGCGTTGGGCCTCCCGCACGACGAGCGCCAGGTCGGGCTCCAACACCCCGGCCCGCACCAGATCCTGAGCCTGCCGGACCGCCGCCTTCACCGTCTCCCGGCCCAGGCGCCCGGCTGCGTCGGCTAGTGCGGGATCGGCGAGCACGGCGTCGGTGCGCGGAACCCGGCGCCTGCGCTCATCACCTGGCTCGGCCGACACCCGACCGAGCGTAGTTGCCGGCGATGGCAAGCGCCGGTACCAGCCGCGCCGGGATGCGTCCGGACTCATACAGCCAGCGATAGGCGTCGCGCAGCGTCTCGCGCGGGCTGCGGAACTCGATGCCGAGCTCGTCGATGGTGGCCTGATCGTCCATCGGCACCATCAGCGACGCGGCCTCCATTGCCTCCCGGCTGAGCGGGAGGGTGAAGGGAATGACCTTGCGAACGACGTCGCCGCCCCGGCCGAGTCCGCGCAGGATCGGTCCGGTCATGGGTAGCCGGTGCACCTCGCGTCCGGTCACCTCGGCGACCAGATCGCACAGCTCGCTCCACGGGACGTAGTGGTGCCCGGCGAGGTAGCGGCGCGGACCTTTGCCGGCAGTCAGGGCGGCGGTGATGACGTCAGCGATGTCACGGACGTCGACCAGCAGGTAGCCGCTGTCGAGCCGGATCATCGTCAGCCGCCGCCAGATGATGGCGCCGCGCATGGCCTCCGAGCCGCTGGGATCATCGGGTCCCAGAACGCCGCCAGGGTAGACGCAGACGACGGGGGCACCGCCGGCCTGAAGTTCGCGGGCATATCGCTCACACGCCGCCTTGGACGCCGCGTAGGGGCCCATCGCCGGCGCGACCGGGGTGTGGGCGGTCAGCAGCACCGGGCCGCCCGGGTGAAAGAGCGCGCTGATACTGGAGATGTAGACGATGGGGTCGAGTCCGAGGTCTACCGCGGCGCCGAGGACATTGCGGGCGCCGCGCTCGTTGGTCGCGCGCGCCTGCTCCGCCTTGGCACCGTCGATCCCGACCACCGCGGCGGCGTGCACCACCGCCTCGCAACCGGTCAGCGAGTCGCTCACCGCTTCGATGTCCAGGATGTCGCCCGCAACGATCGTGACGTCACCGCGGTCGATCGCGCGCGCATCCAGCATCCGGTTCGCCCGCTCGACAGAGCGCGCCAGCAGCGTCACCTTGTGGCCGGCGGCGTGCAGCGCGGCAAGGGTGTGGGAGCCCACGAATCCGGTCCCGCCGGTCACCATTACGTGCACAGCCGCTCCTGACGGTCCGGTATGAAGGTCAGGTGTCTACCACGTCCCCAGCGCCGTCGAGCCCCTCCCCCGCAGCCCTGCAGGAATTGCTCGACCGCGCCGTCCTGCGCAACCTTGTGGAGAGCTACGCGAGCTTCTGCGACGCGGGCGAGCCCGACCGGGTCGCCGGGCTGTTCACCGAGGACGCCGTGCTCGTCGTGGCGCTCAAACCAGGCGAGGATCCGACGGCGGTCCGCACGGGGCGCACCGAGATCGCCGGGGCGATGGCCAACCTCTCCCGCTACTGGTCGACGATGCATGTGATCGCGAATGTCCACGCCGAGATCGACGGCGACACCGCGCGCGGGGTGGTGGGATGCGTGGCTCACCACATCGAGGGACTCGAGGGTGAGCGGCGCGACCGGGTGCTGAACATCCGCTACGTCGATGAGTACGCCAAGACCGAAGGGACCTGGCGGATCAAGCGGCGCGAGGTCCGGGTCCTCGCGGTCGAGAAGCGCCCGCTCACGATCGAATAGCGCTAGGCCTGATCGGCGTCGGTGAGCTCGATCCGAAAAGTGCCTTGCTGGCGATGGGCCTGGTGAATCACGTCAGGCTGAAGCGTGTAGCAGGACCCGTCGGCGTTGATGCTTTCGGCGGCAACCCGCATGCGGTCGAGATTGATGTCGCGGCTCGGGGCGATGTGGCAGGCGCGGCGCAGGATGGTCGCGGGCTCGCGCAACTCGGGTGCAAGCACCTGCCGCCAGCCGACGAAATCAGCAGCGCGCAGGGTGTGCCCGTGGAAGGGCTCGTCGCCGATGAGCTGCTCGCCGTCGAGCGTCCACTCGAGCAAGAGCTGACCGTCGCGCTCGATCCGCGCGTGGCGTTCCGGCGCGAAAGCGGGCGTGACGGTGATGGAGTACACGGACTCCACGGCGTCATCGACATGGGCGAGGGCGACCCGCGTCAGGTCGACCATGTGCACGCAGTTCGCGGTGCGCCCACCCGGCCAGCCGAGCCCCTCACGCGCCTGCGCGATGGTCATGCCGGCGATACGCGTGACGCCCGCGATGCCGAACGGGCACATGTCCCAGGGGAGCCGCACGCCCTGCGGGATGGCGGAGATCACCCGGCCGTCGGCATGGATCACCACGACCTTCATGTGGTGGACGTGGTCCTGCATGTGGGCCTCGATCTGGGCCCGTCCATCACTCTGGACGGTGGGGCGCAGCGTGATGCGCCGGTAATACGGCTCTCCGCTGCTCTTCACACTGCATCTCCGTCCTTCACACGACACGATCCTCGTGGAGTCGTGCGATGCGCTCATTGTCCAGCCCGAGCCAGCCGAGCACGGCATCGGTGTGTTCGCCCAGCCCCGGCACCCCCCCGAGCCGGAAATCCCACTGCGGCGAGATCGGCGGCGGCAGCACCGCATCCACGTCGCCCGCCGGGGTCGCGACCCGCGTCCAGCGCTGACGCTCGGCGAGCTGCGGATGGTCGATCAGGTCCTGCACGCCGTTCAGTTTCGCGTGTCCGATGCCCGCTTCGTCGAGCTTCGCCTCGATGGACGACACGGTGCGAGTGGCGGCCCAGGCGGCGATGACGGGGTCCAGTTCGGTGCGGCGGGCGACGCGCTGGGCGTTGCTCGCGTAGGCCGGTTCCGCCGCCAGATCGGGTCGTTCGAGGGCCACCGTCGCGAGGCGTTGCCACTCGGCGTCATTCGTGGTGCCGAGCACGATCGTCTCCCCGTCGCTGCTCACGAACGACGCGTAGGGCGCCACCGCCGGCGAGCCGACGCCCTGCGGTTCCTGCTCGATGCCGGTGCCCATCGTGTAGTGCAGCGGGTAGCCCATCCATTCGGTGGCCGCGTCGAACAGCGCGACCGAGATCGCGGCGCCCCGGCCCGTGCGCTCGCGCTCGTAAAGGGCCGCCAGCACGCTGGAATACGCATACATCGCGCCGCCGATGTCGGCGACCGGCACGCCGGGTTTCGCGGGCGACCCGGGTCGGCCGGTGATCGAGCACGAGCCCGATTCCGACTGCACCAGCAAGTCGTAGGCGCGGCGCTGCTGCAGCGGGCCGCCCTCGCCGTAGCCCGAGATGTCGACCGCGATGAGCCGGGGGTGGCGCGACGTCACCTGAGCCGCCGCCAGTCCGCGCCGTGCTGCTGCGCCCGGTGCGAGGTTCTGGATGAGCACATCGGCCCGCGCCAGCAGGAGTTCCATGACCTCGGCTCCGGCTTCGCTGCGCAGGTCGAGGGTCAGTGATTCCTTGCCACGGTTGCACCAGATGAAATGCGCGGCGATCCCGTTGACGGCGGCGTCGTAGTCGCGCGCGAAGTCCCCGCCGCGCGGGTTCTCGATCTTCACGACGCGAGCGCCGAGATCCGCCAGATGACGCGTCGCGAGCGGCGCCGCGACCGCCTGCTCGATCCCGACGACGAGCAACCCCTCCAGCGGAAGGCTCACCCCTCATCCCAGGAGTCGATCCGGTCCGAGCGGGCCGGCTGGCGGCCGATCTTCAACGGCGACAGCGGCGCGTCCAGCATCAGGAAGCGGCGGAAATTCGAGCTGCGCGTGTAGAGCGTCTGCTGCCAGTCACGCAGCGGACCCTTGGCGTCGGGATCGTTGATCTGCAACTCGAAATCGGCCCACGCGTCCCACGTCGGGATCGCCCAGATCAGCATGCATTCGGACTCGTCGATCATCGATGTGCGCATCGCGCTGACGAGTTCGAAACCGGCGCCGGCATAGGCCGGGAGCATCTGGGCGCGCACGAGTTCCAGGAAGTCCGCGGCGGTGCCGGGCGCGACCGTGACCATCTCGTGGGCGTACACCTCGCCGCGTACGCCGTCGGCGGTGAGCTCCTCGATGGTGCGGGTCCACGGGGCGGGGATCATCACCCGGTCAAAGCCGCCCTTGCGATAGCCAGCGGCCTCGTTCCACCATTTCTCGAGCTTGGCGTCCTGCATGTTCGGACGCCCGGTCTCGTGCCCGAGGCCCTTCGCCAGCCCGGGAAAGCCGTCCTCTTCCCACATGTTGATGACGCGCGGCCAGCGGTCGGTCGTACCCACGACACCCCAGACGCCGAAGCACAACTGGTGGCGCGCTTCCTGCGCGATCGGGCTCCAGTTGGCTGTCATGTGATGCATGTACTGAGGACGCATCGCGCCGCGGATGTCGATGAACTCGTGCGTGTAGACCTTGGTGTTCACCCTCGGACCGTAGCGCCGCACGACCAGCGGTGGATCAGGCGCCGCGAGAGCTCGGTGAGAAGTGCACCGGGTCCGTCCCATTGCAGCAGGCCCGATGGCGTTGCACAGCTGCGGATCCAGCACAGCCCGGCCACCGATCCGACGGTCGCGAGCGCCTGCGCGCGCGCCGGGTCGAGCGGCTCGAGGCTGATCGGGACGCCCAGGTCGCGGGCGATCTCCAACAAGGTCGTACGCGTGACGCCGGGCAGGATCCGGCCGTCGAGCGGCGGCGTGACGAGGCGGCTGTCGACGATGCCGATCACGTTGGCCCGGGTGGATTCCAGCAGCCCGGCGGGATCGGCGAGGATGACGACCTTGCCCGGGTGGGCGTCCTCCAGCCGGGCCTGCTGCTCGCGATCGCGCCACTTGTGAGGCCCGAATCCGGTGACGGCAGGGACCGCGACAGCGTCAGCGCCCTCTTGACCGTCGACAGCGACCGGTGCGGGGACCTCGCTGCGAGAGACCCGCACCTCCCCGGCCGCAGACACGTCGACCCGCTGGCGCTGCCACGCCAGCATCGTCACCTGGGGGCTCGTCAGGGCTGCGGACGCTTCGGCCGGCACGGGTCGCTGGTAAAGCTCGTACAGCGAACGTTCCAGCCGGGCCAGATGCTCGGCCCGCTCGACCGGCTCTCCGTTTCGCACCAGGCAGGTGTCGAAGACGCCGCCAGTGGCTCGCGGGTCTGGCGGTGGACGCAACGCCTCCGGGTCACCGACTCGGCCGCCGACCGCCTGCAGCAGCGGCCAGGCCTTGTCGAAGCATTCCCACCATTCCTGCGCGGGAGTGGAGTCGACTGTGATGCCGCCGCCGACTCCGAGGCGGAAAACGCCCGCGTCGATCGCCACGGTGCGGATGGCGACGCTGAACTGCGCACCGGCAGCAGGGCTCACGAACCCGATGGCCCCGGTATAGACCCCGCGGGGACCGTCCTCCAGTTCGGCAATGATTTCGACGGCCCGCGACTTGGGGACCCCGCTCACCGAACCCGGCGGGAAGGCCGCGCGTAGCAACTCCCCGTCGGTCACGCCCTCGCGCAGCCGGGCCTCGACGCCGCTGACCAGATGCCAGACGCCCGGGGCCGCCACCACGTCGAGGAGCCCGCTGACCGCGACCGAGCCGACCTCCGCGACGCGTGAGAGATCGTTGCGCATCAGGTCGACGATCATCACGTTCTCGGCCCGGTCCTTCTGCGATCCGGCGAGGCGGGAGGCCTCGGCGCTCGCGTCGGAACCGCTGCGCGGGCGGGTCCCTTTGATCGGCTGAGAGAGGACGTGCCTTCCGGTGCGGCGCAGGAACAGTTCCGGCGACGCGCTCGCGACGGTCGTCGGGCCAACCGCGAGGAACGCCCCGAAACGCGGTTCGAGCTCGGACACCAGATCCGCGCCAAGGGCGGGCGCGCTGCCCTCGAAGGACGCGTACAGCGTCAGGCAGATGTTGGCCTGGTAGCTCTCGCCGGCCCGGATGTGCTGGATGCATCGCTCGACGGCGGCCGCGTGTCCCGCCAGCCCGCGGCTGGCCGTTACCCGGCCGAGCTCGTACGGGAGCGCCGGCACCGGCTCGCGCAGTGCCTTCGCCAAGGCCACGCGCCGCTGCTCGAGTTCGGTGTCGTCGAGCAGGCCGAGCAACGCCTCGTCCCACCACTGCCCGTCGCGGCGGCGCAGCACGTTCGGGTAGAACGCCAGCGCGTGCGCTGACGGGTCGAAACCGATCCAGCCGAACCAGCCGCCACCGACGGCGTGCTCCGGCGCCTCATGGTCGAGCACAGGTAGGACGTCGAGCACTGCGAAGGCGTCCGCGGAGTCGAGGACGACCGACGTCGGATCAGCCGCGACGATGAGGTCACCGGCGTCCCAATCGCCCGCAAGCACAACGGGTTGGCGCAGGCCGCCGGCCAGCCGAACGACCCCGGCGGACGTGAGCGGCGGTACGTCGACGGCGCGCGCGCAGAGCCGGACGGGCCGGGTCATCGCATCGCCGGCCACGGCCCTAATATGGCGTCCATGGACTTTGCTTTCAGCGACGAGCAGGAGGAGCTGCGCCGCACGGTGCGCAGCTTCCTGGAAGACAAGTCGCCGGAGAGCGAGGTTCGCCGGCTCATGGACACCACCGAAGGCTACGAGCCCAAGCTCTGGCAGCAGATGGGTGAGCAGCTCGGGCTGCAGGGGCTGGCGATTCCCGAGGAGTACGGCGGGTCCGGCTTCTCCTTCCTCGAGCTCGGTGTGGTCATCGAGGAGATGGGCCGCGCGCTGCTGTGCGCGCCGTACTTCTCCACCTGCGTCCTCGCGGCGAACACGCTGCTGCTCGCCGGGGATGACGCGGCCAAGGAGCAGTACCTGCCAGGCCTGGCGAGCGGCGAGAGCATCGCGACCCTCGCGCTCACCGAGGAAGACGGCCGCTGGGATGAGTCAGGCGTTCAGCTGGCCGCCGCCCAGAGCGGCGACGCGTGGACCCTCACCGGCACCAAGATGTTCGTGCTCGACGGCCACCTGGCCGACCTCGTACTGGTGGCCGCCCGTACCCCCTCAGGCATCAGCATCTTCGCGGTCGACGGTGACGCGTCGGGCCTCGTGCGCACGCCGCTCGCGACCATGGACCAGACCCGCAAGCAGGCGCGGCTCACCTTCGACGCGACCCCGGCGCGGCTGGTCGGCACCGAGGGCGCGGCCTGGCCGGTCCTGTCGCAGGTGCTCGACCTCGCCGCGGTCGCGCTCGCTGCCGAGCAGGTCGGCGGAGCCCAGCGGGTGCTGGAGATGTCCGTCGATTACGCCAAGGTCCGCGTGCAGTTCGGGCGTCCCATCGGCTCGTTCCAGGCCATCAAGCACAAGTGCGCCGACATGCTCGTCGAGGTCGAGTCGGCCAAGTCCGCCGCGTACTACGGGCTGTGGGCGGGCTCGGAGATGAACGACGAGCTACCGACCGTCGCGAGCCTGGCGAAGGCCTACTGCTCCGACGCCTACGTGCACTGCGCGGCCGAAAACATCCAGATCCACGGGGGTATCGGCTTCACCTGGGAGCACCCGGCGCACCTGTACTTCAAGCGCGCCAAGAGCTCGCAGCTGTTCTTCGGAGACCCGACCTACCACCGCGAGCTGCTCGCGCAGCGCATCGGGGTCTGAGCTAGCTGGACGCCGAGGCGGCCCGGTCCTGCTCTTCGAGCTCGCGCTTGAGGAGCTTGCCGGTCGCGTTGTAGGGCAGTGCGTCGCGGAAGACGACGTACGCCGGCACCTTGAACGCCGCGAGCGCCTCACCGACGAAACGCTTGATGTCATCGACCGACGGATCGCATCCGGGCGACGCGACGATGAACGCCTTCACTTCCTGGCCGAGCGTCTTGTGGTCGACCCCGATGACGGCCGCGTCGGCGATCTGCGGATGCTCGACGAGCCGGTTCTCGATCTCGATCGGGTAGATGTTCTCGCCGCCGCGGATGATGAGGTCACGCATCCGGCTCTCGAGCGTGAGGAACTCCCCGTCGGTACGGCCGAAGTCGCCGGTCTTGTACCAGCGTTGCCCATCCAGGACGGCCTTGGTCGCCTCGGGGTTGTTCCAGTAGCCCCGAAAGACCCCGGCGCCCCAGATGTAGACCTCGCCCACCTCGCCGGCGGGCAGCACGTTGCCCGCCGGGTCACGCACCTGGACCTTCATCGTGATCTGGCAGGTACCGACCGTCTCGGGCCGCGCTTTGAACGCCGGACCACCGAGCCGCGAGCCCATGCCTACGGTTTCGGTCATCCCGTAACCCTGGCCCGCCCCTACGGCCGGCAGGGTCGACCACATCAGCCGGGCCAGCTCAGGCGGGAAGACCGCACCCCCGCCCCCGATCGTCTGCACGCTGGACAGGTCGTAGGACGCGATCTCGGGGTGCTGCAGGATCCGCCAGAACTGGGTGGGAACGCCGCTCAACGTGGTGATCCGGTGCTTCTGCACGAGCTCGAGGGTGACCGTCTCATCCCACCGGCCGGGAGGCGGCAGCACCAGCTTCATCCCGCTGGCCGGCGCGTTCGTCAGCGGCCCGCTGCCGGAGATGTGGAAGATCGGCGCGGCGAAAATCGCCGATGGCTGCGGGGATTTCGCCGCCACCTCGGGCAAGACCCCGGCAGCGGCCATCCCGATCGCGCCCCCGGCGGTGTTGCACAGCGCGAAGTGGATCCAGTTGCGATGGGTGTTGACGGCGCCTTTGGGACGCCCGGTGGTCCCGCTGGTGAAAAGGATGGTGGCCGGGTCGTCCTCGTCGATCGGGATTGTCGGCATGGGAATCGCCGCCACGTCAGGACCGTCCGAGGTGAGCCCGGCGGCCGCCGCGACCTCCATCCGTATGAACGGCGGCAACGACCCTGTGGCCGGCACCTTCTCCAGCAGCTCCAGGCGTCGCGCGTCGGCCAGTACGACGACGGGCTCGGTGAGCTCGATGCCGTACGCCAGCTCCGGGGTCGTCCACCAGCCGTTGAAGTTGGAGAGGATCGCCCCGAGCGCGAGCGTCGCCCAGTAGCACAGGATGTATTCGACGGTATTGGCGGACGCCAGGCCGACCCGGTCCCCTTTGCTGACCCCGTACTCGCGGGCCAGGGTGTCGGCGACGCGGGCGATGCGCCGGGCCGCGTCGGCGTAGGTGATCTCCTCGCCCTCGGGCGAGACCAGGAAGACCTTGTCGGCGTGCTGGCGTCCGGCGCGCTCGATCACCTCACGCAGGTTGCGCGGGCGCTGCGCGAACACCTCGGCAGGACAACCGAGCACGTCCTCGACGAGGATCTCGAAGGGTGCGCCGGGACCCATGAGGCGCTCGCGCAGCTCGGGCGCGAGAGCCTCAGCTCCGGTCCAAACAAGGGTGACCGGCGCCGTCACCCCTGGTCCAGCTTGAGGACGCGGGCGGCATTACCGCGCAGGAACTTCGGCCACACCTCGTCCTTGAACCCGACCTTGGGCATGTCGGTCATGATGCGCTCCATCGACAGGCCCATCGGGTAGTACCCGGCGTAGATGATCTTGTCGGCACCGCGGCTGTTGGCGTAAGCGATGATCTTCTCGTCGTAGTGCTTCGGGGCGAAGGCGCTCGTCGAGTAGTGCAGACCCGGCCACTTCAGCATCAGCTTGACGGCGAGCTCGGTCCAGGGCTGGCACCCGTGGCGGGTAACGAAGGTGAGCTCCGGGAAGTCGTACATGACCTCGTCGATGAGCTCGACCTTCTGCGGGGCGAACTTCAGCCGCGGCCCGGGGACTCCGGCGCAGCAGAAGACCGGGATGTCGAGCTCGCAGGCCTTCGCGTAGATCGGGTAGGCCTTCTTGTCGTTGATGGCGACCTGCGGAAAGGTGCCGGCCGGGAACATGCTGACCGACCGGATCCCGTACGTCTCGTAGTTCTTGACCATGGCGCGCAGCGCGTCGACGCCATCATTCGGGTCGACGCCGAGGCTCGGGATGAAGCGGTCGGGGTGCTGACGAAGCGCGCGCTCGCCATCGCCGCCTTCCTCGCCGACGCCGATCATGCCGAGCTCGATGTTGTACTTGTCCATCTGCTCGAGCGTGACCGCGATCGGGTCCTCGGTGCCGTGGTACTCGTGCGGCACGTCCTTGAACATGTACTGCGCCGGGAAGGTGAACTCCCCCTTGGACTCGGCGTCCTTGGTCTGGCGGGTGATGAAGGCGTACGTCTGGGCGACATCACGCATCGGGAAGCCGATCATCGTGTCGATGATCGGGACGTTCGTGGGCATCGCCATTGAAGAGAGCTCCTGAAGTCAGCCGCGACCGAGCAGGTCACGGAAGGGGGTGTCGCGGTCGACTGACTGCTCGCGCGGGAGGCCGAGGATGCGCTCGGCGAGCACGTTGCGCTGGATCTCGTCGGTGCCGCCGCCGATCTTCACGGTCCAGACGCTGTTACGAGCCAGCTGCCAGTCGCCGTTCGAGGGCGCGTCCTTGCCGGCGAGCATGCCCGCGGCTCCCTCGATCTGTAGCCCGAGGTCAGCGGTCGCCGTCATGTACTGGCCGACGAGCAGTTTCATCACGGAGGCCTCGGGACCCGGCGGCACTCCCTTGGACAACGCCGTGCGGGCCCGGAGGCTGAGGTAGCGCAGGATCTGCTCGCGGGTGACGGCGTCGGCAATCCCCTGCCGGATGACGGGATCGTCGCTGCGGCCGTTCTTGCGGGCGAGCTCGATGAGCGCCGGGATCTGGCCACGGCTTCCGCCGCCGCCGATCATGGCCCGCTCGTTGGCCAGCGTGGTGCGGGCAACGTTCCAGCCGTCGCCGATCTCACCGAGCACGTTCGCCACCGGGATGCGCACGTCGTCGAGGAACACCTCGTTGAAGTGGTAAGCCCCGCTCGCCTGGCGCAGCGGTCGCACGTCGATGCCGGGCGTGCGCATGTCGACGATGAAGTACGTGATCCCGCGGTGCTTGGGAACGTCGGCGTCCGTGCGGGCCAGCAAGATCGCCCAGTCAGCCGCGCGGGCGCTGGAGTTCCACACCTTCTGGCCGTTGACGACCCATTCGTCGCCGTCGAGGACTGCGCGGGTGCGCAGCGAGGCGAGGTCGGAACCGGCGCCGGGCTCGCTGTAGAGCTGGCACCAGATCTCCTGGCCACTGATGATCTTCTCGAGATGCCCGGCTTGCTGCTCCTCGGTGCCGTGGGCCATCAGGGTCGGGCCGACCATGTTGATCGACACCATCAGCGGGCCGTTCGACACGGTGAAACGGGCCTGCTCCTCGGCGAAGATCGCCGTCTGGATGGGGCTGCCGCCGCGACCGCCGAACTTCTTCGGCCACGCGATGCCGGCCCAGCCCCCGCGGTGCAGCTCGGACTGCCAGTCGCGCGCGGCGTCGTGGCTCGCGCGCTCGATCTTTCCGTACGCCTCGGGCGAATCCGCTACCAGTCCCGCAGCGGCTACCGCCCGGCCCTGCGCCTCGAACGCCGGCGCGTGGGCGGACAGCCATTCACGAGCCTCCGCGCGGAACGCCGCCTCTTCGGCCGTGTCCGACAGCTGCAAAGCGTCCTCCAAAGCAGGCGACCGTTCGGCTATAACGACTTCTAGTGATGGTTCTAGGTGATGCTAGCGCCAGCACTCATCCGAGGAAGGGACGGGTCCATGCAGCCCACGCCAGCTGATATCGAGGCCTTGCTCGCCGAAGCTGCACCTGCATTGCCCGTACAGCCACTCGCGCCGGACGAGGCGTTCGTGGCCGATTTCGTGCTCGCCGGGGGCGCGGTCGTACGCGGGGGCTACGCCGCAGATCTGGCGACGTTCGCCGAGCGCACCGGGCTCGGGGTGCTGAATGCGTTCACCGCCAAGGGGATCTTCCGCTGGGACAGCCCATATCACCTGGGAACCGGATGCTTGCAGGAACGCGACCTCGCGCTCGCCGGTGCGCGTCCCGATGCTGCCGTGCTCGTCGTGGGCGTCGACACCGACGAGTGCCCGCCGGCACTGCTGCGAGGTGCCGGCATCGAGGAGTCGGCTCCTGGCTGGCGCAGCGTGGCGCCGAGCGACTTGCTTTCCGCCGCGCCGCGAGTACGACCGAGCTGGGGCTCCCCGCCACAGCCGCCCCCGCAGCCCGAGCTCTTCCAGGTGCTCTGGGACATCGCGCAACCGCTCTACAAGCTCGAAGGCGCGCCGCTGAACCCCGCGCGGGCCGCCTCCGACGCGGCGGGCGTGCTGGGCGCGGAGGGAATTGTCTGCGCCGAGCCCGGCCTGGCCGGCTGGTGGATCGGGCGCACGGTGCCGACGACCCGGCTGGGCAGCGTGGCCATCCCCGCCTCCGCACGCCCCGAAGCAGCGGTCGCCCGGGCGTATCTCATCGCGGCCGCCGGCGGAACGGCCCTCGCAGTAGTGGACGAGGTGCTCACCCCGCTCGCCGTTGAGCTGATCGAGCGTGCCCGCACCCAAGGGTTCTCGTTCGTCGTCGAGGTGTGGGGGCAGGCAGGTTCGCTCGCCGATGCGGCCCAGCATCGCGAGCGTGCCGCCGCAGCCCTGGCGGCACCGGGCGTCACCGTTCTCGAGGTGCCGATCGACTACTCCCCCACCGCTGCCCTCATCGAGGCGGCCGGACCGCTCGTCGCCTGGGGCTCAATTCCCTGAGCACCCGCAAAAGCTGGCTTGCGCACACAATCCGGTGCGCCGGGGGGATGAGCAAGGTTTCGTGCAGGCATACGATCCGATGCTTTGCGGCTGGTGCAACGCATTGTGTGCTCGACCGAAAAACGTTCCCCGCCCGCTGCGCATCGGATCGTATGCGCGCGGGGGTCCAGCGGACCTGCTCAGCCGACGAGTGCACGCAGGTCGGCCTTGATGACCTTGCCGGCGAGGTTGTAGGGCAAAGAGTCCAGCAATTGCAGGCGTTCCGGCCATTTCTGACGCATGAGTCCCTGCGCCGCCAGATGTGCGGTCAGGCTCTCGAGCGTCGGCGGATCGGACGGATCGGCGGCGACGACGCACGCGCACGCCTGCTCGCCGAGCACCGGATGCGGCAGCCCGATGACCGCCACGTCGGCGACGCCCGGGGCTGTGATGAGCAGGTCCTCCACCTCGCGGGCGCTGAAGGTCTCGCCCTTGCGGATGATGACGTCCTTGATGCGGCCCGTGATCGTGAGATTGCCGACGGCGTCGAGCTTTCCGAGGTCTCCGCTGCGCAGGAAACCGTCGGCGTCGAACGCGTCGGCGTCCAGGGACGAGTCGAGGTAACCGCGCATCACCTGAGGTCCCTTGACGAGTACCTCGCCCTCCTCGCCAGGCCCCGCGATGCGGATCGTGACACCCTCGCACGCCCGCCCCTCCGAGGTAGCGAGCACGTCGTCGGGATCATCAGGATGCGTGCAGGTGAGGATGGGCCCCTCTGTCATGCCGTAGGAGGAGTGGACCGGGCGGCCCAGCTCGCGGGCGATCATCGCGAAGTGGCTCGGCGGCTTGGCCGCTCCCCCGCTGGTGTAGACGCGCACATCGGGGAAGTACGGCTCGTCCGGGTGCGCGCGCTGGGCGGCGATGTACATCGCGTGGTGCGCCGGGCCGGTGCCCGCAATGGTGACGTGGTGGGTGCGCAGCAGCTCGCACACCGAGTCAGGCTCGACGTACTCGGTGAAGATCAGCACTGTCCCGCACAGCAGGCTGCAGGTGAACCAGACCGCGCAGCCGCCGATGTGGGCGATCGGGAAGACCATGGCGACCCGGTCGGACGGCGACATGACCAGACCGCTCGCCATCGCAGCTCCGCCCGCACTCGCCGAGATGTCGGTGTGCATCGCGCCCTTGGGATCAGCCGTGGTGCCGGAGGTGTAGAAGATCCAGCGCACCTCGTCGTCACGGCTCGGCGGAGCAGGCAGCTGCGACGGATCACCCTCGGGTAGCGCTCCGTCGATGACGGTGAGGGCGGCGCCGGTCTCTTTCGCCGCCGACGCCGCGACATCAGCCAGCTCGATGTCGCGCCACCGCCGGGCCACGAGCAGGTGGGCCGCCTCGGTCTGGGCCAGGACGAACCCGATCTCGCGTCCCCGGTAGATCGGCAGCACCGGGATCTGCACGGCGCCGAGCCGGCACAGCGCTGCCGTGAGGACGAGGGTTTCGATGCGGGTAGTCAACTGCCAGACGACCCGCGAACCCGGACCGACCCCGAGATCCAGCAGGCCGGCGGCGGCCCGCTCGGCGGCGTCGTGGAACTGCTGGAACGTCAGCGACCTGCCGTGCTCGTCGGCGAGCATTTCCAGGTCCGGGGTCGCTGCCGCGCGGGCAGCGACGAGCGACCAGACGGTAGCCACGAAGAGAGCGGTTAGCTGGCGCTGAAACGCAGGCCTGGGTGGCGCGTCTCGAAGATCTCCTGAGCCATGATCGACGGCAGTTCCTCAGCCACCCAGCGCTTCTCGCCCGAGTGGACGGTCTTGCGCTCGGTCCAGCCCTTCATCCAGATGATCCGGTCATCCAGGCAGCGGATGACCTGACCGGTCACGTACTGCGCGTCATCGCTGGCGAGCCAGGCGGCCAGCGGCGAACTGCCGGCCGGGTCCATGGCGTGGTACTCGTCGCCGCCCAAAGCGTCGGGCTCGAAAGCATCGCCGGCGCCGGGGATCGACGCGGTGATGCGCGTGAGGCCGGCCGGGCCGATCGCGTTGACCGTGACGCCCATCTTGTAGAGCTCGAGCGCGAGGGTGAGCGTGAGGCCCACGATGGCGGCCTTGGCGGTCGCGTAGCTGGTCTGGCCGAAGTTGCCGCCGAGGCCGGCGCCGGACGTGGTGTTGATGATGCGGCCGGTGAAGGTCTTGCCCGCCTTGGCCTGCGCCCGCCAGTACTTGGCGGCGTGGTGCGAGACGTTCCAGGTGCCCTTCACGTGCACGCCCATCACGGCGTCGAAATCGCCCTCGGGCATGTTCCAGATCGCGGCGTCACGCACGATGCCCGCGTTGTTGATGACGATGTCGAGCTGGCCGAACGCGTCGACCGCCTGCTGGACGAGCTCGCCCGCCTGCTGGTGGTTGGAGACGTCGGCGTAGTTGCTGACCGCCGCGCCGCCCGCCTTCTCGATCAGCGCGACGGTGTCGTCGGCCGCGCGGCCGGTGCCCTCGCCGCGCACCGAACCTCCCAGGTCGTTCACGACCACCTTGGCACCCTGGCGGGCCAGCTCCAGCGCGTGGCCCCGGCCGATACCGTGCCCAGCTCCCGTGACGATGGCGACCTTGCCGTCGAGCAGACCCATCCGTACGACCTACTTTCGCGAACGCAGCGTGAAATGAAGCGGAGCAGACAATCAAGTTCTGCATATTGTCTACCATCGCCGCATGAGTTGTCCGAGAGACCTGTGAGCGCGGCCGTGCCCGACGAGTTCCCGCCGCAGATCCCACCGACAATTCCGGCAGCCGTCGAGCGGGCCGCGCGGCTCTGGCCCGACGCGGAAGGTCTCGTCGACGGCGACATCCGCTTCTCCTTCGGCCAGCTCGCCGAACACATCAACGAGGCGGCGCGCGCCTTCATCGCCTCGGGACTGCAGCCCGGCGACCGCGCCGCGATCTGGGCACCCAACAGCGCGCGCTGGATCGTCGCGGCGTTCGGGCTCTACGCCGCCGGGGGCGTGCTCGTCCCCATCAACAGCCGCTTCAAGGCGGCCGAGGCGGCCCACGTCCTCAACACGTCCAAGGCACGGTTCCTTTTCACCGTCACCGACTTCCTCGGCACCGACTATGTCGAGCAGCTGAAGCGCGAAAAGGTCGACGGGCTCGAAGGAATCGTCGTCCTCGCCGGTCCCGATCGTGCTGACGCGTCAAGCTTCCGGGCGTTCCTGATGCGCGCCGACGGGGTGCTGCCGGCGGCCGTCAAGGCACGTTCAGACGCGCTTGGCCCTGAGGATCTGTCGGACATCATCTTCACCTCAGGCACGACCGGAAAGCCGAAGGGCGCGATGCTGACCCACGGCGCCAGCACGCGTACCTACACCAGCTGGTCTGAGGTCGTCGGGCTGCGCGCCGGCGACCGCTACCTGATCGCGTACCCGTTCTTTCACACCGCCGGGCTGAAATCCGGTGTGCTGGCGTGCTTTTTGACCGGCTCGGTCATCGTGCCGCACCCGGTGTTCGACGCGCCGTCGGTGATGGCCCGGGTCGCCAAGGAACGCATCACGATGCTCCCCGGCCCGCCGGCCATCTTCCAGACGTTGCTCACCGCCGACCTTGGCGCCTACGACACCAGCTCGCTGCGACTTGCCGTGACGGGCGCCGCCGCGGTTCCGGTGGAGCTCGTCGAGCGGCTGCGCAGCGAGCTGAAGTTCGCGTCCGTCGTCACCGGTTACGGTCTCACCGAAACCACTGGTACCGCGACGATGTGCCGGCATGACGACGATCCCGTCATCATCGCGACCACGTGCGGGCGCGCGATCCCCGGCGGTGAGGTCTGCGTCGTATCCGCGTCCGGCGAGAAGCTTCCGCCGGGAGAGCCGGGCGAGGTGCTGGTGCGCGGTTATCAGGTGATGAAGGGCTACTTCGGGGATCCGGCCGCCACGGCCGCGACCATCGACGCCGAAGGCTGGTTGCACACCGGCGACGTCGGCGTGCTCGACGAGGCCGGCAACCTGCGCATCACCGACCGGATCAAGGACATGTTCATCGTCGGCGGGTTCAACGCGTATCCGGTCGAGATCGAAAACGTCATCCTCGGCCATCCCGCCATTTCGCAGGCGGCGGTGGTGGGCGTGCCGGACGACCGCCTCGGCGAGGTCGGCATGGCCTTCGTCGTTGTGCGGCCGGGCGAGTCGCTGGACGCCGATGCCTTCCTCGCCTGGTGCCGCGAGCGGATGGCCAACTTCAAGGTGCCGCGGGCGGTGCGCGTCGTCGATGCCTTCCCGCTGAACGCCACCGGCAAGGTACTGAAGTTCGAGCTGCGCGCGATGGCAACCGGCTGAGACCAGCCGCCGTGGCGCGCGGTCCTGGGCCGCAAAGGGTTCAGTCGGCGAGGGCGAGGAGTTCGCGGTGCAGCACCTTGCCGGCTTCGTTACGCGGGAGCTCGGTCACGGCCACGAAGCGCACTGGAATCTTGAACGGTGCCAGCCGTTCGCGGGCCTGCGCAGCTAGAGCCTCACCGTCCAGATCGGCCCCGGGTGAGGCAGGGACGACGAACGCCCAGGGCACCTCGCCGAGACGCTCGTCGGGCGCGGCGACGACCGCCACATCAGCCACCGCCGGGTCGAGCCGGAGCACCTCTTCGACCTCGCCGGGGAAGACCTTCAGGCCGCCGCGGTTGATCATGTCCGACACGCGGCCCTCGATCCAGAGGAAGCCCTCGGGGTCGATACGGGCGACGTCGCCGGTGCGAAACCAGCCGTCGGGCAGCAGCCGATCGCCGAGCGGCCCGCCGTCGGCGTAGCCCGCAGCCGTCGCGGGAGTCCGCACGTGCAACTCCCCCGACCCCTCCTCGATTCGCACTTCCACGCCATCGTGCGGGCGACCGATCGAGCCGAGCTTCTCCTCGCCGTGCGCACGGGAATCGGCCGCGTTCCAGCCGATGATCTCGCCGCCGATCTCGGTCTGGCCGTAGCAGTTCAGCACCGTCACGCCGAACTTGTCGCGGAACCGGCGCGCCTGCAGCGGGGACAAGGGCGCGCTGATGCTGCGCACGTACTTCAGCGGGACGAGCGTGGTCACCTCGGGGGTGTCGCAGAGCATCGTCATGGCGGCGGGCGGCAGCACCGTGGAACGCAACTGGAAACGCGGCACGAGCTCGGCGAAGACGATCGGATCGAAGCGCTCCATCAGGATCGCGGCGGCGCCGACCCGGAACGCGAAGAGCACGTTGTAGATCCCGGCCGACAGCGCCATCGAGGTCGGGATCAGGTTGGGCATCGGCGCCTTGCGCTCGGCGACCTTGTCGCTGCCCGCGCCGAGCAACTTCTTCAGCACCGGCTCCAGCAACTTCAGGAAACCGCTGTGGCGCAAGAGGACCGGCTTCGGACGGCCCGTGGTGCCCGACGTCCACTGCACCAGCGCGATGTCACCCTCGTGTGCCGGAACATCAACGGCGGGAGCCGGCGGCGGGGTCCACGACAGCTCCCCCGCGATGACCGTGGGCACCGGGACATCGGCCGGGGCTTTGCGTGCAATGAGCAGCGCGGGACGCGTCGCCGAGAGGTAATGCTCGAGTTCGGAGGCGGTCACGCGCGGATTGATCGGCACGTACACGGCCCCCGCGTACCAGACGCCGAACATCGCCGCGACGACCTCGGGACCGTTCTCCAGCATCACCGCGACCGGCTGGCCGGCCTTGACGCCCGCTGCTGTCAGCGTGGCCGCCAGCTCCTTCGCCGCCGCCCGCAGCGCCGCCCGGGAAACCTCCCGATCCCCCGCATACACCGCGATCGTCTCGGCATCCGTAGGACGCTCCTCGAGCAGATCCAGCAGGCTGGCCATCAGCGCGGGCCCGGTCCGGTGCCCGCGGTCTTTTCCGCATCCAGCGGCAGCCATTCGGCGTCGCGCTTGGCGGCGAACGCCTGCGGGCCCTCCTCCTGATCGGGATGGCCCCACATCGACACCAGGTCGCCGGCCCCCTCGCGGCAGGCGTCGGTGAGGCCCATTTCCAGCGCACCCCAGAGTGCGCGCTTGGACGCGAGCATCGCGGCGGGTGAGTTGCGGGCGATCTTCTCCGCGAGGGTTTGCGCTTCTGCGCGCAAATTCTCGGGTGGGTCGACGACCTGCGAGATCATCCCGAGCTGATACGCCCGCTCCGCCGACATGCGCTCGTGCCGCCCGACCAGGGCCATCCGCATGACGGCCTCGAACGGCATCTTGCGCATGAGTCCGATCGCCTCCATCGCCACCACCTGGCCGACCGAGACGTGCGGGTCGAAGAACTGGGCATCGGACGCGGCGATGACGATGTCGGCGTCGGCCACCCAGTGAAACGCGCCGCCGGCGCAGAGCCCGTTCACCGCCGTGATGACCGGCTTGGCGACCCGCTGGTGCCAGGAGGTGAAGTGCAGATCGAAGGTCGACGCCGACTCCCGATAGCGCTCCATTCCGAGCCCGTCGCTCGCCAGTTCCGCGACGTCGACACCGGTCTGGAACGCACGCCCCTCGCCGGTGTGCACGATGACGCGCACGGCAGGGTCACGGTCGAGCTCGATCCACGCCTGCGCGAACTCGTCGCGCATCAGAGCGTTCATGGCGTTGAGCGCCTCAGGGCGGTTGTTGATGAGCCACCCGACACCGCCCTGGCGCTCCAGCTTCAGCGTCTCGTATGCCCCGTATCCGTCGCTCATAGTGCTTCCATCTCTGTTGTTGACGTCTTGCGGTAGGAGGCAGAAAGGCCAAGCTCCAGCGCGTCCCAGAGGGCTCGTTTGCGCCGCGCCAACTCCGCCGGCTCGTGATCGGCCACCAGCTCCGCAAGCGCCTGCGCCTGCTCGCGCAACCCCTCCGGCGGATCGACCACCTGCGAGATCAAACCGATGTCGTACGCCCGCTGCGCCGGCACCCGCTCGCCCCGTCCGATGAGCGCCATCCGCATCACCGGCTCGAAGGCGACCTTGCGTGCCAGCCCGATCGTCTCGTACGCGCTCACCTGGCCGACCGAGACGTGCGGGTCGAGAAAGGACGCGTTCGACGCGGCGATCACGATGTCGGCGTCCGCCACGAAGTGCAGCCCTCCCCCGGCGCACACCCCGTTCACCGCCGCGATCACGGGCTTGGTCACTCCGTTGTGCCAGGCCGTCAGCTTCAGGGTGGCGCGCTTGGTGCGGCGGGACTGCTCGCGCAGCGCCTCGGGCTGGCGCGCCAGTTGCACCACGTCGAGCCCGGTCTGGAACGCGCGCCCCTCACCGGTGTTCACGATGACCCGCACCTCGGGATCGGCGTCGAGTTCGAGCCACGCCGTTTCCAGCTCGGCGAGCATGGTCGCGTCCATCGCGTTGGCGGCTTCGGGCCGGTTGAACACCAGCCAGCCCACCGGCCCCGAACGCGATACCGCCAGCGTCTGGAACGAAGTGGAAATCGTCATCAGCTACGGGGAACTTCGCGCCAGGCCTTGCCGTGCCAGGGATCAGGCTCGCGCGGCAGCCCGAGCACCCGCTCGGCCAGGATGTTCTTGTTGACCTCGGTGGTCCCGCCCTCGATCGTGTTGGCCCGGCTGCGGAGCATCCCCCGCACCTCATAAGGGAGCGCGTCCGCATAGTCGACATCACCGTCGGCGACCCAGCCGGTCGCGTACGCACCGAGCAGGTCCGTGGCCAGCATCTGGGTGCGCTGGTTCAGCGACCCCGACGCGACCTTGCCCACCGAGCTCTCCGCACCGGGCGCGCGTCCGGCTCGCAGCAACGCCCGCACGCGCGAGTTCGTCCAGCCGCGGATGGCGTCCTCGCAGTAGAGCGTCATCAGTTCCTGGCGCACGATCGGATCGTCCCATCCGCCGGGGCGCCCCTCGGAACTGATCCGCCGGGCGAGCGCGATGAGGCTCGCAATGCCCCCGCCACCGATGCGGTCGACTCCGCCCGAGCCGGATCCGGAGACCATCTGGCGCTCGCCGGACAGCGTCGCCCCGGCGATCCGCCAGCCGTCGTTGACCCGGCCGACCCTTTGCGTATCAGGGATTCTGGCGCCGTCGAGGAAGACTTCGCAGAAGTCGACCTCGCCGGTGATGTGGCGCAGCGGCCGGATGTCGACACCGGGCTGATGCAGGTCGATCAGGAAGTACGTGAGCCCGTTTCGCTTGGGCACATCAGGGTCGGTACGCGCCAGCAGCACCGCGAAGTCGGCGGCAAAACCCCAGGTGGTCCAGACCTTTTGGCCGTTGACGACCCACTCGTCGCCGTCGAGCACCGCTCGGGTCGACAAGGATGCCAGATCGGAGCCGGCGCCGGGTTCGCTGAAGAGCTGGCACCAGATCTCCTCGGCGCGCACGATCGGCGGCAGGAAGCGCAGCCGCTGCTCCTCGGTGCCGTACGCGAAGAGCGCGGGTGCCGCGTTGTGGATGCCGAGCGGGTTGAGCCGGCCGAGGTTGTAGGGCCGTAGCTCAGCCTCGATCAGCCGCGCCGACGCGGGCGGAAGGTCCAGCCCCTCGTACGCGACGGGCCAGGTCGGGGCGACCATGCCGGAGCTGCCGAAGACCGGGTACCAGGCCTCGTAGTCAGCTCGCGAGCGCACCGCGCGGATCGCCCGGGTGCCGCCTGCTGCTGCCTCACGCCAGGCGGCCGGCACATGCTCGGCGATCCAGGCCCGCACCGCCGCGACGACCTCGTCGCGCGGGGTCTGCGAGCCGACCGCCAGCCGCGACCCGCTCACCGGCCCTCGAATCGGGCGGCCCGCTTGCCGGTGAAGGCGGCCATCCCCTCACGGAAGTCCTCGCTGCGCGAGGAGAGCTCCATCGCAAACGCCTCGTTGCGCAAGGCCTCCTCCAGCGTCGCCGATTGCCCTGACGCCATCAGCCACTTGGCGAGCCCCACGGCCACCGTCGCCGACTGCGCGAAACGGTCGACCATGTTGGCCGCCGCCATCGGCAATTCCGCGAGCGGGACCGCGTGGTCGACGAGTTGCCATTCGGCCGCCTCCCGACCGCTCAGAACCCGGCCCAGCAAGAGCATCTGGCGCGCCCGCACCTCACCGATGCGCCGCGGCAGCAGCCACGAGACGCCGCTGTCGGGGGTGAAGCCGCGCTCGACGAACGGGGCCCAGAAGCGCGCGTCCTCGGCTGCGATCGTCACATCCGACGCGAGTGCCATGGCCAGCCCGATGCCCGCCACCCAGCCCTGAACGGCACATACCACCGGCGTCTGAACGGTCTTCAGCAACGGGATGAGCCGATGCGCCTGTGACGGCAACCGGCGCTGGATGCTCCCGGCGCGCGGACGCTTCTCGTCACCACTGCGCGCGTTGCGGGCCACCACGTCAGCGCCGCTGCAGAAGTGCTCGCCTTCGGCGGCAAGGGCGATCACGCGTACGGCCTCGTCGCGTCCGGCCAGATCGAGCGCCTCGATGAGCCCGCTCATCATGACGTCGTCCAGGGCGTTGCGCTTCTCGGGACGGGCGAGTGTCAGGCGCAGCACCCCGTCGGCAAGGGCAATGTCCAGCCCGGGGCGCGATTCGTACGCGCTCACTTGTCCCGGAACCTTTCGATGATGGCGTCGAGCGCCCCGCTGAGGCTGGTGCCGTGACCGCCGGGCGGATCGGGCAGGCGCACCGGGCCGTGCTCGCGGCTCGGCAGCAGGATCGTGGCGTGGCCGGGGGTGGTGGCCACGCCACGCTGGTTGACCGCATTGATGTCGAGGTCGACCGCCGGGCGGTCACCCTCGGCGAGGTACTTGCGGGTCACCTCACCGCGTATCCACTGGGTGTCGCCGACGTAGTTGAACGCCCGGAACTCGCAGTCGAGCTTCCAGAGCCAGGCGTCGTCGCCCATCCAGTCGGTGCACGCGTGGATGAGCCACGTCTCGCGCATCCGGCCGTAGTCGTAGGTCGTCGGCTGGCCCGCGCGCTTGGCGAATTCGGGGTCCCAGTGCACGCGCTGCATCACGTCGGGAACGTTGTAGTCGTCGCGGTGATAGAAGCGCGGGATGCGGGCGCGCACCCGAGCCCCGAGGCGCAACGGCTTGATGCCGTACAAACCCATGCCCATGCCGACATGCCAGCAGATCATGTCGGTGACCTGAAGCGGCCCCTTGACCATGGGTCCGATCGGATCGCCCTCGTTGACGTCCTCCCACCAGCGGGGCTCGGCTCCGCGCGGGCCTTCGCCGGCGTACTGCGCCTCGATCTCGGCGATCTGCTCATCGGTGTAGCTCTGCGGCTCGACCTTGGCGTACTTGCCGCGCTCACGCGCCTTGGTGCGTTCGGTGCGGGCCATCATGCGGTACTGGCCCGACAGGAGCGTGCCCTCGTCGGTCGCGAAGACCTGGCCCGTCCACTCGTGGATGGCCCTTTCGGCGAACTCGCTGGCCTTGTCGTGGATGCCGACCAGCGCGTTGCGCCGCCAGATCCGCTGCTCCGGGCGCAGCGGTGCCCACCATTCGCGCGCACTCGCCGCGTAGAACGCGTGCACCCCGCGCAGCGGATCGCCTTTCATCAGCTCGCGGTGCTCCTCGGGCACGCGCGGTACCTCGTCCTCGCCGATGAGCGTGTCGCCGCCGACGAGCACCGGCGACGCGATCGGTCCCTCCCAGCGGGTCTTTGCCGCGTAGTCGGGCTCGCACCAGAGCGGGTTGTCGTCCCCGTACGCGATGGCCGTATTGCGAAACGCGTCGATGCCCGGCCGGCGGTAGTGCGGCGGCTGCGGATGCGGCTCCGGAATCCCGATGCGCGAGCGCAGGACCGCGACGGCTTCGTCGGTGATGGCTGCGGGAGGCTTGCTCGTCATGCCGACGGCCGCACGAGGTCTCGGGCGGCGAGCAGCGCGACGACGGCATCGCCCTGGCGGGCCATCATCGTCCGGCATTCGCGCTCGGCGAGATCACCGTTGCGAGCCCGTATCGCCTTGGTGACGGCGGCCATGCCCCGCTTCTGATGGGCCATGGCACCGGGGACGGCGTCGAAGAAGTTGCCGGGGACGATGTTGCGCAGCAGCCGCGAAAGCGAGGCCAGCCGCGGCGAGGCCGCCATGGCGAAGAGCTGGCGCAGGTAGTCGTTGTTGGCGACGCTGAACGACCCGGCATCGGTGGCCTGCTTCAGCTGCCGGTGAGCGGCGACCAGCTCGGCGATGGCCTCATCGCTCGCGCGTTCGGTGGCGCGCTGCGCGGTCAGCCCGAAGATGAGACCGAAGACGTCGTAGTGGTCGTGGACCGCGTCCTCGTCCAGGCCGTGGACAAACGCGCCGCGGTGCGGCTCGATCATCAGCCAGCCCTCGCGATCCAGCGCGATGACCGCCTCCCGCACCGGGATGCGAGAAACCCCCAGGGCGGCGGCGATCTCGTCCTGGCGCAGATGGTCGCCCTGGCGCAGGGTGCCCTCGAAGATGAGCCGCCGGATGTGCTCGGCGACGAGTTCGCCGCTGCTGCGCCGATGGCCACGGTTGGCCGAATCGACGTCGGCCACCGGCAGCGTCGTCACGACCGAAGCCGCCCGTGGAGCACGTGCCATCAGACGGCTCCGGCCGTCAGCAGTGGCAGCCCTTGCACGCCTCGGACGTTGCTCGTCACGTGGCGCACCGCTCGCGACTCGTCGACCGCGAAATTCGGCCAGCGCGCCAGGATCTCCTCGAACGCGATCCGCAGCTCCAAGCGGGCCAGGTGAGCGCCGATGCAGCGGTGGATGCCATAGCCGAAGAACATCGTCGACGGATCGCCATCGCGGCTGAGGTCGAAACGATCGGGATCGGTGTACGCCCGCTCGTCACGGGTCGCAGAACCGGTGATGAGCATGACCTTTTCGCCCGCCGGGATGGTGACGCCGTGCAGGGTGACGTCGGTCATCGTGGTGCGCCCCTGCAGCTGCGAGGGCGGGTCGAAGCGCAGGATCTCCTCGGCGGCAGCCGGCGACAGCGACGGATCGGCAGCCAGGCGAGCCTTCTCGTCCGGGAAGTTCGTGAAGGCGATGGCGCCGTTGGGAATGCCCTTGGCGACCGTCTCGTGCCCGGCGAAACCGAGCTCCAGGAAGCGGAACGCGGCCTCGTCGTCCGACATGCGGCGGGTCGTGGTGCCGTCCTCGTCATCGAGGACCTCGGTGTCCAGCAGGATGTTGATGATGTCGTCGCGCGGATTGGTCCGCCGCTCCTGGATCAGGCCGAGGTAGAGCTCGAACAGGCTCGCGCTTCCCCCCATGACCTCGTCCAGATCCACCGAGTCGCCCCGCTGGGAGACCCGGTCGGACTGCACGTGGATCTCGCCCCGAAGCTCGTGCGGGATGTTCAGCAGCTCGCTGATGACGTCGAGCGGCAATTGCACGGCGAATGCCTCGGCGACGTCGAACTCGTCCTCGCCGATGAACGGGTCGAGCAGCTCACCGCAGCGCAAGCGGATGTAGGGCTCGAGCTCCATGATCCGGCGCGGCGTGAAGACCTTGCCGATGATCTTGCGGTGCCACCGGTGCTCCGGCGGGTCCTTCACGATGAGGAACGGGCTGTCCTTCTCCGTGCCCTCGATCGTGACGCCGCCCGTGCTGGAGAAACGCTCCCAGTCGTTGTGAGCGGCGAGCACGTCGGCGAAGCGCGAGAGCGACCAGAAATTCAGCGACTCGTTGTGATACACCGGGCACTCGTCGCGCAAGCGCCGATAAGTGGGATACGGGTCGCGAAACGTCTCGTAGTCGTACGGGTTGAACTCGAGCATGCGACGTCGGCCCCTTCGCTGCGGCTACCGAAGGCCATAATGTATATACCTCCGGCAGGTGCCGAGCGCGCCGCCCCGCAACAGGTTCAGGCAGGCAGTACGAGCGCCGCCGCGTTGTCGCGTAGCACCATCTGCTGCTCGGCCTCCGTGTAGCCGTCACGCTCGAGGTCCTTGACGAACGCCAGCGGCTCGGCAAGCCCCTCGGTGTGCGGCCAGTCGGAGCCGAGCATGATCTTGTTGACGCCGATCAGGTCCTTCAGGCCGGTCAGGTCGTCCTCGTAGAACGGCGCGACCCAGACATTGCGGCGGAACACGTCGTGGGGGTGCTCGGGGTAGCGGCCCGGCGCCTGGCCGGCGTGCTTGCCGAGCGTCTTGAACAGCTGGGCGACCCACTGCGAGCCGCTCTCGATGGTGGCGACGCGCAGGGCCGGGTGGCGGGTGAAGACGCCGTCGGCGATGAGCGCCGCCAGCGTGTCGGCGATCGGAGCAGCCGAGGTCAGCGCCCGCATCGTCGTGCTGCCGTGCGCGTTGAGCTGCGCGTCCTCGCCCCACATGGGCAGGATCTCGCTGTAGGCGGTGTCGCCCGAGTGGTAGGCGAGCGTGATGCCCGACTCCTCCAGTGCCGCCCAGAACGGCTCGAACCTCGCATCGGCCGGCGAGCGGTAGCCCACCTCCGTCTTCACCGGGCCGGCCTGCATGACGACGACGCGAGCGCCGCGCGAGGCCGCCCACTGCAGCTCGCTGACGGCATTGGCGGTGTCGATGAGGGAAAGGTAGGGGGCGGCGAAGATGCGTTCCTTGTAGTGGAAGCCCCAGTCCTCGTCCATCCAGCGGTTGAACGCGCGGAACGCGGCGGCCGCGGCAGGCAGGTCGTTCTTCAGCGACTGCTCCATGCCGACCCCGAGCGTCGGGAAGAAGAACGCCCCGTCGAGGCGCTGCTCGTCCATCACGCGAAGGCGCGCGTCACGGTCGCGGTACTCGGCTCGGCACGGCTCGAGCTCGCCGAACAGCTCGACGACGCTCGCGCCCGACTCGTTCTTGCCGCGGAAGTAGTTCTCCAGGCTGCCGGGTGCCGAGAGCTGGTGGAACGTCGGGTTGGCCAGAAAGCGGCTGATCTTGCCGCCGACCAGCAGCCGGGTCTTGCCGTCGATCGTCGCCCACTGCATGCAGCGCTTGGCGAACGCGGGTTCGATGTGCCGGGTGAAGGCGTCGAGCGCCTCGTAGTAGTGGTTGTCGGCATCAAAACCGCGCAGCTCTGCGCTCATGGCCACCTCGGATGGTTGCTGGAGTGGACGTGCTTGAAAACGAGTATGCCGTTCTAGTTCAGGTCCTGCGCTATTTCACGGCAGGAATGACGACGTCCTGGATCAGCCGCAGGCTTTCCCACGCCACCTCCGGCGGGATGCCGCCCATCATCGGATGCAGGGTGGCGCTGGCGAACGGGCCGCCCGCCTTCAGCTCGTCGATCAGCTCCTGCGGGGTGATGACGCGGTACTGGCCGGTCGCTTTCAGCTGCTCGAGGTCCTCGAACGGGGTGTAGCCACCTTCGGCGCCGATACCGGCCTCGACCATCCACTTGCCGTAGGAATTCGCCTCGTGCAGCGCGTGGGGGCCGATCAGCTCCCAGCCGCGGTCGATGTCCTCGGTGACGTGAAAGAAGCTGGTGTCACCGCCCAGGTAGGCGCCGGGATCGTCGCGTCCGAGCTCGATGACCTCTGCGCGGTAGTGCTCCCAGATCTCCTCACCGGACGGCATGAAACCGGCGTTCATGCGCGCCGCCCGCTGGGCCGCCGGCTTGGAGCTGCCACCGAGTTGCAGCGGCGGACCGCCGGGATTCACTGGCGCCGGCGTGACCTGCACGGTGCGTCCGCGGTAGGTGAACGGCTCACCGGTGAACGCGTTCTGCAGGGTCTCGAGCAGCTCGGTGGTGCGCGCCGCCCGCTGCTTGAGAGGCACCCCGAACATGTCGAACTCGCTCTGCACGTACCCGTTCGTGACGACGAGATCGAGCCGGCCGCCCGAGATCGCGTCGATCACAGCGGCGTCCTCGGCGACCTTCAACGGATCGTGGAACGCCGAGACCAGCGCCGCGACCAGGATCCGGACGTTCTTGGTCCGTGCCGCGACGGCGGCCGCGAAAGGCAGCGCGCTCGGGAGATAGCCGTCGGGCGAGCCGTGGTGCTCGGAGATGATGACCATGAGGAAACCGTTGCGATCGGCGTACTCGGTCATCTCCAGAGCCGCGGCGTAACGGTCGGCGATCGGGACCCCGGCGAAAGCGGGATTGCGCAGGTCGAAACGCATCGTGAAGAAAGCCACGCACCGGAGTGTGCCGTGTGGCGCGTTCCGGCAGTGAGCCGGGCCGCGTCTCGTTACCCTTTGGGGATGGCCCGAGTGATGGCCGCTCCCCAGCCGGTCGAGAGCATGACCGACCGCCAGCTGCAGCGGCGCGACGCGTTGCTGGCTGCCGTGATGCAGCTGGCGCTCGAGCGCGGCATCGACAACGTGCAGATGAAGCTCGTGGCGGAGCGCTCCGGTGTCGCCCTCGGCACCACCTACCGCTACTTCGCGTCCAAGGAGCACCTGCTCGCGTCGGCCCTGGTGGAGTGGCACGCCCGGCTGACCGACCGGATGCTCGCCGAGCCCGATCGTTACGTGGGCGATGACCAGCGGGTCGACCGCGTCGTCGACTTCATGCACCGCGGTATGCGGGGTTTTCACCGCTACCCGAGCTACGCCGACCTGATGGTCTACGTCGCCGGTTCACGCGACCCGTACGCCAGCGAGGCGATGCACGCGATGTCCTTGCGGACCAATCAGGTGCTGCGCCTTTTCCTGGGGCCGGAGCCCGATCAGGAGGCCTTCGAGACGATCAGCTTCGTGATCGGATCGGTCTGGCTGAACGCGATCATCATGTGGCGGGCGGGCCGTGACTCCCCCGAAGACGCCTACCGCAAGATCGAGCACGGGGTGCGGCTCGCGTGCGCGGGCCTGCTGGCTCTCGCCGACCCCATGCTCCCTGCTCCGAGGGTGACCCCGGTAGCCTGACGACGTGCAGACTCGCGCCGCTGTCCTCTACGAAAACAACACTCCCTGGAAGATCGAGACGATCGAACTCGATCCACCCAAGGCGGGCGAGGTCCTGGTCAAGCTGGCCGCGACCGGCCTGTGCCACTCCGACGAGCATTCAGTCACCGGTGACATGCCGACCGGCTTCCCGATCATCGGCGGCCACGAGGGCGCCGGTCGAGTTGAAGCGGTCGGCCCGGGCGTCAGCGAGCTGGCTGTCGGCGACCACGTGGTCTTCAGCTTCCTGCCGAGCTGCGGGCGCTGCCCCTCGTGCGCGGCCGGCCAGCAGAACCTGTGCGACCTCGGCGCATACCTCGGCGGCTTTCAGATCTCCGACGGCACCGCGCGTCATCACCTCAACGGCCAGGACATCCACACCATGTGCCTGCTCGGCACTTTCGCCGAGCACACCGTGGTGAACGTCGCCTCGGCGGTGAAGATCGATGCCGACATCCCCCTCGACAAGGCCTGCCTGCTGGGCTGCGGGGTCACCACCGGATGGGGCTCCGCCGTCTATGCCGGCCAGGTCGGCCCGGGAGACGCGGTCGCCGTCGTGGGGGTCGGAGGCCTCGGCTCCAGCGCGGTACAGGGAGCCCGGCTGGCGGGCGCCGAGAAGATCTTCGCCATCGACCCGGTGGCCTTCAAGCGCGACAGCGCCAAGGGCTTCGGCGCCACCCACACCGCCGCCAGCGTCGCCGAGGCCGTCGAACTCATCCGCGAGGCGACGGCCGGGCGCATGTGCAACCAGGTGATCTCCACGACGAGCGTCGGCCATGGCTCCGAGGTTGCCGGCCTGCTCAGCCTCGCGGCCAAGCGCGGCAAGGTCGTCATCACCAACATTCACCCCTGGACCGAGATGGAGGTGACGGCCAACTTCTTCGAGCTGACGCTCTGGGAGAAGCAGCTCATCGGCTCCATCTTCGGATCGGCCAACCCGCGCCTGGACATCCCGCAGCTCGCCCGGCTCTACCGCGGCGGCCAGCTCGACCTGGACGGCATGGTCACGCGTACCTACTCGCTGGACGAGCTGAACCAGGGCTATCAGGACATGCGCGACGGCAAGAACATCCGGGGCGTCGTGGTGTTCGAGTGAGTGACGAGCGGTTCGAAGTCGCCCGCCCGATCGCGGCGAGCCCCGCTGCGGTGTTTGCGGTGCTGAGCGACCCGCGTGGCCACGTCACCATCGACAGCTCGGGAATGCTGCAGTCGGCCGAGGGCGATCGGGTGACGGCGGTGGGCGACGAATTCGTCGTCCACATGGACCGCGAATCGCTCAACGACTACCCCATGGGCAAGTACGACGTCACCGTCATCATCACGAAGTTCGAGCCCGATGCCCTCATCGAGTGGACGATCTCCGGCGCCATCCAGCCGCCGATCAAGCACCTCTACGGCTACCGGCTCGAACCCAGCGAGATCGGCACCCTCGTCACCTCCTACTACGACTGGAGTGAGATCTCCGAGCCTTACCGCGGGGCCGGCATCTTCCCGGTCATCCCCGAGGCCGCCCTGCGCGCCACCCTCGGGATCCTCGCCCGCACCGTCGAGTAAAAGCTCGAGGCGGCGTTAGCCGCACGGAGTGGACGCCCGCGTCAGTACGCTCAGCCACAATGATCGAGCCCACTGAGACAGTCAGCAGGCGCCGCCGTACCGACGGCGAGCTGACGGCCAAGCGCGTCCTTGATGCGGCGAGTGAGTGCATCCTGCAGCTCGGCTACTACCAGGCCAGCTCGAATGAGATCGCCCGCCGTGCGGGGGTCACCTGGGGCGTGATCCAGCACCAGTTCGGGACGCGCGAGGGGCTGCTGCTGGCGGTGCTGAACGACCGCTGGGCAATGATGGAAGCGCACATGGCCAGTGCCGACGTCTCGGGAAAGTCCTTGCAGGACAGGCTCACTCGGGTGTTCGAGGTCCTCGCGGCGCACTACGGCGCCCCCGAGCATCTGGTGCAGTTGCAGATCCTGCTCGACCTCAGCCACAATCCCAAGACCTCTGCCGAGACCCGGCGCGCGGTGGCCGCTCACGGCGCCAAGCTGACCCGGGCGTGGCAGCCGCTCTTCGAGGGCGCGCTCGGAGAAGCGGCGCGCGAGACGGACCTGGTGCGCTACGCGTTCCTGGCCCTGCGCGGCTACCTGCAGGGCGGGATCATCGCCGCGCACATCGCCGACATGACCGACGACACGGTGCCCCGCCGCTTGCTCATCGAGGGAGTGGCCGACGCGATCCAGGCCGAGGCCGGCCGCCGCGGCATCGAGCTCAGGTAGCTCTTTCCCGCACGACTGTGGCAGCCCACACGCCGAGGCGGTCCCAGAGGTCGGTGCGGTTGGGTGCGACGTTGTGGTTGTGACCTGAGCCGGGAAGCTCGTAGAGGGAGATGTCGCGGCAGCTGGCGAGGGCGTCACCGGTCGCCCGGGCGTTGCCGGTGATGTCGCGTTCGCCGTAGCCGACGAAGACGGGAACGTCGATGAGCTTCACGTCGGGCGCGGTGCACTTGAGCATCGAGCCGAGCCCGCAGATCGCGAGCAGGTGTGACGCGCACCGATCCATCGCGGCGAGCGCCTCTTCGGGAACGGGCATGCCTGCCAGCAGGAAGTCCGAACGGGCCGTGCTGCCTTTGGGTAAGGGCCTCCCGAACCGTGCTTTCGCCAGGTCGACCAACCGGGCGGCGAGGGCGTCCTGGTCGCCGACGACGGCGCGCTCCTCCTCGGAGAGATAGCCCGCCAGCGCCGTCAGCTCGTAGTGGTCGCTGTGCGCGTAGCCGAGCAGGCCGAGTGCCGCGTACGGACGCTGCCGCGCCTGAACGGTGACCGTCAGCATCCCGCCCATGGAATGCCCGACACCGATGGGGATTCCACCGAGGCGGCGGTCGAGTTCGAAGACGGCCGCGGCGTCGGCATCGGCGACGACGTTGGGCGTGAGGGTCCACGGATCCTCCGGCGGCGGGCTGTCGCCGACACCCGGATGATCGATCGCGGCGACCACAAACCCTTGCTCCGCCAGGTGTTCTGCCATGCTGTAGCCCGGTGCGTCCAGGTCGAAGTAGCGACGCGACATCCCTCCGCCGGGCAGGCAGTAGAGCACCTTTCCGTTGCGGGCACCATCAGGTTCGACGACCGTCGCCGCCAGCCCCGCGGCGGTCGTCCGGGTACGCCGCACCGCCATCAAAGGCCGTAGATACGAGCGGAATTGCCGGCGGTGATGAGCTCGCGCTCCGCGTCAGGGATGGCCGCGAACTGGCGGTCGACGATCTCGCGCGAGTTGGGCCACGTCGTCGCAGGATGCGGAAAGTCCGTGGACCACAAGATGTTTTCGATGCCGACGAGGTGACGCTGGCTGAGCCCGACCTCGTCGTCCATGAAGGTGCAGGCCATGTTGCGGTGGAAGTAGTCACTCGGGCGCAGCTTCACTCCCGGGAAGCGGTAGCCGCGCTCGGCCTTGCGGTCGAGGCCGGCCAGGAAGCCCGGGATCCAGTACAGGCTCGGCTCGACGAAGACGATCTTCAGCTTCGGGAAGCGCTCGAGCGTGCCGGTGAGGATCCACCACGCCACGACCTCGGCCAGCGCGAGCGACGGCAGCGAGGTGAAGATGCCGGCCTGCGGGGTGGGGTCGCGCTGGAAGACGTCGTAGAGCGAGGCGCGGTTGCCGAGGTGGTGGCTGATCGAGATGCCGGTCTCCGACAGCACGCCCCACAGCGGGTCGTAGCACTCGTCGTGATAGTCGGGCAGCCCGAATTCGCTCGGCCAGTTCGGCAGGTGCACCGCGCGCGCGCCGAGGGCGGCAAGGCGCTCGACCTCGGAGACCGCGTAGTCCACGTCGATGATCGGCACCTGGTAGGAGAGCACGAGGCGCTTCGGATCGTGGGCGGCGAACTCGTTGAGGTAGTCGGTGAACGCCCGGCTGATCGGCCGCCAGTCGCCCTTCACCAGCCCGAAGGCGCGGAAGGCGCTGACCTCGGAGTAGAGGACTTCGGCGTCGACCCCGTCGCGGTCCATCGCCGCGAGGCGGGCGACTGGATCGTGGTAGCCGGGGTCCTTGAACGCGTCGAGGTCGAAGTCGCCCAGCGAGAGCTTGCGGCCGCCGCGCATCTGCTCATCGATGCGCGCCTGCTCGGCAATCGCGTCGTCGAACGCCTCGTGCAGGCTGCTGGGAACCCGCTCGCGGATCTTGTCGAGGCTGACCGCGACATGTGAGTCGGCTGAGATCAAACGGGTCATTGTCGATGCCTTTCGTCGCGCCTCTTCCGCCGAAGTCATACTAAGTACTATGGTTAGCGCATGCAAGCCACGTCTGAGCAAACCCAGCTCGAGGCGCGCCGACCGGCGCCCATCGTCACCGATGACAACGCGTTCTACTGGGAAGCAGCCGCCGAGGGCAAGCTCCTCGCCCAGCGCTGCGGCGACTGCGGGATCCTGCGCCATCCCCCGCGTCCGATGTGCCCGCACTGCCAGTCGCTGGCCATCGAGCTCGTGACGCTGTCGGGACGCGGCACGCTCTACAGCTACGCCGTCTTGCACCATCCGCAGAATCCGGCGTTCGATTACCCCGTGCTCGCGGCGCTGGTGGAGCTGGATGAGGGCATCAGGCTGCTGTCGGAGCTGGCGGACATCGATCCCGAAGACATCAGGATCGGCATGTCGCTCTCGGCCGGCTTCGCCCCCACCGCCGGCGGCATGGCCGTGCCCGTGTTTCGGGCCGCGTGAGCATGAACGCCGCCATCATCGGGGTCGGGTTCACCGAATTCTCGCGCCATGCCGGACGCACCGAGTTGCAGCTTGCCTGCGAGGCGATCGTCGGCGCGCTGAAGGACGCCGGTCTCACGCCGGCTGACGTCGACGGCCTGGTCAGCTACACCATCGACCCGGTCGAGGAGACCGAACTGGTCCGCTCGGTGGGGATGCAGGAGATCGGCTTCTCCTCCCGGATCCCTTACGGCGGCGGCGGTTCGATGGGCACGCTGATGCATGCGGCGAGCGCGGTCGCGTCCGGCGCGGCCGACGTCGTCGTCGCGTACCGGGCCATCCGGGCGCGTTCGGGGGCTACGCGCTTCGGCGGCGCCAAGACCTCGCCGAGCCCGACCTCCGCGCACTCCGGCACCACCTCGATGCAGTGGGCGATGCCCCATGGCGTGCTGACACCCGCATCGTGGATGGCCCTGAATGCCACTCGCTACATGCATGAATACGGCGTCACGAGCGAAGATTTCGGACGCGCCGTGGTGCAGCTGCGGGCCTACGCAGCCGAGAATCCCGCTGCCTGGGGCTACAAGCGCACGATGACGCTCGAGGACCATCAGAACTCGCGCTGGATCGCCGAACCGTCGATGCATCTGCTCGACTGCTGCCAGGAGACCGACGGATCGGTCGCGCTCGTCATCACGCGTCCCGAACGTGCCGAGGGCCTGCCCCACCCGCCGGTGTTGATCGGTGCCGCCTCGGGGGCCGGGCTGTTCGAGGCCGAGATCGCCTCCGACCACTACCGGCCCGACCTGTCGGTGATGGACGGCTCCGTCGCGCTCGCCCGCCGCCTGTTCGACCGCACCGGATTCCGGCGCGAGGACATCGACGTCGCCATGATTTACGACGCCTTCTCTCCCATCCTGCTGATGCAGCTGGAAGCGCTGGGCTTCTGCGGCCGCGGCGAGGCGAAAGACTTCGTCGCGAGCGGCGCCCTCGGCCCGCAGGGCGCGCTGCCCTGCAACACCAACGGCGGTCTCATCGGCGAGGGTTACATCCACGGGCTCAACCTCGTCCTGGAGGCCGTGCGACAGCTGCGCGGCACCGCCGTCAACCAGATCCCTGATGCGCGCACGGTGCTGGTCACCGCCAGCCGCACCGGCGCGGTCTTAACCCGACCATAAGGAGCAGATCGTGGCCAGCGTGCTCGAAGGTGTCCGCGTGCTCGACCTCTCATCCGGGGTTGCCGGGCCGATCGCCGGCATGCTGCTGGCAGACCACGGCGCCGATGTCGTCAAGGTCGAGCCGCCGGGCGGCGACCCGATGCGTGGCAATCCGGGCTATGACGTCTGGCTGCGCGGGCGGCGCAGCGCCGTGCTCGACCTGCATTCGGCTGAAGACCACGAGGATTTCCTGGCACTCGTCGGCGCCGCCGACGTGGTCCTGGAAAGCTTCTCGCCCGGCACCACCGGACGGCTGGGGATCGATTTCCCGACGTTGTCGGCGCGCAATCCGGCCCTGATCCATTGCTCGATCACCGCGTACGGACCCCATGACGGCCATCGCGACCGGCCCGGTTACGACGCGCTCGTCGCCGCCCGGCTCGGCATCCTGCACGAGCAGCGCGGCCACCTCGGCGGGGCCATCCCGCGCATGCACGGCGAGCCGCCCTACCTGGAGGACCTGGAGATCCCGGAGGGGATGGCGCCGGGTTCGCCCCGGAGCGGGCCGATTTTCACGTACACACCGTGGCTGAGCATGTCGACGGCGTTCATGGCCACCACCGCCATCAGCGCCGCGCTGTACGCCCGGTTGCTGACCGGCCGGGGTCAGCACGTCGAAACCTCCTTGCTGCAAGCGGCTTTTTCGTGCACCGCGTCCAAGTGGCAGCGCATGGAACATCCCGATGCCACCGGCCTGCGCTCGTGGGTCTACGACCAGCGCGCGACCAAGGGGATGTTCCGCTGCTCGGACGGGCGCTGGGTGCAGCAGTGGGTGCCGAACCCGGCCTTCGTGCTGGCCAGCGCTGAAGGCGAGACGCTCGCGTTTCGCGGTGACGTCGCGCGCGTGCGCGACGACCCGGCGCGCATCCCGCAGGACCCGGAAAACATTGCGGTGCTGGCGTACTACCACCCGCTGATGGCCGAGGCGTTCGCGCGCTTCCCGAGCCACGAGTGGGTCGAAGTGGCACGCCAGGCAGGCGTCCCGCTGCAGCCGGTGCGAACGCCCGAAGAGGCCCTTTACGACCCGACGCTGGAGGCCGAAGGTGCGGTGCTCGACGTCGAGCATCCCGAGCACGGTTCGCTGCGCCAGGCCGGGATTCTCTACGGCCTGAGCCGCACGCCGGGACGCGTGCAGCGGCCGGTCCCGGTAGTCGGGGCGCACACCGAGGAGATCCGTTCCGAGGCGGCGCGGCCTGTTGCCGTCTCTGCGGTCGACGATCCGCCGGAGATGGTCGGCCCACTTGCCGGAATCACCGTGCTGGACCTGGGTTTTGCCGTCGCCGGCCCGTTCGGGGCGCAGGTGCTGGCCGACCTCGGCGCTGACGTCATCAAGGTCAACACCTGGCGCGACCCGTGGTGGCACGCGTCGCACATCGCGTATGGCGCGAACCGCAACAAGCGCAGCATCGGCATCGACCTGAAGACCCCCGAAGGGCTCGCGGTCTTCCATACCCTCCTGGCGAAGGCCGACGTCGTGCACTCGAACATGCGCCGCGATGCCATGCGGCGCTTGAAGTGCGATGAGGAATCGCTGCGCGCGGTGAATCCCGACGTCATCTACTGCCATACCCGCGGCTTCGACCGCGGGCCGCGTTCGGACTCCCCCGGCAACGACCAGACCGGCTGCTCGCTCGCCGGCGTGACGCATGAGGACGGCGGCTGCAATGACGGGGGGACTCCGTTCTGGAGCCTCACGTCACTGGGCGATACGGGGAACGGCTTCTTCTCAGCCATCGGCGTCATCCAGGCGCTCTATCACCGCCGGCGTACCGGCGAGGCGCAGACGGTCGACACGTCGATCCTCAACGCGGGGTTGCTCGTAGCGTCGATGACTGCCGTGAAGCCCGACGGCACGAGCCTGCCCAAGCCGCGTCTGGATGCGATGCAACTCGGGCTTGGCCCGCACTACCGGCTGTATGAAACGAGCGACGGCTGGGTGTGCCTGGCCGCCGTCACGGACGAGCACCGCGCCGCACTGTCCGGCATGGTCGGCGACACCGAGCTCGAGGCCTGGTTCGCATCCCGGGACGCGCGGAACGCCTTCGAAACCCTCGACGCCGCAGGCGTTCCCATCGAGATCTGCGACGACGAGTTCTCGCTGGGAATCTTCGACGACCCCGAGATGAAGGCCAAGGGCCTGGTCGTCCGCCATCAGCATCCCAAGCTCGGCTGGTTCGACAACTACGGCACGACCATCAACTTCTCGGGCACCCCGAGCCGGGTCTGGGCGCCGCCGCCGATCTGCGGCCAGCACACCCGCGAGATCATGCACGAGTACGGGTATGACGACAGCGATGTCGACAAGCTGATCGAGGCGCGCGGGATCTTCGAGGACCTCTGGGTGGACTAGCTCAGGAGATCGGGAGCGGGTGCGCCTGGAAGAACTTCCACATGATGTCGTTCGCCGAGATGGAGAACGTGACGTGCCCGACCACCTTCTCCAGGCTGCGGTCCACGGGGCTGCCAGGCCAGGCGTGGCCGCCGCCGGTCACCCGGTAGAGCTCTGTCGTCGCGTCCGGCGGGCACGCGTAACTGATCAACGTGACGTCGCTCGCGATGGCCTTGTCGATGGGACTTGTGCTGCAACCATTGCGCTTTGCCCAGGCCGTGGTGGCCTGCGGGATGCTCGGGCCGGGCTTCTGCTTGCCGGCGCCGAGCTGGCCGAGCGTCTTGCCGGAACCATCAGGCGCCGGCAGCTTCAAAGCGGCGGGGCCGACGCTGCCGTCGTAAGGGACGAACGGATCGGACGTGCCGTGAAAGGCGACGACCGGTACCGGCCGGGCGAAGGAGCACCCGCTGATCTCCTGGATGCCGGCGACCGGCGCGACCGCCGCGATGCGCGAGGAGAAAGCGCACGCCATCGCTGACGTCATGAACGCCCCGTTGGAGTAGCCGGTCACGAAGATGCGGGACGTGTCGATGCACAGCGTCTGCTCTGCGCGGTCCAGCAGTGCTCCGAGGAACGCGACGTCCTTGCCTTTCAGGTCGGTGTTCCAGAGCGGCACCGGACCGGTGGTCTGCGGGGTGAGCGTGATGAAGTGGTGCGCATCGCCGTACGGGCCGAGCGCGGAGATCAGCACGTGGACGGAAGCGGCCTCGCCGTAGCCGTGCAGGTCGAGCACGAGCGGCAGCGGCACCTTCCCGTCGTAGGCGGGCGGCAGGTGGCGGATGTAGGTACCGGTGTCACCCGAGGCGGCGAAGGGGAGCGTCACCTGGCCGGGACTCGCGACGGCCGCCCTGCAACCGGCGGATGGCCGGGCGACGACGACAGTAGGGGACACAGCCGCCGACGGAGCAGCCGACTTCGAGACGGCAGGGGCAGAAGCACCGGAACCCGAGGAACTGCACGCGGAAACGAGCAGGGCCGCGACGCACGTAGCAGCGAGCAGGATCCGCCTCACGACGGCACCTGGTAATCCGCGGCCCCATCGACGCTGGCATAAATCGCGTCACCGATCGGCCGGCGCTGCTCCTCCGCCAGATGACCGAGCAGCCCCGCGGTGCGCGCCAGCAGTGCCAGCCCGCGCAGGGTGTCCACCGGGAAACCGAGGTCGGCCAGGGCTGCGCCGCACACACCCGCACCGTTCAGCACCAGCGTCCGACCCAGGATCGCCGGATGCACCCGGCCGACGGCAGCGAACAGCTCCAGGTGAGGGCCCAGCGTGCCGCTCTCGGCGGCGATCCGGTAGATGACCGGCGTGCGCGGGTCGCCGACCTTGTGCACCGGATGTCCCAGCCCTGGCAGCAGTTTTCGGGCTTCGCGCTGGCGGCGCACGGCGACCGTCGCGAGCGCGTCCCAACCCGCATCGCCGGTCGGCAGCGCCCCCTCGTGACCCGCGAGTGCCTCCGCAAGCCAGCGGCCGGCATCCTCCGTGACGCCCAGGAACCGCGAGCCGCCGCCGAGCAGCCCGGCCGCCAGCGCCCCCTGCATCGACTCGGGCGCGCCGGTCAGCGTCAGGCGCGCCGCGATGGCCGAGGGGGTGAGCCCGTGATCGGCCAGCGCGACGAGCACCGCCTCGAAGACGCGTGACTGACCGGGCGTCGGGCGCCGGCCGGCGACGAGCCAGAAAGCCAGCTCTCCGAAGCTGATCTGCCCCATGAGCTCGCCGGCCAGATCGTGGCCGAGCAGCGTGATCGAATCCGCATCGGAATGGCCGATCGACGTCGGGTAGAGCGGATCAGCCACTGCTGGTGCCTTTCGATTCGGTATCGAACTCCTCTTGCGGATGCCCCGAGGGCAGCTGATGCTTCGCGACGCGCTGGGTCGGGGTGCGGGGCAGGGCATCGAGTCGTTGCCAGTATCGCGGCACCTTGAATCGCGACAGGCGCTGGGCCGCCCAATCGCGCAGCACAGGGAAGTCCACACCCTCGCGAAGGACGACGAACGCCTTGATCTCCTCTTCGGAAAGGTCCGACGGGACGCCGACCACGGCACATTCGACGACATCGGGATGTGACGCGATGGCCTCTTCGACTTCCGCCGGCGAGAGGTTCTCGCCGCGGCGTCGCAGCACCTCCTTCTTGCGCGAGACGAACGTATAGACGCCCTCCTCATCGCACGTGACCAGATCGCCGGTGTGCAGCCACCCCTCCGCGGTGATGGCGGCAGCCGTCGCCTCGGGCATCCCCCAGTAGCCCGGCGTGACCGTCGGGTTGCGCATCAGCAGCTCGCCGATTTCGCCTGCAGCTACGACATTTTCGTCGTCGTCGACGACCTTGCCCTCGTTGACGATGCCGAGTGTCGGATGCTGGCGGATCGTGCCGAGGCTGCCGTAGGGCCGGGTGCCGTGTGGCCAGATCAGGCCGAACGGGCTCTCCGACATCCCGTACCCGCAGACGATCTGCAGCCCGAAACGCTCCTCGATCTCCAGGTGCCGTTCACGGTCCGGAGCCGGCCCGGTGTAGACGCGCCGCAGCGGATTGTCGGCGTCGTCAGGGCGTTCCGGCTGGCGCATCAGGATCTCGAGCATCGCGCCGATCGCGTTGAACTCGGTCGCCCCGTGCCGGCGGGCGGCGTCGATGAAATCGCTCGCGGAAAAACGCGGCAGCAGCACGAGCCCCCCGCCGCAAACCAGTGACCCCAGCACCGAATAGGCCGGCGCATTCACGTGAAACAGCGGAAGCGACGTCATCAGCCGATCGCTCTCGTCGAGCTCCATCCAGAACGGGAAGCCCTCGCCCGCCATGGTGTACGCGCGGTGGGTCTGCATGACGAGCTTGGAGCGCCCGGTGGTGCCCGAGGTCGGGATGAGCAGGGCGATGTCGTCCGCGGTGGCCTGATCGGTCGGTACCTCAGCGCGCGCCCCGCCTAGCTCCTCGACGTCGAGGATGGCGACGCCGGACGCCACGAAGTGGGCCCGCAGCTCGGCGTCGGTGATGACCAGCTTCGGGCTGGTCTGCTCGCTGAGCCCGGCGAGTTCTGCCTGCGTACTCGCGGGATTCACCGAGACGGCAATGGCGCCGATCGCCGTGATGGCCAGCCACGCGAGCAGGTATGGGGGCGTGTTGCGCGCGGTGAGCATGACGAGATCGCCGCGACCGATTCCCCGCTCGGTCAGCCGGGCGGCGCCGCCCCCGGCTTCGCCCGCAGCCTCCGCGAAAGTCAGCTTCCGCTCATCGGTGCGCAGCCAGACGCGATCAGGCGTGCGGGCGGCAGCGTCGACCAGCAGCTGCGCAATCGTGCGTGGCAACGGGAGGTCAGACGTTGGTGCGGTAGATGTCCTCGATGATGCCGGGAACGAGATGGGTGGCGACGGTGTGGTCGAGCGCGCCGGATTCGCGTAGCTCCGTCACCGCCGGCACCGGGTTGTCGTCAGCGAACAGCCGCTGGTCGCCGAAGTCGGCGGGCCGGCCTGTCGCGTCGAGCGTCCACCATGAGGCCTCGAGCGCCATGCCGTGCGGATCGCTGAAGTAGATGGAGCGGATGAAGCCGTGGTCGACGACGTCGGTGACCTCGCAGTCGTGGCTCTTCAGCCGATCGCGCAGGCGCAGCAGAGCGTCCTCGTCGGGCAGGTTCAGCGACAGGTGGTCGAACTGGGATGCCTTGGGATACGGCACTCCCGCAGGTTTGGCGTAGGAGTCCAGTGGCTGGTCGGTGTACTCGAAGAAGGCGATGGTGTTAGCGGTGCCGATGTCAAAGAAGTAGTGCCGGAAACCCGGGGTGCCGATCGTGGCGACGAGCCGCGCGCCGAGCACGCCATGCCAGAAGCGCACCGTGGCGTCCATGTCGGGGGTGACCAGCGCGAGGTGATTGACACCGCGCCAGGTGGGCGTCTCTGAGGTCGCGTCCATGAGGGGAAGGTACGCCTGGACCGGTGCTCGCGTAAGGCTCAGAGCGCGTTCGAGCGTGCCCTGAGTCTTACGCGGGCGACTCGACGGCAGGGGTGAGGTTGAGCTCCCGGGCGGACGCCCCAGGGCTCGCGTCTGAACGCACCGCCCCAGCGCGATCGGCCGCGCTCGTGTTGAGCGGGTGATGGCAGGCGGCCGAGTCACCGTCGGCATACAACGCGAGCGGCGGCTCGACCTGGTGGCAGATGTCGGTGGCGAACGGGCATCGGGTGCTGAAACGGCAGCCCGGGGGCGGGTTGGTGGGGCTCGGTGGTTCCCCGCGGGCGGCGCGCTGCTTGCCGCGGCGGGCGAGGTCGGGATCGGGGATCGGGATCGCGTCGAGCAGGCTCGCCGTGTAGGGGTGCCGGGGCCGGGCGTACAGCGACTCCGCCGCCGACAGTTCGACGATCTTGCCGAGGTACATGACCGCGATCCGATCGGAGACGTGACGGACGACGCTGAGATCGTGCGCGACAAAGATGTACGACAGGCCCAGGGTGTCCTGCAGGTCATCGAGCAGGTTGACGACCTGGGCCTGCACCGAGACGTCGAGCGCGGAGACCGGCTCGTCCAGGATGATGAGCTTGGGTTCGGCGGCGAGGGCCCGCGAGATGCCGATGCGCTGGCGCTGGCCGCCGGAGAACTCGTGCGGGTAGCGCTGGGCATGGTCGGGGTCGAGCCCCACCTGGCCGAGAAGTTCCTTGACCCGGCTGCGCTGCTGCGCGCGGTCGACCCCGCGCAGGCGCAGGCCGGCACTGATGATCTGCCCGACGCGCTTGCGCGGATTCAGCGATGCCTGCGGATCCTGGAAGACCATCTGCACCTCACGCCGGAAAGGGCGCAGAGCCTTGTTGCGGCTGCGGGTCACGTCGTCGCCGCGAAAACGAATGGTTCCGTGGGTCGGGTCGTTGAGGCGTACGACGGTGCGCGCCAGGGTCGTCTTCCCGCAACCGGACTCGCCGACCAGACCGAGCGTCTCGCCGGCGCGAAGCGTCAAGGTCACGTCGTCTACCGCCCGCACGTATTCCTTGGATCCTCCGAAAGCTCCTGTGCGCACGGGAAAATGCACGCTCAGATGCTCGATCTCGAGCAGCGGGGTCGTCGTCTGCTTCGAGACGTCCTGCTTCAGCAGGGGCACGGTCATGAGGTCGCGGCCTCACGCAGCCGCGGGAGCCCGATCGCGCCATCCACGAAACGCAGCCGTCGCTTGGCCTCCAGCTCCAGATGGCAGCGATCAGGATGGCCGCCTTCCGGGTCCATCGTGCGCAACTCGGGTTCGATCTCGCAGATCGGCATCTTGTGGGGGCAGCGGGTGATGAAATGACAGCCCGCCGGCAGCCGCAGCAGGGACGGCGGCGAGCCGGAAATGGTCGGCAGGCGATCAGGGCGCGCGAGGTCGACGCGGGGAACCGACCCGAGCAGGCCCCAGGTGTAGGGATGCAGCGGGTCCTTGAACAGCTCCCGCAGCTGGGCCTCCTCCACGACCCGGCCGGCGTACATGACCACCACCCGGTCAGCCACCTCGGCGACGACGCCCAGGTCGTGGGTGATGAGCAGCACGCCCACCCCGGTCTCGGTCCGCAGCTCCTCGATCTCGTCGAGGATCTGCGCCTGGATCGTCACGTCCAGCGCGGTCGTCGGCTCGTCGGCGATGAGGATTTCGGGCGAGCACGAAAGTGCCATGGCAATCATCACCCGCTGCCGCATGCCGCCCGAGAACTCGTGCGGGTAGGCGCGCGCACGCTCCTTCGGACGGGGGATGCCGACGCGGCCGAGGAGGTCGACCGCGCGGTCCCGGGCGGCCTTCTTGCTCACCTTCTCGTGGGCCAGGATCTGCTCGGCGATCTGGTCACCGACGCGATACACGGCCGTCAGGGCGCTCATCGGGTCCTGGAAGATCATGGCGATACGTGCACCGCGCACGCGTCGCATCTGCTCCTCGGTCGCCGTCAGGAGTTCGGTGCCGTCGGCGAGCGTGGCGCTGCCGGAGATGGTGGCGTTGGGCGATCGGGTGAGGCCCATCAACGTCATGGCGCTCACCGACTTGCCGGACCCGGACTCCCCCACGATCGACAGCACTTCGCCGCGCCGCAGTGAGAACGAGACATCATCGACCGCTTGCACGAGGCCGGCCTCGGTACGAAAGCCGACGCGAAGGCCTGACACGTCCAGCACGGTCTCCGCGGGCGCACTCATGCCGAGCCCACCCGGATGCGCGGATCGAGCACGGCGTAGAGGATGTCGACGATCGCGTTCATCAGGATGACGAAGAATGCACCGAGCAGGGTCACCACGAGCACCGGCGGGACGTCCAGAGATCGCACCGATTGCGCGGCGTACTGGCCGATCCCGTTGAGGTTGAAGACGACTTCGACCACGAGGGTCGCGCCTCCGATCACGGCAGCGAAGTCCAGTCCCCACAGCGAGACGATCGGGATGAGCGAGACGCGCAGCACGTGCTTGATGAGCACCCGGCGCTGGGACAGACCCTTCGCGCGGGCAGTGCGTACGGCGTCGGTCGTCAGGGCTTCGAGCACGCTCGAGCGCAGCACCTGGGCGTAGACGCCGATGTAGAGGATCGCCAGCGTGAACCACGGCAGCACCAGGTGCAGGAACCACTGATACGGATCGCTGCCGAGCGAGACGTAACCCCCGGCCGGAAAGATGTGCGATTTGAACGTGAGGAAGTAGAGCAGGATCGCCCCGACGACAAACGTGGGTGCGGAGATCCCGATGAAGCTCACTGTCGTGATGGAGACGTCAGCGAGCTTCCCGGCACGCAGCGCGCCGATCACCCCGAAGATGACCCCCAGCACCATCCAGAGGATGGCCGCCCCGATCGCGAGCGAGAGAGTGGCCGGCAGGCCCCGCTTGATCTGCGAGAAGACGGTGACGTGCTGGGAGTAGCTCTGGATCGATCCGTTGAAAATCTGCTGCATGATCTTCCAGTACTGCACCCAGATCGGCCGGTCGAAGCCGAACGCGTGACGCACCGATGCGATGTCGGCTGCCGTGGCGGTACGTCCCGCGAGGCGCAGCGCAGGATCACCGTTGGGCATCGACACGAAGATCAGGAAGGTCAGCACGCTGACCAGGAAAAGCACGACGACGGTCGACGCGAGGCGGCGCCCGATGAATGCTGCAAGTCCCATCGCTACCGCTCCGTCCGGATCCGGGCGCGCGGATCGAAGGCCTGGCGCAGGCCGTCGCCGAAGATGTTCACGGCCAGCACGGCAAGCACGAGCATGAGTCCCGGCACGAGCGTCAGATGCGGGGCGCTCGTCACCTGGCTGACCCCCTCACTGAGCTCGGTCCCCCAGGACGGGCTCGGCGGCTGCACGCCGGCGCCCAGGAACGAAAGGCTGGCCTCCAGGACGATCGACTGGGCCAGCTGCAGGGCGAAGAAGACGATGAGCGTGGAGAACAGGTTCGGCAGCACCTCGCTGACGATGATGCGCAGCCGCCCGTACCCCAAAGTGCGCGCCGCATCGACGAACTCGCGCTCGCGCAAGGTGAGCACCTCACCACGCAACGGACGGGCGACGTAGGGGATGTAGACCACTCCGATCACCAGCGCGGGCAGCACATTCGACCCGCCCTGGATATGCACCGGGCCGATACCGAGGCCACCGACCGCGAGACTCACCCCTAGCGCGACGCCGAGCAGCAGGGCCGGATACGCCCAGATGAGGTCGAGCAACCGGCTGATGACCGTGTCGGTCCAGCCGCGGAAGAAGCCGGCGGTCACCCCCAGCAGTACCGCGCCCAGCATCGTGATGATGGTCGCCAGCAGGCCGATCTCCAGTGAGTTGCGGCCTCCGTAGAGCACCCGCACCGCGACGTCACGGCCACTTGGATCCGCGCCCAGCAGGAACCTCGAGTGCCAGGTCGGCCCGATCGGCACTCCAGTCAGGCTGACGACGTTCTCTTTCTTGCCACCGACGGTGATCACGTCGGTGATGTGCTGAGAGTTGGGTCCGGTGTGCGCGATGTAGCGCGAGTACACCGGCGCCAGCGCGCAGGCGATCACGATGAGCAGGAACAGCCCGCCGAACACCAGCGCGAGCTTGTTACGGCGAAGCCGCTGGAGAGCAATCTCCAGCGGCCCCGCCTCGTGGGTGGTGCCTGCCCTCTCGACAGGCACCACCGCCACCGCATCCGCCATATCCAGGTGCTACTTGAGGGAGACGGTCGAGAACTCGAGGTAGTTCACCGGGTTGAAGACAGCGGAGCCGAAGTCGACCCGCGTCGAGGTGAACTTGGGTGCCGTCTCGTATCCGTAGACCGCCACGTACGACTGCGCGGCGACGGTCTTGTCGACGCTTTGCCAGCCGCTCGTAGAGGACGTCAGCTGGGTGGCCGGAACCTGTTCAAGCGTCGCCAGCTGGCTCTCGATCTTCGGGTCGTTCACGTTGCCGAAGTTCTCACTGTTGACCGCCTGGATACCGGCCTTGGACAGCAGCAGGTAGAAGTCCGACGGGTTCGGGAAGTCCTGGCTCCAGTCAGCGAAGCCGATCTGCGGGTACAGGCTCTGGTTACCGATGGTCTGGAAGTACACCGAGTCCTGGATGACCTTCAGCGAGGCCTTGAAGCCCAGCTTGTTCAGCAGGTCGGCGAGGTAGGCGCAGAACTCCTGACGCGGGCTGCGGGTCTCGCTCCACACCGTGACCTTGGTACCGGCCAGGCCTGCATCAGCGATCATCTTCTTGGCCTTGGCGACGGTATCGGCCGAGGGAACCGCATCGGCCGGCCCGAAGGTGCAGTCGCCGTTCACGTGCCCGGTGATGGGCGGAGGCAGGAAGTAGCAACCGGGGGTCAGCGAACCGCTGGACAGGCGCGAGAGCGCCGTGCGGTCGATGGCCATGTCGACGGCCTTGCGGGCGTCGGTGTTGTTGAACGGCGCCACCTTGGTGTTCATGAAGAAGTAGTAGGTCGAGGCCAGCGTCTGCTTCTGGTAGCGGGTGGACTGGGCCTGGACCTGGCTGAGCAGGCTCGCCGGGATCGTGTCGCCCGGATCGAAGATGTCAGCGCTGTTGTCCAGGACCTGCTGTGCCTCGGTCTGGGTGTTGCTGTTCACCGTGACCTGAACCGTGTCGACGTTGCCGGTCGGGATGTCGGGAATGTTGAAGCCGGCGAACGAGGCGTTCTTCACCAGCGTGTAGGAGGCGTTCGGCACGACCTTGCTGAACTTGTACGGCCCGACGCCGACCGGCGGCGTGTTCGAGAGCACCTTCAGCGGAGTCGTCGACGGGATGGGGGCACTCGCCGGGAACGCCAGCAGGTTGTCGAAGGCGCCGTAGGGCTTGGTCAGCTTGATGGTGATGGTGCCGGTCGCGTTGTCGGCGGTGATGCCGCTGATCGACGTCGCCTTGCCCGCGTCATAGTCGGCAGCACCCTGGATGTAGCCGGTGAAGAACGACTTGCCGCCCCAGCTGATCTTGATCGAGCGCTCGATGGCATGGGTGAAGTCGGCGGCCTGCACCTTGGTGCCGTCGGAGTACGTGATGCCTGAGCGCAGCTTCACGGTGTACGTGAGCCGATCGGGCGAGACCGTCGGGAGCGCGCTGGCGAGCCCGGGTTGCAGCTCGGTGCCCTGCGTGCCTTCCTTGAACGCGTACGTGAGCAGCGGGGTGTAGACCATGTTGTCGGCCTCGATCGCCTGGGTCGTGTAACCGAAACCCGGGTCGAGGCTGTCGGGGGCGGTGCCGGTGAGCACCTTCAAGGTGCCGCCCTTCTGCCCGGTCGTGGTGCTTCCGGTCCCACCACCGGAGCTGCTCGAGCCGCCACAGGCGACGAGCGCCACCGACCCGGCAAGGGCCGTGCAGCCAAGTGTCCACGCTCGCCGTGACCTCTGACTTGACACCTTCATTGGCAACTTCCTTCACATGGACCGCTCTGCCTGCGCAGGCGGACTGGGTGCCCGAGGGCCTGCTCGGGTGAATGTCAGCGGGAACGTTAGCAAGTGTTCTTCATCAATGCGTCAGCTGCTAAACCTTCATTCCTCAACTGCCCTAAATCGGTGGCCGGGGCAATAGTTATCAATCCGTGTCCAACGCTTCATGGGGACGTAACGAACCCATGATCAACGGGTCCGCGGCACGGCTACGAGCCACGGCTGGGCCGATGACCAGCATCTATGAACAGCTTCAGGGCCAGCAGTCCGCCCGGTCGGCAGGTCGGCCGAGCTCACAGGGTCCCGGTGGCCGCCTCCGACAATGGCATGGGATTAACTCCGAATAGCCGCCGCAAGCGCTATTTCGTCGACCCGCTGCCGACTCCTGAATGAGGGATGATCGTTCCCGCAAAGAGCCCCTGAGAAATCGGTTCTTTTCACGGCAGGAAAGCGCCGGAATAGCGACGCTATTGCCTCATCAATCGCCATCGGAGGACGCTTGCCGGGTTCCGCCGTGTACCCGGCACTCCCGGCACTCGCGGCCCGGCCCGGACCCGACGTGCCGAGTGAGCAGCCCCGCAGACCATCATGTCAAATGATTTTTCAGTGAACTTCCGGATTAGTACCCATTTAAGTGGGTTGTCCGTGCGATTCCGCGGCGGGGAGCCCGCGCTCCGTGCCATTCCGTCGCCGGCGCCGTCTTCGCACCGCGACTCCAGCACATTTCCATGGGCACCGTGGCAATTACTGGGAAGTCCTTCCTTCTCCGGACAAACCACGCGGAAGGGACGTTCGAACGTTAGATAGTTGCGTCCATCAATGCTTGCCTGCCGAGCTACGCGACGACGGCGCCGCGCAGGATGACGCGCTCGGGGTGGCCGAGCACCTCGGGCGCCATCCGGGGATCGGCAGCGAAGACCACCAGGTCAGCCGGTGCACCCTCGGCAAAAGGAGCGCCGTAGCCGAGCCACTCCCGGGCTCGCCAGCTCGCCGCGCCGATGGCGTCGGTGACCGGCATTCCAGCCGCGATGAGGGCCTGGATCTCATCCGCGATACGTCCGTGCTCGAGCGCACCGCCCGCGTCAGTGCCGGCATAGATCGGGATGCCGGCCTCGTGGGCCGTCGCGACCATCGCTTCCACACCTCGGTGCAGGCGGTGCATGTGCTCGGCATACCGCGGGAACCGGTCGGCTTGCGCAGCGATCGTCGGGAAGTTGGCGATGTTGATGAGCGTGGGAACGATGGCGATCTGCCGCTGCGCCATCACCCCGACAAGCTCTCCGGACAGGCCCGTGGCGTGCTCGACGCAGTCCATGCCGACCTCGACGGCCTGTGCAACACCGTCCTCACCGAAGACATGCGTCGTGACCCGGGCACCGGCCTCGTGAGCGGCGGCCACGGCACTCGCCAGGACATCGGTGGGCCAGCAGGGCGCCAGGTCACCGACTTCGCGATCGATCCAGTCGCCGACGATCTTCACCCAGCCATCGCCCCGCGAGGCCTGCTCAGTGACGGTCTCCACGAGCAACTCGGGCTGCACCTCGACCCCGAAGTTGCGGATGTAGCGCTTGGGTGCGGCGACATGGCGGCCGGCGCGGATGATGCGCGGAAGGTCGGCACGCTCGTCGATCCAGCGGGTGTCGGACGGGACTCCGCAATCGCGGGCAAGCAGCACACCGGCGTCTCGCTCGGCGATCGCCTGCCGCTCCTGGGTCGCCTCGTCGATGGCGCCGCCCGCGTCCAGCCCGATATGGCAATGGGCGTCGACCATTCCGGGCACGATCCAGCCCTCGGCCACCGTCTGCGCTGAGGCCTGACGCTCGTACGTGATCCGGCCGCCCACCAGCCAGAGATCCACCTGCCGTCCCTCGGGCAAGGCCGTGCCCCGGATGTGCAGTGCGCTCACGCGTCGATCCTGCCCGACTCGAGAGCTACCGGCTTGCCGAGAAAGCGTCCGTAGCGATGGGCGGCCGCTTCCAGTGCGCGCTCCGCGGTCTGGCTCAGAGAAGTGCGCAGGGTTGCCCTCAGACGCACCCGGCCGCCTTCGAAGGTCCGCTTCCAACCCCCGGCGACGCGCCCGCGGTCCAGGATCACCGCCGAGGCGAGGACGCCCATGCCGGCAAGGTCATCCGCGAGGGCGGCCGAAGCAAACAGCGTTGAACGATCCTGATACGCGACGACGTACTCGTCGAAGTTCGGCAGCAGGTGCACCGCCGGCGTCCGTCCGGACGAGAGCGGCGGGGCGGCGATCTCACCAGCCGCCTCGATCGCTCGGGCCGCTTCGGTCTTGGTGAGCCCGGACCACCAGGCGAAGTCGGCCACGCCCGCCGGGCCGTGGCTGGCGAGGTAGCGGCGGGCCAGCTCGCCCAGGGCCTCATCGGGCTCGAGGACGTCCGTCGCGGGTATGCGCTCGTCCACCAGGGCGTAGGTGTGCTGCCTTCCCCGCATCGCGCCGCTGCAGACGATCGCCTCGAGCTCGCACCACATCATGATCAGCCCGAGCCGCTGACCGTCGGCGCTCACTCCGCCGGCGTCCAGCACCGCGGCCAGTTCGGCGCGGGTGAGGTGACCCGGGGTCAACGCGCGGGAGATCAGCGCGGCGCTGCGTGACAGCGTCGCCTGGTCGAGCTCATGACGCTTGTAGTAGGGGGCATTCAGCGCGTGCACTCGCCGGGCCGTCAGCGCCTGCATCCACCGCAGATCCGCCGGCGCCACCAGGTGCCAGGTCGGGCGCAGCACATGCGTACGCACCAGGGCACCGGCGTCGAACACCCGCTGCAGGTCGGCCTCGGTGGCACCGCCGCAGCGCTGGCCGACGCCCCAGATGCTCCCCGCGAAATCCTGCGACTGGACAGCCCCGAACCAGCTGACGGCAGCGACCGGATCAGCGAACCGGGCTCCCCCGAGATGCTGGCGTGCCAGCCGCTCCTGGACGATCTCGCGGGCGCTCAGCGGCGCGTCACGACCAGACCGCGACGATGTCGTCCACCGTCGAGAGGGTCGACAGGTAGCTCAGCGTGTTGGTGATGGCGTCGGCCGCGTAGCTCTCCGGGACCCCCACCACCGCGTCGGTCGGCAGCACGATCTGGTAGCCGAGGTCGCACGCCGCCAGGCACGTTCCCATGATCGCCACATTGACCGAAACCCCTACGGGGACAAGGGTTTTCGTGCCCATGTTGCGCAGGATGGCATCGAGCTCAGTGCCTCCGAAAGGGGTCAGCCCGTGCACCCGGTTCATGATGATGTCGGCCGGGCTGTACTCGAGCTCGGGGATGAGCTCGGTCGCCGCGGAGCCTTCGAGCATCTGGTCGGGCTGGCGCAGGATCGCCGCCATCATGCGGTTGTTGCGGGCGATCCCGGCGCGGTCGGCGCGCAGGCTGATGGTGGCGTGCACGACCCGCGCGCCGGCAGCCCGGGCGGCGCGTACCAGCCGCTGGGTCGCCTGGATGGTGCCCTTCTGCTTCACCGCATCCACCAGCGCTCCCCCGCCGAAGGCGGTCACCTGATCGCCGATGACCCCGCGCTGCATCTCCACGGTGAGCACCACCGTCTGCGACGGCGTGAGGAGCTCTTGAAGGCTGGGCATCAATCCTCCGGTTCAGGAAAGTTCAGAAAAGAGTGCGTAAGACGGATCGTCGTGATCGCGCGAGCTGGCCCGGCCGGCGGGGTACACCTCGTCGGCCGACAGCTGCTGCCCCGTGGTGAAGTCCTCGACGTAGAGCCGCGAAGCGATGCCCCAGCGGCCATCGCGGCGGGTCCAGCGGTCCAGATAGCGCCCGCGCGACGTCACCTGGGTGACGGAGCCCATGACATCAGGGAGGGTCCACAGCGCGACCGTGACGTAGGCCTCGCTGACCGCCTCCTCACCGGAGGATCCGACCTCCACCAGAACGTTGGTGATCTGGTGGCTGTGACGGGCGAAATTGCCGTGGGTCTCGGTCACCCACGCGGCGAAGCCGGCCCCGGTGCCCTGGAAGATGTCGCCGTAGTCGGCGGTGCCGTCGTCATGCCAGATGGACGCCGCCAGCGGCTCGTCGCGGCGATCCATGGCGCGGCAGTAGCGGGAGTGCGCGTCGCGAATCGTCTGCTTGACGATCAGCTCGCGGTAGCCGGGAGGACCCTCGTGCGTGGTCACCCGTCCAGCCCGAAATCGGGGCGCCGCGCCGCCGGCACCAGGTCGAGGAACTCCGCATGACGCTCGATAAAACTTCTCACAAACGGGCAGTGTGGCAGCACGCCCATCCCGCGCTCGCGGGCGGCCTCCAAGCCGGCGCGAATCAGCGTCGAACCCAGGCCCTGGCCTTCGAACCGGTCGTCGATCTCGGTGTGCGTGAAGTCCAGGTTTTCCCCGACGCGGTGGTAGCTCGCGAAGCCCGCCAGCTCCCCGTCGACGGCGATCTCGAACCGCCCGTTCTCCGGATGATCGGTGACGACCGTCCTTGCTGCGTCGCTCACTACTTCACCGCGACCGGCGCCACCGGTGCACCAACGCCCGCCACGAACGGCTCGGGCGTCGCGGTGAGCAGGAAGTCGTACTGGCCGTCCGCGGCGCAGTCCGCCGCCAGCGCCTCGAGGTCCCAGTTCTGCCCTTGCCACAGCCCCATCTCGACCAGGTGCAGCAGGTGCACCGGCAGCGGAAGGTCCTCGTACTCACCGGGGAAGACCTCGAAGACGATGGTGTCATTCGCGACGGCCGCGACCTCGTGCGCGTGCAGCCACGGCGCCGTCTGCATCGAGAACCCCGGCGAGGGAAACGTGTAGCCCATCTTGTCGCCGGCGTGCAGCAGCTGCATCTGCCCGGTGCGGACCAGCACGATGTCGCCCGAGCGCACCGTCACCTTGCCCAGGTCGGCGGCGGCGTCGAGATCAGCAGCCGTGAGGGCGTAGCCGGGGTCGAGCTTCTCGACGCCCTTGGACCGTGCGACGTCGAGCAGCACGCCGCGGGAGACGAGGGCGCCGACCTTGTCGATGCCGCACTTAGCGGCACCACGTGTGGTGAGCGAGCTGATCGGGGCGCCGTTGTAGATCCGGTTCGAATACGTCGCGTGGGCGAGGGAGTCCCAGTGCGTGCCGGCTTGCAGGCCCATCACGACGGAGTCGTCGCTCGTGCAGAACTCGTCGATGTTGCCGGTCATCGGATCGTTGATGGCGAGCATCGTCTTCAACGGGTTGATCCGGCCGGGGATCATGCCGATCTGCGGCCCGTCGGACGAGAGCGGGATCGCCAGCGCAAAAGATCGACCGCTGCGCACCGAACCCATGGCCGCCTTGACGACGTCAGGGGTGACGAAATTCAGCGTCCCCCGCTCGTCTTCGGCCCCCCAACGCCCCCAGTTGTTGACCTTTTCGGCCACCTGGTGGAATTCCGCACGCATCGCGCCGCTCCCGTCTTAGTGGGTGGGGAAGGCGGAGATGACCTCACGCCCGAACAGCTGGATCATGTCACGCAACTCGGCGAAGCCGCCCAACGTCGAGGGGCCGGTGTGGGCCGGCAGCCCGGCACCGAAGGCCGCGTGCACGTGCGTCGCTCCCGTGCTCTCCCGGTAACGCTCGACCTGGCCGATGACGTCGTTCGGATCGCCCCACAGCAGGCGGTCCGCCGCGATCTCCTCGGGACTCACCGCCTCCCCTGCGTCGATACGCGCGAAGAGCTCCTTCTCGGCTTCGTCCTCGACCGACTCGCGCCAGTGCTCCATCAGGCCGCCGACGTAGGCCGGCAACACTTCCTCGCGCACCTGGCGCCCGTCGCTTCCGAGCCAGGCGTAGCGGCGCAGGATCCAGTCGTCCGGCCGCCCGGCCACCTCGCATGAAGCACGGTAAATCTCCAGGCAGGACTGGGCTTTGGCGATCGACTGCACCGGACCGCAGAGCCACGCGTCGCCGAGCCTGGCGGCGCGGTCGACGGCGACGTCAGCGACTCCGGCGACCCACAGCGGCGGGTGCGGGCGCTGCACCGGACGCGGGTAGACCGTCAGCTCCGGGAAGCTGTAGAACCGCCCGTCGAAGGCCGTGTTCTCGTTCTCCCACACCAGTTTCAGGATGGTGAGCGCCTCTTCCATCCGCGCGCCCCGGGTCTTGATGTCCGAGCCGTGCACCTCATATTCCAGCGGCCACCAGCCGGAGCCGACGCCGAGCGAGACGCGTCCGGCCGAGATCTGGTCGATCGTGGCGACCTGCTCGGCCACCCGCACCGGGTTGTGCACCGGTAGCTGGAAGATCCCGGTGCCGACGCGCAGCGTGCTGGTGCGCGCAGCGACCGTCGCGAGAAAGGTCAACGGATCGCTGAGGTTGCCGGTCATGAAGTGGTGATGGCCGATGGTCGCCGTGTCGAAGCCGGCCTGCTCGGCCTCCTGCGCCAGGGCGTACGTCTCACCGAACGGGTCGGGCGAGCTCTCGTCGCGCAGCACCGGCAACGACAGCGAAAAACGCATGGCAGTCCCCGCAGATGCAGCCGTCATGAACCGGCCGCCTCCTCCGAACGCTTCACACCCGGATGCACGCGCGGCTCAGGCCCGTACGCCTCGTGCACATCAGCCCAGAACTTCTCCCACGTGGGCCAGGCGCCCGGCAATGTCGGCCATTTCGAGAACGTGCGATACGTCGGGTCACGCCGACCGGTGGGCGCGGCCGCCTCGCGATACCAGAACAGCAGCTTGCGCGCGCGAAAGAGCCATCGTCCGGCGACCCGCTCGTAGCGGTCCTCGTACGCACCGGCAAGGCGCGCCCAGGAACCGTCGTGCTGCTGCTGCTCGGCGGTGAGGTAGCAGACGCCGGCGGCGCGGTCGGCGCTCTCGATCGTGACCAGGTGGTTGGTCGCCTGGTGGATGCTGACCCCGAAGGTGCTGTCGTTCTCGATGTACATCTTCTTGAAGGCCTCGGGGCCGGTGCCCCAGTGACCGCAATCGACGTCGGGCACGAAGAGCGCCGCGATCATCTCGCAGTCGCGCCGGTCGATGCCGACCACGTAACCGATCGCCAGTTGCTGGATCTCGATGATGTCTGCTGCCTGCTGCGGGTCCACGTCTGGAACTAAACCAGGAAGCGGAACGCGGCCTGCTCTGGCGTGATGCGATCGACGCTCAGCGGCAGCTCGGCCAGGCGCGTGAGCAGCGGTTCCAGATCGCTGCGGCGGGCGAGTTCGATGCCGACGAGCGCCGGACCGGTCTCCCGGTTGGAGCGCTTCACGTACTCGAAGAGGGTGATGTCGTCATCCGGCCCGAGCGCGTGATCGAGGAAGCGCCGAAGGGCACCCGGCTCCTGCGGGAAGGAGATCAGGAAGTAGTGCTTGAGTCCCTCGAAGACCAGCGAGCGCTCGACGACCTCTGGGTAGCGCGAGACGTCGTTGTTGCCGCCGGACAGCACGCACACGACCCGGGCGCCCTCGAGCGTCCCGAGCTGATCGAGCGCCGCTGAGGCGAGGGCTCCGGCCGGCTCGGAGATGATCCCGTCGACCTGATACAGCTCGAGCATCTCGCTGCAGACGCGTCCCTCAGCGACGCTGCGCATCTCGACCCCGCTCTCGCGGACGGTGGCGAACGTGTGCTCCCCGACGCGCTGCACCGCGGCGCCGTCGACGAAGCTGTCGATGTGCTCGAGCGCGACCGGGTGACCGGAGCCGAGCGCGGCCGTCATGCTGGGCGCTCCCGCGGGTTCGGCCCCGATGAGCCGCGGCTTCGCGGCCTGTCCGGAGAGCCAGGCGACGGCGCCGGCCAGCAATCCCCCGCCGCCGACCGGAAGCACCAGCACATCAGGCAGCGACCCGAGCTGAGCGGTGAGCTCGGAGACGACCGTGCCCTGCCCGGCGATGGTCCGCGGATCGTCGAACGCGGGGATCAGCACGGCGTCGGTCGAGGCGGCATAGGCGACCGCTTCCAGGCTCGCGTCGTCGTAGGTGTCGCCGACGAGCTCGATCGTCAGCTGACCGCGTCCGAGCTCGGCGATGCGGTCGCGCTTCTGGCGGGGCGTGGTACGCGGGAGGTAGACGGTGCCCCGGATCCCGAGCAGCTGGCAGGACAGGGCCACCCCCTGGGCATGATTGCCCGCGCTCGCACACACCACCCCTGCGGCGCGCTGCTCCGCAGGTAGCTGGGCCATCAGGTTGTAGGCGCCGCGCACCTTGTAGCTGCGCACCGGCTGCAGGTCCTCGCGCTTGAGGTAGACCTCTGCTCCGGTGGCGGCCGAGAGCCGCGCGTTGCGCTGCAGCGGGGACGCCGCCACCACCTCCGACAGCCTTTCCGCGGCCGCATCGACATCTGCCGCCGTCACTCGTGACCCGCTCATTCACCGAGTCAATCAGCTGTCAATCCGACCTTTCGACTCGGCGACAAGCCGTTCGATCGGCGCATACTCCGCCAATGCCTCGTCGCCGGGTCATGCGCCCGTCCGCCATCCTCGCTCTCCTGACGCTGCTGATCCTCGCCGCCTGCAACTGGCCGACGTATCACGCGAACGGCGGCCGGACCGGCTTGCTCGGTAGCGCCAGCAGCGCACGAAGCCTGACACCGGCCTGGTCACACACGCTCGACGGCGCGGTGTACGCGTCGCCGATCGTCAACAACGGCACGGTCTACGTCGCCACGGAGGGCGGTTCGGTCTATGCCTTCACCGCCTCCGGCGCCTTGCGCTGGCGGGCCCACATCGCCAGCCCGGTACGCCTGACCGACCTGGCGGCGCGCGGGGCGCCTTGCGGCAACATCGATCCGCTCGGCATCACCGGCACCCCGGTCTACGACGCGGCGACCAACCGGGTCTTCGCCGTCGCCGAGACCCTCGTCAACGGTGCGGTCCAGCACGTGCTCGCTTCCATCAACGCCGACACCGGCGCCTTCGCCACCCGCCGGGTCATCCCGCCGCGCGGCAACGAGGCGGCTCACCAGGAGCGCGGCGCGCTCGCTCTCGACGGCAGCCGGGTGATCGTCCCGTTCGGTGGCCTCGGCGGCGATTGCGGCAGCTACATCGGCTCGGTCGTCTCCACCGCCACCAACCTGGCGGGCGCGCAGACCTCGTACGCGATCCCGACCACCCGCGAGGCGGGCATGTGGACCCCGCCCGGCCCGACCGTGCTGGCTGACGGCAGCATCCTGGTCGCAGACGGCAACGGCGAATCGACCAGCGGGGCGTACGACGGCAGCGACTCGGTCGTACGGCTGAGCGCCGGCCTGACGTTCCTGGACCGCTTCGCGCCGACGACGTGGGCGGCCGACAACGCCGCCGACCTCGACCTCGGCTCAGCCGGGCCGGCGGTGACCAGCAACGGTTACGTCGTCCAGTCGGGCAAGCGCGGCATCGTCTACGTGCTGCGCCTTTCCCATCTCGGCGGCATCGGCGGTCAGGTCAGCTCCGCCAGCGGTTGCGACGCGTACGGCGGCGCCGCCGTCTCCGGTTCGACCGTCTTCCTGCCGTGCAACGCCGGGGTGCGGCGCGCGGATATCGGAGCGAACGGGAGCATCCGGCTCAGCTGGCAGGCGACGGGGATCCCGGGTGCGCCCGTGGTCTACGGCAACGCCGTGCTCGCCACCTCGAAGGCGACCGGGCGGCTCTACATCCTCGACCCGACGACCGGTGGGGTACGTACCTCGATGGCGGTGGGGCCGCTCACCCGCTTCGCGACCCCGGCGCTGGATACCGGACGGGCGTACGTCGGCAACATGGCGGGGATCGTCGCGGTCAACGTGAGGTGAGTACGGCTTCGGCTCCCAGCGTGATCAACCCGCCGTGTAGGCGCTGACCGCCATGACGTTTTCCGGTGCGGGCACATTCGCGGTGGCCCCGGCGACGTTGCTGCACAGGGCCAGCTGCGCCTGCGCGCCGCTGGGAAGTGGGACGTTGCCGTTGTGGTTGATGTCGCCGAACAGGATCTCGGTCAGCGGGACGGACGCGCCCGTGCACACCGGCTTGGTGACCGTGAACTGGGCGGTGGCCCCGGCTTGCAGGGTGACGACTTTCGGCGGCCAGGCTGGTGTCGACTCGTCAACGACCCAGCCGACTTTCGGCATGGGCGGTAGGTTGTCGAGACCGACCTCCCCGGGTCCGAACACCCAACAGGGGCTCGTTCCCGAGTTCCGCACGCGGAACACAGCAGCCTCGGTGCCGGACGTGCTCGATCCCGGTCCGACATAGAGAAGCTGCAGCGTGCGCATCGAGCACTGCTCGCTCGCAGGCGGAAGCATGGGCAGATCGAACGGGGCCGTCTGTGCGCTGACTGCCGCGTCACCGGCGACGAACCTGCAGTTCTGAGCGCAGATGAACGAGTCGCCGTAGCCGTCATGGATCACCAAAGGCTCGGTCACGCTGACGCTGAACGTGCCCGCACTGTCAGCCTGGACAGTAGCGGCAGGCAGATTCCCACAGTCGGAGTTCGGCGAGCAGGGCACGATCTGCACGCTGGCTCCCGGGCTGAACCCGGCGCCGGTCACGGTCGCCACCGCACCGTCCCCGGGCGCTCCTGACCATGACAGCCGGAGCGTCGGATTGCCACTCGGCACCGCCGTCGGGCTGGGTTGCCCGGTCGCGCTCGGTTGCGGCGCCGGGGTCGCGTTCAGCCGCGCCGTCCCCTCGGGTGAGCCGCTGATGGCGAAGGGCAGCGAGACGGCGAGCCCGGCAGCGAGTACGACAACCCCAGCCGCCCCCCAACGTCGCCGGTTGCGCCGCCGGCGCGCGACCTCCGCCTGGATGGCGGCGATGCTCACGCGGGGATGGGCTATGCCCGCCGCGGCGTGAAGCCGGCTTCGCAGATCTGAGCTCATGTGACGTGCTCGCTCTCATCGACGGTCAGCTGGTCGGTCAATCCGCCGCGCCGCAGCGCGGCAAGACCTCGCGACAGGTGCGCCTTGACGGCTCCCGACGAGCACCCCATGGCTCGAGCTGTCTGCGTGGTGTCGAGGTCCGCCAGGTAGTGCAGCAACACCGCCTGGCGCTGGCGGGTGGGAAGGGCCGCGAGGCCGCGCCGGAGATCGAGGTCTTGCTCCGCGACGGCGAGCTGGTCGACGATGATCGGCCGCTCGCGTGACATCCGCGCCAGCGCCCGCCGTTCCGCGGCGCGCCGGCGAAATGTCGATTTGACGGTGTTGAACGCGCATCGGAAGGCCCAGGCTCGCGGGTCGGCGAGTGCGTCCCGGCGTTGCCACAGGTCGATCAGGGTTTCCTGGGCAACGTCCTCCGCGGCGCGCTGATCGCCACAGAACAGCGAGATGGCGACCACGAGTTCGGCATACAACGACGCCAACCAGCCGTCAGAAAGCGCGAGGTCATCCGCCGTCATGGCAGCGCCATTTCCGCATCTCCGGCCGCCCCCACGCTGTAAAGACGAATCAGGCCACCCGTTTGGGTTACAACCGATGCTCGTCAAATCCTTACCGCCTGGGAAGAGCGGGCCCGCAAAGACGAAACCGCGGCGCGCGTCGCCAGGACGCGCACCGCGGTTCGGTGAGCTGCGGTGGTGCTAGACGGCGATGCCCGCCTTGCTGATGGCGTCGTAGCGGGCCGCGACGTCAGCCCAGTTGACGATGTTCCACAGCGCGTTGACGTAGTCCGGCTTGACGTTCTTGTACTGCAGGTAGAACGCGTGCTCCCAGGCGTCGAAGACCAGCAGCGGGGTGTTGCCGATGCCGACATTGCCCTGGTGGTCATAGACCTGCTGGACGGTCAGCCGCTTGCCGAGGCTGTCGTAGGACAGCACGCCCCAACCGGAGCCCTGGGTGGTGGCGGTGGCCTGGGTGAGCTGGCCCTTGAAGCCGTCGAAGCTGCCGAAGTCGGCATCGATCGCCGCCGCGAGCGAGCCGTCGGGCTTGTCGCCTCCGTCGCCGGACAGGTTCTGCCAGTAGAGCGTGTGCAGGGTGTGGCCGGACAGGTGGAAGGCGAACGTCTTCTCCAGGCCCACGATGGCGCCGAAGTCGCCCGCGTCGCGCGCGGCGGCCAGCTTCTCGAGCGTGTCGTTGGCGCCCTTGACGTAGGCGGCGTGGTGCTTGTCGTGATGCAGTTCGATGATCTCGCCGCTGATGTGCGGCTCGAGGGCCGCGTAATCGTAGGGCAGGTCGGGCAGCGTGTAAGTCGCCACGGGCAGTGCTCCCTCGTGAAGGTTCGACGGACTGGATCGTCCTGCCCGAAACGTTAGTCCTTAAGCGTTCGCCTGCCGATCTTGGGCGGTCTGCGTCGGGACGACGTCACCTGCTGGTTGCGGTAGGTTCACAGGCGCCAGCGATGGACACGGAGGAAGCCGGTGTGAATCCGGCGCGGTCCCGCCACTGTCACCGGGGAGCGATCCTCACCGCGGCCACGGCCTGCACGTTCGGGCCGGAAGGCCGAGGGGAGCCCTGATCCGGAAGCCAGGAGACTCCGGCCATCGGCCCGTCTGCCCGGGGCGCGGACCCCGAGTGAGGACCGTCGCGATGTCGCCTGCCCTGGCCGTCACCTGATGCCGACCTCTGGGTGGCTCGCCTCCTGCGGGGCGCAGCGTGCCGCCGGCATCGGGCTGGGCCTGGCTGCCGACTCGGTGCTCGCCGATCCGGCGCGCTGGCATCCGGTGGCCGGGGTGGGTCAGCTCGCGTCGCACCTGGAGGGCGCGCTTTACCAGCCGCGCCGCGCCCGCGGCGGCCTGCACCTCGCTCTGGTGTCCCTTCCGCTGACGGCCGCTGCTGCTTGGGCCCAGCGGCGATTGCCCGGTGCCGGGCGGCTGGCGCTGCTCGCCGCGGTCAGCTGGGCCGCGATCGGTGCCCGCAGCCTGCGCCGCGAGGCCGAGCGGCTGAGCGAGCGACTCGCCGCCGGTGACCTTGCCGGTGCCCGGGAGCGGATGCCGAATCTGGTCGGACGCGACCCCGCCCTGCTCGATGGCGCCGGCATGGCCCGGGCAGTGATCGAATCGGTGGCCGAGAACACGTCCGATGCCGTGGTCGGGCCGCTGCTGTGGGGAGCCCTCGCCGGAACGCCGGGGGTCGTCGGCTACCGGATCGTCAACACGCTCGATGCGATGGTCGGCCATCACAGCGAGCGCTACGAGCGCTTCGGGTTCGCCGCGGCCCGCCTCGATGACCTTGCCGGGCTCTTGCCGGCCCGTCTCACCGCAGGGCTGGCGGTGATGCTGGCGGGCCGGATCGGCGGCACGCCGGCGGCCGCACGGTTGGCCTGGCGCCGTGACGCGGCCGCCCATCCGAGCCCCAACGCCGGACCTTGTGAGGCGGCGTTCGCCGGGGCGCTCGGGGTGCGGCTGGGCGGTCCGACGGTCTATCCGTACGGGCTTTCGAAACGCCCGTGGCAGGGCGACGGGCGCGATCCTGACGCGGCCGATGTCGTGCGCGCCGCGAATCTTTCGCGTGATGTGACGCTGGCTGCGGCGGTGCTCTGCGCGGCGGTCGCGCTGATGCTCGACGCGCTCCTGGGCCGGTCGGCATGAGCGGTTCGCTGCTGGTCGCCGGGACCACGTCCGACGCGGGCAAGAGCGTGCTGGTCGCCGGGCTGTGCCGGTGGCTGGCGCGTCAGGGAGTAAAGGTCGCGCCGTTCAAGGCCCAGAACATGTCGCTGAACTCGATGGTGACCGCCGACGGCGGCGAGATCGGACGCGCGCAGGCCATGCAGGCAGCGGCAGCGCGGGTGCCGGCCGAGGCAGCCATGAACCCGGTACTGCTCAAGCCCGGCAGCGATCGCCACTCCCACGTCGTGGTGATGGGGCGCCCGTACGCCGACGCCGACGCGCACTCCTACCGCGAGTTGAAGCTGGCGCTGCTCGACGTCGCCACAGCTGCGCTGGCCGATCTGCGCTCGCGTCACGACGTCGTCATCTGCGAGGGCGCCGGCAGCCCGGCCGAGGTCAACCTGCGCGACCGCGACCTCGCCAACATGGCGCTCGCCTGCGCCGCGGACCTTCCGGTCATCGTCGTCGGCGACATCGACCGGGGCGGGGTGCTGGCGCATTTCGCGGGGACGCTCGGGGTGCTCGAGCCCGAAGACCAGCGCCACATCGCGGGCTTCGTGGTCAACAAGTTCCGCGGTGATCCGACGCTGCTCGCCCCCGGGTTGGAGTGGCTGGCCACCTCGACGGGGCGGCCGACGTTCGGCATCCTTCCCTGGCGCGAGGGCCTGTGGCTGGACGTCGAGGACTCGCTGGATCTCGAGCGCCGGTCGGTTCCGGTGGGCGCACCTGTCGGGGAGGACCTGCTGCGGGTCGCGGTGATCCGGCTCCCGCGGATGTCGAACGTCACCGATGCAGACGCGCTGTCGGCCGAGCCAGGAGTCGACGTCCGGATCGTCACGTCACCCGCCGCCTTGAGCGACGCCGATCTCGTGGTGCTGCCCGGCAGCCGGGCCACCGTGAGTGACCTGAAATGGCTGCGGGAGCAGGGATTTGAACGGGCGCTGCTCGAGCGAGCAGCCGCCGGTCGCCCCGTCATCGGGATCTGCGGGGGGTTGCAACTGCTGGGCGCCGGGATCGTCGACGGGGTCGAGTCCGGGGCGGGCTACGTGGAGGGCCTCGGCCTGCTCCCGGTCACCACCCGCTACGCGCCGGAGAAGGTGCTGACGCTCCCCCGCGGCGAGTGGCACGGGCACCAGGTGAGCGCGTACGCGATCCACCATGGCCGGGTGACGGTCGAGTCCGGCGAGCCCTTCTTCGACGGCGCACGCGTCGGTGCGGTGTGGGGAACGACCTGGCACGGCATCTTCGAGAACGACGGCTTCCGGCGCGCTTTCCTGCGCCAGGTCGCCGCCGATGCCGGCCGGCGCTGGCTGCCCGGGGAAGTCGCCTTCGCTTCGGTGCGCGAGGCACGGCTCGACGCACTGGGCGACCTCGTCGAGCAGCACCTGGACACGTCAGCGATCTGGCGGCTCATCGAGGACGGCATCCCGGGCTCCCTACCGGAGATCCGGTTCACGCTCCACCAGCCGAGCGGGGTGGCGGTATGAGCATGCTGTTGCTGTCCACCGCCGACACCGAACTGCTAGCGGCTCGCTCCAGCGGCGCACCGTGGCGGGTCTCGAACCCGTCACGCGTCGATTCTGCTGATACCGCAGCACTTTCGGCGCTCATCGGTGACGCGTCGGTCCTCGTGCTGCGCCTGCTCGGCGGCACGCAAGCTTGGCCGGGCGGGATCGAGGCCTTGCGCGCGAGCGGCCGACCTCTGGTGGTGCTCGGCGGCGAGACGGCGCCCGACGCGCAGCTCATGGCGCTGTCCACGGCACCAGCCGGTGTGGTCGCCGAGTCACTCGCGTATCTCAGCCAGGGCGGCCCCGCCAACCTGCGCGAGCTGTATCACTTCCTGTCCGACACCTTGCTGCTGACCGGCGAGGGGTTCGAGCAGCCGGCCAAGATGCCGGGGTTCGGCATCCGGCCCGGACGCGAGCGGCACGAGGACCGCCCCCTGGTCGGCGTCGTCTACTACCGGGCGCACGAGCTGTCGGGCAACACCGGATTCGTCGAGACGCTCTGCGACGCGCTCGAGCGCGCTGGAGCCGATGCGCTGCCGGTGTTCTGCGGCTCGCTGCGCGGCGCCGAGGCGGGCCTCTACGACCTGCTCGACGGGGTCGACGCGCTCGTCGTGACGGTGCTGGCGGCGGGCGGGGCAGCTGCTGCGGCGGGCGACGAATCCTGGGACGTCGGGGCGCTCGCCGCCCTGGATGTGCCGGTGCTGCAAGGGCTTTGCCTGACCTCCTCGCGCGCGGCGTGGGCGCAGTCCGACGCCGGACTCTCGCCGCTGGACGCCGCCATGCAAGTAGCCGTGCCCGAGTTCGACGGCCGGCTCATCACGGTGCCTTTCTCCTTCAAGGAGGACGGGCCAGACGGGGTACCGGTCTACGTCGCCGATCCCGAGCGTTCGCAGCGCATTGCGGGCCTCGCGACCTCCTACGCGCGGCTGCGCAGCGTCCCGAACGCCGGCAAGAAGCTGGCTCTGGTGCTCTCCTCCTATCCGACGAAACATTCCCGGGTCGGCAACGCCGTCGGGCTGGACACACCCGCGTCAGCCATCGCGCTGCTCGCCGCCCTGCACGAGGCGGGCTACGACCTCGGGCCCGACGTGCCGACCGACGGCGACGCGCTGATCCACGCGCTCATCGCTGCAGGCGGTCACGACGTCGAATGGCTGACCGAGGAGCAGTTGCGCGCAGCCCCGGCGCGGGTGCCGCTCGCGACGTATTCGCGCTGGTTTTCCCAGCTGCCGCAGGAACTTCGGGAAGGCGTCACCGAGGCTTGGGGACCGCCGCCGGGATCGCTGTACGTCGACGGTGCAGAGATCGTGCTCGCGAGCCTTCGCCTGGGCAATGTCGTGCTCACCATCCAGCCACCACGCGGCTTCGGGGAGAACCCGATCGCCATCTACCACGATCCCGCCCTCGCCCCCAGCCACCACTACCTCGCCGCCTACTGGTGGCTGGCCCATGAATTCGGTGCCCACGCGGTCGTCCATCTCGGCAAGCACGGCACCCTGGAATGGCTGCCCGGTAAGGGATTGGGGCTGTCGGCCTCCTGCGCCCCGGACGCCGTGCTCGGCGATCTGCCGCTCATCTACCCGTTCATCGTCAACGATCCCGGCGAGGGCACCCAGGCCAAGCGCCGGGCCCACGCCACGATCGTCGACCATCTGGTGCCGCCGATGGCGCGCGCCGATTCCTACGGCGATCTCGCGAAACTCGAGCAACTGATGGACGAGCACGCGACCGTGGCCGCTCTCGATCCCCCGAAGCTGCCGGCCGTGCGGGCCCAGATCTGGACCCTCATCCAGGCCGCACAGCTGCATCATGATCTGCACATCGAGGACCGTCCCGGCGACGACGCGTTCGATGACTTCCTGCTGCACGTCGACGGCTACCTGTGCGAGATCAAAGACGCGCAGATCCGCGACGGCTTGCACATCCTCGGCCAGGCGCCCGAAGGCGAGGCGCGGACCAATCTGGTGCTCGCGATCCTGCGCGCCCGCCAGGTCTGGGGCGGGGAGTCTGGCGCCGTTCCCGGGCTTCGGGAAGCGCTGGGATTGCTGGAAGGAAAGGGTGCCGCGACGGCCGAGGTCGACCGCTTCGAGCAGGAGGCGCGCAGTCTCGTCGAGGCGATGGAAACCCGAGGCTGGGATCCAGCGGCGGCTGATGAGCTGAGCCCCGTGCCCGAGGTCTCGCGCGTGCTCCGTTTCGCGGCGACGGAGGTGGTGCCGCGGCTCGCGCGCACCACCGAGGAGACGGCGGCCGTCCTGCACGCCCTGGATGGCGGCTACATCCCGGCGGGCCCGTCCGGCTCCCCCACCCGCGGCCTGGTCAACGTGCTTCCGACCGGGCGCAACTTCTACTCCGTCGATCCCAAGGCGATCCCCTCGCGCCTCGCCTGGGAGACCGGTGTGGCGCTCGCAACCTCGCTGGTCGACCGCTACCGGGCCGACACCGGCGCGTATCCGCGCACCGTCGGGCTCACGGTGTGGGGCACCAGCGCGATGCGCACCCAGGGCGACGACATCGCAGAAGTGCTGGCATTGCTGGGGGTTCGGCCGGTCTGGGACGAGGCGTCCAGGCGGGTGACCGGCTTCGAGGTCATGACCATCTCGGAGCTGGGACGTCCCCGGGTCGACGTGACCGTGCGCATCAGCGGCTTCTTCCGCGACGCCTTCCCACACGTGATCGCCATGCTGGACGACGCGATCCGGGCCGTCGCGGCGCTGGATGAGCCGGAGGAGGACAACCCGCTCCGGGCCCACGTACAGGCCGACCTCACGCAGTCCGCCGGCGGCGACGAGCGACGGGCCACCAGCCGCATCTTCGGCTCCAAGCCGGGTGCGTATGGGGCCGGTCTGCTGCCGCTGATCGATGCCCGCAACTGGCGCAGCGACGCCGACCTCGCCGAGGTGTATGCGGTCTGGGGCGGCTACGCCTATGGCCGCGGACTCGACGGGCGGGAGGCACGCGCCGACATGCAGACCGCCTTCGCGCGCATCGAGGTCGCGGCCAAGAACCAGGACAATCGCGAGCACGACATCGTCGACTCCGACGACTACTTCCAGTACCACGGCGGGATGGTGACGATGGTGCGCCACCTGACCGGCTCCTCCCCTGCCGCGTACGTCGGCGACTCCCATGTCCCCGATGCGGTACGCACCCGCACCCTCGGCGAGGAGACCCATCGGGTCTTCCGCTCGCGCGTCGTCAATCCCCGCTGGATCGCCGCGATGCAGCGCCACGGCTACAAGGGTGCGTTCGAGATGGCCGCCACGGTCGACTACCTCTTCGGTTTCGATGCGACCGCCGGCGTGGTGGACGACTGGATGTATGAGTCGCTGGCCGCCGAGTACGTCTTCGATCCGGGGGTCGAGCAATTCATGCGCAAGTCCAATCCGTGGGCGCTGCGGGGCATCTCCGAGCGCCTGCTCGAAGCCGCCGACCGCGGGCTCTGGGCCGCGCCGGAGCCCGAGACCCTGGAACGGTTGCGGTCGACCTACCTCGAACTCGAAGGCGATCTGGAGGGCGAATCAGCGTGAGCACGCCGTACCCGTTCAGCGCGATCGTGGGCCTCGACGACCTCGAACTCGCCCTGGTGCTCAACGCGGTTTCCCCGGCGATCGGCGGGGTCCTGGTGCGGGGCGAGAAAGGCACCGCCAAATCGACGATCGTGCGCGGGTTGGCGGCGCTGCTGCCGGCGGTCGCAGTAGTGACGGGCTGCCGCTTCGGCTGCGACCCCGCAGCGCCCGACCCGCAATGCCCCGACGGCCCGCATCCGGCGGGGGTCGACGGGAGTGTGCGTCCGGCCCGGCTCGTCGAACTCCCCGTCGGCGCGAGCGAGGATCGGCTGGTCGGATCGCTGGATCTGGAGCGGGCGCTGACGCAGGGAGTGAAGGCGTTCGAGCCGGGACTGCTCGCCGCCGCCCACCGCGGGCTGCTCTATGTCGATGAGGTCAACCTGCTGCACGACCACCTGGTCGACCTGCTGCTGGACGCCGCCGCGATGGGCACCGCGTACGTCGAGCGCGAGGGCGTGTCGGTCAAGCACGCGGCGCGTTTCCTGCTCGTCGGCACGATGAATCCCGAAGAGGGCGAGCTACGCCCGCAACTGCTCGACCGCTTCGGCCTGGCGGTCGATGTGCGGGCTTCACGCGATCCGCTGGAGCGCGCCGAGGTGGTGCGCCGCCGGCTCGCGTACGACGCCGACCCGCAGGCCTTCGCCGGCCGTTATGCAGCCGCCGATTCCGCCCTTGCGACGCGCATCGAGGCCGCCCGCGAGGTGCTCCCGAGCGTCGTCCTGGGCGACACCGCGCTGCGCCAGATCACCAGCATTTGCGCGGCTTTTGACGTCGACGGGCTCCGCGCCGACCTCGTCACGGCCCGGGCCGCCATCGCGCTCGCCGCCTGGGACGGGCGCAGCGACGTGAATGCCGACGACGTCCGCACCGCCGCCCGGCTCGCTCTCCCACACCGGCGCAGACGCCAGCCCGACGAGCCGTTCGATGCGCCCGGATCGGCTGGAATCGATGAGGAAACCCTCGATCGCGCCATCGCCGACGCCGGCCCCGAACCGCCGCCGGATGACGATCCGGGCGGTGGGCGTCCCGAGACCGAGAACCCCTCTGAGCCAACGCCGTCCGGTCAATCGCAGCAGCCCGCGGCCGAGCGGCCGGCGGTCTCCCCCGGCACGCCCTATCGCGCGAAGCTGCTGGCCCTCCCGACCGTTGGAGTCTCGGGCCCGGCCGGCCGGCGCGGTCGCACCCTCGCCGCTGCCAGCGGTCGCACCGTCGGCGCCCGCCCTCCCGCGCAGCGGCTGACCCGGCTGCACACCATGGCCACCTTGCTGGCCGCCGCGCCCCACCAGATCGCGCGCGGCCGCGGCGAGCGGAGCGGGCTGCTGCTCGAGCGGGGCGACCTGCGCGAGACGGTGCTGGAAGGGCGCGAGTCGAATCTGGTGCTCTTCTGCGTCGACGCCAGCGGTTCGATGGCTGCACGGGAGCGGATGCGGGCGGTCAAGACCGGCATCCTCTCGTTGCTGCTGGATGCGTATCAGCGCCGCGACAAGGTCGGCCTCGTGACCTTCCGGTCCACGACCGGGCGCCCTGATGCCGTCGTGGCCTTGGCTCCCACCTCGAGCATCGAGCGGGCGACGGGGCAGCTGGCGGCCCTCCCGACCGGTGGCCGAACTCCGCTGGCGGCAGGCCTGGCGCGAGCCGCCCGGGTACTCGAGGTCGAGCGGCTGCGCGACCCGGCGCGTCGCCCGCTGCTGGTCGTGGTGACCGATGGCCGGCACACCCGCGGCCCCGATCCCGCGGCGGCCGCGGCGGCGCTCTCGGCTCGCGGCATCGCCTCGGTGGTCATCGACTGCGAGACTGGCCCGGTACGCCTCGGGATGGCGGTGCGGCTGGGCGGCTTGCTCGGAGGGCTGACCGTTCCACTGGCCGAGCTGGCGGCCGACGGGCTCGCCGGCGTGGTGCGCGACGTGAGGAGGGCCGCCTGATGCCGCAGGGAAAGCCTGCTGTGGTTCCCGATGACGGGCTGACCACGCGTGCGCGCCGCCAGCGCCCGCTGATCGTCGTGCACACCGGTGAGATGAAGGGCAAGTCCACGGCCGCCTTCGGGCTGGCGCTGCGAGGTTGGACGCAAGGGTGGTCGATCGGCGTCTTCCAGTTCGTGAAGAGCGCGAAGTGGAAGGTCGGCGAGGAGACGGCGCTGCGCGCGCTCGGCGAGGTGCATGCCAAGACCGGGGAGGGGGGTCCGGTCAGCTGGCACAAGATGGGCGAGGGCTGGTCATGGATCCAGCGCCCCGGCACTGAAGCCGACCACGCTGCCGACGCCCGCGAAGGCTGGGAGCAGATCAAGCGCGACCTGGCCGCGCAGACGTACACCATGCTGGTGCTGGACGAGTTCACCTACCCGATGAAGTGGGGCTGGGTCGACGTCGATGACGTCGTCGCCACCCTGCGGGATCGTCCCGGCTACCAGCACGTCGTCATCACCGGACGCGACGCCGATCCCCGCCTGATCGAGGCGGCCGATCTGGTGACCCAGATGACGAAGATCAAGCACCCGATGGACGCGGGCCAGAAGGGTCAGCGGGGTATCGAATGGTGACCGTGTGGTAGCGCTCCCACCCCGCCTCGTCATCGCCGCACCCGCCTCCGGTTGCGGCAAAACGACGGTGGCTACGGGGCTCATGGCCGCTCTCCGGCAGCGGGGTTACGCGGTGTCCCCGCACAAGGTCGGCCCGGACTACATCGATCCGACCTACCACCGCCTGGCGACCGGCCGGCCCGGCCGCAATCTCGACGCGGTGCTCGTGGGCGAAGCGCTGATCGGGCCGCTCTTCGCGCACGGCGCCGCGGGCGCTGACATCGCGATCGTCGAAGGCGTGATGGGACTGTTCGACGGGCGGGCCTCGACCGGTGAAGGCTCGACCGCCCACGTGGCCCGCCTCCTTGACGCACCGGTTCTGCTGGTCGTCGATGCCTCGGCGCAGTCGACCTCGGTCGCGGCTCTGGTGCACGGTTTCGCGAGCTACGACCCGGCCGTGCGGATCGCCGGCATCGTGCTCAATCGCGTCGCGTCGCCCCGCCACGAGCAGTTGCTACGCGAGTCGCTGGCCTCCGGACTCACGGCCGGGATCCCCGTGGTGGGAGCTCTCCCCCGCGCCGCCGATGTCTCGGTGCCGAGCCGTCATCTCGGCCTGATTCCGGCGCAGGAACGCGGCCGGCTGGGCACCGACGCCGTCGCCGCGCTCGGCACGTTCGCGGAAGAGCACCTCGACATCCCGGCCATCCTCGCGCTGGCGTCGGGCGCGGGCCGGTGCAGCGTGCTCCCCTGGTCTGCCGCCGATGCTGTCGGCGAGCCGATCCCGACGCGTCCCGTGGTTGCCGTCGCGGGAGGCGAGGCGTTCACCTTCGGCTACCCCGAGACCCTGGAATTGCTCGAAGCGTGCGGGGCTCAGGTCGCCGTCCTCGATCCGCTGCATGACGCGAGGCTCCCCGCTGGAACCCGAGCCCTGGTGATCGGTGGCGGCTTCCCCGAGGTCCATGCCGAGCAGCTGTCGGCCAATGAACCGCTGCGGGCCGCCGTCGCGCGGCTGGCCTCCTCCGGCGCTCCGATCTCCGCCGAATGCGCGGGTTTGCTCTATCTGGCACAGAGTCTGGACGCGGCGCCGATGTGCGGGGTGCTCCCCGTCCGGGCAGCGATGACCGACCGGCTGACGCTCGGCTATCGCGAGGCGAAGCGGGCCGACGGCACTCACGTCAGGGCTCATGAGTTCCACCGGACCCGTTGCACTCCTGCCGTCGGCGCACCCCCCGCGTACACCCTGGCCGACGGCACCCCGGAGGGCTTCGCCCCCGGCCGCATTCACGCCTCATACCTGCACCTGCACTGGGCGGGTAGCCCGCAGCTGGCCCGCGAACTGGTAGCGGCAGCATGAGCATCGACCCTGTGCTGTACGGCGTAGGAGTCGGACCGGGCGACCCGGAACTCGTGACTTTGCAGGGGGTTCGGGTGCTCCGCGAGGCCGAGGTGGTCTTCGTTCCGGTGGCCGATACCGGCGAGCAGGGGCGGGCCGAGCGCATCGTCGTGGCTCATGTGACGAGGCCGCCGCGGCGGCTGGTCTTCGCGCTGACGGACGAGAGTGCCCGCGACGGAGCCTGGGACGCGGCCGGACGTGAGGTGGCCGAGGCGTTCGCCGCCGGAGCGCGGTCGGTGGCCTTCGCCACGATCGGCGATCCCAACATCTACAGCACTTTCACCTATCTGGCGGCCACGGTCCGGGCGCTCGTGCCCAACCTGCGCGTCGCCACGGTCCCGGGGATCACGGCGATGCAGAGTCTCGCGGCGTCCAGCGGCACGGTGCTCGTCGAGGGACGCGAGTCGCTGGCCCTCATGCCTTTGACGGCAGGGGTCGACAGGCTGCGCGCTGCCCTGGACACGCACGACGCCGTCGTCGCGTACAAGGGTGGGCGGGTGCTCCCCGAGGTCCTCGACGCCGTGCGGGCCGCCGGGCGTCTCGACGGAGCCGTCGTCGGCAGTGCCCTGGGCATGCCGGAGGAGGACATCCGGCGCGCCGAGGACGTCGACCCGAAGCACCGCGCGCCCTACCTTTCGACCCTGCTGGTCGTCCCCGAACGCACCACCCGGGGAGGTGCGTTGTGACGGCTGGGAAGGTCGTCTTCGTCGGGGCCGGCCCGGGGGCTGCAGACCTGCTGACCCTGCGCGCAGCCGCCGCGATCGCTGCCGCCGATGTGGTGATCTGGGCCTCCAGCCTGGTGCAGGAAGAGGTGCTGCAGCACGCCCGCCCGCAGGCGCGGATCGTGGATTCGGCAGCGGTTCCGCTCGAAGAGGTCGTCGCCGTCTACGAGGACGCCGCGTCCTCGGGCGCTTCCATCGTGCGTATCCACTCGGGAGATCCGGCGCTGTGGGGTGCGATGCAGGAGCAGCTCGATCGCGCGGTCGCGCTCGGGCTCGAGGTCGAAGTCATCCCGGGCGTTTCCAGCTTCAGCGCGGCCGCTGCGGCGATCGGTCGCGAGCTCACGATCCCCGAGGTCGCCCAGTCGGTGATCCTCACGCGTCTCGAGGGCGGCAAGACCCCGATGCCGCCGCGCGAGAGCGTCCGGGAGTTCGCCCGGCACGGAACGACGATGGCGCTCTTCCTCTCGGCGGCCCGCTCGGGGCAGCTTCAGGAGGAGCTGCTCGCCGGTGGCTACGCCCCCGAAACCCCTTGCGTCATCGCCTATCGCGTCACGTGGGACGACGAGCTGATCGTGCACTGCCGCCTTGGCGAGCTCACCGACACTGTCCGCGAGCACAAGCTGTGGAAGCACACGCTGGTGCTCGTCGGGCCGGCGCTGGAGGCCGGCGGAACGCGCTCGCATCTCTACCATCCGGGCCACTTCCACGGGTTCCGGCGCGCTTCCCCCGAAGCCCGCCGGCGGCTGCGCGCCGAGGGCGCCGGCTAATGGAACCGCCGGAGCTTCGCGAGCCCGACCTCCCGCGCACGATGAAGGTCAAGGGCCGCGCGCTGCGTACCGGATGGACCACCGGCACGTGCAGTGCGGCCGCGGCAAAGGCGGCCAGCATGGCGCTCGCCAGCGGCAAGAGTCCTGCCGATGTCGACACGCCACTGCCCGGCGGTGGGCGGATCACGCTGCCCGTCCAGGCATGTGAGATCGGCTCCGGACAGGCCACGGCCGTCGTCGTCAAGGACGCGGGCGACGATCCCGACGTCACGCATGGCGCGCATCTGACGGCCACCGTCGCCTGGCGCTCGGCCCCGGGACTCGAGCTCGACGGCGGAGTCGGCGTGGGGGTCGTCACCAAGCCGGGCCTCGGGCTGGAGGTCGGAGGGCCGGCCATCAACCCGGTGCCACGCGAGCAGATCGCCCAAGCGGTCGGCGAGGCGATCGACCTTGCACAGCAAGGGGTTCGGGTCGTCATCAGCGTGCCCGACGGCGAGCGGATGGCCCGCAAGACGACGAACGGCCGGCTCGGAATTCTCGGCGGTATCTCCATCCTCGGGACGACGGGGATCGTGCGGCCGTTCTCGACCGCCTCGTGGCGCGCGTCGGTGATGCAGGCTGTCGATGTCCTTGCTGCGCAAGGGGAGACGACGGTCGTGCTGGCGACCGGCGGCCGCACCGAGAAAGCCGCGATGGTGCTCTACCCCGACCTCGCCGAGGGCTGCTTCGTCGAGGTCGGCGACTTCACCGGTGCGGCCCTGCGCCGGGCCCGCGAAGGCGGGCTCACCCGGGTCATCTTCGTGGGCATGGTCGGCAAGCTGACCAAGCTGGCGGCCGGCGTCCTCATGACCCACTACACGCGCTCGGCCGTCGACCGCGAACTGCTCGCCGACATCACCCGTGAATGCGGCGCCGACGAGGTCCTGATCGAGTCCGTCGCCGGTGCCAACACCGCCCGGCACGCGTACGAAATCTGGGAGTCGGCCGGGCTGCTGAAGCCCGCCGGCGACCTGCTCTGCCGGCGCGTGCGCGAGGTGCTCGAACGGTTCACCGAGGGCGCGCTGGCCGCCTCGGTCGTCATGGTGGATCCGCAGGGGCATGGCGCGGTCGCCTCGAGCGAGCCGGCGTGACGGCGATGACGGCGCCGATCAGCGTCATCGGCATCGATGACCGGCCGCTGGCTGCCCAGGCTTGCCGCCGGCTGGAGGCGGCCACGCTGGTCCTCGGAGCCGCCCGCCATCTCCGGGGTTGCGACGTGCCCTCCGCTGCCGAGCAGGTCGTGCTGGGCGACGTGACTGCTGCGCTCGATCGGCTTGCCACCCACGCGGGTCCGGCCGTCATCCTCGCCTCCGGGGATCCCGGATTCTTCGGCGTCGTCAGGCTTTTGCACGCGCGGGGCCTGGCGTTCGAGGTCTTCCCCGCTGCTAGTTCGGTCTCGACGCTCTGCGCCCGGGCGGGAGTCGGCTGGGACGACGCGATCGTGATGAGCGCCCACGGCCGCGGCGATGCCGGACTGCGGCGCGCGGTCAATGCGTGCCGCGCCCACCCCAAGGTCGCCGTGCTCACCGCGCCGGGCAGCGGGCCGGCCGAACTCGGCGCCGCCCTGGCGGGACACCGGACGACGATGCTCGTCGGGGAACGCCTCGGTACGCCCGATGAGCAACTCACTACCTGCAGCCCGGCCGAGGCGTCCGCACGGGCCTGGGCGGAGCCGAACGTGGTGCTGGTCCACGACGATGCCGGGAGCGAGCGCGGCTGGGCGCACCCCGGACGGCAGGTTCCACCAGGGTGGGCGCTCGGCGAGGATTCCTTCGAGCATCGCGATTCGATGGTCACCAAGGCGGAAGTGCGTGCGCTCGTGCTGGCGCGGCTGGCTCCCGGGCTCGGGGATCTCGTGTGGGACATCGGCTGCGGAAGCGGCTCCGTCGCCATCGAGTGCGCCCGCTTCGGTGCCGCCGTCAGCGCCGTCGATGCCGATCCCGAGCAAGCCGACCGGACGGCGCGGAATGCCGCTGCCCACCAGGTGCGGGTCCACGTCGTCACCGGCCGCGCGCCTGAAGCCTTGAGCGATCTGGACGACCCTGATGCCGTCTTCATCGGCGGCGGCGGGGTGGATCTCGCCGCCATCACGCAGACGGCGGCGGCGCGTAAGCCCCGGGTCATCGTGGCTGCACTGGCCGCCCTGGAGCGGGTCGCCGCCGTCACATCTGCCTTACGTAGCAACGGGTTTCAGCCCGACGGCGTGCAGCTCTCCGCTGCCCGGCTGGCCCCGCTCCCGGGTGACGCGACCCGGTTGGATGCGCAGAATCCGGTCTTCGTCCTGTGGGGCGAGCGGTGATCGGGCTCGTCACGGCGACGGCAGCGGGACGTGCCGCGGCCGAGACCCTGGCCACCAGGTGGGTTGACGACTCCCGCAGTTACCCGGTCGCCGACCTGGCGAGTGCCTGGGCCGAGTGCGACGCCGTGGTCTGCTTCCTTGCCGTCGGCGCGACCGTCCGGCTCATCGCTCCCCTGCTCGCCGACAAGTCGACTGACCCGGCTGTCGTCTGCGTGGACGAGGCCCGCCGCTTCGCGGTCCCCGTCATCGGCGGCCATCATGGGGCCAACGCGCTGGCCGAGCGCGTCGCCGAAACCCTTGATGCCACAGCGGTTCTCACGACCGCGACCGACGCCGCGGGCATCCCCGGACTCGATACGCTCGGCTGGCCCTACGAGGGCGAGGCGGCCGCCGTCTCGCGGGCGCTGCTCGACGGCGAACCCGTTGCCCTCTGGACGGACGGTCAGACGTGGCCGCTGCCGGCCTTGCCGGCCGAGATCGTCAGCGCGCTTCCTGAGACCGGCCCGGCGATCCTGGTCACCGACCGCACCGATATCGCTCGCCCGCTCCCGTCGGTGATGCTGCGCCCGCCGAGCCTGACGATCGGGGTCGGCGCGAGCCGCGGGGTCAGCGCCGCCGAGGTCCTCGAGCTGATCCGCACCACGCTGGAAGAAGAGAATCTCGCGCCCGCGTCCATCCACGAACTTGCCACCGTGGAGGCCAAGGCCGATGAGCCCGGATTGCTCGAAGCCGCCGAGACGTTAGGAGTGGCGCTCGGCCTGCATGCCGCCGAAGTTCTCGCCGACATCGAGGTGCCGAACCCGAGCGAGATCGTCCGCGCCGCTGTCGAAACCCCGAGTGTCGCCGAGGCGGCAGCGCTCGCCGGCGGCGGCGAGCTGCTGGTGACCAAGCGCAAGAGCGCCATGGCGACGGTCGCGATCGCCCGCCGACGGCCACGTGGACGGCTCGCGATCGTCGGCATCGGGCCGGGCGACCGGGCCCTGCTCACCCCCCAGGCCCGCGCCGAGCTGCGCCGCTCGTCCGTCGTCGTCGGCCTCGACCAGTACGTGAGCCAGGTCGCCGACTTGCTGCGCCCCGCCACCCGGGTCCTTGCAACCGGCCTTGGCTCGGAGCAGGAAAGGGCCGAGTCCGCGGTCGAGCTGGCGCGTGGTGGCCACGCCGTCGCGCTCATCGGAAGCGGCGACGCCGGGATCTACGCCATGGCAAGCCCGGCGCTGGAAGCAGCCGACGAGAGCTTCGACGTCATCGGCGCCCCGGGCGTGACGGCCATGCTTGCTGCCGCCGCGCTGCTCGGCGCACCGCTCGGGCACGATCACGCCGCGATCAGCCTCTCGGACCTGCACACCCCGTGGGAGGTCATCGAACGCCGGGTGACGAGCGCCGCGGAAGGTGACTTCGTCGTCGCGTTCTACAACCCGCGCAGCCGTGGCCGCGAATGGCAGCTGGCGAAGTCGCTGGCGATCCTCGCGGCCCATCGCCCCGCCGCCACCCCGGTCGGCATCGTCAGCGATGCCAGCCGGCCCGGCCAGAGCGTCGTGTTCACCACCCTCGCCGATGTCGACCCGAATACGGTCGGGATGACGAGCCTGGTGATCGTGGGGGCATCGTCGAGCCGGATGGCAGCTGGGCGCTTTGTCACTCCCCGGGGCTATACATGGCGACAGTGAAGATTCCACCGATGCCCGCCTACCGGTTCGGCGCCGCCTGCACCGGATGCGGCGCCTGCCTGCTCACCTGCCCGCAGCACGCGATTCGGCCCGGACGTGCTGGCCAGAGCGCGCCCCTTTATGTGCTGACCGAGCGCTGCGACGGCTGCGGCGAGTGCATCGAGATCTGCCCCGCCGACGCGATCACCGAGGAGTGGCTGCCACACCCATGAGTCCACAATCCAGCCAGCCCGTGCGCGCTGTGCACCCCATCGAGGCCCGCTCCTATCAGATCCTGCGGTCCAGGATCGACACGTCAGCGCTGCCGCCGCTGAGCCGAGCGGTGACCGAGCGGGTCATCCACGCCAGCGCCGATCTGGAGTACCTCGGCGATCTGCAGATCTCCTCCGAGGCCGACCTGGAGAAGGCGCGCGAGGCACTTGCCGCCGGCTGCCCGGTGGTGACGGATGCCCGCATGGTGGCCGCGGGAATCACCAGCGTGCAAGCGATCTGCCGGGTTCGGGAGGTCATCGGCAGCAACGGCCTCACCCGCAGCGCCGCCGGCATCCGCCGGGCGCACGCTGAGGTCGGCCCCGGAGCGGTATGGGTGATCGGAAACGCGCCGACGGCGTTGGAGGAATTGCTCACCCTGGGCGCCGATCCGGCGCTCGTCGTCGGGCTGCCGGTCGGGTTCGTCGGCGCCGTCGAATCCAAATCTGCCTTGCGCGATGCAGGCCTGCCCGCCATCAGCAACGTGAGCGAGAAGGGCGGTTCAGCGGTGGCTGCCGCCGCGATCAACGCGCTCCTGTACGCGACGCCGACCCCGGCTCTCCGCCGAAGCCGAGCCCGCTCGTGAGCCATCCGCTGCTGATCGTCGGGCACGGCACCCGCGATGGTGCAGGGGTCGCGGGCTTCGCCGAGCTCGTTCAGCGGGTCGCCGAGCGGGCCGCTCCCCACACGCCCGTGCGCGGCGGGTTCATCGAGCTTTCTGCGCCGCCATTGCGCGAGGCGGTGAGCAGGCTGGTCGAGCTCGGCACCACCGACCTCGATGTCGTGCCCCTCGTCCTCGTCGCCGCCGGACACGCCAAGGGCGACATCCCGGCTGCGCTGGCCCGCGAGCAGCAGCGCCACCCCGGGTTGACCTACCGCTACGGGCGCCCGCTCGGGCCACACCCGATCCTGCTCGGGCTGCTCGACCAGCGGCTCGGCGAGGTGCTTCCGGCCGCTGAGCGCGCCGAGACGACGGTGGTGCTGGTCGGCCGCGGGTCCAGCGACCCCGATGCCAACGCCGAGCATGTGAAGGTCGCCCGGCTGCTTCAGGAGGGCCGCGGCCTGGCCGGCGTCGAGCCCGCGTTCATCAGCCTCGCCGAGCCGGGCGTGCCGGCAGCGCTGGAACGCGCCCGCCGGCTCGGTGCGCAGCGGATCGTCGTGCTGCCGTACTTCCTTTTCGCGGGCATCCTCCCGAGCCGCACCCAGGAGCAGGCCCGCCAGTGGGCGTCCGAGCATCCCGGTCTTGACGTGCGGTGCGCCGAGGTCATCGGTCCCGAACCGGCGCTCGCGGATCTGGTGCTCGAGCGCGCCCGGGAGGCCCGGGTCGGCGACATCCGGATGAACTGCGACACCTGCCTCTACCGGATCGCGCTGCCTGGCTTCGAGCATCGCGTCGGCGCCGAGCAGCACCCGCACGACCACCCCGACGATCCGTCACACGCCCACGCGCACACCCACGCCTGACTTCTCGAGGTCGACCGGGACGATCGGCACCGCAATGGCCGGCAGCACCGCCGTCAGTGCAAACGCGAGCGGGTAGCCGACCGCGGCGATGAGCGCCCCCAGCACCGGCGGGACTGCTGACGCGGCCAGGAACTGGGCCGTGTTCTGCGCGCCCATCGCGCGGCCGCCCCAGAACGGGCCGCCGATCTCGGCGACCGAGGTGAAGGCGAGGCCGTTGTCGGCGACGCTGATGACGGTCGCGACGACCAGCAGCACGACGGCCACCGAGGAGTCGAGCCAGTCGGCAAACGCCAGCGCGAGCATGACCGTAGCGGCGGCCACAGCGACCGCCCGCAACGGTTTCATCCGGCTGCCGACCCGGTCTGACCACGCCCCAGCGGCCATCCGGCCGGCCGCACCGAGCAATTGCGCCACGGTGATCAGCAGCCCCGCGGCTCCCGCCGACCAGCCGCGATCACTGATGAGCCAGACCAGCCCGTACGTCCACACCACGAATTGCGGGACGACCAGCAGCACCGAGACCCCGTGGATACGCCAGAGCAGCGAACTGCCCCGGTAGGGGTTCGCGAGCGCCTCCGGAGCAGCCTCGGCGCGCGACACCCGCGGCGGATCCTTCACCAGCACCGCGCACGCGAGTGCCATGGCGGCGGCGAACGCGGCCGGCAGCGCCAGTGCCCCTGCGAGCCCGTGAGCCGCCGCCAGCGGCGGGATGGTGAGCGCCGCCAGGCCCACCCCGAGCGGCTGCGCCATCTGCCGGATCCCCATGGCGAAACCGCGCTGATGCTGAGGGAACCAGCCGACGACGACCCGCCCGCTCGCCGCATTCGTACTGGCCGCAGCCATCCCCCCGAGCAGCAGGAACGCGCCGATGAGCACGTACGGTCCGGACAGCGCCGCTCCCGCCGCGGCCGCCGCCGTGAGAAGCAGCCCGACGACCAGCACCCGCCGCTCACCGACGCGGTCGACCAGGGCGCCCCAGGCGATGAGCGTCAAGACGAAACCGAGTGTGGGCATCGCCACCAGGACGCCAGCGCTGGCCAGGCTCAGGTGGCGCTGGTCGTGCAGCTCCGGGATCAGAAACGCCGCGCCATTCGCGTAGAGCGCGCTCGCCCCCTGCGCGGCCATGCTGACCGCGAGCATCACCCAGCGCCGGCGGGTACTCAGCGCCGGAATGCTCTCGGCCATCGGCCTTCCTAGTATTTGGGACGTGCTTCCTGGGATGTGATACGCGATGGGCCGACTCTACCCCGACGTCGACGGGCACGGGCGCTCATATACTCGGGCATGATCTTGGCGCTGCGAGAGGCGGCGGCGCTCGGTCCGTTCTTCACGATGGCCCTGCCCGGCGAGGCCGCTTCCACCGTCGAGTGGCATCCGTTCAGGCAACTTGGCGAGCCCACGGGCGTCGCGCTGCTGTCGGACCAGATCTCCCGCCTGCGAGGGTTTCTCGCCACCGACGAGGAGCGTGCCGTCGCGTCGATCCTGCATCTGGGTGCCGCTTCGGCGATCTGCGCGCCGCTGCTGGCGACGGCGGCGCTGGCCGCGACGATCCCGGCGCTGCCAGCCGAGCACCTGCGTTTCGGGTTCGAGGGCAACGGGCCGATCCGACTCGCCCTGTCCAGGCTCCCTCCCGGGACTCCCCCGGCGCTGCTACCGGCCCTTGCCGATGGCCTCATCGAGGTGGCGCTCGACGGGCTGCTGTCGTCGTTCACCGAGGCTCTGACCGCAGCGGTCGCGGTGCCTCCAAACACCTTGCGGGGCAACGTCTTTTCGGCCCTCGCGGCCGCCGCCCGTCTGATCACTCCGGCTGCGGCGGGTGCTCGGGCACGAGCGCTCGTCGACCTGGTGGCCCGCCGCTACCTGCCGCTGCAGGACGCCGGCACGCTCGATTGGCGCGCGGTGGACGCGCCCGACCCGCAGGCGTACTTCCGGCGGCGTAACTGCTGCCTGTTCTACCGGGTGCCCGGCGGCGGAATCTGCGGCGATTGCCTCCTGACCCCGTGAGCCCGGGTGCGGCAGAATGGAGCCATGGCCCGCCTACTGCCCGGAAAGCCCGTCGCCGACGCCGTCCTGTCTGATGTAGCGAACCGTGCCGCCAAGCTCCGCGAACATGACGTCACCCCGAGCCTCGCGACCATCCTGGTCGGCGATGACGACGCCAGCGCCGGCTACATCCGGGTCAAGCAGCGGCAGGCCGGCGAGCTCGGGTTCGCGTCGCCTCACGAGCACCTGCCCTCCTCGGCCACGCAAGATGACCTGCTCAAAGTGATCGCAAAGTTCAGCGACGATCCCGCCGTGCACGGAATGCTGGTGCAGCACCCGATTCCGAGCCACCTCGATTACGACGCAGCGCTCGCCTCGATGAATCCGGACAAAGACGTCGACGGCATGCACCCGCTCAACGTCGGACGCCTCTCGCTCGGCCTGCCCGGGCCGCTGCCCTGTACGCCCGCCGGCATCGAGGCGATCCTGGCCTTCTATGAGATCCCGGTCGCCGGACACGAGGTCGTCATCCTCGGCCGCGGCGCCACCCTCGGCCGCCCGCTCGCCGTCATGCTCGCCCAGAAGCGCCCGACCGCGAATGCCGCGGTGACGGTCGTACACACCGGCGTCCCCGACTGGGCGCGCTACACCAAGCGCGCCGACATCCTCATCGCCGCCGCCGGCGTGCCCGGCATCATCCAGCCCGAGCACGTCAAGCCCGGCTCCACCGTCATCGGCGGCGGGGTGCGCTACGAAGGCCGACGGCTGCTGCCCGATGTCGATGAGAGCTGCGAGGCGGTGGCGGGGGCCATCACCCCGCGCGTCGGTGGCGTCGGTCCGACCACGGTCGCCATGCTCTTCCGTAACGCCGTCGCCGCTGCGGAGCGGGCGAGTCTTTAACGCCGCCGGAAACGTCAGCCGGACTCAGTACGGAAGCTGCTCTGGCCTCACGCCGCGGTAATCGGGCTCGGGCGTCACGGGGAAGCGCACCGCGTCGATCGCCCCGCGACCGAGCATCAGCGCCTTGGCGATGCGATGCATGCCGTCCATCACCCGACCATCTGCCGCCAAGATCACCGGGTAAGACAGGTCGGCCTCGCGCATCAGGCTGGCGTGTTCGACAACGGTTCGAACCGTCGGGCGCTGGCCGTCCTTGAACCAATAGTCGGTGTCCAACTCAGCGAAGTCGGACAGAGGCACCGTCACCACCGGCAGGTCGGCCGATAGCGCGATCAGCCTGTCGACGTCCCAGGCGTCGAGTCCGTCGTCACCGTTGTCACGGTCATCACCGGGCCAGAAGTTGTATTGCTTACGCATCACGCCCAGTGTCCACCGCACAGGCTTCCGGGGCGCGGCCCGCCTGCACACCGGTGAGAATTGCCTGTGGATCGGGTCGCCGACACCACCGCGGCCGCTGCGCTGAACCTCGCCCGCAGCCTCGTCCATGAGTTGCCGATCGTGCACACGGCGCTGGCCGGCAACCCCGAGCCGTGCCCGTTCTAGCGTTGGAGTGAGTTCAAAGCCTGAGCATGCCGGCGGCGACCAGATAGGCCGCCGCTGCCACCGCTGGCTCGTGCAGGTCTCCGGGATCGGCCAGCGTCGCCTCCGAGCGGGCGCGCACGGCGGCCCCGGGATCGGGAGCGACGAGATCGATGCAGAGCCCGGCGACGACCGCATTCGCGTCATGCTCGTCCAGACCGTCGAGGGCGAGGCCGTTGTCCAGCGTGGTCGCCACCTCCAGGAACACCTCGCGCGCCATGTCGAGATCCACCTCAGGCCGGACCCTGGCGACAGCGTCCGCGACCGCCAGGAACTGATCAAAGGGAGGGCGCACGGTAGCTCCTAGATGAAAGACCCTAGATAAAAGAAGTGTCCTCGGTCAGCCCGAGGTCCGGCCAGGCCCCGACGATCATCGTCTGCATGTTGCACCAGCCGGTGCCGCCGCCGACCGGATCCTGCACCCGCATCACCGCGTCGCGAATCTGGTGGATACGCGGCGCAACGGCGGGATCGGTGCAGTCGGGGACGTGCTCGCCGTCGACGTGCAAGGCTCCGCGCCATTCGCCGTGATGGTGGCCGTCGAGGCCGAAGTAGAGCCCGAGACCGAGGTGGACGCCGGTGTCACCGAGCGCTTCGACCGTGACCGGGCGGGCCGAGCCGTCGGCCATCGTGAAGTTCAGCGTCCCGCCCAGGATGCGGCGGTTGGCGGTGTCGTAGCGCAGCGCCGGCTCCATCGCCCCGATGGGAAGCACGGCGCCGTCGGGCTCCTCGACGGTGCCTTCGAACCAGCGCTCCTCGTAACCGAACGCGCTGGTCTTGCGGTACTGGTGGTGGATCGCGTAGTAGCTGCCGTCGCCGCGCTGCAGCACCATCGGTGACCACGAGAACTGGAAGTTCACCCCACCGCCGAGCCCGTGGGACGGCTCGATGTCGTTCGCCGGCAGCCCCACGTCATGGCGGACGCCCCACGAATGATCCCGCGTGGAAAACCAGCTGTCGGCGGTGATCTCGGTGCGCTCCCCGTCGACCTCGACCCAGCCCTCGGCAAGGCCCGACTGGTGGTAGCGCAGCAGGTCGGTGTCCATCCGGTAGGCGCCGCGCGCCCGGCCGCGATGGCGGGCTTCCAGGACCGGCGCAGCGACCGTGGTGAAGGTCCAGTCGAACGCGATCGGCACCGGCAGCTGCTCCCCTGCGCCGGGCAGGCAGGAGAAGCGGATCCGGCGCATCGGCTCCACGATTTCGTACGCGAGTGGCCCGGCCCCGAGCTGATCCGGCGCGTCCGCCAGCCGCCGGCTCGCCCGCACCGTCCACTGCTCGCGGCCGCGCGAGACGCTTGCGTAGCCGTCGAACACGTTGCGGTTGTTGTACTTTCCGACCCCGAAGCCGACCTGCAGCGACCCGTCACGCGCGGCCGCCATCGCGCAGACCTTCTCAGTCCAGGAGCGGTCGGCCTGCACGACATACGCCTGGGTCTCGACGATCTGGTGCACGAACCATTCGTCGGCTGCCAGCAAGGGTCCGTCGCTCGTCACGGCTGACACACTGGCACACCGTCGAAGCGGCTACACAGCTTGGTCGTCAGTGCTGGGCGGCGATGAGCGCACGGGCGACCGCGATCGATTTGGTGAAGTCTCCGCCGATGTTTCCTCCGTTGACCGAACTTTCGTCCGCCGCATCGACCTGGATGATCCAGTCGCCGGATTGCGTAGCTAGCGAACCGGTCGTTTCTGCGGCCCGGTCGCCGAGCCCGCTGATCGTGACGGGCGTGGCACCGCCGCCCGATTTCAGATCGGCAAGCTCGTTGGTCCATGCGGCACTACCGCCCGAGTTGGCCGTGAGAGTCACGTTCATGGGCACCGACCCGCCTATGTACGTGCAGGTTTTCCCTCCGGATACGGGCGTGGCTGCGGTGAACGTCACTCCGACAATTGATGAGGCGTGGGCGGCGGTCAGGAGTGAGCAGACGTTCGGTTGGCCTCCCGCTGCGGCCGCCTTCGCGGTGCTCGCCGGTGCGGTCGCGGCGCCGGCCGGGGCACTGCTCGCCGTCCCGGTGCCTGCTGTGGACTTCGACCCGCTCGAACATGCGGTGGCCGATGCAGCCATCAGGGTGAGAGCAAACGCGACCATCGGGGTAGTGCTTCGCATGGCTTCTCCTCGTTGCCTTCGGCAGAAGCCGAAACGCTGACCTGACCCAAGCAGCTCGCCGTAATGGATGCGTAACGCCAACAGGCCGGATACTCATGGTGTGGCGACCGGGACCAGCGACGAGATCGAGACGCCCACCGTCCCGCGCCGCTGGCTGGTGCAGGAAGTCTGGCTGGTCTTCGGGCTTTCGCTGGGGGCGTCGGGCGTCAACGCCCTGCTGCATCTGCTCGCCGACCTCACCAACGGCAAGGCACTGCGCGCGCAGACCGCCCTGCTGAACGGCTCCCAGGCGCCTGGACGTCCGTGGCTCGACCTGGCACTGCAGCTCACCGGCATCGCCTTCGGCCTGGTCCCGGTGCTCCTGGTGGCGCACTTCCTGATGCGTTCGGGCGAGAGCCTGCACGACATCGGCGCCGACTTCCGGCAGCCACGGTGGGACGCGGCCCGCGGCGCGTTGGTGGCGGCAGCAGTCGGCGGCACCGGGCTCGCCTTCTACCTGATCGTGCACGCGTCGGGCGCGAATCTGACGGTCGTGCCTGAGGACCTGCCGAAGGTCTGGTGGCGCATCCCGGTACTGATCCTGTCGGCGGCGCAGAACGGCACGGTCGAGGAAGTGCTGGTGCTCGGCTACCTGCTCCGGCGCCTCTGCCAGCTGGGCTGGAGCGCGCCGCGTGCCCTCGTGATCGCCGCCGTGGTGCGCGGCAGCTATCACCTCTACCAGGGCTTCGGCGGCTTCGCGGCCAACTTCGCGATGGGTCTGATTTTCGGCTATCTCTTCCTGCGGTGGAAGCGTGTGATGCCGTTCATCGTCGCCCACACCCTCATGGACAGCGTCGCCTTCGTCGGCTACGCCGAGCTCGCCGGGCACGTTTCCTGGCTTCCTACGCCCTAGCTCCCCCGCACGCGCATACAGGTGCAAGACTCCACCCATGCCTGATCAGCCTCTTGCAGACAATCAGACCGTCGGCACAGCCGACATCGGCGTCACCGGCCTCGCCGTCATGGGCCGCAACCTTGCGCGAAACCTGGCCCACCACGGCCACAAGGTGGCGCTGCACAACCGCACCTACGCGCGTACCAAGTCACTCGTCGACGAGCACGGCAGCGAGGGCACGTTCATCCCCAGCGAGACGATCAAGGACTTCGTCGCCTCCCTCGCCAAGCCGCGGGCGATCATCATCATGGTCAAGGCGGGCGATCCGACCGACGCGGTCGTCGATGAACTCGTACCGCTGCTCGAGCCCGGCGACATCGTCATCGACTGCGGCAATGCGCACTTCACCGACACCCGCCGGCGCGAGGCGGCCCTCAAGGAGCAGCAGCTGAACTTCGTCGGCGCCGGTGTCTCGGGCGGCGAGGAGGGTGCGCTCAACGGGCCGAGCATCATGCCCGGCGGTTCGGACGAGGCCTACCGCAAGCTCGGTCCCATCTTCGAGTCGATCGCGGCGCAGGTCGACGACACGCCCTGCTGCGTGCACGTCGGCCCCGACGGCGCCGGGCACTTCGTGAAGATGGTGCACAACGGCATCGAGTACGCCGACATGCAGCTCATCGCCGAGGCCTACGACCTGTTACGCCAGCGCCTCGGCGCCTCCGCGCAGGAGCTCACGAAGATCTTCCAGGAATGGAACGAGGGCGACCTGGAGTCCTTCCTCATCGAGATCACGGCGAAGGTGCTCGGCCATGTCGACGCCGCCACCGGCAAGCCGTTCGTCGACATCGTGCTCGACCAGGCCGAGCAGAAGGGCACCGGGCGCTGGACGGTGCAGAACGCGCTGGACTTGGGGGTGCCTATCACCGGCATCGCCGAAGCCACCTTCGCCCGGGCGCTTTCGGGCGGGGTGAAGCAGCGCAAGGCCGCGCAGGGGGTGCTGCCCGGCGGCGAATCGCCGCTGGACGTGAGCGATCGCGACGCCTACATCGACGACGTACGCCAGGCGCTCTACGCCTCGAAAGTCGTGGCGTACTCGCAAGGTTTCGACCAGATCGCTGCTGCCGGCGAGGAGTTCGGCTGGGGCATCGACCGCGGCGCGATGGCGCGGATCTGGCGCGGCGGCTGCATCATCCGGGCCCGGTTCCTCAACCGCATCACCGAGGCCTACGAGCGCGACCCCAACCTGCCGCTGCTGCTCGGCGATGCCTACTTCACCGACATCATGCAAAAGGCAGTGCCGTCCTGGCGGCGCGTAGTTGCGGATGCCGCGCTGTCGGGCGTGCCGACCCCGGCGTTCTCCTCCTCGCTCGCCTACTACGACGCCGTGCGGGCCGAGCGCCTGCCTGCCGCGCTCATCCAGGGGCTACGCGACTACTTCGGCGCGCACACCTATCACCGCACGGACCGCGAAGGCACCTTCCACACCCTCTGGTCGGGCGACCAGAGCGAAACGGAGAGCTGACCCTTCATGGCGGTCATGCCCAGCCGCGTAGCCGATCTGCTCGGCATCGACATTCCCATCATCCAGGCGCCCATGGGCTACATCGCCCGCGCGCAACTCGCCTCGGCCGTCTCCAATGCCGGCGGCATGGGAATCGTCGAGACCTCCTCCGGCCGGCTCGAGGAGGTCAAGCTCGAGATCAAGAAGATGCGCGACCTCACCGACAAGCCGTGGGGCGTCAACATCGCGCAATTGATGACGCGCGACCCCTCGATCATCGACTTCGTCGTCGAGCACGGGGTGCGTTTCGTGACGACCTCCGCGGGTGACCCGGCGGTGATGGTCCCGGGGCTGAAAAGGGCTGGAATCACGGTCTTTCACGTCGTTCCGACGCTGCGGGGAGCGCTGAAGGCGATCGCCGCCGGGGTCGACGGGCTGGTGATCGAAGGCGTCGAGGGCGGCGGCTTCAAGAACCCCAACGGCGCCTCGACGATGGTGCTGGTTCCGCTCATCGCCGCAGCAGTCGACGTCCCCATCGTCTCCGCCGGTGGCATCAGCGACGGGGTCTCGATGGCAGCCGCGTTCACGCTCGGCGCCGAGGGCGTCCAGATGGGAACGCGGATGCTGACGGCCGCCGAATCACCCGTCCACGAGAACTGGAAGCAGGCGGTCCTGGCGGCCGCGGAGACCGACACCGTCGTCGTGAACCGCTATGCCAAGCCGGCCATGCGGACCCTTCGCACCGAACTGTCCAGCGGTGCGGAACGCGCCGACGTCGCTCCCCCGCTCGCGCTGGAGGGGCTCATGAAGCTCTACTTCGGCGGCGAGATGAATGCCGCTTATGCCATGAGCGGTCAGGTCGCCGGACGCATCACCGAGGTGCTGCCGGTGCGCGAGATCCTCGAGACGACCTGGCGCGAATGCCAGGAGCGGCTACGCGCCATGGGTGCACTAGCCGGCTGAGCCTGCCTGCTTCGCGGTGACGAACTGGCGGTTCAGCCGGGTGAGCTTCAGCGTCTTGATGCGCCATTGCCCGTCGGACTTCTCATAGGTTTCGTGGTAGTGGCCGTAGCCGTGCAGATGCACGAGCGGTGAGCCCTCGGGCCACCACAGCTTGTCCTCCATCGCCCAGATGCCGCGCGCTGTGGTCTCACTCAGCAGCGTGATCTCCGGCATGTGCCCGTGGTGGACGGTGATGACGGGCTCGATGTTCGTGCGCAGGTACGGCATGAAGTCGGCGACGCCGTGGTGGACGGTGCCGTCCTCGCCCGTCATGTCGATCTCCACGTCCGGCGCGAAGACCTGGGCCATGCCGTCCCAGTCCTTGGTGTCCATCAACCGGAAGTAGCGGGCCTTCAACTGCTTGATGGCCTCGATGTCATCCATGTGGCGCCTCCTCGGGCCTGGCCGGAGATGCAGCCGCCGGCCGGGAGAACCCGGCCGGCGGCTGGTGGAGCTAGTCGTGCGAACGGTCACCCGAGAACGGAAAGGGGGACGTTCTTGAAGCAGGTCAGCGGCACCTTGGGCACGTACTTGCCACTGTCGATCTGCACCAGCGAGCCGCAAGGCACGGAGTTCTGGTGAGCGGTCGGGAAGGAGATGTCTCCGATCCCGCCCGGGACGCTGTACGTCGAACCATCATTCGCCGCCGCCAGCAGCGCCGCGCGACTGAGGGTCTTGCCGACCTTCGCGAGGTGATGCAGGAAGATGTCGGCCGAGTAGTAGCCGATGGCGATGTCCTGGCTGAGCGCCTTCTGGCTCGGCTGAACGGCCTGAACATCCTTCAGCATCTGCTGGGTCGCCGGCGAGTTCGTTTCGAACGCGCTGTACTGGATGAACACGTACTCCTTGTCCAGGTTGGCGGCCGCTGATCCCGACAGGAAGGCGGGGTCGTAGGTGACGGCGTTCATCTGGATGCCCTTGAAGCCCGCGTTCGTCAGCGCCTTGGTCAGACCCTCGGCGTTCGGCACGGTCGTGACGTGGAACATGACGTCAGGAGCCTTGCCACCGTTGGACGTGAGGATGGCCTGCGAGTACGGCGAGAAGTCGGTCGTCGGGCTCGTCGAGGGGAGCTTCGACTGGGAGTAGGTGACCTTCCAGTGGTCAGCAACGAACGCAGCCTCGATGACCTTGATGCCGAACTGGCCGGCGACGTCATCCTCAGAGATCAGGGCCACCGTCTTGCCGGTGCCGTCCGGGATGCCGAGCAGCTTCTCGACCAGACCTGCTGACGCGGTCGAGACCTCGTCGGTCTTGGTCAGCGGCACGAGGCAGCCGGTGTAGCCGAAGCCGACATCGTTGTTGCAGAACGCCGGCGTAATACCCCAACCGTAGAACGGAATCTTGTTGGTCACGAGGTAGGTTCCGCCGGCTGCCAGCACGGGGCTGACCATGGGCACGATGGCAAACGCCTTGTCCTGCTCGACGATCTTCTTCACCGTCGGGAGGTCCTGCGCCGGGTCCAGCTTGTTGTCCGCCGAGCCGAGGTAGTTGATCGTGCGGCCGTTGACGCCGCCCTCTTTGTTGGCCCGGGCGAAACGTGCCTTGGCGCCGAGTTCGGCGAGCGCCTCGGACTGGCCGGAGGCGCTGGTCTTGTCGACGTCGCCTTCGATGGTGATGGACTTGTCCGTGAAGCCGGCCGCGGGGTCGGAGTTGCCGCCGCCCGTACCCGACGCCGGCGCGCCCGAGGAGGGTGTGGTGTTGCCCCCACCCTTGGAACTGCTGCCGCAGGCGGCGAGCACCAGCGCCAAGGAGGCGCCCAGCGCCACCAACGCCGTCTTTCTGTTTCTCATCGTGCCTCCATGTCGGGCTTCGTCGCCCTTACTGGCCAGCCGGCCCATCCGGCTGGTCCACAACTGTGTTGGTGCACGCCGCTCACGCGCCGGGCACCGAGGCGGTATCGGCTTCCGCCGCTTCTTCCACCTCCGCTGCGAGATCCCGGTCGACGCCGAGATAGGTCGCCGCCAAGGCGGCCGCGTTGACCTCGGACGCCCGGCGGGTCCACGCGACCCGGCCGAGGTCTAGGGCGATGACGCGCTCGGCGACGTTAGCGATGCCGTGCAGCTTCTCCTCGACCAGCAGCACCGCACAACCGGTGGCGGCGATCTCCTTGAGGATCTCCATCACCTGCTCGATGACCAGCGGTGCCAGACCGAGCGAGGGCTCATCGGCGATGAGCACCCGCGGCGGCTTGGCCAGCAGCGGGGCGAGCGTCAGCATCTGCTGCTCGCCTCCTGAAAGCACGCCGGCCGCCAGCTTGCGCCGCTCGCGCAGAACCGGGAAGCGCTCGTAGACGACAGCACGCTGATCGGCATTGAGCACGAGCCGCAAGTTCTCCTCGACCGTCAAGCCGGCAAAGATTCCCCGAGATTCGGGCGCCAGCACCAGACCGTCGCGAGAACGCTTGTGTGCCGGGCGACCGTGCAGCTCGACGCCGTCGAGAATCACGGTGCCGGAGTCGGTCGGGACGAGGCCGGTGATGACCGAGCAGAGCGTCGTCTTACCGGCGCCGTTCGGCCCGAGCACGGCGACGATCGACCCCGCCTGGACGTCGAAGTCGATGCCGTGCAGCACCTCAACGCCGTCGTAGCCGGCGTGCAGTCCGCGAACCTGTAGCAGCGCGGGAGCAGGCAGGCCATCGCCCGCCGCCTCACCCTGGAGGTCGATCGGCTTGGTCAACGACGGGGCGTCCTGGCGAGCTGCCGGCACGACGGGTGACTCGGTCGACCCTGTAGGCCCTGTCGACTCGGCTGCGGCCTCGCCGGTAACAGCCGCGGTCCCAGCACGTCTGCCCGCGAACTTGCGTCCGAGCTGGCGGAAGGACTCCGCCGTATCGGCAAGGAAGCCCTCCGGGTTCTTCGCCAGGCCGATGCCGCCGAGTCCGAAGAGCATCGTCGGGAGGTACTGGGAATGGGTGACGTACGTGTCGAAGAAGTGCGGGCCCATCCCGTAGACGAGGGCGGCCATGACCGCGCCTCCGGGCTTGCGCACACCGAAAGCCACGACGACGGCCAGCCAGACCAGCCCTTCGGTGGCGGTGTGGTCCCCGTTGGTGACGTTTCCGCTGTACGCGCCGTAGAGGATCCCGCCGAGCCCGGCCATCGCCGCCGAGATGGTGAACAGCACGAATTTCTGCCGCGCGGTGTTGACGCCCGAGGCTTCCGCCGCGACGGGCGACGAGCGCACGGCGAGCATCGCCCGCCCCGAGGGCGAGCGCTCCAGGTTGTGCACCAGCCACACCACGATGAGCACGATCGCCAGCACCAGCAGGGCGAAATTGCGATTGCCCGACTTGGTGAGGCTGTCGAAGCTGATCCCGAACCACTTCGGGCGCGGGTAGATCCAGCCGCCGCCTTCCTGATTGCTCAGCTTCTGGATCTGGAAGACGACCACGTCGGCGATGAAGGCGAGTGCCAGTGTCGACAGCGCCAGTGGCAGCCCGCCCAATCGCAACGACGGCAACGACACGACGATGCCCGCCAGCGCTGCGATCACGACGCCGGCGATCAGCGCGGCGATGAAAGGCCAGTTGCTGTGGAACAAGAAATGGTGATGGGGTGCCAGCAGCAGGCCGGCCGACAATCCGGCCGCGGTGACGAACGTGGCCTGCGCCAGGCTGACCATGCCGCCGACGCCTGTCACCACCACCAACGACACGAAGACGGGCGCCAGGCACAGGCCCGCTGTCGTGAAGCCCAGCCACGCCGAGCTGGTCTCGAAGAGCCAGACGACGAGCACGATGACGGCCGCGGTCCATGGCCAGATCCGGCGCCAGGCCGGCAAGCGACTGATGTCGAACCCGCGGGTCTTCTCATCCGACACCGACCCCGCGCGTCTACCTCGGGTGGCATTCAGCAGCAGCAGTCCGACGAAGATCAGGATGTACGGTGCCGCGCTGGACAACCCTGTGACGCCGACATGCGGGGTGATGTAACCGGCGATGAGGTTCTGCGCCACCCCGAGGCCCAGCCCGTAGGCGAACGCCAGCGGGATGCTCGTGAAGCGCGCGAACACCGCCGCTGCCGCCGAGACGAGCATCGCCTCCGTGTAGTTGTTCGGCACGTTGATCGACAGGATCGGCGCACCCAGCACACCCGCGAGGCCGGCGAGCGTGGTCGACAGCATCGAAGAGATCAGCGACGAGCGACCGGGATCGACGCCGCGCAAAGAGGCCAGATCGCGCCGGTCGACGCAGGCGCGCATCTGCAACCCGAGCGCCGTACGCCGGACCAGGACCCAGAGCACAACTGCCGTGAAAGCGGCCGCCGAGAGGATTGCCAGCTGGTTGGTGTCGAAGGACACCAGCTTGGTCAGGTGCCAGGACTTCGCCGGGTCGGGGCCGATTCCGGGCGGAGTCGTCTGATTGGTCGTCGGCTTCAGGTTGGCCTCGTCGACGATGAAAAGGCCTGCGGCGGGTAAGGCGATCGACAACCCAACTGTCGCCACGATCTGGGCCGTGATCCCCGCTCTCGAGAGCTTTCTCAGCATGATCACGTCAAGCGCCATACCGAGCAGCGGAGCGAAGACGAGAATCGTCACAAGGGCGGCGGGGACGATCGGCCAGTGCGCGAAGCTGTTGAGCTCGAAGTAGGTCAGCGCTGAGATGAAGGCCGTGGCGCCGTGGGCGAAGTTGAAGACGCCCGCCACCTGATACGTGAGCACCAGGCCGGACGACAGGATGGCGTACAGACCCCCGGTCACGATGCCGGAGAGCACAAACGTCAGGAGCTTGGTCATGCGGCGCTCGATCCGAGGTAGGCGGCGGTCACGTCGGGATCGCGTCGGATCTCGTCAGGGGTTCCTTCCGCGAGGCGCCGGCCGAGGTTGAGCACGACGACCCGGCTGCACTCGCGCATCACGAAACTCATGTCGTGCTCGACGAGCAACACGGCGCACGAGCGCTCGTCGCGAATCCGGTCGAGCGCTTTCGCGAGGTAGTCGATCTCGGTCTCATCGAGGCCGGAGGTGGGCTCGTCCAGCAGCATCACCTGCGGCTTGTCGACCGTCGCCCGGGCCATCTCGAGCAGCCGGATCTGGCCGATGGTGAGCCGGCCGGCGCGCTCGCGCGACAGCTTCGAAAGGCCGAAGACGTCAAGCGCCTCACGAACCTGCTCGCGGCGCTTGCTCTCCACCCGTTTGCGCCACGGCGAGCGCAGCAGATCGGCGACGACACCGCCGCCCCCGCCGCGCCACTCGACGGCGACCATCAGGTTGTCCTCCACCGTCAGGTGGCTGAAGGGCTGCTGCTTCTGGAAGGTGCGGCGTAGGCCGTGACGTGAGCGCCAGGTGGCGGTCCGCCGGGAGATATCGGAGCCGTCGAGCTTCACCCGTCCCGTGCTCGCCTGCTGCACCCCGGAGAGCACGTCGAACAGCGTGGTCTTGCCCGCGCCGTTCGGACCGATCAGCCCGCAGATCTCGCCTCGCGTGACGGAGATGGAGACGTCATCGAGCGCCGTGACGCCGCCGAACTTCTTGCCGATCGCGGCGGCTTCGAGCACCGGGGTAGGAGAGGTCATCGTCCGTCCGTCATGAGGCGGCAGCCGCGCGGCGGAAAGCCGTCGTGCGGTGCTCGGGTTCAGTGTCGATCTTGGGGATCACGTACTTGCCGAGAAGTTCGATCGTGCGAACGGTTTCTTCGATAGGTGCCGGGCCCACGCCGAACACCAGCTGGTCGACCCCGATCGACTCCCACTTCTTGGCCTGCTGCAGCGCGTCATCCGGGGTGCCGAGCAGCAGCGCGCCGGCCTCGAGGTAGCTGGGCACGTCGGCCAGTGTCGGCTCGGGAATCCGGTCGGGCCAGGCCGGCACGTGCTCGGGATGCGGGAACGTGTCGTGGTAGCGGAACACGTTCGACACCAGGTAATTCGGCCGCGCCTCCACGTAGGAGCGGTAGGCCTCGTCCTGGTCCTCGGCGACGTAGGCGGCGAGGCAGCACATCAGGTTGTCGTTGACGAAGGCGCCGATCGGCTCGGCGTCGGCTATGGCCTTCTTGTAGGAGGCGACGGCCTTCTCGGCGCTCGCGAAATCGCCCACCGAAAAGCCGAGGACGCCCAGCCCCTTGTGGGCGGCCATCTCATACGAGGACGGGTTGCCCGCGGCGTACCACATCGCGGGGTGCGGCTTGTGGCGCGGCTTGGGCAGGATCTTGCGCGGCGGCAGGCTCCAGAACTTGCCCTCGTAGCCCTCGTACGTGTCCTGCATCCACATCTTCGGGAACTCGCCGATCACGTCTTCCCAGATCTCGCGAGTACCTGACAGGTCCTTCATCTCCGGAAGGAAGCCGAGAATCTCGTGGCTGCCCGCTCCGCGTCCGGTACCGAACTCAAACCGGCCGTTCGACAGGTGGTCGAGCATGGCGACCTTCTCAGCCACCTTCGCCGGATGGTTGACCTGGGGCAGCGGGTTGAAGATTCCCGAGCCGAGATGGATGCGCTCGGTGGTCGCCGCCAGGTAGGCCAGCAGCACCTCATTGGCCGACAGGTGGGAGTACTCGTCCAGGAAATGGTGCTCCGACGCCCAGACGTACTTGAAACCCGCCTTATCGGCCGCCTCTACGCAGGCGATGTCATACGCGAACGAGTCGTACTCGGCGTCGGGATTGCCTTCGCGGCGAAACGCCGGCGTGTAGCCCTGGATGAAGATGCCGAACTCCATGGCCGCCTCTCTGTTCGCGTGTGGAGTGTGGTTTATGGGGGGGTGCCGGATGTGGTTCTCTGTGGTCCGTTGCCGTTTCGTTATCAACCTGACTGAGAGTCAGGTCACGTAGGCAGTCACCATGGCATAGCAACGCCGCCGTTTGTGCGCAATACCTGACCTGTGACAAAACGAGCCGCCTTCCCGGCAAGGTAGAGCACCGTCAGCGCGATGTCCGAAGGATCGCCAACGAGGCCCAGCGGCGATTGCGCGGCACGTGGCCCGACCACCGCGTCGCGGCGAGCCGGGTCGACGCTGCCGTCCTCGCGCAGGAAGTGTCGCGAGGTCATGCCCGTGATGATGAACCCCGGGGCGACGGCATTGACCCGGATCCCGAGCGGCCCGACTTCCAGGGCCAGCGTGTGCGTCAGCTGTGCGAGAGCCGACTTGCTCACCGCGTACGCCGCCAGCGTGGCTGCCGGGACGTCGATGGCCGCCGACACCATGTTGATAATGGATCCAGAGCCGGCCGGAGTCATCGCGCCCACAGCGGCCTGGCAGCCGTAGAGCGCCCCGCGGAAGTTCACGTCGAAGACCGCGTTGAACTGCTCGTCGGTCATGTCAGCGATCAGCACCTGATCAATGACGCCGGCGATGTTGCACCAGATGTCGAGCCGATCGTGCTGCCCGGCCACCTCGGCCGCGAGTTCAAAAACGGCATCCCGGTCAGAGACGTCGATCTCGCAGGGGGTCGCGTTGCCACCGGCCGCAGCGATCTCGTCGGCAGTGATCTTCGCGCCGTCAGCGCTGCGGTCGGCGCACATCACGATGGCGCCCGCCGCGGCCAGCAGCTTTGCCGACGCGGCGCCGATGCCGCTGCCCGCTCCGGTGACGACAGCGACCTGGCCGTCGAGCGCGAAGACGTCAGCAAAACCCGGGGACGGACTCATCGAACAGCCTCCTCTGCGGCGAACCCGCGACTGCCGGCCGGCGCCCGCCCGTGGACGGCTGCGGTCACCTCGTCGGCCGCCGCGCGCAGCAGCTTGCCGTGACGGTGGACCTCATCGCCCTGCAGCGAGCTCGGGAAACCGACGAGGGTGAGGGCGAGGGTCACTCGCCCGTTTGCATCAAAGATCGGTGCTGCAAGATAGCTCAACCAGTAGGTCGCCCCGGGGTCGAGTTCGATGAGCTGATAGTCCTCGTCGGAGAGGTCCCCGACGAGCCGGGCCGCCTCGGGGGTGGCCACCTGACCGCGGGCGAGCTGAGCGGTCAACGTGCGGCCGAGCCGCTCACGCACCGGATTCTCCAGACCCATCGCGTAGCCGCGATCGTGGACCGCGCGAAGGCCGCGGCGGTAGCTGTCGGTGAGATGGCTCGGGCCGGCCGTCGGCGTCGTCCAAGGGCTGAAAGCCGCCTCGATCGTCGCTTCCTGCGACCACGCGAAGAAGACCGTCGCCAGCGGCGGGACGAGCGGGATCCGCTGGCCGATCGCCGCCGTCGCCGAGAGCGGGGCAGGTACTCCGCTCTTGGCCAGGATGACGATCTCGGATCCGACGACCGCACTTGCCATGCACTCGAGTCCGAGTTCCGTGCCCAACTCACGCATCTTGTCCTGAGCGTAAGGCAGCTCCGGATAGCCCTGGCGGGCTGCCTCCCCCAGAGCGATCAGTCCGGGGCCGAGCCGGTAGCTGGGCCCCGTGGGGTAACGCAACAACCACCGGGAGGAAGTGAGAGACGCCAGCAGCGCATGACACGTCGCCTTCGAGAGTTCGGTCTGGCGCACGATCTCGGCGAGCGTGAACCCGCGTCCGGGATCGGCGCTCAGCAGAGCGAGAACGCTCGCCGCCCGTTCCACGCTGGGATTGCCTCGGGTCACCTAGCGCTTCCACCTGCCACGCGCGCAGCAGCCTTGGACACTGCTCCCCCAATCGCGTCAGCCATGATCGCGTGTCCCTCGTCGCCGGGATGCACGCCGTCGGGAAGTTGACCGCCGCTCAATAATGGCAGACCGCGTACCAGCTCGATCGGTCCGGCGTCGCCGGGGTTCGCCGCGAACTCCTCGATCTCGGCTCGAAGATCGGCGAGGGTGGCGCCCAGACGGTTCGGCGTGGATTCCGCGTCGGGACGGATCACCGGGCTGGAGATGACGATCGCCGTCTCGGGGTGTCCCTCGCGAAGGATCGACAGGAAAGCGCGAAGGTTCGCCGCCAGCAGCGCTGTGCTGTGGGGGATGCGGGTCCAGCAGTTGGTGCCGTAGGCGAGGGAAATGACGTCGGCCGGCAGCTTGGCGATCTGCTCCGCCGACGCGAGCTCGCCCCGGCACGAACCCGCATAGCCGAGATTGACGACATCGAGCCCGTGGCGGCGGGCCGCCACCGCCGGCCAACAATGTGCGGGGTCGGTGGCGATCCACCCTTCGGTGAGCGAGTCGCCGTACGCGAGCCAGCGCGGGCCGGCGGGTGCCGCTTCGAGCGAGCCGCCGGTCGCGCGCAGCGCCGTGAGAGTCGGCTTCATCCCCTCAGGGAGGTAGACGGTGATGAGGTCTTGCGCCGCGCCGCTGAGCTCGAGGCGGGCCGTGCCGCCGGAGGCCTCGGCCGCCACTGACCCGAGCTCCGTATCTGCGCGCCAGGCGCTGAAGTGCGTCCCCGCGCCGGCGCCGCGATACCCGAGATCGGCGGTGGCGCAGGTGTAGTCGATCTCGATACCTGACGCGTCACCGATCAGCTCGAGCCTGACCCCGACCGGTATTTGTGCGGTGCCCCACGTATCTATCGGAAGCCGGTCGTCGGCCGGATCCGAGCGGGGATACGGGGTGGTCGCGTTGCCCGGCCAGGCCGCACCGCGCAGGGCTTCCTCGAGCAGCACCTAGACCCCTTCCGGCAAGGGATACGGGAACTTCACGCCGACTCCGCCGTCGACGGTGAGGGTCTGGCCGTTGACGTAGGCCGACAGATCGCTGACGAGAAACAGCAACGGTCCCGCGATGTCGGAGGTCTGCGCGACCCGGCGCAGCGGTGCGTTCTCGGCGTTGCGCTGCTTGCCCGGCTCCCCGAGGAAGGCCGACACCCGCGGGGTCCAGACGACCCCGGGAGCGATCGCATTCGTCCGCACTCCGGAGGGGCCGAGCTCGACCGCCACCGAGCGCACGAGCGACATCAGGCCGGCCTTTGCCGCTCCGTACGCCGCGTGCTCGGGCGCACCGGTCAGACCAGAAACCGAGGCGACGAAAGCCATCGACCCGCCGCCCGATTCGGCCATGAGCTTCCCGAAGAGCTGGGTGATCAGCTGGGCGTGGCGTAAGACGATGCGGAAGTGCCAGTCCCACTCCTCGTCGTCCATCTCGATGAGCGGGCCGTAGTGCGACATCCCGATGATGTCGACCACCGCGTCCACCCGGCCGAGAGCGGCGACCGAATCGCGTACGAGCCGCTCCATCTCCGAGCGGTCGGTGGCATCGCCCGCCCAGGCGATTCCACCGGTCTCGGCGGCGATCTCATCGGCGAGGTCACTCTCCAGATCCACGCAGACGATGCGGGCGCCGCACTGCGCGAGAGCGTGTGAGGTCTGGCGGCCGATACCCGCGCCGGCGCCGACCACGACCACGCCCTTGCCATCAAGGCGGAGCCGTCCCGGGAAGTCGGGAACCGGGGAGTCGTCGGTACGGGTCACGCGGATGTCACCGCAGCAGCCGGCGAGGCCACCTTCGGCTGGTAGGCAGCGAGCTCCGGGATGACCTCCTTGCCGAGAACCTCGATGGTGCGCTTGATGTCCTCGTGCTCCAGGAAGCCCCACTGCACGTAGCAGATGAGCTCGTCGACTCCGAGGTCGGCGTAGTGCTTCATCTTGCGGACGCAGGTGTCGACGTCACCGATCACGATCATGTCGGCGGCATCGAAGGTCTCGATCGGGACGTCGCCCTGCATGAGCCCGGTCAGCAGCGGGAAGGCGGTCTCGCGCTCCTCGGGCGACAGATGCGGCAGCTCCCATTCGAGCGTGAATTCAGCAAGGTTCTTGTACCACCAGGCGACCGAGTCCCAGACCTGCCGGTCGGCCGGACGGCGCTCGTCGCGGACATGCACCAGGGTGTACGCGGCGACCTTGTTCGTCGTGACGTCGGTGAGCGGCTTGGCATTGGCGGCGGCAGCGCGGTAGGCGCTCACCTGAGCGGCCATCGTCTCCAGCGGCTGCATGATCGAGAACGACAGCATGCCGAGCCCGTTGGCCCCTGCCACCTCTGCCGAGCCCTGCGACGTCGCCGCCATCCAGCACGGCGGGTGCGGGTCCTGCCATGGCTTCGGGGTGACCATGCGCTTGGGGAAGCTGAAGCGCTCGGATTCGTACTCGAAGTACTCGTCCCGCCACATGCCGCAGACAATCTTGATGGCCTCCGCCCAGTCATCGCGCGACTTCTCGCGATCGACATGAAAGGCCGTCTGCTCCATGGGCGTCGAGCGTCCGGTGCCCCACTGGACCCGGCCCTGCGAGAGCAGGTCGACAGCGGCCACCTTCTCCGCGATGCGCTGCGGCGGGGTGAAGGCGAACGGCGTGAGGGTGACGCCGAAGCCGAGGCCGATCTGCTCGGTGACTCCGGCGAGATGGCCGAGCAGCACCTCCGGCGCCGGGCAGTGTGAGCGACCCTCGCGGAAGTGATGCTCGACGGCCCAGATGGTGTTGAACCCGACCTTGTCGGCGAGCCGGATCTGCTCGACGGCCTCCCGGTACGCGCGCCGTTCGGCGTCGCGCTGCCCGTAGGGATGGGGCCTGCCCCACGGCTTGGGTGCATCCACCTCGTAGAGGACGTCGAGTTTCACGTTCACCTGCTCCAGCGTTAGGTTCGCATATGCGAACGCACGGTCTCAGCGTCGAACAACCTCGCAGTGACCTGACGCCACGTCAAGTTCGGGCATCTCGCAGTGGCGCCGCAGGCCCGCGCGGTACGCTGCCGCCGCTGGCAGCGGCATCACATCACGCACCTGCCGGGCGGTACTCGCCGGATCCGTCGGCATCCAGAATCGAAAGGGCGGCACCATCCATGGGGCGTTTATCAGGCCGGGTGGCCTTCATCACCGGGGCTGCGCGAGGGCAGGGTCGTACGCATGCGGTCCGCCTGGCCGAGGAGGGCGCTGACGTCGTCATCTCCGACATCTGCGGGCGCGTCGAGACCAACGGGGTCGCCGCGGCGACGCCCGACGACCTCGCCGAGACCGTGCGCCTCGTGGAGAAGACCGGCCAGCGCGTGATCGCCCGCCAGGCCGACGTCCGCGATCTCGGCGCGCTCGAGTCGCTGGCGGATCAGGCCGTGAGCGAGTTCGGCGGGATCAACGTCGTGGTCGCCAATGCCGGGATCCTGTCGTGGGGTAACGCGTGGGAGCTGTCCACCGAGGCGTGGAACGAGCTCATCGACATCAACCTCACGGGTGTCTTCCACACCATCAAGGCGACGGTGCCCCACATGATCAGCGCCAAGAACGGCGGCTCGATCATCCTCACGAGCTCGTCCGCGGGCCTCAAGGGACAGCCGTTCACCCTCGCTTACACGGCGGCCAAGCATGGCGTCGTGGGCATCACCCGCGGTCTGGCGAACGAGCTCGGCGAGTACGACATCCGGGTCAACAGCATCCATCCCGCCGGGGTGGAGACCGAAATGATGAACGTCGACGGGCTTTTCCAGATGATCCAGGCCAAGGCCACCACCCTCGGCCCGGTCTTCATGAACACGCTCCCCCACCAGTCGATGAAGCCGGAAGCGGTCTCGGCCGTCGTCGCGTTTCTCGCCAGCGACGAGTCGCGTTACCTCACCGGCGCGCAGATCCCCGTCGACCTCGGCACCCTCAACCGCTGACCCAGAAAGGCTCTCTGCGATGACCACGACTGCTCCGAAAGCACAGACCGGCAACTGGGGACGCTGGGGCGACGCCGACGAGCGCGGCGCGCTCAACCTGCTCACCCCCGAGGTCGTGCTGCGCGCAACTCAGATGTGCCGCACCGGCAAGGTCTACAACCTGGGCCTGCCCGTCCAGCGCAGCGGCGTGCCGGTCTTCGACTACCGCGGTGCGCCCATGCGGCTCACGCTGACCAGCCAGACCGACGAGGCCAACTTCGCCGTCTACGGTGCCCCGAGCGGGCTCGGCGCCAACGAGGACACGCTGGTGATCCCGGCGCACAACGGCACTCACGTCGACGCGCTGTGTCACGTCTACTCCGACGGCGAGATGTACAACGGCTTCTCCAAGGACTCCTTCACCTCGCAGGGCGGCGCTGGGCACTGCGGGATCGAGAAGACCGGCGGCTTCGCGGCGCATGCCGTACTCGCCGACCTCGCCGGCCACATGGGCGTCGAGTGCCTGGAACCCGGCTACCGGATCAGCGGCACCGAGATCGAAGCTTGCCTTGCCGCGCAAGGGGTTTCGGTCCAGCAGGGCGACGCGCTGCTGGTGCGTACCGGATGGCTCGACCTCTTCGACCGGCTGGCGGCGGCGGGTGAGCCCGCACCGTTCGCGCAGCCCGGGCTGTCGCTCTCGTGCGTCGACTTCATCCGTGACAACCAGCTGGCCGCGGTCGGCGCCGACAACGCGGCGATCGAGTGCATCCCCTTCGACGACGACCGCTTCCTGGCGGTGCACATCGAGCTGCTCGTGAAGCTCGGCATCCCGCTCGTCGAGCACCTCCAGCTCGGCCCGATGGCCGCCGACAAGTGCTACTCGGCGCTGTTCGTCGTCGCCCCCATGCTCGTGACCGGCGGGACCGGAAGCCCGGTCAATCCCATCGCCATCGGCTGAGGGCTTCACCGGCTTGTTCGACCCCTACGACCCAGCGGTCATCGACGACCCGTATCCGGTGTATGACCGGCTGCGGGCGTCGGGCCCGGCGTACAACGCCGAGCTGGACTGCTGGTTCCTGCTGCGATGGACCGACGTGCTGGCGGCGGCGAGCGACGCGCTGCTGTTCACATCGGCGCAGGGCATCGACATCGGGCAGAGCCGCAGCAACCCGGCCCGCAACATCTTCACGCTCGAGAACCCCGAGCACGATCAGCTCCGCGGGGTCGTCAGCAAACGCTTCACCCCGCGGGCGATCGCGGCCTTCGAGCCGCGGGTGCGGGCGCTGGCTCGCGAGCATCTGGAGGCCTTTGCCCGGCGGGGCTCGTGCGAGTTGATGGCCGAGCTCGCGATCCCGCTGCCGATCATCGTGGTGGGCGATCTGCTCGGCGTCGCTCCCGCAGAGCGCGCCCAGTTCCGCGAATGGGCTGACGCGCTGGTCCATCAGGACGCGCGGGACAGTGCCTCTGTCGAGCGGGCCAAGGAGGCGGGCCTCGCGGTCGCCGGCTACTTCGCTGCGGCCGTGGCTGAACGCCAGCGGGCGCCCCGAGATGACCTGCTGAGCGATCTGCTCGCGTCTGAAGTGGGCGGGCGGGCGATGACGACCGCTGAGGTGGTGGGCTTCGCCTTCGCCCTCATCGTGGCCGGCACCGAGACCACGACCAACCTCATCGGCAACGCGGCGCTGGCGCTCGACGCGAACCCGACCCAGCGCCGGCTGCTGGCCGATCGGCCCGAGCTTGCTGCCGCAGCGATCGAGGAAGTCTTTCGCTTCGACGCGCCGGTGCAAGGTCTGGCGCGGGTGACGACCGCCGAGGCTCCTTTCGGCGACACCGTCATCCCCGCAGGCAGCCGGGTGCAGTTGCGCTATGGCGCCGCGAACCGCGACCCGCAGCGCTACCCCGAAGCCGGCACGTTCGACATCGAACGCCCGCCGCCCACGGGCATCCGGCACATCGCCCTCGGGCACGGGATGCACTTCTGCCTGGGCGCCGCGCTCTCGCGTCTGGAAGGCCGCGTGGTGCTCGAAGAGGTGATGCGGGTGATGCCGGAATGGAGCGTCGGCGAGGTCACCCGGCGACCATCCGCCGAGGTGCGGGGACCGGCGACCTTGAACCTGCAATTCCCCGTCCCCACAGGCTGAAAGGCTCCCGCTGCATGAGCACCACCGAGGCAATCGACGGCAATCGCGCGGCCGGCGGACCACTGGCCGGCATCAGGGTGGTCGAACTCGGGATGTGGGTGGCGGGTCCCGCCGCCGGCGGCATCCTCGCGGACTGGGGAGCCGACGTCATCAAGATCGAGCCGCCGACGGGCGACCCCGCCCGCTCCTTCGGCGGGATGATCGGCGGCGACGGCGTCACCAACCCGCCGTTCGATCTCGACAACCGTTCCAAGCGCAGCATCGCCATCGACCTCAGTACGGACGAGGGCCGCATCCTCGCGCAGGAGATGGTCGCCGGGGCTGACGTCTTCCTCACCAACATCCGGATGGATGCCCTCGAACGCGTCGGGCTCTCCTCGCAAGTCGCCTGCGCCCGCAACCCGCGGCTGGTCTACGGGATCATCACCGGCTACGGGACCGAGGGCGATGACGCCAACCGGCGCGCGTACGACATCGCGGCCTACTGGGCGCGCTCGGGCATAGCGGATGCGCTGGCGCCTCCCGGCGGGGATCTCCCGTTCCAACGCGGCGGCATGGGCGACCACTCGGTCGCGATGACGGCGGCGGCCATGATCAGTGCGGCGCTGGTGCACCGGGAGCGCACCGGCGAGGGTCAGTTCGTGTCGACCTCGCTGCTGCGGCAGGGCGCGTACACCATCGGCTTCGACGTGAACGTCGCGCTCATGTGGGGCTACAACATCCAGATCGGCAACCGGCGCACCATGGGCAACCCGGCAATGAACAACTACACCGCAGGCGACGGGCGACGCTTCTGGATCGTCGGCTTGGAGGCCGAGCGGCACTGGCCGCCGCTCGCTCGAGCGGTCGGGCATCCCGAGTGGCTCACCGATCCGCGCTTCGATACGGCACTGGGCCGCCGTGACAACGCGGGCGAGCTGATCGGGATGCTGGACGCGCTCTTTGCCGAGAAGTCGCTGGCCGAGTGGACGGAGATCTTCGAGGCGGACGAGGACTTCATCTGGTCGCCGGTGAACTCGGTGAACGACCTCCTCATCGACCCGCAGTTCTTCGCCGCGGGCGGCATCGTCACGGTGCCGGATGAGAAGGACGGCGCGCTGATGGTGGCGACCCCCGCCGACTTCCACGGCACCCCCGCCGGTCCGCGCTTTCGGCCGCCGCGCCTTGCCGAGCACACCCGCGAGATCCTCACCGACCACGGACGCAGCGCTGCCGACATCGACGCCCTGCTCGCCGGCGGCGTGGTCTTCTAGGCGCTTGAATGTTCTAGCCTGGGGCATGCCGTCGATCGACCTGAACGCTGACCTCGGCGAGGGATTCGGGGCCTGGCGCATGGCTGACGACGCCGCCTTGCTGGAATTGGTGACGAGCGCCAACGTCGCGTGCGGCTTTCATGCCGGAGATCCCTCGACGATGCGGCGGGTGTGCGCCCGTGCGGCGGAGCTCGGAGTGCGCATCGGCGCTCACGTCAGCTATCGGGATCTGGCCGGTTTCGGGCGGCGCTATCTGGCCGTCGATCCCGCCGAATTGCGTGATGAGATCACGTATCAGATCGCCGGGCTGGACGGGATGGCGCGGGCCGCCGGCACTCGCGTCAGCTATGTGAAAGCCCATGGGGCGCTGTACAACCGGGCCGCCGACGACCCTGAACACGCGTCGGCGCTCGTAGCCGGAGCATGGGTGTACGACCCTCTGCTGCCCTTGCTGGGACTGCCCGATTCGGTGCTCCTGCGGGTCGCGGCCGAGACGGGTTCGCCGACGGTCGCCGAGGGCTATCCCGACCGCCGCTACACCGAAGCCGGGCGCCTGGCCCCGCGTTCGGAGGCGGGCAGCGTGCTCTGCGATCCTGTCGAGGTGTCGGCCAATGCGGTACGGCTCGCCGCCTCGGGAGCGCTCGCTTCACTGTGCCTGCACGGGGACAACCCGGCTGCCCTCGAACTGGCGCGTCGCACCCGCGAGGCGCTGCACGCGGCCGGCACCGAGGTGGCGGCCTTTACATGATGGGCGTGCGTCCGGCAGGCGAGCGCGCGGCGGTGCTGGACTGCGGCGCGGAGGCCGCCGGGACCGCGACGGCGGTGCGCGAGCTTTCCGATCGGCTGGGCCTTTCGCTCTCCGACGTGGTTCCGGGAGCGGCGACGGTGCTCGTCGTCGCGTTGAATCCCCTTGATTTGCAACGGTTTCTGAAGGCTTTGCCGGAGCTCGGACCTGCGTTGGGTCCGGCTGACGCGACTGCCCTCGTCGAAATCGAGATCCGCTACGACGGTCCCGACCTCCAGGAGGTGGCCGACGCGACGGGTCTCGACGTCACCGAAGTGGTCCGCCGGCACAGCGCAGTGGAGTACCTGGCAGCATTCACCGGCTTCGCGCCAGGCTTCGCGTACCTGACCGGCCTCGACCCCTCACTGCGCCTGCCCAGGCGCAGCAGCCCGCGGCCCCGGGTGCCGCCGGGTTCGGTCGCGATTGCCGACGCCTTCAGCGCGGTCTATCCGCGGGCGAGCCCGGGCGGCTGGCATCTGCTCGGCTCGAGCGATGCGATCCTGTTCGACGCCTCCCGCGAGACGCCGGCACTGCTGGCTCCCGGGAGCCGCGTACGGTTCGTGCCGGTCGGATGACCGCCGTCCTCGAGGTCGTGGACGGCGGCTTGCTGACCACGATGCAGGACGCGGGACGTCCGGGCTTCGCCCACCTCGGTGTCCCGCCCTCCGGCTATCTGGACGTTCCCGCCGCCCGGCTGGCGAACCGGCTCGTCGGCAATCACGAGGATGCGGCGCTGCTGGAGACGACGGGCAGCGGGCCGACGATGCTCCTGCGCGGGGGTGGGCTCGTAGTGGCCGTGACGGGTGCCCCGGCGAGCCTGCGGGTTGACGGTCAGGCGGTCGACCATCACGCGTCCTTCCTGTTGCGCGATACCCAGTCGCTCAGTGTCGGACGGGCCACCTCCGGGCTGCGCAGTTACATCGCTGTCCGCGGGGGTTTCGTTGTCGAACCGGTGCTCGGCAGCCGTTCCACCGACTTGCTCAGCGGGCTCGGACCGCCGGTACTGCAGGCAGGTCAGCGATTGCCGGTGGGCGACGTGGTGGGCGACATGGTGGGCGACGTGGTGGCGGGTGCCGTTCCCTCGGCTGACGGGATGGCGTTTCCGAGCGTTCTTGTCGAGCCGGTGATCAGGCTGGACCCAGGCCCGTCAGGCGACTGGTTCACCCCAGAAGCGTTGCAACTACTGGGATCTCAGGCCTGGACGGTCGACCCGGCAAGCAGCCGCGTAGGGCTGAGGCTGACCGGGCCGCCGCTCGCCCGGCGCCGCTCGGGCGAGCTTGCGCCGGAGGGCATGGTGACCGGCTCGCTGCAGGTGCCGCCGAGCGGCCTGCCGGTACTGCTGCTCGCGGACCATCCGACGACCGGCGGCTATCCGGTGATCGCCGTCGCCGCTGCGGCCGACCTACGCCATGCCGCGCAAGCCGCGCCGGGGACCACCGTCCGCTTCAGGCTGCGAGCAAACCCTGGGCAGCCGCGTACGTACCCATGACCCAGCCCTCGTGGCGGGGAAGTTCGACGCCGGTAAACCTCTCCAACGCCAGCAGGGAGTCGGTCGTCATGAAGAGCACGCCGCCGGCGGCCGTCACGGGACGCCCGGTGTCGAGCGCGGTGATCGCCATCGCCGCAAGCACCGTGCTGTACGCGATCACCGGGTAGCGGTCGCGGCCGGTGTGCGGCCAGAGGTAGGCGTTGATGCCGGCCCACGCAGCGGCATAAGGCAGCACCAGTAACGGTTTCCGGCGTACCAACCCCTCGCCCGGCCGCTCGCGTAGCGCCTGGATCCAGGCCAGATGCCCGCCAAGAAATGCCCCCAACCCGGCCCTGAATGCCGCCGCACTGCTGCCGAGCAACGCCACGTCGCCGATTCCCCCGAGCGCCAACGCCCGCTGCGTCCACCGGTCGCGCCCGATCAGCAGTGTCGGCATCAGCAGCGGCTTGGTGACCCGGCGCAGCCGCTCGCGTCCCGTCGCCGCCAGCGCCACGTCCGCCGCTGCCACCGCCAGGTACGCCGCCCCCGCCCGCCTGCCCATCGCGTCAGGCTGCCACATCTGCGGCCATCTCTCGTGGCCGAAACCTGGAAGGTGTCGTTATCCGCCCGCCTGATAACGACAGGATCCAGGTTCTGGCCGCCGGACGAGCGCGGCTCAGGTCGGGGTGGGCAGGCCCAGCATGTCGGCGAGCAGCAGGGTGGCACCGTTGACGCGCTCGTAGCTCTGCTCGGGTGAGAGCCGGCCCGCGTCGACCATCCGGCGAGCGGCGCGCAGGACGATGATGCCGAAGCGGAAGCCGGCGAAGACGTCGTAGTAGCTGATGTCCTGCGCCTGGCGGCCGGCGGCGTCCTCCCACATGGCGACGGTGGTCGCGTCGTCGGGAAAGCCTGGCATTGTTGGGTTTTCCATGCCGACGGAGTGGAACCGGTTCATGAACAGCCACCAGCCCAGGTCGACTTCGGGCGGCCCGATGGCGGCCATCTCCCAGTCCAGGACGCAGACCGGTTCGAGGTCGACGTAGAGCATGTTGCCCACCCGCGCGTCGCCCCAGTTGAGCCCTTGCGGTCCGGGCGTCGGCTCGTGATCGATCAGCCAGGTCAGCGTCGCGTCAAGCACCGGATTGGGCTGACCCGTGACAGCCCACTCATACCACCGCAGCGCGCTCATCAGCTGCTCGTGGAAGCCGTAGCAGCCCGAGCCCGGTCCGAGGTGAGCCAGCTCCAGCCCGGCTATCTCCAGCCGGTGCACCCGAGCCAGCATGGCGAGAGACGACGCGTACATCCGGGTCTGCTCCGCCGGCGTGAGCCCGAGCACCCAACCCACCTCGGTGTAGGGCGGCAGGTCGGGCGGCGCGTCACCGGCGACCTCGCCCATCACATAGAAAGGTGCTCCCAGTAAAGCGGAATCGGGCTCGTAGCCCACCAGCGGCGGCACCGGCACGTCCGTGTCAGCGAGGGCCTTCATCGTGGCGAACTGGCCCGCCAGGTCGTAGCGGTGATACAGCCCGTCACCGGTCGGAGGCCGGCGCACCACGAAGCCGCCGGAGCGAGCCGTGCCACCGGAGCCGCCTGTGCGCCATGACGCCCGCACCATCATCGTGTCGTTCGACGCCCCGTTCAACGCCGACCCCGACGTGCCCTCGATCCGCATGTGCGAGGCCCCGAGAGTGCGTTCCAGCCACAAGGCGAGCGGCGCGGTATCGGCCAGCGGTGACGGGGCCAGCGGTCCGCTCAACGAAGGCTCACTGGAGGCCGCGCCGAGGCAGGTTGCCGGTGGGGATGAGCGCGGCATGCCCGGCCCCGCGGATCACGTCACCAGATGGCGTATGGATGTCGAGCTGTACCGCGCAGTCGCGGTGATACGGGCGCTCGACGGTGCCGTCGGGCAGCACTACGTCCTCGTCATGGGAGACGTCGTACACGTCGTGCTCGAGATGCTGCTGCCCGCGCCAGACCCCGAAGCCGCGGCGGTCCGCGTAGCCCATCGAGTAGCCGAGCCCGAGCATCGAGAGCGAGCGGGTGATCGGCACCATCTCGAAGCGGTACTCGCCCGCCGGGGTATGCACGTGCCACGTCCCGCGGGAGAAACGGCGCGTGCCGGGATAGACGTCGAACTCCAGATCCACGTCTGACGCGGAAAGCGAGCTGCCGTCGGCCCACCGGATGCCGGCCTCGGCGTGGGTCTTGGTGCCGTCCTCGATCTCGTGCAGCTGGATGTGACCGCCCATGTCGGGCGCTCCCCAGGTGAGCCAGGTCCACAGGAAGCCGCCGCGGGCCGCGCGCATGTCCTCATCCCCGGTGACCGGCTCGCCGCCCGCCACATCAGTCCGGATGCCGAAGCTGTGGTCGCGCCCGCCCCACCAGTTCTTCATCTCCGTACGCGTGCCACCGCGCTCGACCCAGCCGTCAACCGAGCCGGACTGGTTGTAACGCATGTAGTCCTGGTTCACCCGGCCGCGGATCCGGCTCCAGCTCGGGATCTCCTCGTGCGGCGCGATCTCCGCCTTCCACTCCATGTCGAACGCGAGCCCGCTCTCGTTGGGCTCCAGCTCGAGCCGCAGCCGCCGGAACGGCTCCAGGATCGACACCCGCAGCGGCCCGCTCGTCGACACGAAGGGGTCGGCTGTATACAGCGCCGGCCGCAGCGCGCTGCTGACCCGCACGTTGTACTGCTTGCCACCGGAGATCATCGACGCGTACCCGTCGATGACGTTCATGTTCAGGTACGTGCACATGCCGGTGTTGATCGCCGGCTCGGACCCGTCGGGGTCATAGATCGCAAACCAATACCGGTCGAAGAACCGGGGATCGCTGCTGCCGGCGTGGTCGAACGTGGTCGCCAATTGGTGGTGCAGCGTCTCATCGAGCGCGCTGAGCATCGCCTCTCCTCACGGGAGCCCGAACGGCTCTCGCGCCATCTTGGCGTATGCGCCGGTTCGGGCTCCCATGAGGTTGCGAGGCGGCCGCGTCAGCGCGGTTCGATGATCACGGCCGAGTTGTGACCGCCCATCCCGATGGAGGACTTCAAGGTGGCGCCAGGACGCAGCGGGCTCACCCCGTCGAGCAGCCTGGCGTGGCCGGCCGCCCGCTGACGCGCCGCCGGGACGATCCCGCGCTCGAAGCCGAGCAGGCTCGCCGCCACCTCCACCGCAGCTGCCGCGGCCTGGCAGTGCCCGGCGAGCGGCTTGACCGAGAAGACCTCGGCGTCGGTCAGCAGGGTGTCCAGCATCTCCGTCTCGGTCGCGTCGCATTGGCGGGTGCCCGGGCCGTGGGCGTTGAGGTAGGCGATGTCGCCGGGCAGCTTGCCCGCGTTTCGCAGCGCGTCGGTGTAGCACCGCCGGACCTGGGTGCGGCTCGGCTCGATCGAGGTGACGTGATGGGCGTCGTGCGACATGCTGCCGCCCAGCAGCCGGCCGTAGGACCGGGTCGGCTGGCGCGTCAGCAGGAAGCCGACGGACGCCTCTCCCATGAGGAAGCCCAGGCTGCCCTCCTGGAACGGGCGGCAGGCGTCTTCCGGGTCGACGTCGGTGATCGCGACACCGAGGTTGCGGAAGTGCAGCACGTTCTCCGGGGTGCAGGAGATGTCGGTGGAGATGACGAGGACGTCGCTGGCGAGCCCGCCGTCCAGCCAGGCGCCGGCGGTGAGCAGCCCGGCGTTGCCCGAGGCGCACATCGCGGAGACGTTCATGGCGGGGCCGTGGAAGCCGAACTCCTGCATGAGGGTCGACATCGGGGTCGACGGCATCAGGGCCAGGTAGCGCCGCACCGGCAGCCGGCCCTCGTCGACGCCGTAGAAGTCCCGCCAGAGATCGACCTCTCCGAGGACCACGCTGTGCACCAGCCCGACCGTCGGCCCGGGCGTCCAGCCCCGATCGAGGGCGTCGGTCACGGCCTCGCGGGCGGCAGCGCGCATCGCACGGGCGAACCGGCTCGGCCCGTCGGAGGGCCTGCCCCCGTCGGCCACCCGCGCGACGTTGGCCTTGGAGCCCGGACTCCATTCGTAGCCGTCGTGCGGGACCACCGCGCTGACGCCTGAGAGCAGTCCGTTGATCAACGGCTCGCGCCCCCATCCGTACGCCGTGACCGCTCCGATCCCGGCGAAATCGATGGGCTCGCGTACCCCGGCACTGCTGCTCATGCGGCTCCTTCAACGGATTCGGGTAGGCGCGCCCGGATGGCGCTCCGCTCCCCAGTCCCGCGTCGGCCGGTCGGCACCGGCGAGGGAGCCGCTGGCCCGGGCGGGGTCGTGTTGCAGCCCCCGCCGGACGGTCGCCGCCAGGTCACAGCTGAGCGATCAGCCGAATCCGGAACGACCCAGAGCGCTCCGAGGCGGCCCCGAGGCCCGTGAGCCAGCGATCGAACGGTGATTCAGCGCAAGAACTGGCCGTGCGACTCGCGGCTGGCCCGCCTCCAGCGCTCGCCGGGGCTGGCGAATCCAGGCGAAGGCAGGGACGGGACGGCGGCAGCGAGGTCAGGCGGCCAGGGTCGATCGGCGCCGCAAGCACTCGCCGCGAACCGTCTGACCCAGCCTCGAACGGTCGTGCGCGGAAGCCCCAGCCGCCGGCTGATGGTGCGCACCCCCACCCCGCCGGCGGAGGACGTCAGGGCGGCGCCGATCACTTCGACGCGGTCGAGGCGGCGCAGCAGCATCCGATCCGGCAACACGACGTGCGTCCGCCGACATCCCGTACAGCGCACCCGACGCGGACGAAAGCGCTGGTAGCGGCCCCGATCACGGACCCAGCGACGGCGGGCGTAGCCCCACGGCCGGAGCTTGCTGTCGCATCCCGAGCACCGCAGCCGACCGGTCGCCATCGCGACGCCAAGACGCGCCGGCGGCGTCTTCGTGACGATCAGCGTGTCTCCCACGTCCCACCCCCGGCACAGGGGGCCCATAACGGTCAAAACCAACCCACACGATTCACCGGTCCGCCGGGTTTCACTAGAGGGCCGAAGCTGCCGAAATGAGAAAGGACGTGAAAGACGGCGAAAGGTGAGCGGTGCTGGTGCCTGTGGGTGACATGCCGTCACCCAGCGCGCTCCCTTCCCCACGCCAGGCCGGCGGTGCGGCGGGGCCTGATTCAGCGCCTGCGACCGCGTCGTGGGAGTGGAGTCCGGGCTCGCAGGAGCTGCGCTGGCACGAGCCGATGCGCGCCGTCCTCGGGATGGCGGCGTCCGGCGCTGAAGAGATCCAGCTCGCTCTACGCGAGTTGCTCGAGCCGATCCTGCTGGCGACTTCCTGCCCCGGCGAGGTCCTCGACCTCGAACACACGATGCGGGCCCCGCGCCGCGCTGACCGGCGTTTCCAGATCCACGCGCAGTGGATGGCCGGCTACCGCGCCACCGCCCCGGTGCTGGGCGGCACCGTCACTGACATCACGAATGCCAACGTCGACGTGACGCCGTCGGAACTGCGCGACCGCTACCGGCTGCTGGTCGAGTTGAGCCCTGACGCGATCGTCGTGCACTGCGACGGCGAGATCGTCTTCGCCAACCGGGCCGCCGTCGACATCGTGCACGCCGGCTCCGTGGACGACCTGATCGGGCAGTCCATCCTGAACTTCGTCGCCCCGGAATCTCGGGCCGGGATGCTGCAACGCATCGCCGACATGAGCGAGACCGACACCTACTCCGAGCCGGCCGAAGCCATCCTTCAGCGACTCGACGCCACCACGGTCATCGTCGAATCCACCTCGGTGCGCACCCGATGGGCCGACAAGCCGGCCTTTCAAGCCATCCTTCGCGACCTCACTCACCAGAAGGCCGCCGAGACCAACCTGCGCCTGTCGGCCAACCTCATCCAGCACGTCTCGGACGCGATCATCGCGCTCGATGTGGACGGCCGGATCAGCAGTTGGAACCCGGCGGCCGCGGCCCTCTACGGCTGGGACGCCGATGACGCGGTCGGGCTGCCGATCGACGCCCTGCTCGGCGGTGACTCCTCCAGCGCCAACGTGCTCGCCCTGGCCCGCGGGACGCGCGCCGAACTGACGCATCGCCGCCGCGACGGTTCCGCCGTGCACGTCATCGTGTCCATCGCCGACATCAAGGACTCGGCCGGTGCCGTGAGCGGCAGCGTGCTGATCTCCGCCGATGTGAGCGAGCGTCGCAAGGCCGAGCAGATTCGCCAGCAGGCCGACGCGCGCTACTCCGCTGCCGTCGCCGCGCTCGACGAAGGCCTGCTGATCATCGACGTCGACGATCGCGTCGAGACCGCGAATCCTGCTGCCCTGCTGCTGCTCGCGAACCCGGGGCTGCTCGGCGAGCGTTTCGGTTCGGCGACCGAACTGATGGACGAGGACGGGCGCCCCCTTTCGGCGGAGACGATCGGCCTGGAGGAGACCCGCCGGCAGGGCACCGCCCGGCCGGCGTTCACCGCTTCCCTGCAGCGCCCGGACGGCAGCCGCACCTATCTCTCGGTCTCGATCCGGGCATTGCCCACCGAGAGCGGAGACGGCCCGTTCCCGGTCGTGATGTGCCTGCTCGACGTGACCGACCGGCATGCCGCTGCCGAACTGCTGCGCTTCGAGGCCCGCCACGACCACGCGACCGGCCTGGCGAACCGCAACCTGGTACTCGAGACCATCAGCGAACTGTTGCGAACGCCGGACATGCCGGTGGGCGTCCTGTTCATCGACCTCGACCGCTTCAAGATGGTCAACGACTCGCTCGGTCATGATGCGGGCGACGCCGTCCTTCGCACGATTGCCCGCCGGCTCGCCTACGAAGCCCCGGCCCAGAGCACGGTCGGCCGGCTCGCGGGTGACGAGTTCGTCCTCGTGGTGCCCGACGCGACCGTCACCGAGATGCAAACGCTGGCCACCGCCCTGCTGGGAAGGCTCTGCGAGCCGGTACGCATCATGCGCCGCGATCTCGTCGTCACCTGCAGCATCGGCATCGTCGTCACCGAGCCCGGCGCCGGGCAGGGTGTGCGAGGGCGCACCAATGTCGGTGCGACGGACGTGCTCCGCGACGCCGACGTGGCGATGTACTACGCCAAGCAGCACGGGCGCAACCGGCTCGCGACGTTCGACGAGCGCTTCCGGCGCCGGGCTGTCGACCGGCTCGCGCTGGAAGAGGACCTGCGCCACGGGCTCGACGCCGGCGAGCTTTCGCCGGCCTACCAGCCGATCGTCGAGCTCGAAGGCATGGTCACCGCGGCCGTCGAGGCGCTGGCCCGCTGGACCCACCCGCGACGCGGGCCGGTTCCGCCGACGGTCTTCATCCCGATCGCCGAGGAGACCGGGCTCATCGCTCCCCTGGGCCGGCTCATGCTGACCCGGGCGACCCAGCAGGTGGCCGACTGGCGCACCAGCGGCGGCGTCCCCGATCTCGTCATGTCGGTGAACCTCTCGCCGCGCCAGCTCGCCGACCCGCATGTGGCCGATCGCGTCAGCGAGCTGCTGACCGCCAGGAACCTGCCCGCGGCAGCGCTGACGCTCGAGATCACCGAAAGCGCTCTGATGGACGACCCGGAACTGGCCGCCCAGACCCTGACCCGGCTCCGCAACCTCGGCGTCGGCATCTCGGTCGACGACTTCGGCACCGGCTACTCCTCGCTGTCCTACCTGCGGCGCTTCCCGGTCACGAGCGTGAAGATCGACCGCACGTTCGTCGAGTCCCTCGGCGAGACGCGTGATGACGACGCGATGGTCGCCGGCATCGTGAACCTGGCTCACACCCTCGGGCTGAAGGTGGTGGCCGAGGGTGTGGAGAAGGAGTCACAGCTGAAGACGCTCACCGATCTCGGCTGCGACTTCGCGCAGGGCTACCTGTTCTCACGCCCGCTTCCGGCCCAGGCGCTCACCCCGCTGCTGCTGCGGTCCGAGTCGTCCTAAGCGGGTAGCCACCGCAGCGGCAAGTGCTTCACGCCGTTGATGAAGTGCGATTGCAGCCGCTGCACCGGCCCGTCGATGGCGAGCTTGGGCAGCTGATCGACGAGCGCCTCGAACAGGCAGATCGCTTCCAGGCGTGCCAGGTGGGCACCGAGGCAGAAGTGCGGACCGCCGGAGCCGAACGCGACGTGCGGGTTGGGGTCGCGGGTGACGTCGAGGGTGTCGGGAGCGTCGAACACTGCCTCGTCGCGGTTGGCGGAGGTGTACCAGAGCAGCACCTGCTCCCCCGGGGCGACGAGCTGCCCGGCCACCTCCGTCTCCCTGGTGACGGTGCGGGCGAAGTGCGTCACTGGCGTCACCCAGCGCAGCAATTCCTCAATGGCCACGGGGATTCTGGACGGTTCGGCGCGTAGCAGCTCGAGCTGCTCGGGGTTCTGCAGCAGCGCGATGACCCCGCCGGTGACCAGATTGCGGGTGGTCTCGCTGCCGGCGTTATGCAGCAGCAGGAAGAACAGGTTCAGGTCGAGCTGCGAAAGCTGCTCGCCGTCGAGTTCGGCGGTCACCAGAGCCGACATCAGGTCGGTGCCGGGAGCCTCGCGCCGCTCCCCGCACAGGTTCTCCGCGTACCCGTACATGGCGCCGAGCGCGGCGATGATCTCTTCCTGGCTGTTGGCGAATTCGGCGTCGTCGCCGCTCATCATCTGCTCGGTCCAGGAGAAGACCTTCGCCCGATCCGCGGGCGGGATCCCGAGCAGCTCGGCGATGACTTGCAGCGGCAGCTCGACCGCAAGGTCGGTGACGAAGTCGAAGGTCGGCATGCCCGAGACGCGCTGCAGCTGCTCGCCGACGATCTCGTGGATCCGGTCGGTGAGGCGGGTGATGCGGCGCGGGGTGAAACCCTTGTTGACCAGCTGGCGGCGCCGGGTGTGCTCGGGCGGATCGAGGTTGATCAGCAGCGGCAGGCTGGGCGCATTGGGGTCGGTGCCCCGGACCGTGAACGGATCGGGCTGGTTGGAGAAGATCTCGGGGTTGCGCGAGGCAGCGACGACGTCGGAATGGCGCACCAGCGACCAGTAGACGCGCTCACCGGGGCCGGTCAGCTTCACCGGGCCCGGCTCGCGTCGCAGTTGGGCGAACGCGTCGTAGGGAACGCCCGAGGTCCAGTTGGTCGAGACCATCGGATTCACAGCAGCAAGCGCCGGGGTCATGGACTCAAACCAATCCCAGATACTTACCCCGGTCAAGCAAAGCCGGCCCGAAGTCGCACGGTAAGTTGACGCCCTGTCAGAAACCGCCTGGCTCCTGTCCTGCGAGTGTCCTGCGAGGGGAAACCATGAGTGATCTCACCGGCCGCGTCGCGCTCATCACCGGCGCCGCCCGGGGCCAGGGGCGCTCGCACGCACTGAGGCTCGCCGCCGACGGCGCGGATCTCGTGCTGTGCGACGTGTGTGCCGAGTTCGAGACGACCGACTACCCGGGCGCCACCGTCGAAGAGCTCGAGGAGACCGTGCGGCTGGTGGAGAAGACCGGCCGTAAAGTGCTGGCGCGCCAGGCCGATGTCCGTGATCTGCCCGCGCTGCAAAGCCTGGTGGATGACGCGATCGCGGAGTTCGGCCGGCTCGACATCGTCGTGGCCAACGCCGGAGTGATGTCGGCGGCCAAAGCCTGGGAGCTGACTCCCGAGCAGTGGAAAGAGGTCATCGACGTCAACCTGACCGGCGTTTTCTACACGCTGAAGGCGACCGTCCCGGCGATGATCGCGGCCGGAAACGGCGGTTCGATCGTCGTCATCAGCAGCGCGGCAGGACGCAAGGGCGCCCCGTTCGTCGCCCACTACTCCGCTTCCAAGCACGGCCTGGTCGGCCTGGCCCGCACCTTCGCGCTCGAACTCGGCGAGTACGACATCCGCGTCAATACCGTGCATCCCGTCGGCGTGGCCACCCAGATGGTGGCCGGGCCCACGCTTCCGTCGCTGCTACCCTCGATCGCGCTGACCATCGGCCCGACCTACATGAACACGCTGCCCTATGACTTCCTGAAGCCGGAAGCGGTTTCGAACATGGTGGCATGGCTCTCGGGCGACGAGTCGCGCTACTGCACCGGGGCGCAGTTCGTCGTCGACCTCGGCAACACCTCCCGCTAGCGCCCGCTCACGCGTCTCGGCGGCGCACCGCGATCACCGCGACAGCGACCAGAATCGCTGCGAGTGCCGCGAAGATGCCCGACTCGATCCACTGGAACGTCCAGAACCGCGACGCCGGCTGGAACTTCACCAGGCTCGCGAAACCGTGCTGGGCCAGGCAGGCGTCACTCGCCTGCCGCGTCGCCGGTTTGAGGCACTCGGCCGGGAACGCCAACTTGCCGGACACCGCCTGACCGTTCTGCACAATTTCCCGGGAAAGCTGCCATGAGCCGCTCGGGATGGGTGCTGCCCTGGAGAACGACTGCACAAGGGTTTTCGCCGTCTCGTAGTGCGGTCGCAGGTACGTGACGACGATCAGCCGCACCGCGACGAACGCCACCACGGTGACGGCCAGGGCAGGCAGGACCCGGCGCAGCACGGCGCCGGCGGCCAGGCCGAGGCTGACGCCGAAGATCGCGAAGGCCACCGGCATGATGCCCTGCACGTCGAACTTGCCCGGGTCGAAGCGATCGCCGTTCAGCGAGTTCAGGGTGCCTGACCACCAGGTGACGATGGCGGCGACTCCAGCGCCCCAGAGGGCGGCCGCGACGAGGACCAGAGCGATCTTGCCGCGTAGCCAATCGCGCTGACGCACGCTCTGCATCCAGACCAGCAGATGGGTACCGGTGTCGAGCTCGCGACCGACGGAGGTCACCCCCCAGAACAGGCCCATGAGCAGTGGGACGGCGGCACTGAGGTTGACCAGATCGATGATGGCTCCGTCGCCGCTGAACAGGTTCAGGTCGTCGCAGGTGCCGTTCACCCGGCAGGACGCGAGCGCCGAGTGCAGGTCGTTCGCCATGTGGACGCCGGTGATCCAGAGCAGGATCGCGTACGCGGCAAGGGCGATCGCGGCGACCGCTCCCTGCGCGCGGTGCTGGCGCCAGAGCAGCCAACTCATCGAACGGCTCCCAACGTTGAGGTAAGTCCAAGCGGTTCGGGATCGAGATCGGTGCGGCCGCGGCCCATGTAAGCCAGGGCGATGTCCTCGAGGCCCAGTTCCGTCTCCTCCCAACCGGGGTCATGCAGCGGCCCCTCGAGCCGGACCCACGCCTTCACCTGGCGCTGGGTGCGCTCGCAGCGCAGCACAGTGTGGTCGCGCTCGAGGGCGAACGTGTTGCGCCGGGGCGCCGTCAGCAGGCGATGCGTGGCGAGCACGTCCTCCAGATCCGCCGCCAGTGCCAGCCGCCCGGAGTCGAGCAGGAGCAGGTGGTCACAGATGCGCTCCAGGTCGCCCACCAGGTGGCTGGAGAGCACGACCGTCAGGTCTCCCTCGGCGACGGCCTCGGCGAGCACCCCGAGAAAGTCCCTGCGCGCCAGCGGATCCAGCGCCGCGACGGGTTCGTCGAGCAGCAGCAGGCGCGGTCGCTTGCCGAGGGCCATGGCGAGCGCGACCTGCGCCCGCTGGCCGCCCGAGAGGGTGCCTACCCGCTGATCGAGCGGGATCCCGAGGGAGCGGATTCGTTCGCGGGTGAGGCCGTCGTCCCACCGCGGATTCAGGTGGGCGCCGAGCGCGAGATGGTCCGCGGAGTTCCAGCGCTTGTAGAGCGGCACGTCCTGGGCGAGAAAGCCCACGTCGCCAAGGAATTCCCGGGTGTCGGCGGGTGCCTGCCCGAAGACCTCCACCGTCCCGTTCGACGGCCGCGCCAGCCCCGTGATGAGCCGCAGCAGCGTCGTCTTTCCGGCCCCGTTCGAGCCGACGAGTCCGCAGATCTTGCCTTCAGGCAGGTCGAACGTGCAGTCCTCGAGAGCCCACTTGCTCCGGAAGCGCTTTCCCAGCGTCTGCGTCCTGACGGCACTCATGCGATCTCCTCCCGCAACTCGGCGCGCAGGGTGGCCCGAAGCAGGCTCTCCATGTCGCCGTCCTCGAGCCCGGCGCCGCGCGCCTTGGTCACCCAGCGGGCCAGGCTCCGCCGCAGCGCCGCCTGCTCTCCCGGCGGCGGCCCGTCGGGCCTGCGCAGCGCGAATGTGCCCACGCCCTGACGGCCCTCGACCAGCCCATCGCGTTCGAGCTCCCGATACGCCTTCAGGACGGTGTTGGGATTGATGGCTAGCGAACCCACCACCTCCTTGACCGTGGGCAGCTGATCGCCCGGCCTGAGCACGCCGGTCAGCAATGCCTGCCGCACCTGCTCCTGGATCTGCAGGTAGGCCGGCATGCTCGAATGCGCGGCGAGATGGAAGACGAGCACCAGCAGCTCCCCAGTTATCTAGTGGACTAGATAACTAGTAGACCAGGCGCGCGGGTGCCGTCAAGGGAACGTGTTGACATGTGACCTTTGGGTCACCTATCTTGTCGGCATGGAGAACGACGAGGAACTCGACAGCGTGTTCCGCGCGCTGGCGGATCCGACTCGCCGTTTCCTGCTCGACCTGCTCTACGAGCGTGACGGCCGCACGCTGACCGAGCTGGAGTCCGGCCTCTCGATGACGCGCTTCGGGGTCATGAAGCACCTGAAGACGCTCGAAGAAGCCGGGCTCGTCGTAACCCGCCGATCAGGGCGGGAAAAGCTGCACTTCCTGAACCCGGTGCCCATCCGGCAGATCCACAACCGGTGGATCGACAAGTACACGGAGCACCGGGTGTCGATGCTCCTGGACCTCAAAGACCAACTGGAGAAACCGTCATGACCTCAGCACCAGCGGCAGCCGCCCAAGACCAGGCCGTCGCGACCACCCAGGTCTATCGCGTCTACATCAAGGCCACGCCCGAGGCGATCTGGCAGGCCATCACCGATCCGGAGTGGACCAATCGCTACGGCTACACCGGTTACGCGCACTACGACTTGCGTCCGGGCCGCCCGTATCAGGTGCTGGCCAACGAGGAGTTCAAGGCCGCCGCGTCGGCGCAGGGCTTTACCTGCCCTGATGTCGTCGTCGACGGCGAAGTCATCGAGTCCGATCCCCCGCGCAAGCTGGCACTGACGTGGCGGCTGCTGATGGACCCGACCATCGAAGCTGAAGGATTCACCCGCGTCACGTGGGAGATCAAGCCCATCGACGAGCACGCCTGCTCGGTGACGGTCACCCACGACGTCACCGGCGCGCCTGCTACGGCGGCTGTTGTCTCGGCTTCTCTGGAGGATTCGGGCCAGGGCGGCGGCGGCGGTCACGCCTGGGTGCTCAGCGACCTGAAGTCCTTGCTGGAGACGGGAACGACGCTCGCCGGGAAGTGATCCGTCAGTGTCCCGGCCGCGGCAGGCCCAGCACCCGCTGAGCAACGATGTCACGCTGGATCTGCCGGCTACCACCGAAGATGCCCTGGGCCCGCGACCAGATGTAATTGGCCCACAGCTCGCCCTCGCCGAGAACCCCCGCGGGACCGGCGAGGTCGAGCAGGGCGTGGTTGAGCAGCTGCTCGGCACGTGTCATCAGGAGCTTGTCGAGCGAGCCGTCGGGGCCCGGGGCGCTGCCGTCCAGCCGGTTGCTGGTGCTTCGTAACACCTGTAACCGCAGGGCTTCCAGCTCCACCCAGGCCTCGGCCAACCGCTGCCTGACGCCCGCATCCGCGGCGGCACTGCCGTCACGGATGCGGGCTTCGGCGAGTGTGAGCATCCGCCGAAGCCGGGCGGTCCAGCCCATGTCGGCCGGGCCGCGTTCGAAGCCCAGCAGCGCCATCGCAATCTCCCAGCCCTGACCGGGCTTCCCGAGCCGCTGGGCGGCCGGCACCATGGCGCCGGTGTAGAAAACCTCGGCGAATTCGCTGGAATCGTAGGCCGTGCGTACCGGACGGCAGTCGATGCCCGGTGTGGTCATCGGCACCATCAACATCGACAGTTGCTGGTGCTGACGCCCCTCACTCTCGGTGCGCAGCAGCAGCAGGCACCAATCGGCCCACACCGCCTCGCTGGTCCACAGCTTCTGACCGTCGACGCGATACGCCGGGCTGCCATCCTCGGCCGTCGTCAGCTCCCCGCGGGTCGAGAGCGACGCGAGGTCGGACCCGGCACCGGGCTCGCTGAATCCCTGACACCAATGCACGGTGCAGTCCAGCAGCCCTGGAAGGTGCTCGCGCTTCTGCTCCTCGGTCCCGAAAAGCCTGATGGCATTGGCGATGTGGTTGAACGCGGGACCGGGCGGCGCACCAGCGGCCGCAAGCTCGTCGTTGACGATCGCGTCGTAGAGCAACGAGTGGCCGTGTCCGCCGTACTCGCGCGCGAAGGAGACACCGACGAAGCCGGCGGCGGCGAGATCGCGATGCCAGACGTGCATGGCCGCCATGCGCTCGTCGCCGTCAGGAGGCAGCGCACCAGGAGCGCTGGCGCGCAGCCAGTCGCGCACGCTCTGCCGAAAGTCCGCCTCGAGTGGGGAGTCCGCGAAGGTCAGCCCTTCCGGTTCCGCACTGCTCGACGCGGGAGCCGAGGGCGTGACCGGGCCCGCGAGCCGGCGCTCAGCAATGGCCGCGTGCAGCAGGCGGGGAGCGCCGAAGCTCTCGCCGTCGAACATCACCCGGCGCAGCAGCAGATGCAGCGGGTGCTCCCACGTCACCGCGATGCCGCCATGGGCCTGCAGGGCGATCTCGACGACCTCGCGAGCCGCCGTCCCGCAGAAAGCCTTGGCGTGGGTAGCTGCCTCACGCGCGTCAGCCGACCCGAGCGCATCCACCGCCCAGGCCGCATGCCACACCGTGCTTCGGCAGGCCTCGACGAGCACCGCACCGTCGGCCAGCAGATGCGCCAGCGCCTGATTGGCCCCGATGACCCGGCCGAACTGCTCCCGTTCACCGGCGTACTTGACGGCCATCGCGAGCGCCCGCTCGCAGAGCCCGAGCTGGTCCGCGGCGAGAGCGGTCATCGCCAGGGCCGTGAGCCGATCGCGGTCCGGACCGTCGAGCGCGTGGACGCCGAGCAACTCGCCCGGATCGCTGACGTCACCGACCATCGCGACGCGGGTGCGGTCCAGCGTCGGCTGACCGCCGGCATGCGACAGCAGATGCCGGCGCAGGACACCCCCGGCGTCAACCGTGAGTCCGTGGCTCGCACCGAGCGCATCGAACGCGACGACAGGTTCATCGGGGCTGGCGAACCGCGAGAGATCGGCGGTGAGCAGCACGCAATAGCGCGCCTCGCCGCTCGCCAGAGCTTCGGCATCGGAGGCCGCTCCGGAGGCGGCCAGCAAGGCGGGCGCGAGGATCCCCTGCCCGACGTAGGGCACCGGGCACAGCGCTTCGGCAAGCCGCTCGGCGACGAGCGCTGATGCGACGGCGGCGCCGCTTTCGCCTTCTGTGCCGATTCCCAGCAGGCCGGCGCGGGCCAGGGCGTCCCATGCCGTCGCCGACTGCTCCGGGGTGGGCGGCAGGTCGCGTATCCCCGTGATGGCATGCTGGGCGCCGAGCCGGGCCGCAGTAGCCGAGATCAGCTCCTGCTCGTGGCTCAGACGAACGTCCATACCCTCAACCTCTCATCCCTGACTTCAGCTGCTAGGAGGCGCTCGGCATGGCGCAAGGATTGCCCGAACCCCCGGAACTCGGCGCGAGCGCCCTGCCGCCCGGTACTTACGCGGGTCAGTCGGTATTCGTCACCGGCGCGGGAACCGGACTGGGACGTGCCATTGCCGAGGAGTTCAGCCGGCTGGGGGCGTCGATCGTGATCGCCAGCCGCAAGCCCGAGCACCTGGCCGACGGGCAGGCGGCGATCGAAGCGATCGGCGGCAAGGTGCTGACGGTCGGCTGCGACATCCGCGATCCCGAGCAGATCGCCGCGGCGTTCGACCGTGCGGAGGAGACGTTCGGGCTGCCGAACGTGCTCATCAACAATGCGGCGGCCAACTTCCCGGTGCCCGCCGAGGACATGTCGCCCAATGCGTGGCGCACGGTCGTCGACATCACGCTCAACGGCACGTACTTCTGCGCCCGCGAATTCGCTCGTCGCCACCTCGCGGTCGAGGCGCCGGGTTCGATCGTGAACGTGGGCGCGTCCTACGCGTGGACCGGCGGTCCGGGCTTCGCTCACTCGGCAGCAGCCAAGGCGGGCGTCAAGAACATGGTCGAGACGCTCGCCGTGGAGTGGGGTCCGTACGGGATCGCGGTCAACGGGCTCGTGCCCGGCCTGTTCCCGCACGAGGACATGACGGCCGACATCCAGGGCAACCTGTCGCGTACCAACGACAAGGACGTGTGCCAGCCGGCGCTTCGGGTCGGGCGGGTCCGCGAGCTCGGCTGGGCGGCGACGTTCCTGGCCTCTCCGTATGCGCGCTTCATTTCCGGCCACACCCTGGTCGTGGACGGCGCGAACTGGCAGCGCCGCTCGCTGACCAATCCGCCGGTCGTGACGGTGCGGGACCAGATGGGCAAGGGCCCGTTCGAGCTGTAGGCGCAGGCGTTAGACGACGGACTCGCCCTTGAGCATCGCGCCCGCGTCGACCCGGATGTTCATGCCGGTCAGGTAGCGCGACTCGTCGCTGGCGAGGAACGCCACGAGGTGGCTGATGTCGATCGGGTCGATGAACGGGATCGGCATCGCCTGCATCGCGGGGAAGGCGAGCATGGCGTCCTCGCGGGTCGGGTGCGGGACGTCGGGGCGAAACGCCTTGTAGACGTCCTCGTTGTGCAGCAGCGTGGTGTCGCAGTTGGTCGGGTGGATGCCGTTCAGCCGGATCATGTGCGGCGCCAGCTGAAGGGCGAAAACCTCGACGTAGCGGAAGATCGTCTGCTTGGCCCAGGCGTAGCCGGAGCCGCCGCCGCCGAGCGCGGGATTGTCCATGAGGCCCTTCATCATCCCGGCGGTCGAGCCGGTCACGATGACGGAGGCGCCTGCTTTCAGGTGTGGCAGGGAGACGCCGACCGTATGCAGCACGCCGACCAGATCGACGTCGACGCCGTCGACGAAGCTCTGCAGCAGCGTCGGGTCTTTCATCGCGGTGACCCCGGCGTTGGCGACGACGATGTCGAGCCGGCCGAACTCGGAGATGCCCTCGTCGACGACCGCCTGCAGCTCGGACTTGACGCGGACGTCGCCCTTCCGCGCGATGATGCGCCGGCCTTCCGCCTCGACCTCCTTGACGGTCTGCGCGAGATCTTCAGGAGTGGCGAGCGGGTAGTTCATGCTGCCGAACGTCTCGCAGATGTCGACCGCGATGATGTCGGCGCCTTCCTGCGCCAGCCGGATCGCGTGGCTGCGTCCCTGCCCGCGGGCTGCGCCGGTGATGAAAGCAACCTTGCCGTCGAGCTTTCCCATGATCGTCTCGCTTCCGTCGTCGTGTCGCAGTCAGTCGCCGAGCAGCGGCGAGTCGGTGTTGGAAGGCCATTGTGGACGGTAGTAGCCCCGGAAATGCAGCTCTCCACCGCGTAGCTCGCGGATGGTCAGGAAGTCGCCCTTGTAGCCGCGATGGTCGTACGCGGCGAAGGTCAGGTAGGTGGCCGGGCCGCCGTTCGTGCACGGCATCCACTTGATGCGTTCGAGGCCGAGCTTGACCTCCGCCGGGATGGCGATGGACGCGTTGGCGATGCCGAGGATTGCCGCGCGGGCGGTGTCGTAGGACAGCGCGACGACGACGTTGCGAGAGGTGCGGCCGAAGCGCTTGGTGAACCGGTCGAGCATCGCCTCGTAGTTGGGATTGGTGCCGTCCTCGCCGAGCTGGTCGACCCCGTGCCAGCCTTCGAGGCCCTCGGCCCAGGCGTTGGAATTCGAATAGAACATGAACGCCGTGCCCATGAAACGCGGCGGGTCCCAGTCCAGCGCCTTGAACGCCTTGGCGAAGTTGAACGTCGAGTAGCCGTAGCCCATGTAGACGATGGCTTCGGCGCCTGCGTCCCGCATCGCGGCGACGCTCTCCTGGAAGTTTCGCGGGTTGGGCCCGAGGGAGACCTCGCGCAGGATCTCGACGCCGGCGTTCTGCGCCGCGACCCGGAAGTAGCCCGCGTAGTCCTCACCGGATGAGCCGCGCTCCCAGAAGAAGCCGACCTTCGTGTAGCCGTTCTGCCGGCACCAGTTGGCGCCCATGGTCGACTCCGACGGGATGTCACCGTTGGCGACCGTGAAGCAGTACTCGCCGAAGTAGCGCACGGCGCCGGTCCACGCCAGGCAGGCGACGCCGGTCTCGTTGATGAGGTCGCGCAGGTTCACGGCGTTGTCGGAGATCATCGGGCCGGCGATGACGACGCAACCCTCCTCCACCAGCTTGAGGTAGCCGGCGCGGACCTTCAGATAGTTCTCCCGCGGCAGGCCGCGAGCGTCGACGGTGATGATCTCGACGGGACGGTCGTAGACGCCTTCGTTGAGCGCATCTTCGAGCGCGAGAATGGTGGCGTCGACCCAGTCGGCGAGCAGCTGGCCGATGTCCATGTCGACCAGGATTCCGATCTTGACCGGCTCGAACGGATCGCCCTGCGTGGTCACCCCGCCCGTCGGCGGGTAGATGACGATCGACTCGACCGCCTTCTCCCCCACCCGGCCGCCGCCCTGATACCAGAGGTCGTTCTGCCAGGAGCCGAGTTCGGCGGTGTCGACGCCCGACTCGACGCTCGCCACAGCCCGGTCCGCCTTGGCGATGCCGTGGTCAACCGGTGCGGGAAACATCCGCTCGGCGTACTGGGTCTCGCCCTCGTCCTGTGCCATCCGCGTCGACTCCCCGCTCGTTGCTGTCTCGGCCTGCGGCCGGCTGCCATGACTGCCGGACGCTGCATAATGAATCACAAACCCGGTGGGATGAACACCGGTTCAGTAAACGCGTTGAGCCGTCAGCGAACCCGGGGCACTCATTGCGAGGCCGAACGGTTGTGCTCGGCATGAGCGACAACGCCCCGCCGGCTCAAGGGCCTGACGAGGACGCGCTCGACGCGTACTCGCGCATCGTCGTGGACGTCGCTGAGGCCGTCCTGCCGAGCGTGGCGAGCCTGCGCGTGCGCGGCCGGCGCGGCGAGGGTGCGGGGAGCGCCGTCGTCCTGACGCCGGACGGTCACCTGCTCACCAGCGCGCACGTCGTCGAGGGCGCAGAAGGTGGGACGGCCGCCTTCACCGACGGCGAGAGCTCCGGCTTCGACGTCGTGGGCAGCGATCCGCTGAGCGATCTCGCGGTGCTTCGCGCCCACGGAGGAACTCCCCCGCCGGTGCGGCTCGGTGATGCCACGACGCTTCGGGTCGGCCAGCTGGTCGTCGCGCTCGGCAATCCGCTGGGCCTGTCCGGCAGCGTCACCGCCGGCATCGTGAGCGCGCTCGGACGCTCGCTGCCGACCCGCGCCGGGCGCATCGTCGACGACGTCGTGCAGACGGATGCGGCCCTCAACCCGGGCAACAGCGGCGGGGCTTTAGCTGACAGCCACGGCCGGGTCGTCGGGATCAACACCGCCGTCGCCGGGGTCGGGCTCGGGCTCGCCGTACCCGTCAACGACACGACTCAGCGGATCATCGGCGCGCTCATGACCGACGGCCGCGTGCGCCGCGCGTGGCTGGGGATCGCCGGCGCCCAAGCCCCCTTGCCACCCCCGCTCGTCGCCCGGACCGGACGCAAGAGCGGGCT
>DATAZK010000248.1:0-19086 GCA_036272075.1 Frankiaceae bacterium
ACAGCAGGCTCAACGTCGAGAGGGTCTCACGTTCCGACCTCTCCCCCGCCTCTGCCAGGATGCGCGCGGGAACTTGCCGGGCCACCAGAGCCAGCAGTTTCAACGTTTCCAGGGCGTTCTCGTCGTGCGAGTCGAGCCGGCGGGCTATCGCACGGCGCTGGCCGAGCGCCCCGAGTTCGACGGCCCGCGCGGAAGCCTCATCGCTGTGCAACCGCCAGCGTCCTTGGGCGTCGCAGCCGGCGACGCCCTCACGTTCCAGACCTCGCAACACCTCCGCGACGGCGAGCGGCGTTCCGTCGGTGCCATCACGTAAGGCGTCCGCGAGAGACGGATCCACCGAGAGCTCAGCGAGCGCGGCAGCGCCAAGCGCTGAGAGCCGCACCTCGGCACCCATGACGAGCCGGGCCAGGAAGCCGGCCACCTCACCCCCCGCGTCCACCTCGCCGGGCCGGTAAGCGAGCACCATCCCGAAGCCGGGCACGCGCTCGGTGAGCGCGGCCAGCAGCAGGAGGCTGCTCGGATCGGCCCACTGCAGATCGTCGACGATGACGAGGGCCGACGGCATGGCACTCAGCAGCCGAACCGCCGCCTCGAAAATCATCGCCCGCCGGCTCAGCGGATCGACGGACACCGTTGGAGGCGGCTCAATCTCGGGCACGATCGACGCGAGGGCCGCCCGCAACGCCGGAGCCAGCTTGTCGGCACTAGTGACGTCCGCTGCCATGACTTCACCAACGAGCCCACGGGCCAGGCTCCACGGCACGGAGCGCTCCGGCCAGTAGGCCCGCAGCGAGAGGGCGCCGGCCGGGGCACGATCCGCAATTTCCCTCAGGAGCCTGGACTTTCCAGCTCCCGAGGGGCCGCTGATGGCAGCCACCCCGCCGGTGACGCACGCGGCCAGGACCGCGTCACGTTCGCCGATGCGCCCGACGAACCGCAGGGGACGGAACGCAGCGAGTGTCGCGACGCTGCCCAGGGTTGGACCGCCGCCTTCCACCAACGCCCCTTGAAGCGCTGCGCCTTGCAGCACCGCCGCGTGCAACTTCTGCGCCGCCGGCGACGGATCCAGCCCGAGGTCTGACGCGAGTGCCCGGCGATACCGCTCGTAGTGCGCGAGCGCTGCTGCCTGGTCGCCGTTGGCCGCCAGCGCCCGCACGAGCGTCAGAGCGGCGATCTCCCGCAGCGGTTCCGCGGCCACGGCTGCGGAGGCGTATTCGACCGCCAAAGCGGATTGAGCGCACACCATCGCGATGGCCGCCGCGCGTTCGAGCGCATCCTGGTGAAGGCGTTGGAGCCGCTCGCGGTAGCCCCGCGCCCAGTCGTCGTAGCGATCCTCAGCGAGCGGCTCGCCGGCAAACAGTGCCAGTGCCGACTGATACCCCGACAGCGCCTCGCCGCCTGTCAGCGATGAGCACGCGGCGACGGATGCGGCGAAGGTTTCGCCGTCCACCACGTAACGGGGATCGGCGCGCAACGCGTATCCACCTGAGGCCGTGACGACAAGCTGCGGCTCGCCGGTCGCACGCCGGATCCGGTTGACGAACACCTGCAGGTTGGCCGCTGGATCCGCCGGCGGACGTTCCGCCCACAGCATGTCGGTCAGCGCATCGTGACTGTGGAACTGACCGGGGTGGCAGGCCAGCATCCGCAGCAAAGAGCGCACTTTCCGGCCTCCGAAGGCCGCCGCCGGGATCTCCGCCCCGTCGCGTACCACCACGAAACGCCCGAGCAGCCGCAGCTCGATGGCTGGGGGAGGCTCTAGGGACGGTGCAGACACTGCACCATCCTGTCGGTCCGCTAGGTAACTGCAAGGTCGGATTTCTAAGGTGCTCCCACCGGTCCAGCCAAGGACGCCGTCGCATCCCCTTTCAGCCCGAGGAGCACGCCATGACCGTCACCCAGCAGCACACTGAGCATCGCGAATTCGCCCGCCCCGACGAGACGCGCAATTTCGAGCACGGACGGCTGGAACTGCTTTCAGTCGGCGGTAGCGACATCGGTCGGCTCGTGCTGCACCCGGGGTGGCGCTGGTCGACCGACGTCAAGCCGATCGCCGGCACCGAGCTGTGCCAGGCGCCGCACTTCCAGTACCACGTAGCCGGAACGCTGCGCATCCAGATGTCGGACGGCAGCGAGTTCGACGCCAAGGCTGGTGACGTCACCTCACTGCCGGCCGGCCATGACGCTTGGGTCGTCGGTGACGAGGACGTCGTGGTCGTCGACTGGTTCGGCGCCAGCAACTATGCGCAGACGTCGGCCCGATGAACGCGACCGATCTTTACGAGCGCACCACGAAAGCGGTCGGTGAGCTCGTGCGGGAGGTGACCAAGGATCAGTGGGAGGCCGCCACGCCGTGCGCCGCCTGGACGGTCCGCGATCTGGTCAACCATCTGGTCGGTGAGAACCGCTGGATGCCGGCCCTGCTGTCGGGCCGCACTATCGCGGACGTCGGCAGCGCGCTCGACGGTGATCTGCTGGGTGACGACCCCATAGCCGAGTGGGCGCTGGCAGTCCGGGAAGCCAAGGCCGCCGTAGCCAACGCTGATCTGCAGCGGATCGTGCATCTCGGTTTCGGCGATGCTCAAGGCGAGGAATACCTCATGCAGGTCGCCGCCGATCACCTCATCCACTACTGGGATCTTGCCGTCGCGGTCGGCGCGCACGACGACCTCGACGCGAGTCTTGTCGAGTCGGTCGCCAGCTGGTTCGAGAGCCAGGAAGCGGGCTATCGGCAGGCGGGGGCGGTCGGGCCGCGACCCGAGCTTGCCGGCGACGCGTCGCCGCAGGCACGCCTGCTCGCCATGTTCGGCCGCAGAGCATGCGTCCTTGATCCGCTTCCGGCTGTCGACCGGTTCGGCGCCGCGTTCGACGTGCAGGACGTCGATGCGGTCATAGCGGCGATGACGCCGGACTGCGTCTTTGAATCGACGGCCCCACCCGATGGCGTCCGCTACGAGGGGGCTGACGCGGTGCGCGCCGCCTGGACGGACTTCTTCCGCGCATCGACCGGCGCCCAGTTCACGACCGAGGCGCGCTTCGGCTGCGGTGACCGCGTCGTCGTGCGCTGGCGCTATGACTGGCCCGGGGACGACGGTAGCGACGCAGGCCACGTGCGCGGCGTCGACATCTTCCGGGTGCGCGGCGGCCTCGTCGCGGAGAAGGTTTCCTACGTCAAGGGGTGAACGACCACCCCGACCAGCGTTCGACATCGACGGCAAGCACCGGGCCCGTGGGCGGCTGCGTCCGATGTTGCGGGTAACGCCCGGCGAGCAATTCGATTGCACGCCGGGCTTCCGCTTCCTCGGGTGCCAGGACGCGACCGCGACCGTCGGCGCGAACCCACCAGAGCGCCGTCCAGTCGTCGTCGTAGTAGTCGGCCAGCAGCGAGACGGCCGGGTTGGCGCGCACGTTGGCGAGCCGCCGTAAAGCCCTGCTGCGCTTGGGTTTGTCGTCGACCGCGTGGTAGACGGTATCGCCGGCGACCACGAAGACGATCGGCACGAGATGCGGGCGTCCCTGGGCATCGGCCGTCGCCAGCCGGGCCACGCGGGCGCCGGCGAAGCGTTCACGAGCCAGCACCGAATCCACGCCCGCACGCTACTGGTGCGTCCACTTGGTCTCATAGGCCTCCAGCACGGCGCCGGGGGTCGGGTAGATGTCGGTGTCGGGATCGACCAGCAGTCGGTAGCGGATCAGCTGCTCGCGGACGTTCGGCCAGACGGAGGAGACCACGAACCGGGCGGACTTCGGCAGCATCCGGCGCAGGGTTTCGGCTGCGGTGAAGTCGATGTCGGCGATGCCCGCGCAGTCCAGGCACAGCCAGTCGAGGGGGACCTTCGAGTCCCTGAGCGCCCGCAGATCCTCAGCCAGCCGGTGAGAGTTGGCGTAGTAGGGATTGGAAGGGAAGCGATAGACGACGAGCCCGCCGACGGTGCGCTGATCGGGCGTGACGGGGGCGTTGTGCCAATGCCCGCGGTCCTGCTTGACGAGCACCGAGGTCGCCGGGTTGTAGCTGTGGCGAAGGTGCACCACGATCGACGCGATGACGGCAGCCGCCAGCCCCTGCTCGACGCCGAGAGCGATGACGGCGATCGCCGTGAGCACCGCCAGCGCGAACTCCCCGACCCGCACCGCGAACAGCCGGCGCAGGCCCGAGAGGTCGACGAGATCGATCCCGATGACGAAGACGACCGCAGCCAGGACCGCCAGCGGGAGGTGCCCGAGCGGACCGGTGAGCACCAGCAGCACGACGAGCACCACGACGCAGGTCGTCAGCTGCGAGAGCTGGGTTCGCCCTCCTGAACCGTCGACCATCTCGGTCTTGGTGGGGCTGCCGTTCACCACGAAGGTTCCGCTGAAACCCGCGACGACATTGGCCGCGGAGAGCCCTAGCAGATCCTGGTCGTCATCGAGGTCCTCGTCGTAGCGGGCGGCATAGGCCCGTGACGTCGCCGAGCTCTGCGCCAGGATGACCAGAAAGATCGAGCCGGCGGTGGCGAAGAGCGCGCCGATGTCGTGGATCCCGAAGGCGGGTGCGGAGAACGCTGGGAACCCGCTCGGAACGTGACCGAGGACCCGGATGCCGTGGCGGTCGAAGTCCAGCGTCTGGCTGAGCACGATCGCGGCGACGACGGCGATCAGGGCCCCCGGCACGCGGCGGGCGAGCCGCCTGGTCACGAGCACGACCACGATGACAGCGGCCGAGACCGCCACCGTCGTCAGGGACGCGGACCCGAGGTGGCGCACCGTCGAGCCGAGCTTGGGCAGGGTCTGCGTTGCGGTCACCCGGACGCCCAGCAGTTGCGGCAACTGACCGATGGCGACGGAGATCCCCACACCCGTCAGGAATCCGATGAGCACCGTGCGGGACAGGAAATTGGCCAGAAAGCCCAGCCGTACCAGCCTGGCGATCAGCAGGAACACGCCGGCCATCAGGGCGGCGAGGCTGACGAGTTGGACGTAGCGATGCGTCCCGGGGGCGGCGATTCCCGCTACTCCAGCGGCAACAATGGCAGCCGTCGCCGAATCCGCGGCGACCACGAGATGGCGGGAAGATCCGATGACGGCGAACACCGCCATCGGCAGCAGCATCGTGTAAAGCCCTGTCACCACAGGCATCCGGGCGATGCTCGCGTACCCCAGCACCTCGGGAATCCCCAACGCTGCCAGCGTCAGACCGGCCAGCAGCTCGGTCGGCAGCCGCGGGCGGGAAATCGGCAGCACGCCCGACAAGAGGTGCAGCCGTTTGACCCTGTCCAGGCCAGATCCGGGCATCCTCGGCGACACCTCACTGATGGGGACGGGGTGCCCGCAGCCTAAGCCAGGACCAAGGTCGGTGCGGGGAAGGAACTCCGTCCATATCGCGGGGAACCGGGCCGATGGAATCTAGACATATGACAACAGAATCGGCTACGCCACTTGCGTCCACGGGGCGCGGTACTGGACGCATCCGCCGGATTGTCGTCGGCGTTGACGGCTCGCCTTCGTCGAAGTCGGCGCTGCGCTGGGCCGGCCGCCTGCTTGCGCTGTTCGGCGGCGAGATCGAGGCCGTCACCTCCTGGGAGTACCCGTCGAGCTACGGCTGGGGCGTGGGGCTGCCGAGCGACTGGCGTCCGGACCTCGACGCCGCGAAGGCACTGGAGTCCGCCGTGGACGAGGTCTTCGGCACCGAGCGGCCGCCGGGCCTCACGTGCACCGTCCGCGAGGGTCGCGCCAGCTACGTCCTGCTCGAAGTGAGCCAGGACGCCGGACTTCTCATCGTCGGCAGCCGCGGACACGGGGGGTTCGCCGGGCTCCTGCTGGGCTCGGTGAGCGCCGCCTGCACCGAGCACGCGAAGTGTCCGGTGCTCGTTGCCCACGGCGATCCGGAGCAGCACTGACTGTGACGCGTGCTGGGCACAGAGTAATTCGCCGCGGATTCCACGGCCGTAGCTGCGCCTGAACTGCGGATTCCTCCGAGTTGGCCCTCTCGAACAAGCGTGTGACTTTTGGCCCTGTCACATCGGCGCTGCCGCCAGCTTTCCTTGAAGTACAAGCGTAGTGAAAGCACAGGCGATCGGGGGGGCCCGAACGGGCGCCGAGACAGTCATCGACGCGCCACGATCGAGCCCGCCAGGAGGCAGCCGCATGGAGCAGACGCAGCTTGTGGGTTCGACGCGAGCCTGGACCCTGCGGCGCAATCGCCCCCGTACCGCCGTCGATCCCCAGGATTCGGCGCTGGCAGCGATCGTGCGCTCGTCGCGGGACGCTGTTATCGCGAAGACGTTGGCCGGCATCGTGACGGAATGGAACGACGGCGCGGCGCAGATCTACGGGCATTCGCCGGAGATGATGATCGGCCACAACATCGAGGAGATGATCCCGCGGCAGTCGCTGACCCAGGCGCGCGAGCGTCACGCCCGGGTGGCGGCCGGAGCGGCCGAGACGGGCATCCACTGCACGCGGCTGCGCGTCGACGGCACGCCCATCGACGTCGTCATGTCCATGTCGCCGGTGCGCGACCTTCGGGGGCAGGTCGTCGGGGTCGCCTCGCTCTCGCGTCCGGTCAGCGACGACGAGCGCAGTGACGCCCGGTTCCGCTCGCTGATGGAAGCAGCGCCCGACGCCATCGTTTGCGTCGACCGCACGGGCCGGATCGCGATCGTGAACGCCCAGGCGGGCGAGATCTTCGGCTACGACCGCGAGGAAATGATCGGTTCCACGGTGGAGATGCTGATCCCCGAGCACGCCCGCGGCGGGCACGTGGCGCTGCGGGAGAGCTTCACCGCGGCGCCGCGCCAGCGCCCGATGGGTGCCGGCCTTGCCCTCATGGGACGCCGCAAGGACGGGTCCGTGTTCCCGGTCGAGGTCAGCCTCTCGGCGAGCCAAGGCGACCCGGGCGGTGAGGACTCGCTCGTCGTGGCGGCGGTGCGCGATGTCAGCAGCCGGCGCCAGATCGAACAAGCGCTGCGCGATGCCGTAGCTGCGGCGCAGGCGGCGAACGAGGCCAAGAATCAGTTCCTCTCGCGGATGAGCCATGAGTTGCGTACCCCGTTGAACGCTGTCCTCGGCTTCGGCCAGCTGCTCTCGCGTCAGCTCGCAGACACCGAGTACGCGGAAGCGCTCGGTCACATCGTCAAGGGCGGACGCCACCTGCTCGATCTCATCAACGACGTGCTCGACATCGCGCGTATCGAATCCGGCGAGATGTCCATCAGCAGCGAGCCGGTGCCGGTCGCCAGCATCGTCGAGGAGACGCTGCAACTGATGAAGCCACTCGCGGATGCCGCTGAAGTGGCGCTCACCCTGTCGGCTGATACCTCGGACGACTACGTGCTCGCCGACCGCCAGCGCTTGCGCCAGATCCTGCTCAACCTGCTGTCCAACGCCATCAAGTACAACCGACCGGGCGGTCACGTATGGCTCGGCTGGCACGCCGGCAACGGCCAAGTGGCGCTCGGGGTACGCGACGACGGCCCGGGCATCGATCCACGCGTGCAGAGCCGGCTTTTCACGCCCTTTGATCGGCTGGGAGCCGAGCTCAGCGGGGTGGACGGTACGGGCATCGGGCTGGCCCTCACCCGTTCACTCACGGAGATGATGGGCGGCACGATCGAGGTCGAGTCCATGCCAGGGCAAGGGTCGACCTTCACGGTCATCCTCAAGAGCGCGCAGGCGCACAAGCCTCACAGCATTCCGGTGGCGGGCGCCGCTGCCGCGGGGCCGGAGACGACGGAACTGGCGCCGGCGACGCTGCTCTACATCGAAGACAACGCTCCGAATGTGCGCGTCGTCGAGCACCTGCTGCGGCTGCGCCCGGAATGGAGACTCGTGCACGCCGCGCTCGGTTCACTGGGCATCGAACTGGCCGAGGCGCACCGTCCTGACCTGATCCTGCTCGATCTGCATCTTCCCGACCTCAGCGGACACCAGGTGCTGCGGGCGATCCGCTCACTGCCGTCGACCGCGCAGATCCCGGTGGTCGTCCTCACGGCAGACGCCAGTGCGGGTCTCGCCCACCGGCTGCGGGACTCGGGGGCCACCGGATATCTCACGAAACCGCTCGACATCGATCAGGTCCTGGGCTTCCTGGACGGCGTCACCCGCGCGAATCTGGGCGCAGGCACATGAGCGGGCACCTCGCGATCTACAACGCGATGAGCGTCCTCGTCGTCGACGACAATCCCAGCAACTGCGCGCTGATGGCGGCGCTGCTCAACGAGCAGGGCATGTATCGCGTCCACACCGAGACCGATGCCCGGCGGGTGCCGCGTCGCCTGGTGGAAGACAACCCGGACCTGGTGCTGCTCGATCTGCACATGCCGCACGTCGACGGGCACACCGTGCTCACCCAGATCCAGCGCTTCGCGGCAGGCACTTTCCTGCCGGTGCTGGTTCTCACTGCCGACACCACGATCGAGACCCGCGACCTCGCCCTCAGCCAAGGCGCGCAGGACTACCTCACCAAGCCGGTCGATTTCGTGGAAGCCACCCTGCGCATTGCCAATTTGCTGCAGACGCGCCGGCTGCTGAGTGCGCTGCGTCAGACCGCGGAACCGCCGCAGGAGCGGGGGCGGCGCTGGACAGATCGCGTACAGCGCCGGGACCGGACCCAGACGGTGTTGAACGAGCGAAGCATCTCACCGGTCTTCCAACCCGTGGTTGACCTCAACAGCTTGCAGATCGTCGGGCATGAAGGGCTGTCGCGATTTCCCGGCGACAGCCCGTGGCCCGCGCCCTGGTTCGCTGACGCGTTCGAGGTGGGCCTCGGCGTCGAGCTCGAATGGCTCGCGGCGCAGACCCTGCTGGGACACCTCGACGAGCTGCCGCCGGACACGTTTCTGGCCATCAACATGTCCCCGGTGACGATCCTGCACGCGATCGAGCGGGACCTGTGCCCGCCTGACGCCTGCTCGAGAGTCGTGATCGAGCTGATCGAGCATGTCCCGATCGAGGACTATTCGGTTCTGCAACGGGCCCTCGCCGCGCTTCGCGAATTCGGCGCCAAACTGGCCGCGGACGACCTCGGATCGGGGTATGCGGGCTTTCGTCATCTGGTCGACCTTCGCCCGGACATCATCAAGCTCGACATGTCATTGGTGCGCGGCATCCACCGCAGCAGCGGGCAACGCGCGCTTGCCAGTGCGCTGGTCGCCTTCGCCGCGGATGTCGGGGCCCGGGTCATCGCCGAGGGCGTGGAAGAACAAGACGAACTCGACATGCTGCGCACCATCGGCGTGACATGGGCTCAGGGCTACCACCTCGGCAGGCCGCTCCCGCTGAGCACCGCGGCTCTGACTCTCGCCGGCTGAGGAAGGCTGACACCGACCCGTCTTTCGCCTGCTGGACCCTGCGCCGACAACGTGCTAGAACGACGTTTTAGGAAAATCAAAACGTTGATTCGATCATGAGAGGCGAGCTGCTTGGAGCGAGAGCTGCTCATGACGGGAATCGGTGGCCAGGGGGTCCAGCTGGCCGCCCAGCTGCTGGCCAAGGCGGCCACCCGGTTCGGCCGCTACGCCCAGCTGTTCGGCAGCTACGGCGGCATGATGCGCGGCGGCAACACCGACGCCACTCTGATCATCGGCCAGCAGCCCGTGCAGGCGCCGCCGATGGTCGGCAGCGCATGGTCGGCGATCGTCATGCATCACGAGTTCGCTGTGCCGACGCTGGAGCGATTGCGCGCCGAGGGCGTGCTGGTGTTGAACACCAGTGTCGTCACGGACGCGCTGCTGCCGCCGGTGCCGGCGGGGGTCCGCACGGCGGCGATCCCCGCGTCCGAACTCGCCATCGAGCTGGGCTCCCCCGCCGCCGCGACGATGGTGGCTCTCGGCGCCTACGCCGCAGTGACCCGGATCCTGGATATCGAGGAATTGGTGGAGACCTTGCCCGAAGCGCTGCCCAGCTATCGCCGTCAGCATGTGGCCGGCAACGCGCGGGCATTGCGCGCCGGGGCTGACGCGGCCGCCGGCTACGGAATCATCGAGGCGGCCTGGCCCGTCGCCGCCGCGGCCCAGCCATGAGCACCGAACGGGTACTCACCCGTGGCACGCTCGTCATCGACGTCGAGGCCTGCAAAGGTTGCGAGCTCTGCATCGACGCCTGCCCGCCCCGGGTCCTGGTGATGACCGACACGGCGACCAACAGCCGGGGGTATCGCTATCCCGAGCTCTTCGCCGGCTGCATCGCCTGCCAGGCCTGCACCGCCATCTGCCCGGATTTCGTCTTCCAGGTCTATCGCTACGACGAGCCGGTGGAGCTCGAAGCAACCCTCGCACCGGAGGCCTGACGTGGAACTCATGGAGGGCTCGGAGGCCATCGCGGGCGCGCTCGTCGCCGCGGGGGTGCGGTTCTTCGCCGGCTATCCGATGACCCCGTTCACCGAAGTGCTGGAACACATGGCCCGCCGGCTGCCTGCCGTCGGCGGGGTGTGCATGAACGCCGAGAGCGAGCTGGAAGCCGTCGGCATGGCGTGGGGAGCCGCCGCCACCGGCACCATCGCGGCCACCGGATCGACCGGGCAGGGACTCTCGCTCATGCAGGAGTCGCTGTCGGAGATCACGCTCGCCCGGCTCCCGCTGGTCGTCATCAACATGGCCCGCGCCCAGGGCGATTATTGGCAGTCGACCCGCGGCGGCGGTCATGGTGACTATCGACACCTGGTCCTTGCCCCGGCTGACGTCACCGAGGCCGTCGCGCTTGCCTCCGATGCCGTCGACATGACGCTGCGCTGGCGCAACCCGGTGCAGCTGTTCGGCGATTACTTCCTCGCCCACACCTACCAGTCCGTCGAGCTCCCGCCGATACGCGAGCTGCCGCCCCGCCCCGAATGGGCGCTCACCGGCGCCAGCGGTGGTACCGGTCAGGCCAAACTCGTCTCCTCGCTGGGCAGCACGAAGCAGCGCGAGGGCGTCGGCTACGACCTTTCCGAGCACTACGCGGGTGGGGTCGCCGACACGGAGGCGATGCTGGCCGGGGAGCCGCCGCGGATCGAACTGCTGTGGTGTGACGACGCTGATGTCATCGTCGTCGCGTTCGGGACTCCGGCACGCTTCATCCGTGACGCGGTACGCAAGCTGCGCGAGTCCGGCGAGCGCGTCGGCTTCGCCCGGCCCATCACGCTGGTTCCCTTTCCGAGCAAGGCGATTGCTGACGCCGCGCAGGGTTGCCGGGCCGTGGCGGTCTATGAGAACAATCAGGGGCAGATGGTGGACGACGTCAGGCTGGCCATCCTGGGCCGGGCACCCGTCACCTTCATCGGAGGGTTGTCGATGGACAGTTCCGGGTTCGGCATCGCCCCCGACCTCGAGGTGGGACTGTTGGCCGATCGGATCGCGAAAGTCCTTGCCTCCTCGGGCGAAAGAGGTGCCGCATGACGACCGACGCAGGCCCCACCGCCAGTCCCGCCGCACGGCGGATGCTGCCGATCCTGCCGACGGCCGAACCTCCGGAGCGCGCGTCGCGGCTCATCCACGACTTCACGCCCGACCTGATCGACGTCGGCGCCCACAACCTCTGCCCGGGGTGCGGCGAACCGATCGCGATGCGCTCGATCGTCGAGGCGGTCGCCGAGGCCGACGCCATCGCCCGGGCCGTCGCTGTCTTCGGAATCGGCTGCTACACCGCGTTTTCCAACAACCTGGACTGTGAGGTGCTGCAGGCCCTGCACGGCCGGGCGCCGTCCCTCGCCACCGGTGTCAAACGCACCCGGCCCGACCTCCTCGTCTTCACCGTCCAGGGTGATGGAGACATGGTCAACGAGGGCCTGCAGGAGGTCGTGCACGCCGCCGCCCGCGGCGAGCAGGTCACCTGTTTCATGTTGAACAACGGGGTTTTCGGCGAGACCGGCGGTCACATGACAGCGACCACGGTCCTTGGCCAGCGCACCAAGAACACGCTCGACGGCCGTGACGCGGAAGCCCACGGCTATCCGATCCTGATGAGCAACCTGCTGGCCGGTTTGGAAGGGGTGGCCTACGTCGCGCGCGGCGCGGTCAACAACCATGTGAACGTCAACCGCACGAAGAAGATGATCCAGCGGGCGTTGCAGGTTCAGCAGCAGCGGCTGGGCTTTTCCTTCGTCGAGATCCTGACGATGTGTCCCACCGGATGGTTCATCGACACCACCGAAGCGCCCGACTACCTGACGGAGAAGCATCAAGCGGTGCACGCGATGGGTGTCCTGAAGGATGTCGAGGCTGCCTGACGTGCCGGGTCTGACGATCGGAAGGGTTTTCCGCAATGCCGCCAGGGCGGTTCCGCACCGCACGGCCGCGGTGCTCGGCGAGGAGGCGCTGACCTTCGCTGAGATCGACCGGCAGGCGGATGCTGTGGCACACGCCTTGGCACGGCGCGGAATCCGGCGCGGTGACCGGGTGGTGTGCTGGACGAGCACCCGGCTCGAGGTCGTACCGCTGTTCGCGGCGCTCGCCCGGATGGGCGCGGTGTACTGCCCGCTGCCCGCGAACCTCGGGGTCCAGGAGGCACTGCGCGTGCTGGCCGTGGCCGAGCCCGCGATGGTCATCGTCGACCCGGACTACATGACTGGATGGCAAGAGCTCGCGTCGCAGTTCAACATCGTCACGCTGCAGGACATCACCAGCGAGGCCGACCCGACCCCTGGCGTCTTCGAGGACGCGGCCGAAGAGTCCGACACCCACGTGCTTTTCTTCACCTCCGGCAGCACCGGACCACCCAAGGGCGTGATGCTCTCCCATCGCGTCAACTACCTGCGCAGCCATCCGGGCTCCCAGGAGGAGCCGCGCGGCGCGATGGTGTGCATCTTCCCGCTGTTTCACATGGGCGCGTGGACCATCTCGCTGCAGCAGTGGCAGGCGCGCGACACGGTCGTCTACGTGTCACGTCCTGATGGCCGGGCGATCTGCGACGCGGTACGCCGTCACCAGGCCACTCGGCTCAACGCGATGCCCGCGGTGTGGCAGCGGGTGCTCGACACGCTCGGCGAAACCGGCGATCAGCTCACGACGCTGCGGCTGGCCGACAGCGGCACCTCGGCGACCCCGCCGGCGCTCCTTTCGGCCATCTCCAAGGCCTGCCCCAATGCCTGGATTCGCATCTTCTACGGGTCGACGGAGGCGGGCAACGTCGCCTCCCTCACCGGCGACGATGTGGCCGAGAAGCCCGGCAGCTGCGGCGTTCCCAGCCAGGCGACCGAGGTGCGCATCGACCCCGGCAACGGCGAGTTGTGCGTTCGGGGGCCGCTGCTTTTCGACGGCTACTACGGCAATCCCGACGCGACGGCGCGCGCCCTGCAGGACGGCTGGTATCGCACCGGCGATCTGGCGGCCGTCGACAGGGACGGCTATCTCAGCATCGTCGGGCGGGCTCACGACGTCATCCGCACCGGAGGCGAGTCGGTGGTGCCGACGGAGGTCGAGACGGCCCTTGCCGGCCTGCCCGGTGCCGCCGAGATCGCCATCGTCGGGCTGCCCGATGAGACCTGGGGCGAGATCGTCTGCGTTGTGGTGGTGGCAGAGCCGAAGGCGCAGCCGCCGTCGCTGGAAGAGGCCCGAGCGTGGTGCGAGGATCGGCTGGCCTCGTTCAAGCAACCGCGCGCGCTACGCGTGGTGACCGAACTACCGCGCACTCCGGCCACCGGCCAGTTGCAGCGCCGACTGCTCGTCGACGCGCTCGTCGAAAGGGAGAAAAACACGTGAGCACCACACCTGTCGTCGCCGGGCTGGACGTGCCGTCGGGGGTCGAGCGCGTCGGCTCCAAGCTGCTGTTCGAGAACGAGCGCGTGCGCGTCTGGGAGCTGCGGCTCGCTCCCGGTCAGCGCGAGGCCTTGCATGAGCACAAGCACGACTACGTGATGATTCAGCTCGAGGGGGACAAGGTCGCCGGAGAGTTCGAGCCAGATTCCGGCGGCCCCTGGGGCGGCGAGAGCTACGTCGAGGGCGAGGTCGCCAACGGGCTCGTCATCTTCGCCGGCAAGGGTGGTCGCGAACGCGCCCACAACGTCGGCGAGGTCCCGTTCTACGAGATCATCGTCGAGCTCAAGGACTGACCTTCAGAAGCGCTCAGGCGCGCAGCGCCCGCAACGCAAACTCCACGAGGTGGGCCGTTTCGGCGCGCGTGGGAGCAGTGCGGGCGAAAAGGTGCGCCTCCATCGTCCCGAGCGTCATCGTGTAGATGACCTGGGCGTCGCGGGTCGGGTCGGCGCTTGCCATGCCACCCACTGCGGCACCGTCCTCGATGACGGCCGCAAGCAACCCCACGAGAACGGCCTCTGACTCCGCGTGCTCGCGGGGGAACGCCTCCTTCAGCCGCGGCAGGCCGGTCAGGAACGGCCGGGTGCGCGCGGCGGCCTGCGGATCGGCAGCCTGTGCCAGCATCCCTTCGATCCAGGCGCGTAACCGGGCTGATGGCGTACGAGCCTTCGCTATGCGATGCGTCAGGTAATCCGCCAGCCGGCGGCGGCCGTCGTCGAGCAGCACGAGGAGCAGGTCGTCCTTGGACCGGAAGTGGCGGTAGAACACCTGGGTCGACAGGCCGGCCTCGAGCAGGATGTCGCGTACCCGCGGATCGACCGCGCCGTCGCGCGAGACGATCCGGTACGTCGCCTCCACGAGTTGTTCGACCTCGTGGGTCGCCGCTGCCACCCGGCCCGACATCGAACGGGCTACGGCACGAGCGACAGCGGGCCCTCCCGCAGCGACGTCAGCTCCTACGTCAGCCGACACCTCAGCCCCCGACCCTCGCGTCAACCTCGTTGCGCAGCCGATCACCGCGCAGGTAGCGGCCGAGGTTGTCACGGAAGAGCTCGTGCAGGTTCGACCAGAACTTCGCTGGTGCGGTGGCGCTGTGCGGCGAGATCAGCAGGTTCGGCGCGTCCCAAAGTGGTGAGTCGGCAGGCAACGGTTCGCTGCGGGCGACGTCGATCGCCGCCCCCGCAAGATGTCCCGACTGCAGGGCCTCGATCAGGGCCGGCTCGACGACGGCGCTGCCTCGCCCGACATTGACGAACAGGGCGCCCGGGCGCATCTGCGCGAAGAGCTTCGCATCGAAAAGGTCGACGGTGTCGGCAGTTTCGGGCAGCGCGGCGACTACGGCGTCGCTGCGGCGCAGCACTTCCTCCAAGCCGCCCGGCCCGAAGAGCTCGTCGACGTCAGGGTCGACGTCGCCAGGACGGGCCGACCGCCGCTGCGCAAGGACATTCATGCCCAGCGCCCGGCCCCGGCGGGCCACCTCGCGGCCGATCGCTCCGAGTCCCGCCACGCCCAGGGTCAGGCCTGCCACCTCGCGTCCATACGTCGCTTGCCAGTCATGCTCGGACGCCTTGGCATCGATCTCGGGCAGCCGCTTCCACATCTGCAGCAGCCGTGCGAGGACGAACTCGCTGATCGACACGGCATTGACGCCCGCCGCCGTAGTCAGCCTGATCCCGGCGTCGGCGAGGCCGGCTGACGCCAGCTGACTGACCCCGGCGCCCATCCCCTGCACCCAGCGCAGCCGGGGGGCCAGATCGGCGATATCGAAAGGCAGATCCATGGCCACCACTACCTCGACCCGCGCAAACGCCTCCCGCTGCTCAGCGGAGAGTTCGGGGGCGAGATGGCGAAGGTCCAGCGTCGGATCGGCGCCGCGCTGCCCGCGCAGCTCGGAGGTTTCCAGATACCGCGCTTCTAGGAGCTCGATCCGCGGATCGAGCGCCGCAAGCTGCTGCAGATCTGCTTCGAGCAGCTCCCGCGGACGTGTCTCCCAGTCGGTGGGATACATGACGCCAACGACGACAGGTGTGGGTTCAGGCTGGGACAAATCGAACCTCCGGGCAGGCTCACGCGTCGACAACGGCATTCTGCCCCATCAAAACACTGTTTCCACGCTCATACGGCGCCGTGCTGGGAGCCGAAGGTCCCGCGCAGCCGTGCCGGCGGCTTCAAACCGGCAGTAGATGGTCCCACGCCAGTTGATTGCCACCGCGCTTCACCCGATAGCGAAAGGGAATTCGCGCTGCGCCGTGTTGCGCCCATGTTGCTCGGTGCAGCCCTAGGAGGCTCTCCGTGCCCACAGCCAGGAAGCCGGCACTTGCCGTCCTCATCCTCGCCGTCGCATCCACCGCCGTCTCGTGCGCCAGCGCCAAGGACGCCGCGACGGGGTCAGCACCGCACCGGGGCGTCAAACTGCAGTCCCTCGCGGCCAGCGCTCCGGATGACCGCGTCGGAAAGTCCGGCGGCACGTTCCGCATGGCTATCGGCGAGCCCGCAGCCATCGACCCCTTCAACGCGCAGGAGTCCGAGGGCCAGCTCGTCACCAAGAACCTGTTCGACACCCTGGTCACGGTCGATCCGTCGGGAAAGCTGCAGAAGCAGCTCGCCGCTGATTACTCGCGTAATGCGGACTGCAGCCAGTGGACCTTCGATCTCAAGGCGGGGCAGCGCTTTTCCAACGGCGAGGCCGTCGATGCAGAGTCGATCCGCCGCGGCATGACGCGGGCTGCACTCGGCAAGGCGGCGTCCGATGAGGCCTACCACATGGCCGGGATCCAGGGATTCGATGCGTTGCAGGCGAACAAGGCGACGTCGTTCACCGGCGTGCTCGCCGACGGGCTGCGGCTCACGGTCAAGCTGTCCGCACCGGACTGCGAGTTCGATCTGAAGACCACTCAGCCGGTCTTCAGCCCGGTGCCGCCCGAAGCCGGCGCTGCGAGCAACACGGCGTACAACGATCAGCCGATCGGAAACGGGCCCTTCATGCTGGCCGGCCCCTGGCAGCACGACAAGAGCATCACGTTGGTGCGCAACCCCAACTACACCGACGGTCCCGAGCCACTGCTGAGCAAGGTCGAACTCACCATCTACAGCAGTGATTCACACTTCGAGTACGCGGGCCTGGTGCATGGCGACTTCGACTACGCACGGGTCATGCCCGACGATCTGCAAGCGGCGGCGAATCGCTACTACCGCACCTCACGTGACGCGTCCGGCTTCATCAAGTACCCGTCCTGGGGGGTCAACTACCTGCTGACGAACGTGCGCAACGCACCCCTGAACTCGGTGGCGGCGCGGCAGGCAGTCTCATACGCCATCGACCGCAACGCGATCGTCAATGGCGTCTTGAAGAACTCGGTGACGGTGGCAACCTCGCTCGTGTCACCGGCGTTCGCCTCCCAGGGCACCTATCAGGCCGGCGTGTGCGCCTCGTGCGCCAAGCAGGACCCGGCGAAAGCACGTGCGGCCGCAGCGAAAGCAGGCCTGCCGCCGGGCAGCAAGGTGAGCATCACGTACAGCACGGGGGGCGGCGTCGACGGCTGGATCCAGGCGATCGGCGGCGAGCTGAACTCGGTGCTCGGCTGGAAGGTCGACCTCAAGCCCGAGCCGTTCAAGGAAACGCTGCAGAACGAAGCCGATCCCAAGGCGTCCGGACTCTTCCGGGATGGCTGGGTCGCCGACTACCCCACCTCTTGGGATTTCCTGGCGCCGTTGCTCGGCACCCAGCCTGCGGACAATCCCGGCGACAACCTGAGCGCCTACAGCAATCGCCAGGTCGACCAGCTGCTGGCCGCGGGCCTCGCGCAGCCTGATGCGGCGAAGCGGGCCGCTGACTACCGCAATGCCGAGCAGATCGCGATCGGCCAGGATCTTGCGCTGATCCCGCTGTGGTACCGCACGGAGTACCGGGCTTTCGATGCCAGCAAATGGGTCGGCGTCAACAACGACTTCTTCGAGAACCCGACGCTGCGCACCATCGGCCTGAAGTAGCCGACGTGCAAACGAGGTTCGACCCTCCGCCGAACGATCCACCTCCGACATTTGCGGTGCTGACCGAACACGCGACGCGGATCGCGGAGCTCGCCGAATCGCTGGCCCGTAGCGGCCGCGAGGACGATGAGGCCGCCACCGAACTGCGCCGCCTAGCCGGTGAATCCCGCCGATGGCGCCGCCCGCTGGCGGAGGCCGCGCAATTGTTCAAGGTCAACGGCGAGTACCTCGAGACCCGCTGGCGGCACCGAGCCGTCCGGCTGCTGGCGGCCGCAGCGAACGGCCAATCCGTCCCGCCCGAGGAACCCGATCAGCGCGCCCGGTTCGACCTTCTCGAACACCTCAGCGAGCTGGCGCCGGAGTTGGCGTTCGAGGAGTTGGCGGCACGCGAGCCGCGACTGCTGACGTTGCGCGAGCAGCTGTTGAGTGCCCGCGCGCACGCGGTCGGCACCTCCGACTTCGCCCGGTGGCTACGCGGAAGTTCGGTCGTTCACCACGAACTTGTCGCGCTCGTCGGGCATGCCCGGCCGGACTTCGATCCGGTCTGCTCGGCTGTTCTCGCCTACGCGATCGCCAGCGCCTATCTGGCCGATCTCGCCGCGGCCAGCTAGCACCGTCGCAGCGGGGCGCTACCCGCTCCCCCAGACTCATCAATTTCGACGATGTCGAAAGCCCCCGAGCTCGCGACCATTTGGTCATGACCCGCCGTCAGGGTGCGGGCGTCTATTTCGGGGGTACTTCATGAGGAAATCTCGGGCAGTCCGCGTCGCGGGCTTCGTCGGAGCGCTCGGAGCATCGGCCGCGCTGGTCGGCTTCGCCGCCACCGGCACCGGCGCGTACTTCAGCGACAGCCACCCGGGCGCGATCAACGCCTCGACAGGCTCGGTGAAGGTGAACGTCAACCCGGCCGATGGCAACCTGAACTTCACCAACCTGCTGCCTGGCGAGTATCAAACGCAGCAGGTCCAGTACCAGGCCACGGGCACAGGCTCGGAGGACATCTGGCTGGTCTTCCCGACGACGGGCGGTGCTGGAGGAACCAACCCGTCCGAGCTCTTCACCGGCAACCCGAGTGACGCCGCCGGCGGTGGACTCGGCCGCTTCGGTCACCTCGCAGTCGACGCGCCGGCGGGGTCCTTCACCTCCTACAACCTGAACAACCCGGGCACCGGTTCCCACAGTGGTTCGACCTGCGGCATCGACGGCAACGGCCACGGCGGCAGCAACCAACAGGCCGCTTCACGGGCAGACACGACGCTGATCCCGTTCTGCGCCCCGGCCAACGCCATCCTGCTCAGCAGCGGGCTGACGACCGGTCAGGCCGACGCCGCGACGATCACCTTCGGGTACACGCCGCTCGTGGAGAACGGACAGGGCGCTCCCCTGG
>DATAZK010000249.1:0-101714 GCA_036272075.1 Frankiaceae bacterium
GATCAGGACGCGTCCGAGCCCCTGACCGGTGAACTCCTCGACGATCTGACCGGTCATCAACCGCACCGCATCGGCGCTGACCGGGCTGGTGGGAAACGCAACGGCGCGGGGGATGTACGCGGGAGGCGCGAAGAGCGCGAATCCGGCTGGCGCGCTGTCAACGTAGACCACTTTCCCGCACGAGCCCCAGTCCAGGAGCGTCGCGGACACCCAGGCTTCCTTCTCGAAAGCAGAGTCACCGGACTCCTCGGCGCGCGAACGTGCCACGGGATCGAGCTCCCAGAACACGCACTTGCGGCAGCGAATCGGCAGGTCATCGAGGTTGTCGAGGGTGACGTTAGCGACGCGTCGGCTCATCGCGCCACCCTCCCCGCACGGACCGGGGACAGCAGCGCCGCCGCCATCCCGATCATGAAACCCACCACGAAGAGCCCGGCCGAACGTGGGAGCGCCGAACGACCGACCTTGCTGCGTGCGCCCACGAAAGCTCAGGATAGAGCAGTCGCTCGGTTACCTTGGAATCATGTCGGCGACCTCGCTCGACCCGTATACCGGTCGTTACGCGCTCCGCACCCGGGGCATGACCGCATCGGAGATTCGAGCTCTCTTCGCCGTCGCGAGCCGCCCGGAAGTGGTGAGCCTCGCCGGCGGCTCGCCGTACACCGCCGCCCTGCCGCTCGACGCTGTCGGCGCGCTGCTCGAGCAACTGGTCGCTGACCAGGGCGCCGTGGCGCTCAATTACAGCACCGGCCAGGGCGACCCGCGGCTACGCGAGCAGATCTGTGACGTGATGTCGCTGGTCGGCATCACCGGCTCGCCTGATGACGTCGTGGTGACCGTCGGCAGCCAGCAGGCCCTCGACCTGATCTCCCGTACGTTCCTGGATCCCGGCGATGTCGTCATCGCCGAAGCACCCAGCTACGTCGGCGCCCTCGGCACCTTCGCTTCCGCGCAGGCCGAGGTGCTGCACGTCGCGATGGACGAGGACGGCCTGATCCCGTCCGCGTTACGCGAGACCATCGCGTACTGCACAAAAGCGGGCAAGAAGGTCAAGTTTCTCTACGTCATCCCGAATTATCAGAACCCGGCGGGCGTCTCGCTCAGCCTGGCCCGTCGCCAGGAGATCCTGGCGATCGCCGAAGAGGCCGACCTGCTGATCGTCGAGGACGACCCGTACGGGCTGCTCGGCTTCGACAGCGAGCCCTTCCGGGCCATCCGGGCCGACGGCGCCGATCGCGTCCTCTACCTGGGCACTTTCAGCAAGACGATCGCACCGGGGCTGCGCATCGGGTGGGTGCTCGCCCCTCATGGGGTACGCGAGAAGCTGGTGCTCGCCAGCGAGGCGCAGATCCTGTGCCCGCCAACGTTCAACCAGCTGGCCATCTCCCGCTATCTGCAGACCCAGCCCTGGCTGGAGCAGGTCAAGACGTTCCGCGAGATCTATCGCGAGCGTCGCGACGCCCTGCTCGACTCGCTGACGACGGCGCTGCCCTCAAGCTGCACGTGGACCGTCCCCAGCGGTGGTTTCTACGTCTGGCTGACGCTCCCCGAAGGCCTCGACGCCAAGGCGATGCAGGCCCGTGCCGTGGCCGCGCGCGTGGCGTACGTGCCCGGGATCGCGTTCTACGCCGACGGCAACGGCCGGCGAAACCTGCGCCTGTCCTACTGCTTCCCGCCGCCGGACCGGATCCGCGAGGGAGTACGCCGGCTGGCGGCGGTCCTGGCGGAAGAGCTTGAGCTGCTCGAGACCTTCGGGCCCGTCCAGCCCCGCGGCCTCTCCGGGCCGGCTGACGGACCCACCCCGGAGCTCGCATGACCGAGCTGGAGCGGGCGTTTGTGCTGGCCGGCGGCCTGTCGGTAGAGCGCGACGTCTCGCTCCGCAGCGGCCGCAGGGTCGCTGATGCGTTGCGCGGAGTCGGGATTGAAGCCGTCCTGCTGGATGCCGACGCCCAACTTCTCCCCCGGCTGATTTCCGAGACTCCCGACGCGGTGTTCATCGCCCTGCACGGGGGGCCGGGCGAGGACGGCGCCCTGCGTGGGGTGCTCGATCTGATGGGCATCGCCTACGCGGGTTCGTCGGCTCATGCCTGCCGGCTCGCGTTCGACAAGCCGACGGCCAAGTCGCTGGTTGCCGGCGCCGGAATGACGACGCCGCCCTGGCTGGCCCTGCCGCATGCCACCTTCCGGGAGCTGGGCGCCTCGACGGTCATCGCTCAGCTCGTCGAGCGCCTCGGCCTGCCGCTGATGGTCAAGCCGGCAGCGGGCGGGTCTGCCCTGGGCGCGAGCATCGTTCGTGAGCCGGGCGAGCTGCCGGGAGCGCTCGTGGCGAGCTTCGGCTACGCCGACACGGCCCTGATCGAGCGTTTCGTCGTGGGCACCGAGCTCACCGTCGCCGTCATCGACACCGGTGATGGCCCGCAGGCGCTACCCGCCGTCGAGATCGACGCGCTGGGCGGCCCCTACGACTATGCGGCGCGCTACACGGCTGGATCGACAGAGTTCTATGTACCGGCTCGGGTCAGCCCCGAAGCCGCGCAAGAGGCCGCGCGGCTCGCCGTCGTCGCCCACCAGGTGCTCGGGCTGGCCGACCTCAGCCGTACCGACTGCATCGTCGATCCCGCGGGCGGGGTCCACTTCCTCGAGGTCAACGTCTCACCGGGCATGACCGAGACGAGTCTCGTACCGCTGGCCGTCCACGCCGCCGGGATGGACCTCGGGGTGATCTGCCGGGACCTGCTGCAGGCCGCGATGGCCCGCCCACCGCATCCCGGCGCCTGAGCCTCAGGCCCAGCTGGGCGGGGCCGGCGCCATAGCGGTGACGATGCGCTCCAGGTCGTCGAATGATGCGAATTCCACCGTTATGCGGCCTTTGCTGCGGCCCATCTCGACCTTGACCCGCGTCTCGAAGCGCTCCGAGAGCCGGCCCGCGACATCTTCCAGACCCGGAGGGGCCGTACGGGACGGGCGACGCCGCGTCGGCTTCTCCGGCTCGGCGAGGGCCGCCAGTTCCTCGACCGCCCGTACCGAGAGTCCTTCGGCGACGATGCGGGTCGCCACCTGCTCCTGCTGAGAGGCGGTCGGGAAGCTGAGCAGCGCCCGGGCGTGACCGGCCGTCAGCACTCCTGCGGCGACCCGCCGCTGGACTGTGGGCGGCAGGCTGAGCAGCCGGATGGTGTTGGTGATGTGCGAGCGGGAACGCCCGACGCGGTTCGCGAGCTCGTCGTGGGTGCAGCCGAAATCGTTCAGGAGCTGGGTGTAGGCGGCGGCCTCTTCCAGCGCATGCAACTGCTCGCGGTGCAGGTTCTCCAGCAGCGCGTCGCGCAGCATGGCGTCGTCGGCGGTCTCGCGAACGATGGCAGGGATCTCGACCAGTTCAGCCAGCTGGGCCGCGCGCCACCGGCGCTCGCCCATGATGAGCTCGTAATCGCCGGCGCCCAGCGATCGCACCACGATGGGTTGCAGCAGGCCGACCTCGCGAATGCTGGCCGAGAGCTGCTCCAGGGCTTCCTCGTCGAAGTCCTGCCGAGGCTGGCGTCCGTTGGGAGCGATCCGGGTCACGGCAATCATGCGAAGCTGCCCGACCACCGTTCCCTCGACGCCTTGGCCGGCTCCTGGGTGGTCAAGGTCGATGACCGCCGGCACCTCCGGGGAGCCGGAGGCCGGAGGGGGCAGCGTGATCGCGGCCGCATCCGGCGCCGGACGTGTAGTGGTCGGCGCGATGAGCGCACCCAATCCCCTGCCCAGCCCGCGGGTACGCGTCGTCATGCCAGTCCTCCTACGGTTTCACTGATGGGGGCGGTGTCAACGTCAGTGGGTGGATCGTCCGGCCGGTCCGTGAGGTCGACGACCACGTGCTGGGCCCCGAGTTCGCGGGCAGCAGCCAGATAAGCCTGGGCACCGCGCGAGACCGGGTCATATGTGACGACCGTGGTGCCATAGCTCGGCGCCTCCGCCACCCGCACGCTGCGGGGGATCGCCGTCGGGAGTACGGCGTCCTTGAAGTGGGCCCGGACGTCGTCGACGACCTGATCCGCCAAGCGCAGCCGGCTGTCATACATCGTGAGGACGATCGTGCTCACGCTCAGCCCGGGATTGAGGTGCTCGGCGACGAGTTCGACGTTGTTCAACAGCTGACCGAGGCCCTCCAGCGCGTAGTACTCGCACTGGATCGGGATCAGGACCTCCCGCGCGGCCGTCAGGCCGTTGATGGTCAGCAGCCCCAGGGCAGGTGGGCAGTCAATGAGGATGTAGTCGAATTCGCGTTCGCTGGCCTCGAGCGCCTGGCGGAGGCGGAATTCGCGTCCCTCCTCGTTGACGAGCTCGACCTCGGCGCCGGCCAGGTCCACTGCTGCCGGGGCCACCATCAGATTGGGGACCCGGGGGCAGGGCGTGATGATGGAGTCGAGGGTCGCCTCGCCGAGGATCACCTCATACATGCCGGGGGTTCGGGCCGGGGGTTCGATCCCCAGCGCGGTACTGGCATTGCCCTGCGGATCGAGGTCGATACACAGCACCCGCATCCCGTAGAGGCCAAGAGCCGCAGCCAGGTTCACGGCGGTGGTGGTCTTGCCGACCCCGCCCTTCTGGTTGGCGATCGCCATGACCCGGGTGGCGGGCGGGGGAGTCACCCCCTGCGGTGTTTCACGTGAAACATCGACCGCGGCATCCACGGTGGTTTCACGTGAAACATTGCCTTCAACCGCTTTGTCGACCCTTGGCACGCGACTCGCCCTTCCGTTGGCCCTGCTGTCCCACCTGGTGCTTTCGGGGGACTCGCACGACGCGTACCGGACTTCCCAGCAGGTGCTCACCCAGCTCGATCACCACCGGGGTTCCGCCGCCGTGGCGAGTGATCCCCGGCCCGGCCTCCAGCAGCTCCTGCTCGACGCGCTCTCCGCGCATTGCCAGCAACTGACCGTCCGACCGGACCAAGGGCATCGTCCACGACACGAGGCGCTCGAGCGGTGCGACAGCCCGAGCGACCGCGTAATCCCCGAAAAAAGGAAGCGCGTCCGCCTTCGCGACGTCGGGAGCGCGCCCGCGGAGCACCGTAACCCGGTCGCTCAGACCCAGAGCGGCCACCGTTTCTTGGAGGAACACGCACCGGCGAGCCAGTGGTTCGAGAAGCACGACGCGGCAGGCAGGTCTTACCAGTGCGAGCGGGATTCCCGGGAGCCCGGCGCCGCTCCCGACATCGATGACCCGCGAGCCGTCCGGGATCAGCTCCGCGATCACCGCACTGTTGAGCAGATGCCGATCCCAGACCCGGGCAGCTTCCCGTGGACCCAGCAGACCGCGGACGATGCCGTCGGTCATCAGGGCGTCGGCGTAACGCTCCGCAACCGGGAGCTGGTCTCCAAAGACGCTCTCCGCCGCGGCGCGCCATTCCTCCGGTGGCAGGCCGGAAACGCGCGGCGGCTCTGTTCCGCTCAGTCGGGGAGGACCACGACGCGACGCGAGGGCTCCTCGCCCTCGCTCTCGCTGTGCACGCCGTCGACCGCCGCCACTGCGTCGTGAACGACCTTGCGCTCGAACGGAGTCATGGCCGAAAGCCGCTCCGGCTCGCCGTTGGCGGCCACCCGCGCGGCCACCTCAGCACCAAGACTGGCCAGCTCAGCGCGTCGCTTCGCACGGAAACCGCCGATATCGAGCATCAGCCGGCTGCGTACGCCCATCTCGCGCTGCACAGCAAGGCGGGTGAGCTCCTGGAGGGCCTCGAGCGTCTCGCCCTTGTCCCCGACCAGCGATCCGAGGCCCTTCCCGACGATCGCCACGACTGCGCGCTCGCCCTCGACGTCCATGTCGAGGTCTCCGTCGAGGTCGAGGATGTCGAGCAGGGACTCGAGATAGTCCGCCGCGACGTCGCCCTCCTGGACGAGGTCGCTCGCCGTCGATCGCGATTTGGGACGAGTTGACCCGCTTTGAGTAGCGCTGTCCTCGTTTGCACTGTCTTCAGCTGCAACGTCGCTGATCTCTTCGGCGCCCGACTGCGCCTCTTCCGGCTGGGAGGCCAGGTCTGTACTGCTCATCGCCGTCCGCCCTTTCGTGGTCCTTTGCCCTTGGGCTTCGCCGCAGGCCGGTTGTTACGCCTTGGTCGGCTGCCCTGGCCGCCGCCGCTGCTGACGGTGCGCCCATTGGCGCCACCGGAGCCGGAGCCGTTCCGATCCTGGGTTCCGCCGCTCTTGCCGTTGCTCTCAGGCGTCGGTGTCTCATCGGATGCTGGCGTCGGATCAGCCTTCGACATGTCGATCGGATTGCCACCCGAACCGTCCGACGGCCGGGTCTCTCGCACCTGTCGTTGCTTGGGCGGCGCCTGCGGTGGCGGCGGCGGCGGCGAGCCCTTCCGTAGACCCTTCGCCGGAGCACTTGCCCGACCGGTCGTGGCGGCGCTTGCGGTCGTCCCCGGCAACACGGGAGGCATCTTGCGCAGGATGAACACCTGCTGGCACATGCTCCAGGTGTTGGTGGTGAGCCAGTAGACGAGCACCGCGATCGGGAACCGCAGGCCGAAGACCGCCAGCAGGATCGGCGAACCGTAGAGCATGATCCGCTGGATCTTCTGCTGCTGCGGGTCGACCGGACCGCCCCGCGACATGATCTGGTGCTGGGTGATGTAGACCGTCACGGCCATGATCACGATCATGACCGCGGCGACGATCTTCACCGTCGTTCCGTTGGCGCCGAACAGATCCAGGGTCTTCTTCGAGGACGTCAGCGCCGAACTGAGGGTGATGCCGGCGAACTTGGCTGTCGCCAGGCCGGCAACCTCAGCGGCCTTGCTGTTCGCAACCACTGAGTGTTTATCGGCGCTCAACGTGCCAAGCGTGTGGGAGATCTGGTCGTAGTAGCCACCGGTCAGCCCGCTGGTGGCCTTGAACGCAAGGATGTGTCCCTCAATCAGGGTTGGCGCCCGGGAGACAGCGTTGAAGACGTGGTAGAGCGAGATGAACAGCGGGATCTGCAGCAGCAGTGGCAGGCAGCCCAGCAGCGGGTTGCCGTGCTCCTTCTGCAGCTTCATGACCTCTTGGTTCATGCGCTGCTTGTCGTTCTTGTACTTCTCGCGGATTTCCTTGATGCGCGGCTGAAGCATCTGCATGGTGCGCTGGGCGCGTACCGAGCGAACGAAGAGCGGGAAGATCAGGATCCTGACGATCACCACGATGATCGCGATGGCGATGGCGTAGGAGAAGAAGCTGTGCTTGCCGAAGATCGGCGAAAGCAGGTTGTGAAAGACGATCACCCCGCGCGCCACGAGGTTGTACAGCGGGTCTAACACGGACACTCGCCTGCTTCCTGGCTGGACGACGCGGGAACGAGAGCGGGCTCTGCCGTCGGGGCGGCGAACGCAGATGCGTCATCGGCCTCAACGTGCTTGGCGCGTCCTCTGGTTCCACGCGAGGACGGTGGCACCGGGTCATAGCCGCCGGCGCAGAAGGGGTGGCAACGAAGGAGTCGGCGCACAGCGAGCCAACCCCCTCGTAACGCTCCGTGTTCGACAAGTGACTCGTACGCGTACTCGCTGCAGCTTGGTGCGAAGCGACAGCTCGGACGCAGCAGCGGGCTGATGGCCAGCTGATACCCGCGGACCAGCGAGGCGAGCAAGCGCGCGACTCCGCGAGCACGGCGAGGCTCGCGAGCGGCGTCAGCACACCCCGCCGACTCAGACATTGACCAACCCTGCGCGTGATTGCGCCAGGCAGGAGCGAAGCCCGGCATCGGCCCAGCCCCCGAGCTGGGCAAAGCTCGCACGGTCCGCTCCGGGAAGCGCTCGGACGACGACCAGGGAGCCGGCGGGAAGCTCAGGGAGCCGCGTGCGCAGGAGCTCGCGCAGCCGGCGCTTCACCCGGTTACGCGTCACGGCATCGCCCACGCGGCGGCCCGCGATCACCCCGGCGCGCGCCTGCGCTGCAGGGGCGTCGGATGGCGTCGAAGTCGCCTCAGGAAGGACCATAGAAAAGACAAGCGCGCCGCGCCGCACTCGGCACCCGGTCTGTGCGACCAACGTGTGGTCGTATCGGGTGCGCACGCGGGCTGCGGCCGGCAGCACGATCGTCAGGCGGAAAGCTCGCGGCGGCCCTTGCGCCGACGAGCGGTCAGGATGGCTCGCCCGGCCCTGGTGCGCATGCGCAAGCGGAACCCGTGCGTCTTGGCCCGCCGGCGATTGTTGGGCTGAAACGTGCGCTTGCTCAAGGTCAACTCCGGTGTGGATCAGAATGGCGCGACGGCCGCACGACACGACTGACAGCATGACGACGAACACGACTGGTAACACGACTGCAGCCGCGGCACGGCCGACCCTCGACGGTACGGGGCGGCGCGTACTGGGTCAAACGTCCAAGCTGCCGCAATGAGCCGCTCATGGGCGTGGAGCGCCGGCTCCGAATCACGCTCCGTGAGCAAGAAAAAAGAGTCTTTCTTGAGTGTGGACAACCCGTCGACGGGACCCGTCGAGCGCTGCTAGCGTCGGCCCCTCACCAACGTAGACATCCGCCGTTCATGACTTGCCCCGAGCTGGCCCGGCCATGCCGTGCCATGCACAGCCTGTGGAAAAAGCTGTGGGGTTAGGCGGCGCGGTCGACGCTGGGCCGATGTGCTTTCAGTGCCGCAGGGGGGAAATTCGTTGGCCTACCGGTCTGCCCCGTCTGAACGGTCCGCCGTGTCGTATGCCGAGGAGTTGCAGATAGTGGCGGATCAGGACACCGGTCCGGAGGATGCAGCAGTCATCGCGGCGTGGGACGCCGCAAAGCATGAGTTCTGCGAGCAGGAGGGGCTGTCCGCCCACGACCGCGCCTGGATTCGAGGCATCCGGGCGATCGGCATGGTCGAGCAGACGGTGCTGTTCTCCGCGCCCAACGAGATCGTCCGGGAGCTGCTCGACAATCGACTGCGCCCGTTGGTGATCACCCGGATGTCGGCCGCCCTCGGGCGAACGATCACGTTTGCGGTCGTCGTGCGCGCTGCGCCCGATCCCGACATCGTCCCTGACGAACCATTCAGCGAGCAGTCCGAGCGAGCCCGCCGGTTAGCGGCCGTCAGCACCAGGTCCGAAGCCGCACCGCCGCCGAAGCTGAACGAGCGCTACACGTTCGAGACGTTCGTCATCGGCGACGGAAATCGCTTCCCGCACGCAGCTGCGGTCGCCGTCGCCGAAGCACCGGGCCGCTCCTACAACCCGCTTTTCGTCTACGGCGACTCCGGACTCGGCAAGACGCACCTGCTGCACGCGATTGCCCATGACGTGGCGAAGATGCATCCGGAGCTACGCGTCTGCTACGTGAACTCCGAGGAATTCACCAACGAGTTCATCAATGCGATCCGCGACGACAAGCAGCAGCAGTTCCGCACGCGTTACCGCGACGTCGACATCCTGCTGATCGACGACATCCAGTTCCTGGAGAACAAGGAACGCACGCAGGAAGAGTTCTTCCACACCTTCAACGAGCTCCACGGGAGCTCGAAACAGATCGTCATCACCTCCGACCGGCCGCCCAAGCAGCTGTCCACGCTCGAGGACCGATTGCGCAGCCGCTTCGAGTGGGGATTGATCACCGACGTAAGCGCGCCTGACCTCGAGACCCGCATCGCGATCTTGATGAAGAAGGCGTCCGCCGCCGGCTTCGATGCCGACCTCGACACGCTCACGTACATCGCCACACACATCGAGCGCAACATCCGGGAGCTCGAGGGTGCGCTGATCCGGGTGGCCGCTTTTGCCAGCCTGCAGGGCGTTCGGATGGATCAGACCCTCGCCGAGGCGGTCCTACGCGACCTGATCCCCGATGCGAGCGACCCTGACATCACTCCGGCTCTCGTCATGAGTGAGACGGCCGCATTCTTCGGCGTCTCCATGGACGACCTGTGCGGTTCCTCGCGCAGTCGCAGCCTGGTCATGGCCCGTCAGATCGCCATGTACCTATGCCGTGAGCTGACCGATCTGTCCTTGCCCAAGATCGGTGCCCATTTCGGCGGCCGCGACCACACCACCGTCATGCATGCCAACCGCAAGATCGAAGCGCTCATGAAAGAGAAGCGGCAGGTCTACAACCAGGTGACCGAGCTGCACGCGCGCATCCGGGCGAAGGGCCGCTGAGTGGTCGGCACGACAGCCAGCGCCGGACTCGTCATGGCGTTTCTCATCCCGATCGTGGGCATTTTTGTGGGCCGCGTCACTAAAGATGATCTGCATGCACAGCCTGTGGATACCTCTGTGGACGACCAGTGGATCGGTGGGGGACGATCGGTGCGCTCCCCGCGGTATGCACAGCCCACCCTGGTGTCAGCCACTGGCGATACACAGGTAACGCACCGCCGCTCGAGCCGCCTGAGCTGCAAGAACGACGCTTTTCCACACTATCCACTCCCCCTAATACGACGTCGTTCCTTGAGATTGATTAACGACAACAACCCTGCATCAGAGGGTTGGGGACAAGCTCTGGAGGTCCTGTCATGAGGTTTCGCGTCGAGCGAGACGAGCTCACCGACGCTGTGTCGTGGGTGGCTCGTACGCTCCCGACTCGGCCGACCACCCAGCTCCAGGTCCTGGCCGGCCTGTTGCTCGAGACCAGCGATTCGGGGCTGCGGCTCTCCGCCTTCGACTACGAGGTCGCAGCGTGGGGGGAGATCAACGCTTCGGTCGTCGAAGAAGGTCGGGCACTGGTCAGCGGCCGGTTGCTCGCGGAGATCGTCCGGGCCCTTCCGGCTGCTCCCGTCGAGTTCGAGATCGAGCCCACGCGAGCCGTGCTGACCTGCGGGAGCAGTCGTTTCACGTTGCCGACCCTTCCCGTCGAGGACTACCCGGCCCTTCCCGGACTGCCCACCGTCACGGGCCGGCTCGGCAGCAGCGCCTTCGCCTCCGCCGTCTCCCAGGTCGCCATCGCCGCGGGCCGCGACGACACGCTTCCGGTGCTGACGGGCGTCCGCATCGAGATCGCCGGCGAGAAGCTCACCCTTGCGTCCACCGACCGCTACCGGCTCGCCGTCCGGGAGCTCGTCTGGCGTCCCGAGGACCCGGAGGTCACCGGCACCGCCCTGATTCCGGCTCGCACCCTCGCCGACGCGGCGAAGGCCCTGGCGGCCGCCGGCGCCGAGACGAGCGTGGCGATCGGCAGCGGGCCGTCCGGGGAGGCGCTCGCGGGGTTTACGTGCGGAGCCCGTCACAGCACCACGCGCCTGATCGACGGTCAGTTCCCCGATTACCGCCGGCTGCTGCCGCCCACATCGCCGCTGTCGGCCGAGGTCGAGGTGAGCCCGCTGGTCGACGCCGCCCGAAGGGTCTCGCTCGTCGCGGCGCGCACCGCGCCGATCATGCTGACGTTCTCAGCGGGAGAGGTGGTTCTCGAGGCCGGCGCCGGTGGTGAGGCGCAGGCGCGCGAGGCTCTGGCCGCGAGCTATGACGGACCGACCCTGTCGATCGCGTTCAACCCCGGCTACCTGCTCGACGGGCTGGGTGCGCTCGACTCCGACTCAGTCCATGTCGGTTTCGCCACGGACGATCCGGTGGAGGCGCCTCGTAAGCCCGCCGTCTTCACCGGCAAGTCCGCCGATACCGGCCCGGACTATCGCTACCTGCTGATGCCGGTGCGCCTTTCCGGCTGAGCTTCGCCGACACTGGCACTGGGACTGGCACGCAAACCCTGCAGACGAATCCAAGGAGCACCGGTGGCGACAATCGGCATCATCGGCCTGGGCCGCATGGGCGGCAACATGGCCAAGCGGATCAAGCAAGCGGGACACACCGTCATCGGCTACGACCGGGCGCCGGGCGAGCGGGATGTCTCCTCGCTCGAGGAACTGGTGAAGGCCCTGCCGACCCCGCGCGTCGTGTGGGTGATGGTTCCCGCTGGAGGTCCCACCCAGCAGACGATCGATGAGCTCGGCGGTCTCCTTTCGCCGGGTGACGTCATCGTCGACGGCGGAAACTCGAAGTACACCGACGACCAGCGCCACGCAGGCGAGCTCGTCAACAAGGGCATCGGATTCGTGGATTGCGGTGTCTCCGGCGGCGTATGGGGCTTGGAAAACGGCTACGCGCTCATGGCCGGCGGCAGCAAGGAGCACATCGCGGCGGCCCAGCCGTTCTTCGATGCCTTGAAGCCGGAGGGCGATGCGGGGTTCGTCCACGCGGGGGACGTCGGCGCCGGCCACTTCGCGAAGATGGTTCACAACGGCATCGAGTACGGGATGATGCAGGCCTACGCCGAGGGCTATGAGTTGCTTGCCGCCGCCGGGCTCCTGAAAGACGTCACCGGCGTCATCAAGAGCTGGACGCAAGGCACGGTCATCCGTTCATGGCTGCTCGATCTCCTCGTCGATGCCCTCGAGGCCGACCCGGGGCTGTCGAAGCTGCGCGGCTACGCCGACGACTCCGGCGAAGGCCGGTGGACTGTGGAAGCGGCCATCGAGCATGCCGTACCGATGCCGGTCATCTCCTCGGCGTTGTTTGCCCGGTTCGTCAGCCGCCAGGACGATTCGCCGGCCATGAAGGTTGTCGCCGCCCTGCGTAACCAGTTCGGGGGCCACGCGGTCACCGCACCGGGTGCGCGGCCCGACGGTGCCTCAGCCGCGGACTCGTTTCCCGACATTGCTAGATAACGATTCGCTGATCCACTGACGCTGGTGTACCTGTCCGCGCTCTCTTTGACCGACTTCCGCAGCTACGCACAGCTGGATCTGCAGCTTTCGGCGGGGAGGACGACGTTTCTCGGCCCTAACGGCCAGGGCAAGACCAACCTGCTCGAGGCCGTCGGCTATTTGTCGACGTTAGGCAGTCACCGCGTCGGAAGCGATGCTCCGCTGGTGCGCCTCGGCGCTGAGCGGGCGGTGGTTCGCGGAGCGGTCGTCCGCGATGACCGTCCCGTGACGATCGAACTCGAACTCGTGCCGGGAAAGGCCAACCGGGCGCGTATCAATCGCTCGCCGGTGCCGCGCCCTCGCGAGGTCCTCGGTCTCCTGCGCACCGTGCTCTTTGCACCCGAAGATCTTGCGTTGGTGAAAGGCGATCCGGGCGGACGGCGCGGATTTCTCGATGACCTGCTGGTCGCGCGGGCGCCGCGCTATGCCGGGGTGCGAGCGGACTACGAACGGGTCAACAAGCAGCGCACCACGCTGCTGAAGACGGCTGGGATGGCGCGCCGCAGTTCGCGCGGCTCAGGCGGAGGTGACCTGTCGACGCTCGACGTATGGGACGAGCACCTGTCCCGCGTCGGCGGGGAACTGCTGGCCGGCCGGCTCCGGGTGGTCGAGGCGATACGAGGGCTGGTGGACGAGGCCTACGCGCAGGTCAGCGACAGCCGAGGGCCGATCACGATGGAGTACCGGTCGAGCGTCCCGGAGTTGGGTAGCGATGGCCGCGACCCCGCGGCGCTGGCGGCGGCCCTGGCGGCCGAACTCGTGCGGTTGCGGCCGCAGGAGATCGAGCGCGGCGTCTCACTGGCCGGCCCCCATCGCGACGACCTGGTGCTCTCGATCGGAGAATTGCCGGCCCGCGGCTATGCCAGTCAGGGTGAATCGTGGTCACTTGCTTTGGCTCTGCGACTGGCTTCGTATGAGGTGCTGCGAGAAGGTGAGTACGGAGGTGGCGAGCCCGTGCTCTTGCTCGATGACGTGTTCGCGGAGCTCGACACCAGCCGCCGCGAGCGGCTCGCCGAACTGCTGGCGCCCGCTGAGCAGGTGCTGATCACGGCAGCAGTCGCCGGGGACGTGCCGGCGGCGTTGAGCGGACGGATTTTGTCGGTGGGTTCGGGGACAGTCGGCGAAGTCGCACAGGCAGGGGGCGAGAGTCGATGACGGAAAGCGAGCAGCCGGCGAAGGGCGCCGATCTGGTGCGCGAGGCCTTGGCCCGTGCTCGCTCCGATGCGCGGGCCCGGGCGGCGCAGAGTGATCGCGGCGCGAAGCGTGCGAGCCGGGGAGCGGCCCGGGAGGCCTTGCGGTCCTCGCGTTCCACCGGCGATCCCGTTGCGTTCGGCTCGGCGCTCACCGAACTGCTCACCGAGCGCGGCTGGGAGACCAAGGCGGCCGGCGCAAGCGTGCTCTCGCGGTGGGATTCGCTGGTGGGCGAGCAGGTGGCGGCTCATTGCCGGCCCACCCAGCTGCGCGATGGCGAGCTGGTCATCGAGGCGGAGAGCACCGCCTGGGCCACGCAGTTGAGGCTGCTTTCCCGCACGCTCACGAGCCGGCTGCGCGAGCAGTTGGGCGTGGATGTGGTGCGCACGCTGGTGATTCGTGGCCCTAGCGGTCCGGATTGGCGCCACGGTGCGTTGCGGGTGACCGGTGGCCGCGGCCCGCGCGACACGTACGGATAGGCCGCGTTTCTGCGCGGTTTGTGATGTCGCTGGAAGGCGGCTAGATCCCGTCAAACCCCGTTCCGCGTAGGGGGGATCGAAACTGGGGGCTTTCTCGCCCTCCGTACGAAATAGGCAGCGTGGCGGCGATCCGCGCACGTCATCTGGAAGTAAACTGGTTGTTGCCCGGGCGGCCCGCCATGCCGAATTGATGGTGGGCTCGCGTTGCCGGGCAGTTCTTGGGTTCGACGAGACTGATGGGAAGTCTGCTGCGTGGCGAAAGACGACTACAACACAGGTTCGATCAAGGTCCTGGAGGGCCTGGAAGCCGTCCGTAAGCGCCCCGGCATGTACATCGGTTCTACCGGCGAGCGGGGCCTTCACCACCTGGTCTACGAGGTAGTGGACAACGCGGTGGACGAGGCGCTCGCGGGCTACTGCGACCTGATCGACGTGACCCTCCTGGCCGATGGCGGCGTGCGGTGCATCGACAACGGACGCGGTATCCCGGTCGGCCTGCACCCGGTCGAGAAGCGCGAGACGGTCGAGGTCGTCCTCACCACGCTTCACGCCGGCGGCAAGTTCGAGTCGGGCTCCTACGCGGTCTCCGGCGGCCTGCACGGCGTGGGCGTCAGCGTGGTGAACGCCCTGTCCAAGCGGCTCGAGGTGGAGATCGAGCGCGACGGCTTCGTCTGGTTCCAGCCCTACGTCGGCAGCAAGCCCGCGGCGCCGCTGGAGAAGCGGGCCGCGTCGTCCAAGACCGGTACGACCATCACGTTCTGGGCCGATGACACGATCTTCGAGACCACGACGTATTCATTCGAGACCCTCTCGCGACGCTTCCAGGAGATGGCCTTCCTGAACAAGGGCCTCACCATCGTCCTTCGTGACGAGCGGATCGACATCCTGGCGGAGGATGCCGGCGGCGTCACCGAGGTCAGGTACATGTACGAGCGCGGCCTGGTGGATTTCGTCGAATACATCAATGCCACCAAGGAGCCGATCCACAAGACCGTCATCCTGTTCGAGGGCAAGGGTGATGGCATCGAGGCCGAGGTCGCGATGCAGTGGAAGGGCGGCAACAACTATGCCGAGTCGGTGTACACGTTCGCCAACACCATCAACACCCACGAGGGCGGCACCCACGAAGAAGGCTTCCGTGATGCTCTGACCCGCGCCGTCAATGCCTACGCCAAGGACGCCAATCTGCTGAAGTCGGCGAAGCCCGGTAGTAAGGCGGGCGACGAGCGACTGTCCGGCGACGATGCCCGCGAGGCGTTGACCGCCATCGTGTCGGTGAAGATCGCCCAGCCGCAGTTCGAAGGCCAGACCAAGACCAAGCTCGGTAACACGGAGGCGAAGTCGTTCGTCTCGTCGATGGTCTACGCCGGCTTCAAGGACTGGCTCGAGTCGCATCCGACCGACGCCAAGCTGATCGTCAACCGGGCGATCGATGCACAGCGGGCCCGCATCGCTGCTCGTGCCGCGCGCGATCTCACCCGCCGCAAGAGCCTGCTCGACTCCACCTCGTTGCCGGGAAAGCTGGCCGACTGCCAGTCCAACGACCCGGCACTGTGCGAGGTGTACGTCGTGGAGGGCGATAGCGCCGGCGGCTCAGCCAAGGGCGGACGTAACCCGCAGTTCCAGGCGATCCTGCCGCTGCGGGGCAAGATCCTCAATGTCGAGAAGGCGCGCATCGACCGGGTCCTGAAGAACAACGAGGTCCAAGCGATGATCACCGCGCTGGGCACCGGGATCCACGACGACTTCGACATCGAGAAGCTGCGCTACCACAAGATCGTGCTGATGGCCGACGCCGATGTCGACGGTCAGCACATCCGCACGCTGCTGCTCACGCTGCTGTTCCGGTTCATGCGGCCGCTCATCGAAGCGGGTCACGTCTTCCTCGCGCAGCCGCCGCTCTACAAGATCCAGTGGCTTCGGGAGCTTCCCGCGTATGCGTACTCCGATCGTGAGCGTGACGGCCTGGTCGAAGCTGGTCTGGCCGCCGGCAAGCGGATGTCCAAGGACAGTCCCGTGCAGCGCTTCAAGGGCCTCGGCGAGATGAACGCCACCGAACTCTGGGACACCACGATGGACCCTGACCATCGGGTCCTGTTGCAGGTGACCTTGGATGACGCGGCCGTGGCCGACGAACTCTTCAGCGTGCTGATGGGTGAAGACGTCGAGGGTCGTCGCTCGTTCATCCAGCGCAACGCCAAAGACGTCCGCTTTCTCGACATCTGACCCCTCGGTCCCACCCGAACGACGTCCAGCTAGCTCCGACAGAAAGAGGCCGACCCCGTGGTCGACGTCCTGCCCCCCGGCCCTCCTACGGGCGATCGCATCGAGCCGATCGGTCTCGAAGTGGAGATGCAGCGCTCGTATCTCGACTACGCGATGTCCGTCATCGTGGGCCGTGCGCTGCCGGATGTGCGTGACGGCCTCAAGCCGGTTCATCAGCGCATCCTCTACGCGATGTATGACGGCGGCTTTCGCCCCGACCGCGGGTACAACAAGTGCGCCCGCGTCGTGGGCGATGTCATGGGTCAGTACCATCCGCACGGCGACACCGCGATCTACGACGCCCTGGTGCGTCTCGCGCAGCCTTGGTCGTTGCGCTATCCGCTGGTCGACGGCAACGGCAACTTCGGGTCCCCGGGTAACGACCCCGCGGCCGCCCAGCGCTACACGGAATGCCGCCTGCAGGCACTGGCCATGGAGATGCTGCGCGACATCGACGAGGACACCGTCGATTTCCGGGCGAACTATGACGGCCGGCAGCAGGAGCCGACCGTCCTGCCCAGCCGTTTCCCGAACCTGCTGGTCAATGGCAGCGGCGGCATCGCGGTCGGGATGGCGACCAACATCCCGCCGCACAACCTCACCGAGGTCTGCAGCGGGATCCAGTGGTTCCTTGAGCACCCCGAGGCGACCGATGACGAGTTGCTCGAAGCCCTGATCGAGCGCATCCCGGGCCCTGACTTCCCGACCGGCGCGTTGATCGTCGGACGCGACGGCATCAGCGACGCTTACCGCACTGGCCGCGGCAGCGTGCGGATGCGCGCCGTGGTGGAGATCGAAGAGGTCAAGGGCCGTACCCAGCTCGTCGTCACCGAGCTGCCGTATCAGGTCAACCCGGATGCCCTCGCGGAGAAGATCGCGGAGCTGGTGAAGGACGGCCGGGTCGGTGGCATCTCCGACATCGCCGACGAGTCCAGCCAGCGCACCGGGCAGCGGCTCGTCATCACGCTGCGCCGTGACGCGGTCGCCAAGGTCGTGCTGAACAACCTCTACAAGCACACCCAGCTGCAGGACACGTTCGGCGTCAACATGCTCGCGATCGTCGACGGGGTGCCGCGCACGCTGCGCCTGGATGAGATGGTCCGCTACTACGTCGCTCACCAGGTCGACGTGATCGTCCGGCGCACCCGCTTCCAGCTTCGCAAGAAGCGCGAGCGACTGCATGTGCTCGAGGGTCTGCTCGTCGCGCTCGATCACCTCGACGAGGTCATCGCGCTCATCCGTAACAGCGAGTCGGCAGACCACGCCCGCAGCGAGTTGATGAGCCGCTACGAGCTGTCGGAGATCCAGGCGACGGCCATCCTCGACATGCAGCTGCGCCGCCTCGCCGCCCTCGAGCGGCAGCGGATCATCGACGAGGCCGTGCAGCTGCGTACGGAGATCGCCGACCTGGAAGATCTGCTCTCCAGCCCGCAGCGCCAGCGTGAGGTCATCGCCGAGGAGCTCGGCGAGATTGCCCGTCGCTTCGGTGACGCGCGTAAGACCCGGCTCATTCCCTACGAGGGCGACATGAGCGCCGAGGACCTCATCGCCCGCGAAGACGTCGTGGTCACGGTGACCCGCGGTGGCTACGCCAAGCGCACCAAGACCGACCTTTACCGTTCCCAGAAGCGGGGCGGTCGGGGCGTGCAGGGGGCCGCGCTTCGCGAGGACGACATCGTCGAGCACTTCTTTGTGACGACGACGCACCACTGGCTGCTGTTCTTCACCAACCGGGGCCGGGTTTACCGGGCGAAGGCGCATGAGCTGCCCGAGCAGGCGCGCACCGCGCGGGGTCAACACGTCGCCAACATCTTGGCGTTCCAGCCTGATGAGCGGATCGCCCAGGTGATGGCGATCAGCGATTACCAGGTGGCGCCTTATCTGGTCGTGGCTACCAAGCAGGGGCTGGTGAAAAAGACCGAGCTCAGCGCGTACGACTCCAACCGCAGCGGCGGGCTCGCGGCCGTGAACCTGAAGGAGGGCGACGAGCTGATCGCCGCCAAACTTTGCAGCGACACGGATGACCTGCTGCTGGTCAGCACCGGTGCGATGTCGATCCGGTTCCACGCCGACGACGGGCAGCTGCGCCCGATGGGACGTCAGACCTCAGGGGTCATCGGCATGCGTTTTGATTCCGCTGACGAGTTGCTGGCGATGGAGGTCGTCCGCAGCGACGACATCACCGGCGACCTCCTGGTGGCGACGGCCGGCGGGTTCGCCAAGCGCACCTTGCTGGAGGAGTACACCGCGCAAAACCGTGGTGGCAAGGGTGTTCTCACGGCTCGGATCGTCTCGACCAGGGGCGGATTGGTCGGGGCGCTCGTGGTTCAACCCGACGATGAGCTTTATGCCATAACGAGTAATGGCGGCATATTGCGTACGGTGGCACGTGACGTCCGTCGCGCCCAGCGGCAGACCATGGGCGTCCGGTTGATCAATCTGGCCGATGGTGTCCAGGTCGTGGCCGTTGCGCGAAACGCTGATGAGGAGCCTCCGGTGGACGGGGATGCCGGTGAGCCCGGGAAGGACGGCGGGTGAGTTCGAGCGACGCTGCGGCGTCGTCGGCAAGCCGACGCGAGGGAGCGGGCGCAAAGAGCGTTACCTCCCGGTCTGCCGACGATGAAACCAAACCCCACGTCTTTGCGATCGGTGAGGCGACCGATCGCAGCGTGCCGCTGACGAAGTCCGACCCCGCCGAGCGGCCATCGGCCTGGTCCAAGGCCGACCAGCCCGAGACCGCACCCGTCGATGCGGCGCCCACAAGTGCCTACGCAGCGGTTCCTGCCTACAACCCGGGCACGTCGGGCGTCTCGGGTAGTGGTGTTTACACGCCCAGCCACCCGCCGGTACCTCCGCCGGCGCCGCAGTCCAGCGCGTCGGCGCGCAGTTCGATGGCGCGCCGGGCGCGGCTGAAGATCTCCCACCTCGGTCCGCTGTCGGTCATGCGTATCTCGCTGACGTTCGCCATCTGCATGTTCATCGTGCTGATCGTCGCGGTCGCGGCGCTGTGGGCGGTGCTCGATACGTCGGGCGTCTTCAAGTCGATAGCCGATGCGGCGAACACCCTCACCGACAAGAGCAATGCCGGTATCAATCACTGGCTGACCTTCAGCCGGGTCATGCTCATCACGGTGGTCGTGGGTGCCGCTAACGTCATTGCGTTCACCCTGCTGTCCACGATCGGGGCGCTGCTCTACAACCTGTGCTCCGACTTCGTCGGTGGGGTCGAGGTCACCCTCGTCGAGAGGTAGCTGACCAGGAATTCAGGCCAGCGACGCTACCCGACCCGGGTAGACTCGCTTCGCCAGCCAGGACCTATAGCTCAGCCGGTTAGAGCGCTTCCCTGATAAGGAAGAGGCCGGTGGTTCAAGTCCACCTAGGTCCACGGGACGGGATATCTGTGCTTGCCGCCTGCGCGGCTTCACCGGGGTCCGCAATGTTTTCCCCGGGGGGCGACCCCCGGACCCCCGCGACGGGATATCTGTGCTTGCCGCCTTCGCGGCTTCGCCGGGGTCCGCAATGTTTTTCCGGGGGGCGACCCCCGGAACCCACCCAGTTCGCGTCAGCGTTCGTCCCTCGACGGAGCTCAGGTGCACACGAACATGCAGGTCAGGGCTGAGATATAGTTCGCAGGCCCAATCATTCAACGATCCGTCGACCGGGAGTCGCATCGTGCGCAAGCTGATCGTGCTGGCGGCGGCTGCAGCCGTGGCACTGCGGTTACGTGGCCGGCGCAACGACGAGGACGTCTGGCACAAGGCCACCCGCTCCGTCGATCTTCGCTGATCGGGCATTGCTGTACGAGGGGCCGTAGCTCAGTTGGCAGAGCGCCTGCTTTGCAAGCAGGAAGTCAGGGGTTCGATTCCCCTCGGCTCCACATCTCTCACCGACCAAAAGACGCGAAAAACGTTACTGGTTACTAACCACTAACTCGTATCTTGATGCCGTGAGCGAAGACACCTGGGCCGGCCTGGCCGACAAGTTCGCCGATGATGCTTACGCCTCGGTCAAGGGGTACGTGCGCACGTACGTGATGCATCAACAATTGCTCGAACACTTGCCCAAGCCGCCGGCAAGCATCCTGGACGTCGGCGGCGGGGCTGGGCATCAATCGTTCCCGCTTGCTCGGGTCGGCTACGACGTGACGCTGCTCGATCCGTCGGCGGCGATGCTGGAGAAGGCGCGACAGCGACTCCGGGCGCTGCCCGCCGAGGCTCAGCGGCGAGTGACGTTCTTGCAGGCCGATGGCGAGCACGCCGCCGAGGCGGTGGACGGTCGACGCTTCGACGCGGTGCTGTGTCACGGGGTGCTTGGTTACCTCGACGATCCGGAGCCACTCGTCACCCAGCTGTGCCAGTGCGCCGAACCCGGTGGGCTGGTCTCGATCATGACCGGTAATGCCCACGCGAGTGCGGTCCGTCCGGCCCTGGAACGGCGCTGGGATGACGCGCTGGCGGCGTTCGACTCCAGAACCGAGATCGGGGTGCTCGGAGTGTCGGGCCGAGCCGACACGGTCGAGGAGCTCAGCGAGCTGATAAGCACCCGCGGCGTGAAACCGGCGCGCTGGTACGGCGTCTGGCTCTTCGTCGACTGGCTCGAATTCAGTGGAGCCACATTGGATCCCACCGACGCGCAGCAGGTGAGGGCGACCGCCGCAGTCGAACTCGAAGCCAGCCGGCGCGACCCCTACCGCCAGCTCAGCCGCGTCTTTCATCTGCTGGGCCGCAAGAGTCTGTAGCGGCGGCCGGGCTACTTGGCTTTCGCCGACACCGTCGCGCCGGCCGGGCTGGCATTGCCGGCGGCGTCGATCGCGACCAGGTGGTAGCTGTAGGACGTGCCGGTCTTCAGCCCGGTGTTGGTGTACGTCAGGGCCGGACTCGCGACCGTGGCGATAAGCGTCGAGCTCCGGTAAACGCGGTAGGCCGTCACCCCCACGTTGTCGGTGGAGGCGGCCCACTTGAGCGCGATACTCGCCTTGGCCGGGGTCAGCGTCAGCTTCGTCGGGGCTGAAGGTTTGGTGGTGTCCGGGAAGACTATGGCCTGGCTCGCGGAGGGAAGGCTCACGTTGCCGGCCCGGTCCAAGGCCACCACCTGGTACTGGTAGGCATGCCCCTGGCTGACCGCGCTGTCGGCGTACGACTTGGTGGTGGTGCTGGCGATGACCGTCCCGTTGCGATAGACCCGATAGCCGCTGACCCCTACGTTGTCCGTCGAGGCGGCCCACGTCACCGTGATGGTCTTGGCCGCAAGGGTGAATTTCAGCCCGGTGGGGGGCGTGGGTGGCCGGTCGTCGGGCGCCGTCGCGGTCAGCGGCGCGCTCGGGACGCTGATGTCGGCCGGGTCGTTGAAGGCATCGACCGTGTACGTGTACGGCGTCGCCTCCATGATCGGGACATCGGTGTAGGTGGTGGACGTTGTGGTCGCGACCAGTACCCCATTGCGGTAGACGTCATAGCCCTCGACCAGCGCCTCGGGATCCGGCGGTGCCGTCCAGCTGAGCCTGATCAGATTCGGTCCGTAAGAGGCGGCAACGCCGGTGGGGGCGGCCGGCACGATCCCGGTGCCCGTGGTCGCGGACACCGCGGTGCTCGGCGGACTGACGTTTCCGATCGGGTCCGTGGCGACGACGGTGTAGCTGTAGGTGGTGCTCGGGGCGATGGCGGTATCGGCGACGCTCGTGGCCGCGGTGGACGTGAGCAGGACTCCGTCACGGTAGACGTCATATCTGGCGATCCCGGCGGTGTCGGGAGGGGCCGTCCAGCGCAGATCGACCTCGCGCGCCCCGATCGCGGTTGCCGTCACCGCCGGAGGGGCGACCGCCGTGGGGTCGAACGTCGCCATGTAGTCCCGCAGGAAATCCTGTCCACCGCCGGGATGAGCGGTGCCGCACTGGGTGGGCTGAAGCGAACCGTCCACCACCAGCGCTCCGGTGAAGTCATCCAATGCATGGCCCAAGATCCCGATGTTGACGGTGTTGCGCAGGTAGCTCAGGATCTGCGGGGCCATTCGCTGGGACGCTGTCCCGCAATCGCCCGGTCCGTAGTTCCACTCGGTCGCAATGAGTGCGTTGGTGGACGCGAGATATCCCCATCGGGTATCCCAGCTTGCTGCACCGTCTGTGTAGTAATACGGATGCACAGCGTAAGCAATCTGATTTGTCGGACCTGGATCCTGCAGCAGCGGCATTCCGTCGAGGTGCTCCGCGTGACTCGCACCATCGGCAATAAGGATATTCGGAACGTTGAGCCCGGTCCGTAGAAAATCGACCAGATCCTGGTGGCCGACCGGGACATACGCGTTCCATCCCGTGCCGGGTCCAATCCGCCGGCCGCCGCTGAGCCAGTCCACCCACGTCGACTGACGGGGGTCGGTGGTCGCGGTCGTCGTCGGAGAGTTCGTAGGCTCGTTGAACAACTCGAGCATGACGTCCGGATCCCCGCTCAGGGTGGTGTTGGCGATCAACGTCGACCAGGCGGTCTCGGTCTCGGGGCCGGGGAGCGGCTCCGCCGGACCACACGCCCTGGACTGGTCCTGCATCGAGACATCCACGACGAATCCGCTGCTCAGAACCAGCTGGACGGCGGTCTCGATCTGCTGCGCGTACGCCGGTCCATTGGGCCCGGCGAGCACCGGTTGGCTGACCTGGAAGCGCAAAGTGTTGGCGTTCCAACTGGTCCTCGCGAGCTGCAATTCGGTGGCCGAGAGAGCGGTCGCTGCGGCCAGAGAGGGCCCAGTCGTGCACCACGGCGAGTTGAGCAGCGCGATGGAATTGAAACCGTGCGGAACGAACGGTTGGCCGTTCAGCGTGAACTGATTGCCCACCAGCGAGAGCCCAGCGGTATCAGCCGCGGCCGGCGACGCGGCCTCAATGGTCCCTGAAATCAGCGGCAGAAAGGCGAGCACGCAAACACCAAGAATGACTCGAAAACGGCTCGACATTTTCCGAAGACTCCCCCTGACGGGGGAACGCTACCGGCCTGAGGTGGGGGCCATCAGGGGTTTTACCTGATTGGTCCGTTAATTGGCCCGCTCAGGCCGAGGGTGGGGTTTCGGCGGGCTTCGGCTCAGCCGTCTCCGTCGGCACCGGCACCGGAGTGGGAGCAGCGGCCGGCTCTCCGGCGCGCCTGCTGCGCAATTGCTTGAACGCGATCGCGCCGCCCGCGTTAGCGATCACCAGCAGCATCAGCTTCTTGCGTCGCCGCTTGCGGGCGGTCAGCTTGGACTTCAGCGCTGATCCAGCAGGAGTGCCCGCGAGGCGTTTGCCCGGATCGGTCGAGAGCGCCGAGAGCAGGGCGTCGCTGCCGCGTTCGCGGGTGGCGTCAAGGGCGCGCTCGAGCGCCTGCTCGCCCTTCTTCGCCCCCTTCTTGGCTGCAGCCTTCCCGCGGGTGCTGGCCTCGGCCCCGAGTTCGGCACCTCGTTCGGCTGCCGCCTGCTGGGCCTTCTTGGCGGCTTTGCCGGCCCGCTTGCGGGCCTGGGCGAGTTTGTCGGACGCCGCGAGATTTGCACGGACCTGTTCGGCCTGCTCACGGGCTTGGGCGACGGCATTTTCGGCTACCTCGGCAAGTTGCTTGCCGGTGGCCTCGACCTGGTCGTTCACAGCTATTGCCCTCCGTCGCAGCGTGCTCGGCTATCAAGGAGTCATCCCACCCGCAGCCCGAAAGGAAACCGTTCCAGCGTGGTCAGCAGGCGCACAGCTCACTGTCGGGACCCCCACGTAGGCTCTTGCCCGCGTCGGAATTCCTCCGACTGTGCCCACCGATATGCCTGCTGACGAGGGATCCTGATGGCCGAAGAGCTCTACGCAACGCTGCAGACGAGCAAGGGTGACATTCGCATTCACCTGTTCCCCAACCACGCTCCGAAGACCGTTGCCAACTTTGTCGGCCTCGCCGACGGCAGTCAGGGGTGGACCGACCCGCAGAGCCGGCAGAAGGTCGAAGGGCGTTCGCTGTACGCCGGGACGATCTTTCACCGCGTCATCCCGGGCTTCATGATCCAGGGCGGAGACCCGCTGGGCAGCGGGCGCGGCGGTCCGGGGTATGAGTTCAAGGACGAGTTCCACCCGGAGCTGTCCTTTGACCGGCCGTACCTGCTGGCGATGGCCAACGCCGGGCCGGGCACCAACGGCTCGCAGTTCTTCATCACCGTCGGCCTGACGCCGCACCTGAACCGCCGGCACACCATCTTCGGTGAGGTCGTCTCGGGTCAGGACATCGTCGACGCGATCGCCGGAGCTCCTACCGACCGGTCTGACCGGCCGCACGAGGACGTTGTGATCAACAGCATCGCCATCGAACGCACGCCTGCCTGAGTCCAGCGATGTCCACGTCCGGGCCGCCGCCAGGGGGCTCCCCCGGGACATCAGGTCAGGCGGCGAATCCCGCGCCGCGGGCCTGCTACCGGCATCCCGATCGCCCCACCTACGTGAGCTGCGTCCGGTGCGATCGTCCGATCTGCGCCGAATGCATGCGGCCGGCGTCGGTGGGTTTCCAGTGCCCTGACGACGTCGCCGATGGCCACAGATCAACCGGTCAGCAACGCCCACTGCGGACGTCCTTCGGCGGGCGGCAGACCAGCGGCCGCCCCTACGTCACGTTCGTGTTCCTGGCGCTGAACGTTCTGGCATTCATCGCGCAGGGCTTCCCGCTCTCGTCGAACTCGGCGGCCAACCACTTCACGCTCGACTATGTCGACTCCAACTTCGCCATCGCCTCGCAGCATCAGTACTACCGCCTGCTCACTGGCGCATTCCTGCATGTGGCGATCTGGCATATCGCGGTCAACATGCTCGTGCTGCTGCTCGTGGGCCCGGCGCTGGAAGCGATGCTCGGCCGGGTTCGCTACACGGCGGTCTACCTGCTGTCGGCTGTTGGTGGCGGCGTGCTCGTCTACCTGGTGGAGGGCGTCGGATACGCCACCCTGGGCGCGTCCGGCGCGATCTTCGGGATGTTCGCTGCCTACTGGGTGCTGGCCCGGCGGGTGCGAGCCGACACGTCGGCGATGACCGGCACGATCGTGCTGAACCTGATCATCTCCGTGACGTTTCCCGGCATCAGCCTCTGGGGGCACCTCGGAGGACTGATCACCGGAGCGCTCGTCGGTGCGGTGTTGGCTTTCAGCCCGCCGCGCCGATGGCAGATCCAGCTGGCAGGCACGGTCGCGATTGCCGCGATCCTGGTGGTCGCGACGCTGATCAGGACCTCTTCGCTGACCTGAGCGCCTGCTGCCAACGGGCTTCGACGAGCGCTGCCACCTCCTCAGCGTCGGCGCCGAGCTGCTGACCCGAGAGCACGATCAACGTGTCGTCGGACAGGTCGATCTCGAGGGTCTTACCGAACGAGAGCCAGTGCCGTTCCTGCCGGGTACGCACGTCCACGACGGTGTCCCAGGCGGTGTACTCCCGCCGGAAGCCGGCGACGTAGCGCAAACCCTCGTCAAAGAGCTCCAGCGTGCGACGAAACCACGCGTCGCGCCCAGCCCAGAATCCCAGGACGGCCACCAGCGCCCAGAACTCGGGGATGAAGAAGGCGGCAGCCGCGCTGGCCAACGCACCTGCCAGGAGAGCGAGTGCCCGCCGCGGCGGTGGACCGAAGGTCACCTGCATCACGCTAGACCGGCGGGTTGGAATCGGCAGCCGTCCGGGCATGGTTACACCCGAGCAGACGCCAGCATCTGGACGCGGCGTACACCATTCAGGAGGGAATCCACATGGCACGTGACGCGGTCATCGCTCTCGCGGTACGCACCCCGATCGGCAAGCGCAACGGCGCTCTTGCAGGCTGGCATCCGGCAGACCTTTCCGGGCACGTTCTCGAAGCTCTTGCCAAGCGCAGCGGCATCGACCCGGTGCTGATCGACGACGTCATCTGGGGCTGCGTGAACCAGGCCGGCGAGCAAGCGCTGAACATCGGGCGCAGCGCGGTGCTGGGCGCAGGGTGGCCCGAATCCGTGCCCGCGACGACCGTCGACCGTCAATGCGGTTCGAGCCAGCAGGCCATCCACTTCGCCGCGGCCGGAGTCATTTCCGGCCAGTACGACATCGCGGTTGCTGGGGGCGTGGAGTCCATGACGCGGGTGCCGATGGGCTCCAACACCGCCCACGGTCCTGGGATCCCGTTCGGCCCCAAGACGCTCGCCCGCTACGACAACGTGCTCTTCAACCAGGGCGTCGGCGCCGAGATGATCGCCAAGAAATGGGGCCTGTCTCGCACGCAGCTGGACGAGTTCAGTGTCAGCTCGCACGAGAAGGCCATCGAGGCCATCAACGGCGGCCACTTCGCCGGTCAGATCACGGCCGTGCCGGTGACGGCTGAGGACGGGACCGTGTCGCAGTTCGACACCGACCAGGGCGTGCGCCCCGGCAGCTCGGTCGAGTCGCTTGCCAAGCTCAAGCCGGCCTTCGATCCGGAGGGCGTCATCACCGCCGGCAACGCCTCACAGATCTCGGACGGCGCGGCGGCTCTGCTGGTCACCACGTCGGAGAAGGCACGCGAGCTGGGCTTGAAGCCCCTCGTGCGTATCCACACCGCTGTAGTGGCAGGCGATGACCCGGTCATGATGCTGACCGGTCCGATCCCGGCGACGGCGAAGGCTCTGGCGCGCTCCGGCCTGACTCTCGACCAGATCGGCGCGTTCGAGGTCAACGAGGCTTTCGCGCCCGTGCCGCTTGCCTGGCTTGCTGAGACCGGTGCCGACATCAAGGCGCTGAACCCGCTCGGCGGTGCCATCGCCCTCGGCCACCCGCTCGGTGGTTCGGGAGCGCAGCTCGCCACCCGGCTCGTGCACCACATGGCCGACAACGGCATCCGCTACGGCCTGCAGACGATGTGTGAGGGCGGCGGGCTCGCCAACGCGACCATCTTCGAGCTGCTCTGAGCTCGCTGGTAGGCAGCTAGGGGAGATGCTCGGCCCGCGCGGCAATGATCGCGCGGAGCCGGGCGTCGACCGCCGCGGAGTGATGATCGTCGGTGAAAACGTAGGGCCGCTGGCGGCGGATCGCGTCGACAATGTTGGCCGCGACCGTCTCGGCGGCAACGCTTCCGATGGGGTTCATGCCCGTCTTGATCATGCCGGGCATCACGACGCTGACGCCGACCGGCGCGTCGATCGCCGCCAGTTCGGCGCGTAGCACGTCGGACAGGCCGAGGATTCCGTGCTTGGAAACGGCGTAGGGACCGAGCCGGGCGGGCGCGTAGACCGCAGCCATCGAGGCCGTATTGACGACGTGGCCTTCCTCGCCGGACGCCAGGATGAGCGGCACGAAGGCCCGAACGCCGTGGATGACGCCCCACAGGTTCACGTCGATGACGCGATGCCAATCGTCGAGGGAGAGCTCCCAGGAGTTCCCGGTGACGACGACGCCTGCGTTGTTGACGGCGACGTGCAGGGCGCCGAACTGCTCGATGGCGGCCTGACCGACCCGCTGCAACGCCTCCGGGTCGCGGACGTCAGCGGTGACCGCCCAGACCTGCGCGCCCTCTTCCGCGAGGCGGGACGCGTGCTGTAACAACCGCTCGCCATCCACGTCAGCCATGACGATGCGCATGCCTTCGGCCGCGAATGCCTCGACGGTGGCGAGCCCGATGCCGCTGGCGGCTCCCGTGACGGCGGCCGTTCGCCCTGCCAGCAGCCTCATTCGGGAACCCTACCGCCGGTAGGTGGAGCTCTCAAAAGGCGGTTGTCCACAATGTGGATAACCGCTGGGGATGAATGACATGGGTGGAGTTTCACCGGGGTCATAGGGCCCAGCCAGCCGGGACTTAGGTCCCTAAAGCTATTTCCACTGCGTCGCCATCCCGAGCCCGCCGACGATGAAGCCGAAGCCCACGGCCAGGTTCCAACCGCCGAGGTGCTGCATCCCGAGCACCCCGCCGTTGGAGAAGTAGTACGTGAGCAGCCAGGCGATGCCCAGCAGGAAGAGGCCGAGCAGGAGCCCGCCGAACCAGGGCGGTGAATGCGGCGCTTTGCGACTCGTGGGCGCGGCTTGGCGGATCGGCGCCGCGGGTCGGGCATCCTTTTTCTTGCGACGCCGGGACTCGGGCACGCCGGGCTCCTTTCGCGTGGAGAGAGAACGGGTCAGGGCAGCGTAACGGCGCGGGCTGGGGGTTTGGTGGTCCAACAGGCAGGCGGTGGTGATCCAACAGGCATGAGCACGGCTGCCAACCGCGCCTTTCGGGTCCTCGTGCCCGTCGTCCTCGCGATCGCGGGCCTGCTCGCTGCCACCTCTGTGGCGACCTCTCATGGGAGCCAACTGCCCGGTCAGCGTGACGATCTGCCGGGCCTGGTCGCCGACCGGCAGGCCGCCGTCGCCAAGCTGGATCGCCAGGCCGCCGCGCTCCGGACCCGGGTGGATGCGCAGACTGCAGGGTCGGCGTCGGGAAACGCGCAGGTGCAGCGGGCGCGCAGCCAGGAAGCCCAAGCCGGAGCTCAAGCGGGGCTCCCCGCGGTGAGCGGACCCGGTCTCACGGTCGCGCTCGACGACGCCCCGAGGTCTGCTCGCGGGCGGGCGTTGCCGCCGGGCGTGCCGGCGCCGACTCCGGACGATCTCGTAGTGCATCAGCAGGACGTGCAGGCCGCTCTGAACGGGTTGCGGGCGGGCGGCGCGCAGGCGCTGAGCGTGATGGGCCAGCGGGTGATCGCCACGACGGCGGTCCGCTGCGTCGGCAATACCCTGCTGGTGAACGGGCGGGTCTACTCGCCGCCGTTTGTCCTCGTCGCGATCGGTGACTCCGACCGGCTGCGGGCGGCGCTGAACGCCGAACCGGGCATCGAGATCTATCAGCAGTACGTGGCCGCCTACGGGCTGCGGCTGTCCGTCACCTCGAGCACCGCGCTGCACCTGCCCGCCTACACCGGTGCGGTCGCCCTTTTGCACGCCAGAGCGAGCACCGGCTGACAGCAGGCACACTCGAAGGGTGACTCGGGTGCTCGTCGTCGACAACTACGACTCGTTCGTCTACAACCTCGTGCAGTACCTCGGCCAGCTCGGCGTCGAAACCGTGGTGCGCCGTCACGACGAGATCGAGACCAAGGAGGTCCCGGATCTCGGGGTGGACGGCGTGCTGCTGTCTCCGGGTCCGAAGGGCCCGTGGGAGGCCGGCGTCAGCGTCGACATGGTGCGCTACTGCGCGGCGGAAAGGCTGCCGTTGCTGGGGGTTTGCCTCGGGCACCAGGCGATCGGCGTCGCCTTCGGCGGCCAGTGTGTGCGTGCACCGGAGCTGTTACACGGCAAGACGAGCCTGGTGACTCACAACGGTGAGGGCGTGCTCGCCGATCTGCCGAACCCTTTCGTGGCGACGCGCTATCACTCGCTGGCGATCGACCGTCAGGGCCTGCCGGACGAGCTCGAGGTGACGGCCTCGACCGCCAGCGGCGTGATCATGGCGCTGCGCCATCGCGACCTGCCGATTGAAGGCGTGCAATTTCACCCGGAGTCGGTGCTGACCTACGGGGGTCACCTGATGCTCGCGCGTTGGCTGTCCGTGTGCGGCGATGACGGACCGCTCGAGCTCGCGCCGGCGTTGACTGCCGAGGTCGAGGGGCTGCGCGCGGCTGCTTTCAGCTGAGCCGCCGGCGTCAGGGGGTCGGGCTGGCGCTCGCCTTCACCGACGGACTGCTCGACGGGCTCGGCCGATGGGTGGGTGTGGGCTTGGGCTTCGGGGTCGGGGTGGGCGACGGTTTGACGTTGTGGCTGACCGTGATCGTGACGACGGCTCCGCGCGCCAGCGTGCCCTGCGACGGGGTGCTCTGAGCGAGCACCAACCCGTCGGCCACGGTCGTCGAATCCTGCTGGACGATGCTCGTCTGGAGGGCGACGGACGTCAGCAGGTTCTGGGCGACTCCCGCATTGAGTCCGATCAGGTTGGGGACGGTCGTCTCGTTGTTCACCACCTCGATCGTCACGACAACCTCGGAAGTGACCTCCACGGTCGCGCCCTGGATCGGCGAGGTACCGCTGACGCTTCCTACCGGCTGAAGCGGTGCCTGCACCGATGCGAACCGGGTGTGAAAGCCCAGTCCCTGCAGCAGTTTTGCGGCGTCCTCGGCTTTCTGGCCGACGATGGAGGTCGGGATGACGACCGTGCCCGGTCCTGAGCTGTAGGTCAGCCCGACAGCAGCCTCGCGGTCCAGTTTCGTGCCCGGTGCCGGGTCGCTCGACAGCACCGTGTTGGGCTTGGCGGGATCGCGGCGGGCGATGGTCTTGCCGACGGCCAGGCCGTTCTGGCGGATCGTGCGTTCCGCTGCCGTCAGGGTCAGCCCTTGCACCGGCGGCACCTGCACCTTGGCGTTCGCCGAATTCGGACTGCGGGCCAGCAGGAGGCCTCCGGTCACCGCACCTGCGGCCAGCAAGAGCAGCACGAGTGTGAGCAGGACCCGGCCACGGGTGAGTCTCTGGCGCGGGGCCCGTTCCGGACGGACCCGGCGAGGGGGAGGAGCCGGACGCGGGGTCGGCTCCCGCAGCAGCGGGGTGGCGAGCACTCGCCTTCCGGTGAGCAGCCGGCCGAGATCGTCGGTCATCTCACCGGCGCTCTGGTAGCGGTTGGCCGGGTTCTTCGCCAGCGCCTTCATGACCACGGCGTCGACGTCACCGGGAAGGTCAATCTCGATATCGGAAGGTGGGGCCGCGTCCTCCCGCACATGCTGGTAGGCGACGGCGACCGGCGAATCACCCTGGAACGGCGGCTGACCGGTGAGCAACTCATACAGCACGACACCGGTGGAGTACAGATCGCTGCGGGCGTCGACCTTTTCGCCGCGCGCCTGCTCGGGTGAGAGGTACTGCGCCGTGCCCATGACAGCGGCCGTCTGGGTGACCGTCGCGGTGGATTGCGCGACCGCGCGGGCGATGCCGAAGTCCATCACCTTCACCGAGCCGTCGCGGGTGATCATCACGTTTCCCGGCTTGATGTCACGGTGCACGATGCTCGCCCGGTGGCTGTAGTCCAGCGCCGCGCACACGTCGATGACGATCTCGATGGCGCGCCTCTGGGTGAGCCGTCCTTCGTGCAGCAGGACCTCGCGCAGGGTGCGTCCCTCGACGTACTCCATGACGATGTAGGGCAGCGGCGGATCGTGCCGGTCGTCGGTGCCGGTGTCGTAAACCGCCACGACCATCGGATGATTCAGGGCGGCGGCCGACTGCGCCTCGCGCCGGAATCGAGCCTGGAACGAGGGGTCGCGGGCCAGGTCGCTGCGCAGGACCTTGATGGCGACATCGCGCTCGAGCCGGACGTCACGCGCCCGATAGACCTCCGCCATCCCTCCGTAGCCGAGGACCTCCCCGAGGCGATACCGGCCGGAGAGCAGCCGGACACCCGGAGCTGCGGCTCCTTGTGCGGGCACGCCCGAGGTCGGCTCAGGCTCGCGGTCTGAGTCGCCCGGCACCGGGATCTGCGGACCCGGATCTGCTCGCTCGGTCACCCCCGTATCCCGGTCCCCTTCCCCGGCATGGGCGCGGGACTCGCGCCGACTGCGGGACCGGCCGGGCCGTTCCCCTGTCCACTGAGGCTGGAAGCGCTGGCGGACGGCGACGCGGACTGGGTCGGCGGCGGGCTGGTGGTCGGGGTCTGCGTGGTCAGCGTGATGATCTGGGTCTTGTTCACCACACCGCTCGGACTGATCGCGGTAACCGTCGCGGCGGGATCGGGGGAGCCCTGCACCTGCACCTGCAGGCCCTTGCGCTCCAGTGAGGCTTCTGCGGACGCCAGCGTGCGACCCACGTAGTCCGCGGCGTTGATGGTGACCGTGGCCGGCGGCGGGGTGGTCGGCGGGCTCGTGCTCGGGGTGGTCGGCGGCGGGGTGCTCGGGGTCTTGCTGGGTGTAGGCGAGGGAGAAGTGCTCGTCGGCGGGGCCGTGGTGGGGCTGGTGCTCGGGGTGCCGTTGCCGGCCTTCTTGTTGTCGTTGCGCAGCAGCAGGATCGTCAGCAGAACGGCGAGCAGGACCAGCAGCCCGATGAGCGGAACGGACAGCGGAATCTTGCGTTTCGGGGGCGGCTGCGGTGGCAGCGGCTCGCGAACCGGGACGGGAGCGATGACGCCGGTGCGCGGTCCGAGCCGTTCGGTAGCGGCAGTTGGCGGTGCCATCGCGCCGGTGGCGGTCGGATCGGCCAGGGCCAGCGCCCGGCGTCCGAACTCGCCGGCCGTCGGCGGTCGATCGCGCGGATCCTTCGACAGCGCCGCGTAAACGAGCTGCGCGATGGGCGGTGGAACGGTCGCGGGAAGCGGGGGAGGCGGCTGGGTCTGATGCGCCATCGCGACCGCGACAGGGTTGGTGTCCTGGAACGGCCGGCGGCCCGCCAGGCACTCGTAGGCAACGATCCCGAGCGAGTAGACGTCGCTCGCAGCGGTGACCTCGCGGCCAGCCGCCTGCTCCGGGGCGAGGTAGTAGGAGGTACCGAGGACGGTGCCGGTCTGGGTGAGCGGTACCTCGTCCGTGGCGCGGGCGATGCCGAAGTCGGTGACCTTCACCCGGCCGTCGGGGGTGATCATCAGGTTGCCGGGCTTGATGTCGCGGTGGATGACGCCGCGCTCGTGGGCCGCCTGCAGCGCCAGCGCCGTCTGGCCGACGATCGACATGCTCTCGCTCGGCGGCAGCTGGCCGCGCTCGTGCAGGATCGCCGACAACGGCTTGCCCGGCACCAGCTCCATGACGAGGTACGCGCTGCTGCCGAGCGCACCTTCCACCGGAACCTCGCCGTAGTCGTAGACGGTGGCGATCCCGGCATGCGCAAGCCGGGCGGTGTTACGTGCTTCGGCCCGGAAACGTTCGACGAACGTGGGGTCTTCGGCGTATTCCGGCTTGAGCACCTTGACCGCGACGGTGCGCCCGAGAGTCTCGTCCTGGGCGCTCCACACCTCACCCATGCCGCCGATGGCGATGCGGGTGTCGAGGCGGTAGCGCTCACCCAGGACGGTGCCGGCGCTGATCACGCGAAGGTTCCTTTCATGAGGCTCACGAGATTCCCAGTGCGGTCTGCATCACGGTGCGGGCGATCGGGGCGGCCGTGATTCCACCCTGTCCGTTGGGGTCGCCGCCGCTGTTCTCGACAAACACGCATACGGCGACCCGGGGGTCATCGGCCGGCGCGAACCCCACGAACCACGAGTGCGGAGGCTGCCCGACGGCGTTCTGCGCGGTGCCCGTCTTGCCCGCCACGCGCACACCAGGGATCTGCGCATTGATACCGGTGCCGTTGTTCACGACGCTTTCCATCATCGTGGTCAATTCGGAGGCGACGTTACCGTCGATCGGCTGAGCGAGCTGCTGCGGCGAGGTTGTCACCAGAGGCGAGAGGTCGGGCGCGAGGGTCTGCTTGACGACGTAGGGCTTCATTTCCTTGCCGGAGTTGGCGATGGCGGCGGCGACCATCGCCATCTGGATCGGCGTGGAGCGGACGTTGAACTGGCCGATGGCCGAGAGTGCGGTCTCGGGCAGATCGACCTTGTCCGGGAAGATGCTCGCCGCCTGGCGCAGCGGGAAGCTGGGGATGGTGCTGTTGAAGCCGAACCGTTCGGCCTGATCGCGTATCGCCTTCGCCCCGAGCGTCAGGCCGAGCTTGGCGAACGCGGTGTTGCAGGACGTGGTCAGCGCCTCCAGCAGCGATTCCTGCTGGGCGGCGGCACACGTCTCACCGCCGAAGTTGTTGAGGATCGCGGTGCTCTGGGGCAGCTGGAGCTGGTTGGGGGCGGGGATCTGGGTGTCGGGCGTGTACTTGCCCGAGGAGAGCGCGGCCGCCGCGGTGATGAGCTTGAACGTCGAACCGGGCGGATACGTGAGCTCGGTCCCGCGATCGAGCAGCGGCTTGTTCGGGTCGGCAGAAAGCCTGCGGTCATTGTTGTTCAGCGTCGTGCCGTCGTGCACCGCGAGCAGGTTGGGGTCGAAGGTCGGCGACGTGACGAGCGCGAGGATCGCGCCGGTCTTCGGGTCGAGAGCGACGACCGCGCCCTTGCGATTGCCGAGGGCGGCAGACGCCGCTTGCTGGGTCGCCGGGTCCAGCGTGAGCACGACGGCGCCGCCCTTGGGCTGGCGGCCGGTGAAGTAGTCCGAGAGCCGCCGCACGAACAGCCGGCTGTCGGTGCCGGACAGCACGCCGCTCTCCGCCTGCTCCACCTGCGTCGAGGAGACGATGGAGAAGTAGCCGGTGACGGGCGCGTACAGGCCGCCGCCGGGGTACTTGCGCTGGTACTTGTAGACGTCGTTCACCGGTACCGACTCGGCGACCGACTTGCCGGCAACGACGATCGGCCCCCGCGGGCGGGCGAGCTCCATCTGCCGCTGGCGGCTGTTCTGCGGCTTGTTGCGCAGCGACTGGGCCTCGACGAGCTGGATCAGGTTGTCGGCGATCAGCAGCGAGAGCATGAGGACGAGGCAGGCGATCGAGAGCCGCCGGATCGGGCGGTTCACAGCCGTACCACCTGTGTTGGACTGTCGACGACAGCCTGCGGGTCATACAGCGGGACGGCGTCGCTGGGCGCCGGCGGCGGGCGTCGTCCGGCGTCGCTGATGCGCAGCAAGAGGGCGATCAGGATGGCGTTGGCGAGCAGACTGCTCCCCCCGTACGCCACGAATGGCAGCGTCAGGCCGGTCAGCGGGATCACCCGCAAGACTCCGCCGGCGACCACGAAGACCTGGATGGCGAACGCCGTCCCGATGCCCGCCGCGAGCAGCTTGCCGAAGCCGTCCCGCACGCCGAGGGCGGCGCGCAGCCCGCGGGCCACCAGCAGGAAGTACAGCACCAGGATGGCCATGACGCCGACGGCGCCGATCTCCTCGCCGAGGCTGGAGAGGATGAAGTCGTTCCACGCCGACGGGACGACATCGGGACGGCCGCGTCCGAGACCGGTGCCCAGCAGTCCCCCGTTGGCGAGGCCGAACAGTCCCTGGACGAGCTGGTAGGCATTGCCACTGATCTCTGACGGCTTGAAGGGGTGCAGCCAGATGTCGACGCGCAGCCGCACGTGGCCGAAGGCGTAGTAGCTCAGTACGGCGCTCGCGGCGAAGAGCAGCAGGCCGATCACGACCCACGACGCGCGCTCGGTCGCGACATACAGCAGCGCCAGGAAGATTCCGAAGAACAGCAGCGAGGTGCCCAGGTCCTTGATGACGACGAGGATCAGCAGGCTCGTGAGCCAGGCCAGCAGCAGCGGTCCCATGTCGCGCGCCCGCGGCAGCGGGAGGCCGAGGAATGAGCGCGTGACGACAGAGAGCACTTCACGTTTTCGTACCAGGTAGCCGGCGAAGAAGATCATCAGCAGGATCTTGGAGAACTCTCCGGGCTGAATGTTCAACACTGGCAGCGCAATTCGTGCGCCCATCTGCGCCGGGGCGAACACGAGGGTGGCCAGCAGCCCGAGTCCGACAAAGGCAGACGTGTAGGTGTAGCGGGCGAGCGTGCGATGGTCGCGGATGATCCACAGCACCGCGATCAGCAGCAGTACGGCGACGAACGAGTACGCCAGCTGCAGCTCCGCACGGCCGGCGGGGATCGGCTTGCCGAGCTGGCGGGCGCGGTCGGCGTAGCCGAGGTCGAGACGGTAGATCTCGGCCAGACCCAGCCCGTTGAGCAAGGCCATGATGGGCAGCAGCAGCGGATCGGCGGCGGGCGCAAGCTTGCGGACCGCGAAGTGGGCCAGCAGGTAGACAGCGAGGAAACCGCCTGCCAGATAACCAACTTTGGCGGTCAGCCGGTTGTCATGAGCGAGGACGACGGCCGACAAGGCGCCGGTCGCCACGATGATCGCGAACAGTAAGAGGAACAGCTCCGTACCCCGGCGGTTGGGCCGGGCTGGAGCGAAGGTTGCCGTCGTCACGGCGCGCAGGACTTCGGCAACGGGGTGGCGGGCGGGACGCTGACTGTCGGGGTGGGACTGGGGGTGGGGCTGGGTGAGGCCGACGCGGTGACCGTGCTGGTAGGCGACTTCCCACGACCGGACTCGGAGGACTTCGAGGCCCGCGGGGTCGGGCTCGGGGACGACTTGGCCTTCTGCGCGGCGGCGGCCTTCACCGCAGCCTGGTGGGCGGCGTCTTCGACGTTGAACTTGAGCCGGGCGAGGATGCAGACGCCGTCGTCATGGCTGTTGGCGACGATGCCCCCGCTGACGTGGTCGCGGTCGAACTGGTTGAGCTGGTCGAGCCCGATTCCGCGTTCGGCGACGCTGGAAAGGGAGACGCCGAGCGGCTTGCTCTGCAAACCGTGAAAGAGCGCGGCCTGCCCGCCGGAGCTGGCGACGTACCAGGAGTTGGTGGCGATCGCCCAGGTGGTCAAAACCCCGGCCACGACGATCAGGAAGATCGTCATCAGGGCGAGTGGCACCGGTCGTCGAAACCAGCGCCGTCGACGTGCGCGGTGATGGCGGCCGGCCGATTCGGTGATCGGCGGGATGCCTGAGGGCGGGGTAGCGGAGAGTTCTCGGGCGGCGAGCACCTCAGCCGTACCCGTCTCGGGCAGCCGGAAGACACCTGTATCGACGGGGCGCTGCTCCGCGCCCCAATAGTCCTGCTGCGGTTCGGGCGGGAGCGGCGGAGGCGGATTGCGCCGGGCCCCCCGCTTGGCGGCGCGTTCCTCGGCGGTCAGCGACGCGCCGCCCGGCAGGACCACTGCTGCCGCCGCGCTGGGTACCGCGTCCTGCTCTGCTGCCGCACCGCCGACGACGGGTGTGTCCGGCATGCCGGGCTCGTCGTCGACGACGTCGGCAATCACGACCGTCACGTTGTCGGGGGCACCGGCGGCCAGGGCGAGATCGATGAGCCGCTCGGCAGCGTCGTCTGCGTTTTCGATGGCAAGGGTCTCGCCAATGGTGTCGTGAGCCACGTAGCCCGACAGGCCGTCGCTGCACAGGAGGTAGCGATCGCCGCGGCGGGCCTCTCGCACGGACAGGTCGGGCTGGACGCCTGCCCGTCCGTCGAGCGCCTGGGTGAGCAGGGAGCGCTGGGGATGGGTCTCGGCTTGCTCGGGGGTGATGCGGCCCTCGTCGACCATGCGCTGCACGAGCGTCTGGTCGTGGGTGAGCTGGCTGAATTCGCCGTCGCGTAGCAGGTAGGCCCGGCTGTCGCCGACGTGGGCGATCCCGAGCCGGGTACCGGAGGAGAGCAAGGCGGTGAGCGTCGTGCCCATACCGTCGAGCGCGGAGTTGGCGTCGACCATGGCCCGCAGATGGTCGTTCGCGACCTCGACCGCCCGGGCGAGCACCTCGAGCAGGTCGAGCCCGGCCTCGTCGTCATCCAACTGGGACAGCGCAGCGACGACGGCAGAGCTTGCGACTTCGCCCGCCGCGTGGCCACCCATGCCGTCGGCCACCAGGGCCAAGCGGGAGCCGGCGTAGGCGGAGTCCTCGTTGCCCTCGCGCACCTTTCCCACGTGGGAACGCACGGAGTAGCGAAGTCGCAAGGTCACTCCGATCGTCTTCCAGTCGGGAGCCGGCGGGCGCTCATCGTCTCAGCTCCAGGACCGTCTTACCGATGCGGACAGGCACGCCAATAGGCACCGGTGTCGGGCGCACGACCTTCGTGCGATCGAGGTAGGTGCCGTTGGTCGAACCCAGATCCTCCACGAACCACTGGCCATCGCGGGGTACCAGACGCGCGTGGTGAGCCGACGCGAAGTCGTCGTCCAGCACCAGGCTGGAGTCGCCGGCCCGGCCCAGCGTGACCGGGCCCCCTCCAAGCGGAACGGTCAGCCCGCGGGCCCGGCCGCTGACGACCAGCAGCTTGCTGGGCTCGCGTCCGCGCCGCGGCTTGGACGGCGGCGGTGGTGCGAAGACGGGCTGGGGAGCCACATCGCGTCGCAGCGCCCGTTTGCTCGGGCCGAAGAGGTCAGAGCGGACGGCGCGCACCGCGGCCAGCACGAACAGCCAGAGCAGGGCCAGGAACGTAAGGCGGATGACCAGGTATGCGGCGTCGGTCACGGGCTACGCCTCGGCGGGGCGGCCGGAACGCTCGCCGCCGCTCCGGCCGCTACCAGTGCGCGGCTGCCGCGATGGGTGGCGATAGACCAGCACGCTGCGCCCCACCTCGATCCGGTCGCCATCCCGAAGGGTCGCCTCGTGCACCTTCCGGCCATTGACCCGGCTTCCGTTGGTGGAGCCCAGGTCGCGGTAGATGTGCTGACCGGTCGGCTGAAGCAGGAGCTCTCCGTGACGGCGGGAGACACCGGTGTCGGGAAGCTGGACGTCGACGTCGGATCCGCGCCCGAGCACGGTGACGGTGCGCCGCAGAGCCACCTCGTTGACCTGGCCGGAAGCCGCTGCGCTGCCATGGTCCGCGGATCCGCCGACCGTGACGATCAGCCGGGGGAGCTCGGGGCCGCGGGTCGTCGGGTTGGTCGGGCGGCTCGCATCGCTCTGGACGTTGTCGGGTGCGGACACCGACATCGGCGGGGCGGGCTGGAAAGGCGGCAGCTCTGCGCCGACTTGCGTGACGCGCTGGGCAAGGACAGGCGGGGCGCTGGTCGCGCGCGGACCCTCCACCACATCGCTGTGGACGGTGTAGCGGCCGACAGACAGTGCCGGGTCCAGCTCCAGCGCGACGCTGACGGGGGCGACGAACGTGTAGCGCTGGGCCGCTGCATGCTCGCGGACCAGCGTCGCCAGCTCATCGCTGAGGGCCTGGCGGTAGGGGGCGAGCCGCTCATAGTCGGCTTGGGAGAGCTGGATGGTGAACTTGTTAGGGACCAGCGTGCGACGCGAACCGCGGGCCTTGCGCTCGTCGCACTCGCGGGTGAGTGCTCCCGCCAGCTCGACCGGCTCGACTCCGCCTTTGAACACGCGAGCGAAGGCGCCTTCGACGAGGCCGCCCAGGCGGCTCTCGAAGCGCTGCAGCACCCCCACGACGCGTCTCCTTCCAAGAGTGCAGCGATCGTAACGGGGAGGCCTGTCAAAAGCGGGTGATCCGGTGGACAACCGGCGGGTGGCGACGGACGTTTGCGCTGGTGCAGGCCCCGCTTGGGGTGCGCCCTGCGTGGTAGCGTCGGACGGTCGCTCGGGCGAGTGGCGGAATGGCAGACGCGCACGGTTCAGGTCCGTGTGTCCGTAAGGACGTGGGGGTTCAACTCCCCCCTCGCCCACAAATCAGTGAGCCGGTGGAACCGCGTGACGGGTCCGCTAGCGGGGCCGTTGGCCCAGTGCAACCGCATGTCGGACGAACCGCGCAAAGCCTTCGGGCTCTTCCCGGTGAGCCATGTGCGTGGCACCGGGCAGGACGAAAACCTCGGCCCCGATCACCTCGGCGAGGGCGGTCATCCCGGGACCGAACGCGGGCACGGTCTCTGTTCCGTAGCCCACGACGCAGCTGGTGCGCAGCTGGGTGACGTCGTAACGCTGAGCAAGGCCCTGCGTCGCCTCTGCGACAAAAAGCTGCCGCTCGTGGTTCTGGCGAGGCTTGCCCGGAGGCTTCTGCTCGATCCGGCGGATCGCACCGCGTACCAGCCGCTCATGATCTCCCTGCCACCACGGAGCCCATGGCATCGCCGTCTCCCAGACGCCTAGGGAGACGATCAGCTCAGGCCGGCGGATGGCTGCGGCGATCGCGACATGACCGCCCGAGCTGTGTCCGACGACCGTCGCCGGCCGTTCCCCGATGAGCGCCAGCAGATCGTCGACGTGTTCAGCGAGATTGGCCGGCTGGCCGTCCCACACCGGGTCTTGCCCCCAGCCGCGGCGGTCGTACGTCACGACATCGAGGTCCTCGAGGGCGGCAGTCACTGCTCGGAAGCTGGCCCCTTCGTCGCGCGTGCCGTGCACGAGGACGACAAGCGGATCAGGCATCGGGGCCTTTCGGAGGTTGTGTGTCTGACGGATGGCAAAGCCGGGGCCGGCGACACCGACAATCGCATGGAGCATGGAGCGTTACGCACTGTCACTAAGATGACGGGCATGCACCGCCGGTGGGGGATGGTCGTCGCGGCGCTGCTGATGGTCACTGGTTGCAGCAGCGGGCACGCGTCATCCAAGCGGACCGCGCAAGACATCTTCCGCGTGGCTCTCGCCAACCTGGACAAAGAGCCGCGGGTTCGCGTGGTCATCGGCGACAAGCTCGCGCCATCCGGGCTTTCGAAAGTCGACGCGAGCTTTCATGACGGTGAGGTCAACCTCGTGCGCACGTACCCCCTCGGGAGCGAACATGTGCGAGTCGTCGGAGGTTTTGCTTCGGTCTATTCACCGAGGGCTCTGCTCCAGGCTTGGTATCCGAGGCAGACCCCGGAATGGCTGGACTACAACGCGAATCGGTGGGTGAACGCGGGCGCCGATGGGGCGAAGCAGTTCACGCTTTCCGAGACGGTCTCCTTCATGAACCAATTCTCCATCTCGCCGAAGGCCGGCTACAGCAAGGGCACGCGCGATGGCCACCCCGTGTATGTGTTGACGGTCCACGACGTGGATCGGGGCGAGATACGCATGGACGTTGCCGTCGACGGAAACCCGCGATTGTTGCACACGGAGAACGTCACGGGGACTTTTACCGAAGACTTCACCCAGTACGGCACGACGCCTCCGGTGCCGCCGCCTCGTGAGGGCGTCGCGCCCTAGGCCTTCGCTGACAGCTGCCAGATCTCCACCGAATCCGACCGAGGCAACCATTTCCGAGGGCCAAGTCGTCTAACGGAGGGGTCGAATGCAGAGGGGGTTAGGGATGGCAGAGCCTGAGGGCTTTCGTCATTTCGTGATAGCCCGCTCGCCGGGCTTGGTTCGCGCTGCCTGGCTGCTGACCGGAGACCTGGCGACCGCTGAGGATCTCGTACAGACCGCGCTGGCGAAGGTGTGGTCGCGATGGGCCCAGGTGCATCGACAGGACGCCCCGGAGGCATACGTGCGCCGGGTGATGATGTCCACGTTCCTGACGTGGAACCGCCGTCGCTGGCGCGCCGAAACGGCTGTAGGTGAGTTGCCGGACACCGCCGAGGCGAGCAACGACCTCCACCAAGTGGAACTGCGCTGGTCCGTTGCCCGGGCGCTTGGATCGCTGCCGCCCCGCCAACGGGCGGTGGTTGTGCTGCGCTACTTCGAGGACCTCACTGAGTTGCAGGTCGCTCGGGCCTTGGGCTGTTCAGTGGGAACCGTCAAGAGTCAGAACGCGAAAGCGATCAAACAGCTGCGTACCAGCCCGCAGCTGACGGCGCTGTTTGTCCCATCGGGGGAGGCCACTCGTGATACCTGTTGAACGGCAGCTCCACGAGTTGCTTCACCAAGCCGCCCCGGACAGCGCCGGCGTTGACTTCGCCGACGTTTCGCGGCGGGGACGCCGCCGGCAGCGCCGCCGCCGTGCTGCAATCACGGCGGCCGCCGTGGGTGTCATCGTTGTGGCGGGCTCGCTGTTCGCGGTGATCGGGGGCTCCGGCCACTCGCCTGATGCGACCGTTCGTCCGGCGCCGATCACCGCTCCCAGTGTCACGGCCACGCTGTTACCGACGTCCGGCTCTGCGTCCGCCGCCGACCTGCAGGCCGATGCCGCGGTTCTCACCCGCCGCCTCGCCGCTGCCGGTATCCACGGGCAGGTTCAGATCGGCACCGCAAGCATCACGCTGCGCCTCCCCAAATCCGCCGCGGACACCGTGGGCTTGCTGACGAGCACCGGCCAACTCAGCTTCAGGGTCCCGGCCGCCGAAGAGCAGGCACCGAGTTCGCCCACGACGTCGGCAGGCGGTTGCCTTTCTGCCGCCGGACCGGCCGGCGGCAATCCGCCGCCGTGCATCACGGCACGGCTGTCGGCGAGCTGCCCGAAGGCCGGCACCGCCGAGGGCCAGCAGGTCGCCGGTGCATCGGCCACCGACTGGATCGTCGCCTGCGACACCACCGGCACGATCGAGTACGCACTCGGGCCACAGCGGCTGGGCGGTGAGGCGATCGCCACCGCGGCGGCCACCATCCAGACCGGCGTCAACGGCACCAGCACCGGCCAGTGGATCGTCAACGTGAGCTTCACCCGCGCCGGGCAGAGCGCCTGGGCGGCCCTCACCGATGCGATCTCCAAGGGCGCCGGTTGCCCCAAGGGCAGCTCGCCGGCCGACGCCCCACCGGTAACCTGCCAGCTCGCGATCGAGCTCGACGGGGTCGTCCAGTCGGCCCCGGTCATTCAAGAACGGATCGCCGGTTCCGCCGAGATCACGGGATCGTTCAACGAGACGTCGGCGAAGGCATTGGCCGCAGCGCTCGGCAGCGGACCCCTCCCCACACCGCTCACCACGAGGCACTAGACCCCGACGGGCACGCGTTCATTCTCCGCACGAGCGGGCAACATCGAGGCCGGACGCTTGCCGGTGGACGCGCCGTCGAGCCAGGTCGGCACGCCGCCGACGATCGTGGCCCGGTAGCCGCCGGGTGTGCGGCTGTAGCGCCAGGCGCCGCCGGGCAGATCGCGGCGCTGGACCTCGGTGCCGTTGGTGAGGTCCTCGAGGGCGAAGACGGCAAGGTCGGCCGCGGCGCCGGGGCGGATGATCCCGCGGTTGGGGATGCCGAAGAATCCGGTGAGCCGCGAGGTCACGGCTTGCACCGCCTCCTCTATCCGGAGCAATCCCGTATCGCGGACCATGTTCGCCAGGAAGAACGTGCCGTCACCCGCACCGCTGAACATCTGTACATGTGCTCCGGCGTCGCTCGCCCCCGGAAGTGCGTGCGGCGAGCGAGCCATGGCCGCCGCTGCGGCGAGATCCATGGGACGTTCCCGGGTGCGCACATTCCCTTGCACATCAGTGGCAATGAGCCAGTCGGCCATGACGTCGGAGGGGTGCTGACCGGTGCGGGCAATCGCGTCGGCCATCGACTCGCCGCTGTGGTCGCCGCCCATCAGCAGCATGCGGTCCGGGATGCGAATCGGTGCCAGCGTGTAGGTGCAGGCGTCCCAGTCGGCGCGGGCTGCCGCGCGCCAGACGGGGTCGTGCAGCAGCGTGCGCTTGTCCTCATCGCTCGCATGGACGTAGGAGTGCCAGCTGGCTACCCCGCTCCACATGATCGAGCGTTCGAAGTGCATGTTGACGTGCGACGGCCGCGGGCTGAAGTTCGGCCAGAGGTCAGCGCCCTCGCTCCGGAGCCGGGTGATCAGGTCTTCGAGCTTGGTGCGGCCGGGCGCCGCCATCTCCTCCAGCGCGTAACCGGCGAAGATCATGCGGACGCCGGTGCCGGCGATGAGCCGCGACATGCGCGCCAGGTCCTCGTGGAAGTACTCCGCCTGCAGGAAGCGCGGCACGTATTGCAGGATCGCGCCGTGGCGCGCGAGCACGGCGATCAGCGCTGAGAGTTCGGCATCGTCGGCGAGGCGGCTCGGCACCAGGCGGTTGGCCTTGTCGGTGTCCATCTCCGATGTCGAGAGCCCGAGCGCACCGGCCGACAGCGCCTCATCCAGCGCCGCACACAAACGCTCACGTTCCTCGGCCGTGGCGGGGCGCTCCCAGGCGTCAGGACCCATGATCCAGGTGCGCAGCATCTGGAACGGCATGAAGCCCACGTAGTTCACCGCGGTGGGGTGGCGACGCGCGGCGGCGAAGTACTCCGGCCAGGTGTCCCACTTCCACGGCACGGCAAGGTTGAACGCTTCTGCCGGGATGTCTTCGATGAAGGCGAAAAGGTCGACGAGATCCTTGGACTCCGCGGGCCGCAGCGGCGCCAGCCCGAGCCCGCAGTTCGCCAGCACCATCGTCGTGCAGCCGTGAGCCGGCATCGGATCGCAGTCGGCGTCCCACCAGACGGCTGCATCGAAATGGGTGTGCGACTCGATGAGCCCCGGGGTCACGTACGCGTCGGAGGCGTCGAGCACGCGTTCATCATCAGCGTCAAGGTGGGGTCCGACCTCGACGATCAGACCGTCGCGAACGCGGACATCCGCCTGCATCGGGGGAGTCCCGGTGCCGTCCACCACGGTTCCGCCGCGGACCAGCAGATCACCGGCATCAAGAGGTTGCGTGTGCGATGCACTCATCCGGTCATCATCCCCGCGGCCCGATCCGGCTGACAACGCCCCCGGTTAACGGCGGACCCGATACCGCAGATGCAATACGCGATTGCCCTGGATCACGGTGTGGGGGTCCTCGAGCAGGTGCTGGGCGTCGATCGAGCCGAAGTAGCGTTTCCCCGAGCCGAAGACCACCGGCACGACGTCCATCGCGACCTCATCCACCAGCCCGAGGGCGAGCGCCTGGCCTCCGACGTCGCCCGCCGCAAGTGCGACGATGCGATCGCCTGCGAGTTCCCGGGCCTTCGCGACGGCCTGCGCCACGTCATCGATGAAGTAGTAGGACGCTTCGGGGTGCCAGCCCTGCGGCCGCGGGCGGTGCGTCACGACCACGACGTGCTCGCCGGCCGGCGGCGAGCCCTCCCAGCCGTTCGTGAGGTCGAAGAGGTGGCGTCCGATCACCGTTGTCCCAATGCTCTCCCACATCGATTTCACGTAGCCGGCCGACGCCTGCGAGACCTCGAACCAGTCGTTCTCGACGAGCGGGACGTCACCGTTGGCGTACCAGTCGAAAAGGGGACCGACTTCGTCCTGCGCGTCGGCGATGAAGCCGTCGACCGATACCACGTTGTGCATCACTACGGTTCCCATGACGTCTCCCGGCGACTGATTGATACGTCTTGCCTGCTCGTCGGATCAGACGGATAGCGCGGGCGCGACTCATCGCTCTGGGCGACAGCACAGGGGTGGAATCGGGATCCAGCGATCGGACCGGAACGCGCTCGCCTTACCCGCGGACGCGACTTTCCGCGACTCCCAAGGTGTCGTGGACCGCTCCACGTACTGGGGCCAGAACGCGTCGCAACGCGGCCGCGAGCGACCTCGGTGTGCCGCTGTCGAGAATCAGGATCAGCTCACCCTGCCGTTCGACCAAGGCGGCGCGCTCGCCAACCAGTGGCGCCAGAACGACCTTCATTCAGCTGCTGGCTCTCTGTCGTCGGGAAGTCAACACACGGATCTCGCCAGTGAGATGAACGCTCGAAACAAGATCGCCGATGAAGGGGCTCGGGGTCAACCAAACATTGGACTTGTGGACGAGGATGACCCGTTCGGGTGGCGGGCGGTGTCCTCGGCCGAAATCCCAGGGCAGGAACTGCGAATACGTCTGTCAGTAGACCTTCTTGTAGTTCGCCGTCCGGGTGGCGGCCGCGGTCGGAGCGACGATCGTGTGCGTCTCGGCGCCCTTGTCCGACCACGAGGTGTAGGTGAACTTGTGGCCGTACAGGTATTCGGGCGACGGTGCCGAAATCGACGCCAGGTGCCCCATCACCATCGCCACGGTGAACGGCGTGTACTTCGAGACCCCGTCCACCGCCAGGTGCAGGCTCTGCGCCTGGTTGGTGGTGAATTTCACGTTCACGGTCTGCGGCTGGATCGTCAGCACACCGCCCAGGGTGTTCGCGCTACCCGGCAGCGTGACGGTCAGTTCGATCGTCATGTAGCTGGGGAATTCATGGTCGGGTGCCGGGTAGAAGCCGCTCTTGACGCCGGCGATGGTCCCACCGTCGTGGGTATGGCAGTTGGTCGTCGTAATGCAGTGGTGGATCGACAGGTGCCAGGAGAAGTTCGACGCCGGGATCTGGGCGTTGCTCGCATCCACCGCCGTAGCCGAGAAGTTCAGGTGATCGGCGACCCGGTACTTGGTTCGCACCGTCCCTGTCGGGCTCGTCACGGTGGCCTTGAGGTTGGTGATCTTGGCTGAACCGACCAGCACCGGGACGGACGCCGAGCCGGTCAGTCCTTGGGTGTCCATCACGGTCAGCTTTGCGGTGTAGCTCCCGGCTGCCGTGTAGGTGTGGGTGCCCGAAGCCGACGTCGACGTCGTGCCGTCACCGAAGTTCCAGCTGTAGGACAGTGCCAGGCCCTGGGGGTCGGACGAGCCGGCGCTGTTGAACGAGACGGTCAGCGGCGCCGGGCCGCTCGCTGGGGTCACCTTGGCGACCGCGGTCGGCGGCACGCTTCCGGTGGTGTAGGAGAGGCGGTGAATGGCCCCGGCGTCCATGTCGACGTAGAACAGGTCGTTGTTGTAGGCCGCCGTGCCGGCGACGATCTGCACCGGGTTCGCGACGTGACCGAGGCTGAGGATCTTCGTCGGGTCAGGGTTGCCGCCCGCGTCCGGCAGCATCGCCCACATGCACTGGCGTGTGTGGTCGGCGAAGAACAAGGCGCCCTGCATCGACGACGGGTAAGAAGTGCCGCCGTAGAAGGCGATCCCGCTGATCGAGGAACCACCGGTAGGGCAGCCGTCAGTCGTGCTCAAGGTCTTGCTGTGGTCGTAGGCGAAGTACGGCGAGGTGGCGGATCCGGCGGTGTACAGGGTCTTGCACATGTTCAACCCGGCGGAGCTGAACCCACCGTTTTGCCCCACGCCCTCGTAGCAGGGCCACCCGAAGTTCAATGCCGTACCGGCAGTCGTGTCGGGGACCTTGTTGATCTCTTCCCAGCTGCCGGCACCGACGTCGCCGACCCAGAGCTCGTTGGTGTTCGGTCGGGTGGTGAAGCGGAAGGGGTTACGCAGGCCGTAATCGAGGATCCGGGCCTTGTTGGCGTCTGCGTCGCCCGCGAAGGGGTTCCCAGGGGCAGCGGCCCCCGTCGTGGGGTCAACCCGGATGATGGCTCCATTGAGCACCGCAGGGCCGTCCGTGCGCCGCACCGACTGCGAGCGTAGTGATCCGCCCTCCGCGGTCGGCGGGGTGAGTGCAGTGCCGACAGTGCCCGGCGGATCCCCGCACGGGTTGGCCTTGTCGCCCGAGCTGGCGGCACCGAACTGGCCATAGTCCACGGCGTTGAAGTTCGCTCCTTCACCTCCGCTGGCGTACAGATAGCCGTCGCTGCCGAAGGCCAACTCTCCGATCGAGTGACTCGGGAACTGCTGACACCAACCGTCGACGAGCGGCTGCTCACTGCTTTTCACGCCGTTGTCGAGGGTGAGCTGTGACAGTCTCCCGCTCACCGTGCAGCCGTCAGTCGTAGGCCCGGGAGGTGTCGGGCACAGGTCGTTCCACGTAGGCGTCGTTCCCCCGGGAGGAGCGTCCCGCGCGTAGAGCACGTAAAGGTGATTGTCGGTCGGATAGTTCGGGGGCACGGCGAGGCCGAGCAAACCACGGTCCCAGTAATCGTCGACCTCGGAGCTCAGATCGGCGACGAGTGTGGGGCTGGTGTCCGAGAAGCTCTTGAACGAAAGGATCTTCCCGGACTTCTCGCCGACGAGAATCGAACCGTCAGGCGCGAAATCGAGTTGCGTGGGATTGACCAATCCGGAGAGCACGACGTTGTCAGAGAAACCCGTTGGTAACGCTGCGTGTGCGGTCTGGGCCGTTTGGACGAGAGCTACCAACACAGCGGCGGCGATGAGTACGAGCGTGATGGTGCTGCTGACGAAGCGACGCGGGCTGGCTGCGAATCGAGCTGACATGGATGAGTACCCCCGAGACGGGAGGCTAGGGCTACCCAGCGTGCCTGTCTGTGAAATGCATGTACTCCTCTAGGGATCGAGGGCTTGGTCCGCAAACATGCCGTTTTGGCGGTGCTTGGGGATCGGGCGAGGCGGCAGATTGTGATCTGCGTCTTGGGGCCGTTCGTCCCTACCCGAGCCCATAGCGCGGTCCTAGCGTCAAGAGCGCACCCGGACCACTGATTGGGGCGCCGTCATGGGCAGCAAAGCGGTTGCCACTGATGCGCATATGCGGCCGTCCGACGCCTTCAGTTGGTACATGGAGCGCGACCCGCTGCTGCGCTCGACCGTGGTGGCCGTTGGCTTCCTGGACCGGGCACCCGATCGCGAGGCCTTGCGCGCTGTGGTGGAGCGCGCGAGCCGCATCGTGCCGGGGATGCATCACGTCGTGCAGGTCCCTCCCTTCCGCTTGGCGACCCCGCGATGGACGCGAACCGAAGAGCTCGACCTCGATTGGCATCTTCGCTGGGTCACGGCGCCGCCGCCGGGGGATGCCAACGCGGTCATCAACGTCGCGAGGGTCAAGGCGACGACGGCGTTCGATCCGGCCCGCCCGCTATGGGAAATCACGGTGGTCGAGGGCCTGCAGGGGGGCGGCGCCGGGTTCGTCTGGAAGTTTCACCACGCGCTGACCGACGGCATCGGCGGGATGCAGCTGGCGCTCGAAATGTTCGACCTCGAACGCTCCGGGGGACCGCGTCCCGCTGCCCCCCACCTGCCGGCCGAACATCTCGACGGCACCCAACTGGCGTGGGACGCGCTGGCCCATGAGGCCGGACGCGCGCTTGGTGCAGCACGGGCGATGCCGAGGGTGGCCGTGCGCACCGCCGTCCATAGCGTGCGTCACCCCAGAGCGACGACAGAGGGACTCCTGGCCGCGACGCGTTCGGTCGCGAAGACGGTGGCGCCGTTCAAGGAGACCCTGTCTCCTCTCATGCGCGACCGTCACCTGGGCCGTGAACTCGATGTCCTCGAGGTGTCGGTGGGAGACCTGCGCAAGGCCTCTGCCGCCGCGGACGGGCATCTGAATGACGCGTTTCTCGCTGCAATTACTGGGGGTTTGCGGATCTACCACCAGCGCCACGGCGCGCAGGTGACCCGGCTGCGCGTCACGATGCCGATCAACGTACGCAAAGCCACGGATGGTCCCGGCGGCAACCGGATCACCCTCGCCCGGTTCCCGGTACCGGCGGGGTTGGCCGATCCCTTGGAACGGATGCGGGCGTTGCGGGGCCTCAGCGATGCATGGCGCGCCGAGCCGTCGCTCGCGATGACGCAAGGCATCGCCGCCGGGCTGAACCTGCTGCCCGCGTCGTTCCTCGCAGGGATGCTCAAGCACGTCGACTTCCTGGCGAGCAACGTGCCCGGATTTCCGATGCCGGTGTACCTGTGCGGTGCCCGGCTGGTCGCGTACTACCCCTTCGGGCCGACCATCGGATCGGCCGTCAACGTGACGCTGATGTCCTACCTGGACACCTGCTGCGTAGGCATCAACGCCGACACCGGTGCCATCCCCGACATCGGGGAATTCATGGTGTGCCTGCGTGAGGGTTTCCGCGAGGTGCTGGCCGCGGGCGGGATCGACGCCGACGTCCGGCTGCCGCTGCACGAACCGACGCACAGTCCTGCCGCGTCAAAGAAAGGGAAGGGAGGGGAAGCGCCATGGAGGTGATGAGCCCGCTCGATTCGGCCTTCCTGCGTATGGAGACGGCGAATACCTCGCTGCACATCGCCTCACTGGCGATCTTCGAGGGTCCGGCACCGAGCTACGACGAACTCTTCGATCTGATCGCTCGCAAGCTCGTCGACCTGCCGCGCTACACCCAGCGCGTCCGAGAGGTTCCCTTGTGGCTCGGGCGTCCGGTCTGGGTGCAGGACCCGAGCCTGAACCTGCACTACCACCTGCGCCACACCGTCCTGCCGACTCCGGGTGGCGACGACGAACTGCGCACGTTGATGGCGCGCCTGATGTCAGCCCAGCTCGACCGCAGCCGTCCGCTGTGGGAGGAGTGGCTGGTGGAGGGGCTCGAGGGCGGTCGCTGGGCGCTCGTCGGCAAGGTGCACCACTGCATGGTCGACGGGGTGGCGGGGACCGACATCCTCAGCAAACTCCTCGATACCGAGCCGGCGCCGAAGCGGGAGCCCTTTGTCGGCCAGCCGATTCCGTACGCGACCTCCGAGCCCAGCCAGCTGCGTTTACTCGGGTCCGCGCTAACGGCGCTTCCGCATCGGCCGGTTCAGGGGATCCGCTCTGTAGCGGATGCCGCCGCCCATCCAGCGCGCACGCTGGAAAGCGCGACCCTGCTGGCGCATGGAGCGATGTCCTGGACCCGGCTGGCCAAGCCTGCGGAATCCTCCTCGCTGACCGGTTCGCTCGGACGGGCCCGCGCGTGGGACTTCACCCGGACCACGTTCGAGGACATCAAGGCCGTGCGGGCGGCCTACGGCGGCTCCTTCAACGACGTCGTGGTCAGCGCGATCGCCCGAGGGTTTCGTGACCTGCTCCTCGAACGCGGCGAGCGGCCGGGTGCCCATGCCGTGCGCACCCTCATTCCGGTCTCGGTCCGCGGCGGTGCGGAAGGCGTCGCCAACGAGGTGTCCGCGATGATCGCCGATCTGCCGGTCGATGCCGCCGATCCGGTGGCGCGCTACCAGGCCGTCTGCGCCGAAATGAGCCGGCTCAAGGAATCCGGCGAGATCCAGATGGGCGAGCTGATCGCGGATGCGGGCGGATGGACTGCACCGCTACTGCTTTCGATAGGGCTCAAGAGCGCCTTCCGGCTCCCACACCGGCATCTGGTGACGGTCGCGACGAACGTTCCCGGTCCGCGCGTGCAGCTCTATGCGGCCGGCCGGCGACTGGTCGAGCTGTACCCGTACGTGCCGATCGCCGATCGCATGCGCATTGGAGTGGCGATGACGTCCTACAACCGGGTGCTGACGTTCGGCATCACCGCCGACGCCGCCAGCACGCCGGATCTGCACGTTCTCACCGCGGGCATCACCGAAGGCATGAGCGAGCTGGTGGCGGCCGCTCACGGGGTGAATCCGCTGGCGACCGGTAAGCGCCCGCGCGCTCAAACGGCCTGAGCGGCCTCGCCGGGCGCCTCTACCGGCACCCGTGAGGAGGGATCGGCGCAGTCCTCGCAGGCCGCTTCGGGAACGATCCCGAGTCTGACGAGCGTCGGAAACATCTTGCACGCCAGGCAATATCCGAGGAAGGCTTCCAGGCTCGCAGCGCCGATCAACCCGCCGAGCACGGTGTACGCGGCGCGCTTGCGCCCGAAGCCGTAGTGCAGCACCAGAGCCGAACCGGACATCGCGAGCCCCATCCCCTGCGCCAGCCGCTTGGGCGGTCCGGGGGAGAACTTCGCGGGGCGAGTGACCCGAGGTGTGACGACGCGGGTGGCGAACTGCCCGAGCGGGCTGAGCTTCGGCCCGGTCAGCACCCGGGCAGCGAACCCATACGTCAGCGGGCCGAGGATCCACGGCTTGTCCAAGACGACCGCGCTGGTGGCCATGGTCACGACACCGGCGGCGACGACGCGCGCAGACGTCTCGTTCACCGGATCAGGGAATCCGAGCAGGCCCACGATCGGCAAACCTACTGGACGCGAACCGCCACCAGAGCCACGTCGTCCTCCGCTCCGGCGAGGGGTCGCAACGCGGCAAGGAGGCGGTCGCACATCTCGGGCAGGGGCAGCGCCGTCATGGGGCCGGCCGCAACGGCCAGTCGTCGCAAGCCGATCTCGAGGGGTTGCAGCCGCCCTTCGACGAGCCCGTCAGTGAAGAGCAGGACGGTCGAACCCGGCGGCAGGTCCACCTCGTGGTCCGCCCGCGGCGAGTCGGTGCCCAGGCCCAGCAGCAGGTCCGCGGGGGTCTCGAGGAGGCGCACGACTCCACCTGGGCCGATCAGGACCGGCGGCGGATGTCCCGCGTTCGACCAGCGCAGCCGGCGTCCCCCTCCGGGCGCTCCGTCGAACACCTGGGCCACCACCGCCGTTGCGGTGGTGTTCACCCCAAGGGCGCCGGCGGCATGGTCGACGCGGGTGAGCACGGCCCCGGGCGCCTCGCCGCGATCGACCGCGATCGCTCGCACCAGCGTGCGCAGCTGTCCCATCAGCGCGGCGGCTTCCGTGTCGTGGCCCATCACGTCGCCGATGACGAGCGTCGTGGTGCCGTCCGGGGTCTGAAAGGCGTCATACCAGTCGCCGCCGACCTGCGCGTCGGCCAGCGCCGGCATGTAGCGCGTGACGACCTGCAGCCCTTCGGGCTCCACCACCTCGGACGTGAGAAGGCTGCGCTGAAGCGTCTCGGCCATCGACTTCGACCGGCTGTACATCCGGGCGTTGTCCAGCACCAGCCCGGCCCGGCGGGCCACCTCGCGTGCGGCGTCCAGCTCTTCCTCGGTGGGGTATCCACGGGCAGGCGAGTTGTAGAAGCTGATGGCGCCGAGCGTGCGGTCGCGAGCGAGGATCGGAAGCGCCGTGACGACCCCGGGGTCGAGCTCCTCCAGCATCACGGCGGACTCGTCGTCGCCCAAGCGCCCGCGAAACGCGTCACGGTCCAGCTGGAAGAGCGGCTGACCCACGCTGACGACCTCGTTCAGCAGGGTCGGATCCGCCAGGAGGGAGCCGTGCCGGGCAGCCGTGTACCGGTCGAGGAGCCCCTGCGAGGGGGGGTCACGGTGGAAGCTCGCGATGTCCTCGACCCGGCCGTCGTCGTCGAGCAAGGTGACCATCACCCAGTCGGCCAGCTCAGGCGCCAGCATCCGGGCGAGCCGGGTGGCCGCCTTCCCGGGGTCGAGGGTCGAGCCGAGCGCGTCGGCAACCGATGCCAGGAAGGCCAGCCGAGCGGTCGCCTGCTCCGCGGTCTGACGCGCCTGTTCGACCCGGTCGAGACTCTGCGAGCTGTCGATGGCCGACGCGATTCGCGAGGAGATGTCCTCGATCAGGACCAGGTCTGGACCGGAAGGCGCCTGGCCTTCGAGGCCCACGAGTCCGACGAATCCGAGCGCTTCGCCGTGCGCGATGAGGGGAATTGCCAGCACGCCCGTGGCCCGCATCGCGACGAGCCGGGTGCGCAACTCAGGGTCGGAGGTGGCGAGCTGGATGGTGGCTTCGTCGAGGTCGCCGATGACCTGTGTCTTGCGGGTGGCGACCGCGCGGCCGACCCCGGTGCGAGGGTCGTCGCCGAGTGGCAGCGCCTGAAACAGCTGGCGCAGATCTTCCTGCGCCTGCGGATCCTCGTGCAGCAGCCCGACGAGGCGCAGCGGCGAGTCGGCGGTCTCGCGCAGGTAGATCATCGCCGAGGCGGCCAGCTGGGGTACGAGCAGGGCGAGCCCCGCGTCCACCGTTTCCGTCACCCGGCGACGCTGCACGAGCGTGGTTCCGGCGTGAGCCAGCAGGGCCAGCCGGGCGACTCCTCGCTCCGCCTCGTTCTGCGCCTCACGACGATCGGTGACGTCGGAGACGAGCACGGCGATGCCGTTGGCCACCGGCTGTACCGACACCTCCAGCCAGATGCCCAGCCGCTCCGCCCGGAGTTCGATCCGGGCGGGTTCCTTACCGGCCATGACGTCGCGCAGCATCCCGGCGATCGACGGGTTCGCCAGGCCCGGCACGAGATCCCAGATGGGGGTGCCGACCGGCTCGCGGTCGCGCGCCACGAGCACCCGGGCCGCCTGGTTCGCATAGCGCACGGTCCAGTCGGAGTCGACGATGGCGTAGGCCGTCGCCATGGTGTCCAGCGCTCGCGCGGCCTGTTCCCGATCGTCGTGCACGCCGGAGCTGTCGAAGACCGCACCGACCATCCGTTCTGCGCGCCCGCTCCCGTCGGCGAGCACCCGGCCCCGGGTGGTCAGCCAGCGTGTCGCCCCGGCCTCATCGATGATCCGGAAGTCGACCCGCAGATCACCGCACTCAGCGATCGCCCGCTGATAGATCCGGTGGACCGAGCCCCTGTCCGCCGGGAGGATCCACCGGACGAAGTTGTCGACCGACGCGGGAACGTCGTCATCGATGGCCATCAGCCGGCGCATGCGCTCGTCCCAGATCAGCTCATTGGTGACGAGGTCCCACTCGAAGCCGCCGATGGCGGCCGCGTCAACGGCAAGCTCCAGACGCAGCCGGGCGAGCTGGGTGTCATCCCGCGCGCCGTCAGGGCTCACCGCGGCGAAGGGGCTTTGGCGGGATTGGACAGGACGGCGTGATGAGGGCATCTCAAACGCCTCCATCTACCCCAGCACACGACCCGCCGGACTGCACAGCACTCAACCACAATGCACGAAATCGGGCTCGCGCGCTGTCGCCCGAACGGGTACCTCCCGGCGCGCAGAGTTAGTGCGCGGAAATGAACTAAGTACCCCCGGCGGTTAGCGTGAATGACGATGACATTTTCCGCGACATCCCCCGATCAGGCCCCGCCCACAGGGTGGCTGCGCCGGCTGGCTGTGTATTGCTGGCGCTATCGGGGCTCGGTGCTGCTCGCGTTCGGGGCGTCGCTGGCCGGGATGGCCGTCGCCGCGGGCGTTCCGCTGGTCGAGCGACTGGTGGTCGACCAGGCCGTGCTCAAGCGCACCCAGCCGCTGCTTCCCTGGGTGCTGGTCCTTGTCGGCGCGGGCTTCGTGCGCTTCGGGCTGAGCTTCATCCGGCGCTACGTGGGTGGCCGGCTGTCCCTGGATGTGCAGCACGACCTGCGCACCGAAGTCTTCGGGGCGTTGCATCGCCTCGACGGAGCCAGCCAGGACGAGCTGAACACCGGACAGGTCGTCAGCCGCTCCATCTCCGACATCACCCTGGTGCAGGGGCTGCTGTCGTTCCTACCGATGGTGAGCGGCAACGTGCTGCTCTTCATCCTCTCGCTGATCGTCATGCTGATCCTGTCTCCGCTGCTGACGCTCGTGGCGCTGGCGGTCGGCCCGGCGCTGTGGTTCATCGCGATCCGCAGCCGTCGCCGGCTTTTTCCCGCTACCTGGGCGGCGCAGCAGCAGGCCGGTGATCTGGCGGGGGTCGTCGAAGCGGCCGTCACCGGCGTGCGCGTGGTCAAGGGCTTCGGCCAGGAGGACCGCGAGCTGCGGCGGCTCGAGGGCGCCGCCAAGACATTGTTCGGCCTGCGCGTGCGCGCCGTGCGCATGACCTCGCGTTACAACCCCGCCCTGCAGGCCGTGCCCGCGCTCGGCCAGGTCGGCGTCCTGCTCTTCGGCGGCTGGCTCGCGGCGCGCGGGGAGATCACGCTCGGTACCTTCCTCGCGTTCTCGACCTACGTGGCCCAGCTGGTCGGCCCGGTGCGGATGCTGGCCGCCCTGCTCACCGTCGGCCAGCAGGCCAGGGCGAGCGTCGAGCGGGTCTTCGAGGTGATCGACTCGACGCCCAAGGTGGTCGATGCGCCCGGCGCCACCGACATGCCGCCGGGTGCTGGCCGCGTCGAGTTCGACGATGTGTCGTTCGGCTACACCGCGTCGGAGCCGGTGCTGCGCGGACTCAGCCTGGCCGTCGAACCGGGCGAGACGCTGGCCCTCGTCGGAGGCGCCGGCTCCGGAAAGTCGACGATCTCGCTGCTGCTACCGCGCTTCTACGACGTGCAGGGCGGCTCGGTCAGCGTCGACGGGGTCGACGTCCGTGACACCACCATGGCCTCGCTGCGAGCCCGCATCGGTGTGGTCTTCGAAGAGAGCTTCCTGTTCAGCGACTCGGTCGCGAGCAACATTGCCTACGGGCGTCCCGACGCGACGCCAGAGCAGATCCACGCTGCTGCCCGCGCCGCCGAGGCCGACGGCTTCATCCGGGCGCTGCCCAACGGATACGACACGGTCGTCGGCGAGCAGGGCCTGACGCTTTCGGGTGGCCAGCGCCAGCGCGTCGCCCTCGCCCGCGCGCTGCTCTCCGACCCCCAGATCCTGCTGCTCGATGACGCCACGAGCGCCGTCGATGCGCGGATCGAGGCGGAGATCCACGAGACGCTGCGCAAGATCATGCGCGGCCGCACGACGCTGCTGGTCGCGCACCGCCGGTCCACGCTTGCCCTGGCCGATCGGATCGCTGTGCTCGACGGGGGCCAGGTCATCGACATCGGCACCGAGGCCGAACTGCAAGCCCGCTGCCCGCTCTTCCGGCAGCTGCTTTCCGGCCCGGGCGATGACGCCGAGGGCGTCGACGCCGAGCTCGAGGCGGCGTTCGCGGACGAGGCTCAGGTTGATGGCGTCACCCCTTCGCTCTGGGACCGCGCCGGCGCTCCTGAGCCGACCGTGGAGCAACGTTCGGCCGCGTCCTTCGCTCTGGGTGGGGGCATGGGCGGAGGCGGCGGGCCGGGCGGCGGAGGCGGCTTCATGGCCGGCCTGCCGCCGTCCCCGCAATTGCTGGCGAAGGTCGCTGCGCTGCCTGCGGCGACGGATCTCCCCAAGGTCGACGAGGCCGACGCGCGCCGGGCTGACCCGTCCTTCGGGTTCGTCACCGTGCTGCGGGGAGTGCGCCGCGGGCTGCTGATCGGACTCGGCCTGGTCGCGCTCGACGCGCTCGCCCAGATCGCCCTGCCCGCTCTGGTGCGGATCGGCGTCGACAAGGGCGTCTCCGACCACCGCCTCCACGACCTCTACGTGCTGTCCGCGATTGCGCTCGCCGTCGTGCTGGCTGACTGGGTGGCCTCGGCGTTCCAGACTCTGGTGACCGGCCGCACCGGCGAGCGCCTGCTCTACACGCTGCGGGTGAAGACGTTCGCCCAGCTGCAACGCCTCGGTCTGGACTACTACGAGCGTGAGCTCTCGGGCCGGATCATGACCCGGATGACGACGGACGTCGATGCGCTGTCGACGTTCTTCCAGACCGGCCTGGCGACGGCGGTCGTCAGCATCCTGTCGTTCATCGGGGTGCTGATCGCGATCCTGATTCTGGACTGGCAGCTCGGGCTGATCATCGTGGCGCTGCTGCCGATCCTGGCCGTCGCCACCGTGATGTTCCGGCGCCGCTCGACCGTCGCGTACACCGAGGCCCGGGAACGGGTCAGCACCGTCAACGCCGACTTCCAGGAGAAGGTCGCCGGCGTTCGGGTGTCACAGGCGTACGGACGCGAAGGCGACGACGCGACGCGGTTCGGCGGGCTCTCCTCGGACTACCGGCGCACCCGGCTGCGGGCGCAGCGCTACATCGCGACCTACTTCCCGTTCGTGGAGATGCTCTCCGAGGTCGCCGCCGCGCTGGTGCTCGGTTTCGGTGCTTCGCGAGTGCACAACGGGACGCTCACGGCCGGTGGGTTGATCGCGTACCTGCTCTATCTCGACCTGCTCTTCACGCCCGTGCAGCAGCTCTCGCAGGTGTTCGACGGATACCAGCAAGCTGAGGTGGGCCTGCGGCGCATCCGCGATCTCCTTCGGACGCCGACATCTGTGCCGCCTGCGGAGCATCCCGCACCGCTGCCACCGGACATCGGAAACCTCCAACTCGACGACGTCGTCTTCACCTACAACGGCACGACAACGCCTGCGGTTGCTGGGGTTTCGCTCGCCATCCCGGCGGGGCAGACCGTGGCGCTGGTGGGGGAGACCGGGGCCGGCAAGTCGACTCTGGTCAAGCTGGTGGCGCGCTACTACGACCCCACGTCCGGCGCGGTGCGTGTCGGCGGCACCGATCTGCGCACCGTCGCGGCCTCGGACTATCGCCACCGCCTCGGCGTCGTCCCGCAGGAGGCCTACCTCTTCCCCGGCACGGTGCGCGACGCGATCGCCTACGCCAAACCGGAAGCCACCGACGCGCAAGTTGAGGCCGCCTCGCGGGCCGTCGGCGCCCACACGATGATCGCCCGGCTGTCGGGTGGCTACCTGCATCCCGTCGGCGAGCGCGGGCGCGGACTGTCCGCCGGTCAGCGTCAGCTCGTGGCGCTCGCTCGTGCCCAGCTCGTCGAACCCGAGATCCTGCTGCTCGACGAGGCGACCGCCGCGCTCGACCTGAACACCGAATCCGAGGTGGCCCGGGCGACGGAATTGCTTGCGGCGCCGCGCACCACGCTCGTCGTCGCCCACCGGCTGACGACCGCCGCTTCCGCTGACCGCGTGCTCGTCATGGACGCCGGCAAGGTGGTCGAGGACGGCACCCACGCCGAACTGCTCGCGCTCGATGGCTACTACAGCCGCATGTGGGCGGCGTTCAGCCACAGTGGCGGGCCCGACTTCCCGGAAGTCTCCACGGACGACGTGCTCTCCTCCGCCGGCTGAACCTCGACGTCGACCTAGCGGCGGCTCACCATCACCGGCTGGGCGACCAGCGCGACCGGTCCCTGCTCGTCACTGAGATGGCCGTGGCACAGGGCGATCCCGTCGGTGCCGAACGTCGTACGGGCGGCCATGTGGACCCACTCGCCGACCGGTTCGCGAAGGATGGTGACGGTCAGGCCGGGTGGGATGAAAACCCAATGTTTCCAGTCAAGTGCGCCGCTGATGCCGTTGGCTGCGTCGGCCAGGATCAGCAGGCGCGCCAGGCCGCTCGTCGTCTCCCCCTCGATGAGCGGGACGCGGGCCCGACTCCACACTCCGCTGGGCCCCAGCTGGTCGAAGCCGCCTGATGTGAAGCGCCACTCGTTGGCGTCTCCGTATCCGAAACTGCTGTCAGTGCTGAAGAAACGCTGCGGCTGCGGGCTGGGGAGCGGCGGCGGCGAACCGAGCGGCAGGACCTCCATGGAGCCGGTGTCGCCGGCCAACAGCACGGGCGAGTCGCCCCCGGCCTCTGCCGCGTTGATGAACCAGCCGCGCCCGATCATCACGGCCCGGCCCCCGGCCGAGAGCGTCGCCTCGAGCAGAGCTACGCGCTTTCCGGGGCGGGGGATCGTCACCGCTGCCGTGAGGTCACCGACGGGTAGCGCGCCCAAAAAGTCGAGGGTGAGCCGAGCCAGCCGCAAGGTGGGTGAGAGCTCGGCGGCCTGGCGGCTGAGGAGGACGGCGAGCAGCGCAGCAGGCGGCCCGCCGTGCATGGCGTTCGGATCCCACGGACCCTGGGTCGCCGCGGTGGCGTGAAACGTGTCAGGTCCGGTGGGCAGGAAGAACGCCGCTGGCAATCGAGCTGACGGCGTTCCCATCGGGCCCTCCTCGTCGCAGATCCTCGACCAGGCGCTGCATCTGACTGGCCAGCGCCGCGAGCGACTCGTCGTCCCAGCCGGCGAGCGCCTTGTCGAGCAAAGCACGGTTGGCGTCTTCGAACCGGCGTAGGGCCTCCCGTCCCGCCTCGGTGATGGCCAGCAGGCTGGCGCGGGCATCGCTCCCGTCCTCGGCACGCTCGAGAAATCCGCTGTCGACGAGCGTGCGCACCTGGCGTGACAGCGGCGGTAACGCGACCTGCAAGCGACGGGAAAGTTCCGACAGTCTCAGGGGATTGCCCGGATCGAGCTGGCGCAGCAGCGCCACCGCCGACAGCGGAAGGTCCACGCCCGACTGGGCGCTGTGCACGGCGGCGAGGTGACGGCTGTTGGCAAAACGCGCGACGACGGTGATGGCGTCGTTCACCTGTTCACGAACGCCGGGGTCGATCACGGGCTGCCGCGCTCCAACTCTGCCTCGGCCGTGACCGCAAGGTCGTGGACCATCCGGGTGGAACGGGCGCGGCGCTCCTCATCGGTGCCGGGTTCGAGCCGGTTCAACGCTCCGGCGACGATCACGGCGAGCTTGGTGACGGCGAACGTCACGTACCAGGAGACGTGTGCCACGCCCTCATCGCCGCTGCGCTCGGCGTAGCGCGCGATGAGCTCGGAGACGGTCGGCAGGGCGGGCAGCAGGTCGCGATGGCACACCGGGTCGGGGCGCCCGGAGTTCATCAGGCGTCCCGCCTCCGACTGGTACGCGATCAGCGAGCCGAGATCGGACAGCGCGTCGCCGACGGCCGTCAACTCCCAGTCCAGGATCGCCTGTACGCGGGTGCTCTCGCCGGCGTCGAACATCACGTTCGCGAAGCCGTAGTCCCCGTGCACCACCCGCGGCGGCGGCACCGGTGGACGCTTCTCGGTCAGCCAGGCGAAGACGCGGTCAAGTGTCGGCTCGCCGCCGAGGCCGGTCGCCGCGCGGGCGCGCTCCCACTGCCCAGCCCAGCGTCGCAACTGACGGTCCGCGTAAGGCTCGGGCCGCAGGAACTCGGCCATCGCGTCGACCTTCTCCGGATCGATCGTGTGCAGGTCGGCGAGCGCGTCGACCAGCGCCAGACCCACGATGTGAACGGTCTCATCCGGCAGGGGACTGAGCGAGGCGACCGTGTGGACGTGACCGGTCAGCCGCTCCATCAGGTAGAACGGCGCACCGATGACCGCGAGGTCGTCGCATCCGGCCACCATGGTGGCCAGCGGCAGGCCAATGCCGGCACTCGCCAGGGCGGCCTGGATCCGGTACTCGCGGAGCATGTCGTGGGCATTCGGCAGGGCGCCTCGCACGGGAGGACGGCGCAGTACCCAGTCGTGGTCTCCGGATCGCACGCTTGCCGTGATGTTCGACGAGCCGCCCGCCAGCTGGGTCACGGCTGCCGGCGGATCCGACGGGGCCAGCAGGCCGGTGGTGTGCAGCCACGCGTCGAGTGGTTCGGCGGCGACTCCCGGAGCACCGCCGGAAGCCTCGCTCATGCCGGCACCGGTGCCGTCGCCTTGCCGGGGATGTCGAGGAACTCGGCGTACTTGCGCTCGGCTTCGGCCTTGCGCGTGGGGATGTGCTCGGTCGGGTAGCCGTCGACGGGCGTGTAGCGCCGCAGGATCATCTTGGCGACCTGCTCGATGTGGACCTCGTCGGCGCCGTCGGAGATGCGGAAGTTGCGGGCCGTGCGGTACATCTCTTCCAGTGGCAGGTCGGCGCTGTAGCCGAGGGCACCGTGGATCTGGATGGCGCGGTCGACCACGTCGTGCAGGATCTGAGCGCCCCAGTACTTGATCTCCGAGACGGCCTGTCGCGCGGCTTTGGGTCCCTCGTTGTCCCACGTCCATGCGGCTTTCAGGGTGAGCAGCCGGAAGGCCTCGATCTCGATCGACGACTTGGTGATCATCTGCTGGATCAGCTGGCGGTCGCCCAGCGGAGCGCCCTTGAGCTGACGCGAGACGGCCCGTTCGCAGAGCATGTCGAACGCCCGCCGGCACTGGCCGACCCAGCGCATCGCGTGGTGAATCCGGCCGCCGTTCAGGCGCCGCTGGGCGAGCAGGAACGCATCCCCCGGCTCGCCGATCAGGTTCTCGTTCGGTACCCGGCAGTCCTGGAAGAGCACCTCCGCGTGACCGCCGCTCGGGATGTGCACCAGCGGCTCGTACGGGTGGTGCATGGTCGGGACGTCGCGCACCACGTTCAGGCCCGGGGTCCCGCGTTCGACGACGAACATCGAGGCGCGGCGGTGGCGCTGGGCCTCGGGGTCGGTGACCGCGAAGACGAGCAGGAAATCGGCGGAGCTCGCGTTCGAGGCGAACCACTTGTGGCCATTGATGACCCAGTCGTCGCCGTCGCGGCGGGCGGCCGTGGTGATCGACGTCGGATCGCTGCTGGCGATGTGCGGCTCGGTCAGCGCGAAGCAGCTGGTGACCTGACCATCGAGCAGCGGCATGAGCCAGCGCTGACGCTGCTGCTCGTTCGCTCCGACGGCCAGCAACTCGCTGTTGCCCGAATCGGGTGCCTGGTTGCCGAAGATCGCGGGTGCGGACGGCGTACGTCCCAGGATCTCGTGCATGAGCGCCAGCCGCAGCTGGCCGAAGCCGCCGCCGCCGAGATCAGGGTCGAGATGGGCGGCCCAAAGCCCGCGTGCCTTGACGGCATCCTTCAGTGGCTGCGTCACCGCTTTCCACTGGGTCTTGCTCATGCGCAACCGGACGAGGTCGAGCAGCTCGATCTCCGCGACCATCTCGCGTATCCACTGCAGTTCGCGCTCGGTATCGGGGTCGGTGCAAAAGTCCCATGACATGCGGGCGACAATACTTACCCGGGTCAACTAGTTGACGGCCGGGGGCCCCACGTTTGAGTGCGATCAACGAGTCCACAATGTTTGTCCACACCAGTGGACAGCCGACCGCAGCGCCACTAAGCGGCCGTCACGGGTGCGGACGCTGAACAGGGCTCCCGCCGTCGGGGGGGTGTCGGCGGGAGCCCTGGGCTCAGTGGGGGCGACTCGTGCTAGCCGACCCGTCCGACGTAGTACTGCGAGGTCCAGATCGGGATGATCTGCACGACGTTGCCGGGGGAAGGAGCGTGTTCGATCAGCCCGTTACCCACGTAAATACCAACGTGGTAGATGGCGCCCGGGGTTCCGAAGAAGATCAGGTCGCCCTTCTGCAGCCACGACCGCGGGATCTTCTGGACGTACTCGAACTGCTGCTCGGCGCTGCGCGGCAGGTACTTGCCGAGCTGGCCGTAGACGTACTCCGTCAGGCCCGAGCAGTCGAAGCCGCCAGGGGCGGCTCCGCCGTACACGTAGGGCGTGCCGAGGTAGGCGTGAGCGATGTTGACGGCGTGGTTGCCCTGGCCCTCCTGGGCCGGTGAGCAGGCACCCAGAGTGGCTGCGCCGGCGATGGCGGCGGTGGCGAGGAGCAGCTTGGAACGGCGGACAGTACGAGTCGCCCGGGGGAATCGGAAGCGAGAGATGAATCCGGTGAGTTTCGGGCGCGCAGGGGTTACTGGCATGCGCAGGGCGTGCTCGGGCACGAGCGTTCCTTCCCATTCGCCTGCGAGGTGAGCTGTCGGGTTCGGGCTGGGCTGCCCGGCCGCTACGCACTGCGCGTAGTCGGCTTCACCCCTAGGTTCGCCACGTTCGCGGACCCCAAGTTGGGTCCCCCGCTCCTGCCCCAGTCACGTGTTTGAAGGGTGTGCTCGACCGGGGACAGGATTCGGCGTTCGGTCGAACACTTGTTGACGTGTTCGGGAACGTATCGGATGCAGTCCTGGTTACGCGCAGAGGGTGGGACCTAATTCACAAAAGTTTTTTCGCAGAATGGGATCATGCCGGAGCTTCCAGAAGTCGAAGCACTTGCGGCGTTCCTCACGCAGCGTGCCGTCGGCCGGACCATCGCCGCTGTGTGGCCGGTGGCCCTCAACGCCCTCAAGACCTACGACCCACCGCCGTCGGCCCTCGCCGGGCTCGAGGTCTCCTCGGTGCGTCGTTTCGGCAAGTTCCTCGACATTGACGTCAGCGGCCTGCATCTGGTCACGCACCTGGCGCGCGCCGGTTGGCTGCAGTGGAAAGAGCGTCAACCCGCTGCTCCGCCGCGCCCAGGGAAGGGGCCGTTGGCGTTGCGGGTGATCCTGGACGACGGGAGCGGCTTCGACCTCACGGAGGCCGGAACCCAGAAGCGACTGGCGGTCTACATCGTCAAGGATCCGCTCGAGGTTCCGGGCATTTCACGGCTGGGGATCGACCCGCTGGACCCCGGCTTCACCCCGGCGACACTCGCGGGTTTGCTCACCAAGCGTCAGCAGGTGAAGGGGGTTCTCACCGATCAGTCGGTGCTTGCCGGCGTCGGCAACGCCTACTCCGACGAAGTGCTGTGGCACGCCCGGATGTCGCCTTTCAAGCCTGCGGCAAACCTCACGCCGGAGGAGATCCAGGGTCTGTACGACGCGCTCGTGACGACCCTGCGCGAAGCCGCCGAGCGGGCGCACGGTCTCGCGGCGGGGAGCCTGAAGGCAGAGAAGAAGCAGGGCCTGGCGGTGCACGGACGGACCGGGCAAGAGTGTCCGCGCTGCGGCGACACGATCCGCGAGGTGGCCTTTGCGACCAAGAGCCTGCAGTACTGCGCGACCTGTCAGACCGGCGGCAAACCGTTGGCGGACCGAAGGCTCTCGCGACTGCTGAAGTAGCGCGCCATAGGCTGTGCGTCGTACCGCGGGAGCCCGGGCCTGACCGGGCTGAGAGAGCGGCTGGCCGGACGATCTCCGGCAGGCGTCGCTGACCGCTCGAACCTGACCGGGTCATGCCGGCGTAGGGAGTGTCGCCAGAATGGGTGCGAGCACGATCACCGATCCGCGGGTCGAGCCGGGCCGCCGGGAACCCGCCGCCGAAGCCGGCCTGACGCTGCACGATTCGGCCCCGAAAGCCCTTGGGCTGGCGGATCAGTTGGGCCTGTGGGGAAGCCTCGGAATCACCCTCACGTTGCCCATCGCCGCGGCGTTCCTGCCCAAGATGTCCCTGCTGGCGACGCTCGTCGCCGTGGTCGTGGGCAGCATCGCGGGATCGCTACTGCTGGGGCTGGCGGCACGGGCCGGCGCGGAAACCGGCGCACCTGCCATGGTGCTGATGCGGGGCCTGTTCGGGTTGCGCGGCTCCTACCTGCCGACCGCCCTGAACATCGCCCAGTGCATCGGCTGGACCACGGTCGAGGTTCTGGTCATCGCGCAATTCGGTTCGGCGCTGACGACGCACTCGCTGCGCTGGGTCTTTCTGGTCGGAGCCGGGATCGTCGCGACGCTGCTGGCGCTGCGCCCGCTCGGGTTCGTACGCCTGCTGCGCAAGTACGCGGTCTGGCTGGCCCTCGCCGCGACGCTCTACCTGTTCATCCAGGTCCTGCGCCGTCCGCTGCCGTCCTTCACCCACGGCGGCTGGTCGGGGTTCGGCACGGCCGTGGATCTGGTGATCGCGCTGCCGGTGTCGTGGATCCCGCTTGCGGCGGACTACTCGCGGCACTCGAAGACCCCGCGGGCAGCGTTCGTAGGGTCTTTCGCCGGCTTCGCCACCACCTGCACGATCTACTTCTCGCTCGGGGTGCTCGCCTTGGCGGCGGCCCTGCCCGGCAGCGATCCGGCGTCGGCACTGCTCGCTGTCCCGGTCGCGGGCATCGCCGTTCTGGTGCTGGTGCTCGATGAGGTGAAAGAAGCCTTCGCGAACCTGTACTCGACCGCCATCTCGGCGCAGAACCTGATCCCCGGCTTGGACCGCCGGATCGTTGCGGGCGTCGTCGGCGCCGGGGCTACAGCGGTCGGCCTGCTCATCGACCTCACGCAGTACGAGAGCTACCTCTACCTGATCGGATCGGTCTTCGTGCCGCTGTTCGGGGTCTTCGCGGTCAACTACTACGTGCTGCAGCGCGGCTTGTGGGACGTCTCGACCTCCGCGCGTGGACGCTGGGTGATGACGCTGCCGTGGCTCGCCGGGTTCGTCTCCTATCAGCTGGTCAATCCCGGCGCCGTCTCCTGGTGGAAGGGTCTGTGGCCGGCTTGGACGGCGCCGTCATGGCTCTCGGCGACGCTGGTGTCGTTGCTGGTCTCGGCGGCCGGGGCGTTTGTGATCGGAGCGTTCAGCCGCCGGTGGGGGGCCGGACGACGCCGATCAGATGCGGTGCCAGCAGCGGCACATTGACCAGGCACGTCCGGTCGGCCAGGCGGGACGTGTCGTAGCCGGCCTTCTGGAAGGCCAGCCGGGTTCGCCGGTGCGGCTCGCATCCGCCGGCGATGCGCGCCCACGGGTGCGCCAGCCGGTCCTGCAGGCGGCCCAATACGCTGCCGTCCCGCGCGCGAACGTGCTCCAGGACGCACACCTGGCCACCCGGACGTAACACCCGGGCGACTTCGCCGAGCACAACGACGGGATCCTCGACGCTGCACAGCACGAGGGCGAGCAGCACGCTGTCGACGCTCGCGTCGGGCAGTGGCAGATGCTCGCCGACCCCGGCTATCAGCGTGACCGGCCTGCTGCTCCTGCGGCGCGCGGAGATGCGGCGCATCGCGGCGGCAGGTTCCACCGCGATCACCTCGGTCACCGCCGGCGGCAGGTGCGCCAAGTCGTGGCCGGGGCCGAGCCCGACGATGAGCAGGCGTCCCGACGCGGATCGCAGGGCCTCGGTTCGCCAGCGTCCGACAGTGGTGAGTTCGCCGGCCCAGGTCAGCCAGTTGTAGAGGCGGGCGAAGACCGGATGGTCGTGCGGGTCGGCTTTCACGGGCTTGTCCTCAGGACAGCTCTGCGGCGATGCGCCGGCCGAGCGCGCGTCCCGACAGCCAGGCGGTCTCGACGCGCGGAGCTCCCCAGCCGTCACCCGCCAGCCCGATGCGTTCGGCGCCGAAGAAGTGGCTTTCCTGACGCGTTTCGGCTGGCCTGGAGAAGCTCCAGCGGTGGATGTGCACCGAGCGCGGACGCCCGCAGCCGAGCAACCGGTCGAGTGCCTCCGCCATGTCGGGACCCGCCGCCGCCGGCTGGGTGAGGAAGCTCTCGGCGAAGGTCGAGGTCGAGTGGGCGACCAGCACCGCGGCGTCATCTCCGCGCCGGCGCCCGTCATCCGCGACCCACCGCAGGGTCGGGTGGTCGTTGATGAACGCGCCGTCGAAGGGCTCCCAGGTGCGCCGGCTGAAGTTCGCCGCCAGAGCGATGACGGGCTCCCAGGAGCGACGCTCGACGCGTGCCCGCACCTCGGGGAGCCCGGGTCCGAGGATGCGTTCGGCCTGGGGGTCGGGCATCGCCAGCACGACGGCGTCGGCCGCGTCGCCGTCCACCGCGGGCCCCGCGTCGATCCGCGAGACCATCTCGCCCAGCCGGGTGGACTCGGGAGCCTCGGGAGCGAGGTCGGCGACGAGGCTGCGCAACCCGTCCGGGGTTGCGTACCTCCAGGGACCCGGTGCCAGCTCTTTGAATCCGCCGTCCGTCAACTGGGGGAACCGGTCGGTCCAGCGCCGGGCGAGCCCCCGCGTGCACCAGTCCTGCACCTGGCGTGAGAAATCGGGGTCGGACGCCGTGAAGTACGAGGCGCCGATGTCGACGCGTCGACCCTCGATCTGCGGGGACGCCATCCGGCCGCCCACGGCCATCGCACGCTCGCGGAGGTCGACCTCGTGGCCGGCCTGGAGCAGCTCCCGAGCGCACGTGACGCCGGCGATGCCCGCTCCCACGATGATGACCCGACCCACAAGCAGCAGTCTGCCCCTTTCGTTCCGCGCTGGTAGTAAGGGCGGTGTGGGCTCCTATGACGTCGTCGTTGTCGGGGCCGGGCCGGCGGGCGCAAGTGCGGCGCGGGCGGCGGCTCGGGCAGGCGCGCGCACGTTGCTGCTGGAGCGGGCCGAGCTTCCGCGCTACAAGACGTGCGGAGGCGGGCTCATCGGCGTCTCGGCGGATGTCGCCGAGCTGGACCTGGCGCCGCTGGTACGGGCATCCGCGACGCGTCTCGAGCTCACCCTCGACGGTGGCTGGACCGCCCGCCGCCGGTCGCCGGAAGGCGCGCCGATGTTCCGCCTGATCAACCGGGCGGATTTCGACGCGGCTTTGACGTCGGCGGCTGTCGCTGAAGGGGTCGAACTGCGCACCGGAGCGGTGGTGACCGGGATCGACGACGACGCCGGCCCTGGCTCCGCCGGTGTCACCCTGCAGGTTCGCGGGTCAGCGGAAGTGCGAGCGCACGCCGTGATTGCGGCGGATGGTTCGGCGAGCCGGCTCGCGTCCTACGTCGGGGTGCGGGCGGGCCAGGTCGATCTCGGCCTGGAAGGTGAATTCCCCGCACCGGACGATCGCTGGGCGCGCACCGTACTGCTCGACTGGGGACCCGTTTCCGGCTCGTACGGCTGGGTTTTTCCCAAGGGCGACGTGCTGACGGTCGGCGTCATCGGCGCGCGCGAGCAGTCGGCGCAGTTACGCATCTACTACGCGCGTCTGCTCGAACGCCTTGGCCTGACGGGCGTGACCCCGCTCGTCCAGACCGGTCACCTGACTCGCGTACGGACCCCGGACTCGCCGCTTCGACGGGGTCGGGTGCTGGTCGCCGGCGACGCTGCAGGACTGCTCGAACCCTGGACCCGCGAGGGGATCTCGTTCGCCCTGCGCTCCGGCCGTCTCGCGGGTGAGGCTGCCGCCCGCGACCGTCTCGAGGACTACGCCCCCGCGATCGAGCGCACCCTCGAACCGGAGATCGCCGCCGGCCGGGTGCTGCTGCCGGCCTTCTCGGGCTCGCCCGCGCTCTTCCATGCCCTGCTGGCCGGGCCGGGCTTCGGGCTCTTCCGCCGCCTCGTCGACGGCCGCAGCACTTTCGGCCGCCAGGTCCGACGCCCCGGCGCCGAGCGCGTCCTCCGCCGCCTTTCAAGATCAACGCAGCGTTGATCAAGGTTGGTCGCGGGCGACGGGGCAGCTCATGCAGCGGGGGCCGCCCCGGCCGGAGCCGAGTTCGGAGCCGGGGATGCGGACCACCTCGATGCCGGCGTCTTCGAGGCGGGCGTTGGTCTCGACGTTGCGCTCGTACGCGACGACCAGGCGGGGGGCGATGGCCAGGGTGTTGTTGCCGTCGTCCCATTGCTCGCGTTCGGCGGTGATGGGATCCAAGCCGGTCTCGATGACTCGCAGCTGATCGATGCCCATCGCGTCAGCCGCGGCGGCCAGGAACGGACGCGGCCCCTCGACTCCGGCTGCCGTGACCGCAAACGCCTGCAACGTATGGGCAATCGGCGGGTACATGACGACGGCATCGTTGTCGACCATCGTGCAGACGGTGTCCAGGTGCATGGTGGCCCGGCGCTGCTCGACCGGCACGGCGAGCACCACGCGCACGACGCCGGCCTCGAGTGCGCGGGCGGCCAGCGTCTCGGCCCCGGCGGGAGTCGTGCGTTCACCGACGCCGATGGCGGCGACGCCGGGCGCCAGCAGCAAGACGTCGCCGCCCTCCAGGTAGGCCTCCGGATGCGCGGGGGACACGTCGCCGTAGAGCAGGGGCGTCCCGGCGAAACGGGGCGCGTAGCGGTAGATCGCCCGCGCCAGTGAGGATTCCCGCCGCCGCGCCGGCATGTACGGACTGGTGACGGCGACCTGCTGATCGAGCCAGACCGAGCTGTCGCGGGTGAAGAGCAGGTTGGGCAGCGGCGGGATGATGAAGCTGTGCGGCGGAGCCAGCCGGGCCACCACACCGCTGCGTATCGCGCTGTACTCGCTGGCGCCCGTGACCTCTTCGTAGGACAGCCCGGCGGTGAGGACCTCGGCCAGCTGATCGCTCGAAAGTGCCTGCAAATGCTCACGAAGTACGGGAGCGAGCGCGGGCCCGACCTGCGCAGGCGCGACCGTCGCCGCGAGAACCTCCGCGCGCGCGGCCGGCACCTCGAGGGCCGCGGTCAGCAGTTCGAAGAAGTAGAGCACCTGGACCCCGCGCTCGCGCAGCGCGCTCGCGAAGATGTCGTGCTCCTCCTGCGCTCGCTCGAGCCAGGGGATCCCGTCGAAGAGCAGCTCGACGCTATTGCGTGGGGTGAGCCGTTTCAGCTCATCGCCCGGCCGGTGCAGCAGGACGGTGCGCAGCCGCCCGACTTCGGACGCGACGCCATCACCGGCTACCAATGCACGCCTTTCAGCAGGTGCGCGATCATCAGCGCCTCGTTGGACGCGCTGTCGGCGTCGCCTCCAGCGCCCGTCGCCGACGATTTCCCTTTAGCCGCAGTCGATTCCGGGAACACCCGGTAGGCCATGTGCAGCACCTGGTCGACGGCCTTGGGCGCGATCGCCTTCATCACCGAGCCGAAGGTGCCCAGCCGGGTGTTGATCTCCTTCGGCTTGGCACGCAGCGCGTCGCAGATCATCCCGCCGGCTTCTTCGGGGGTGATGGTCGGGAACGCGTCGTAAATCTTGGTAGGGGCGATCATCGGCGTGCGCACCAGCGGCATGTGGATCGTGGTGAACGTGATGCCGAGGTTCACCACCTCACTGGCGACGCACGAAGTCCACCCGTCCAGTGCCGACTTCGAGGCGACGTACGCCGCAAAACGCGGGGGATTGGTCTGCACGCCGATGCTCGAGACGTTGACGATGTGCCCGCCGCCGGTCTCCTTCCAGTGCGGGAGCAGCGACGTGATCAGCTTGATGGTGCCGAAGTAGTTGAGCGTCATGGTGCGCTCGTAGTCATGGAAGCGGTCGAGGCTCTGCAACACGCCGCGGCGGATCGAGCGTCCCGCATTGTTCACGAGCATGTCGATGCGCGGGTGGTCGTTGAGCAGTTGCCCGACGAATTCCTCGATGGCGTCGACACTCGCGAGGTCCACCGAATAGGTGTAGGCCTCGCCCCCGGCATCGATGATCTCGGCCCGTGCCTCTTCGAGCTTGTCGGCGCTGCGGGCCACCAGGATCGGAATCGCCCCCGCGGCCGCCAGCTGCAGCGCCGCCGCCTTGCCGATGCCGCTCGAACCACCGGTGATGACGACCGTGCGCCCGCGCACCGCGCCCGAGAGCGTGCGATCGCGGTGCAGGTCCGGATCGAGGTGGCGTTCCCAGTAGTCCCAGAGCGCCGGCGCGTAGTCGGCGAGCTCCGGTACCGCGATGCCGCTGCCCTCGAGGGCTCGTTCGGTGTCGCGGGTGTCGAAGCGCGGCACCAGCGCGATGTGCTCCAGCACCTCCTCCGGGACGCCGAGGTCGCTGAGCACCTGGCGCCGGATCTGGCGCAGCGCGGGCAGTTTCATCGCCGCCGAGAGCAGTCCCTTGGGCAGCAGGTCGAGCAGGGGCTTGTCGATGCGCAGCGCGAGCTGGGGAGCGTGGCCGGCTTTGGCGAAGATGTTGATGACGTCGCCGGAGCTCATCCGGCGCGGGTTGGTGAGATGGAACGCCTGCCCGTCCAGCCCAGGTTGGTGGGCGATGTGGTCCATGGCGGCGATGACGTAGTCGACCGGGACGACGTTGGTGTCACCCATTTCCGGGCCGACCAGCGGCACCCACTCGGGCAGCAGATGGCGCACCTTCTGGATGGGTTTGAAGAAGTAGTACGGCCCGTCGATCTTGTCCATCTCACCGGTCTTGCTGTGCCCGACGACGATCGCCGGCCGGTAGACCCGCCAGGGCACCTCGGCGCGGCTGCGTACCAGGCGTTCGGACTCGAACTTCGTCCGGTGATACGACGACGGGAGCGGCTGGCCCTCGTCGAACATGTCCTCGCGGAAGTAGCCGTCGTACTCACCGGCGACCGCGATCGAGCTGACGTGATGCAGGCAGCCGGCGCCCAGGGCGTTGGCCAGTTCCACCGCGTGACGCGTGCCCTCGACGTTGGCAGCACGGTTGCGCTCGTCGTCGGCCGTCATGTCGTACACGGCGGCGAGGTGAAAGAAGTGCTCGACGCTTCCCCGTAGCGAGGCGATGGCGTCGTCACCGAGTCCGAGCTGCGGCTGCGTGAGGTCACCCTCGTACAGGGTCACCTGACGCTCTCCGCCGAGTTCGCGGACCATTCCCTCCAGCCGTTCCCGCGAAGCGGCCCGCACCAGCAGCCCGATCTGGGCGGCCGGCTCACGCGCCAGCAGCCTCTGGAGCAGGAAGCGGCCGAGAAACCCTGTAGATCCCGTTACGAAGTACGTCAAAGCCGTTCTCCCCACCATGGTTCGCCGCTGGGCGCGTCATTCTCACACCAGATGCCGCGCAAACCGATAGGGCCGTCCGATCGGGTGCTCAACCGTGGGTCAGTGCGGGACGACGGCGCCTTCCGGCATGGGCTCCCCGCGGCGGATCAGCGGGGTGAGCGCGGCTCCGATGAGGGTGACGATGGCGGCCACCAGCATCGACACGTGCAGGCCGCTCATGAAAGCGGCATGGCTCCCTTGGGTGATTGCCGCCGCCACCTGTTCAGAGGTCCCGGGCGGCACGGGAGCCACCCCCTGGCCGACGACTTCCTTCTGCACTTGAAGCTGGTGGGCGAGCTCAGGGCTGACGCCGGCATCGGTGAGCTTGCCGAACAGCACACTGCCGACGCGACCGGCAAGCACGGAGCCGAGTACCGCGGTGCCGAGCACGCCGCCGAGCTGGATCGAGGTGGCCTGCAAACCACCGGCGACTCCGGCGTGGTCGATGTCGACGTTGCCGACGATGGCCTCGGTCGACGCTGAGATCACCATGCCGATTCCCAGGCCCAGCAGGATGAATTCGGGCCAGAGGTGCCAGTACGCCGAGTTCGGTTCGAGGCTGGTCAAAAGCAGAAGCGCGAGCGCCACGGACAGCAGGCCGAAGCCGATCGGCACCCGCGGGCCGAACCGGTTGGTGACGCGAGCGCCGAGCGGGCTGCTGAGCGAGAAGACCGCCGTCAGCGGCAGCGTGCGCAGGCCGGCGCTGAGCGCGGAGTAGCCCGAGACGCTCTGCAGATACAGCGAGACGAAGAAGAGCACCCCGAAGAGCGCGAAGAAGTTCAGCAGCACGATGAGCGAACCCATCGAGACCGACCGGTCCTTGAACAGCCAGAGCGGCAGCAGCGGTGCGGGGGCGCGCGACTCCACGAAGATGAACGACGCCAGCAGCAGGACCGCCAGGCCCAGCGTTCCGAGGGTGCGGCCGGTGACCCAGCCCCACTCCGGTGCCTTGACCAGGCCGTAGATCATCGCCGAGAGGCCGCCCGCGAGCGTGAGCACGCCCGGCCAGTCGATCGGATCGCGGTGACTCTCCCGGCTTTCCAGCAGGTACGGGATCCCGAGCGCGAGGGTGGCGATGGCGACGGGGACGTTCAGGTAGAAGACGCTTTCCCACGAGACGTTGTCGACCAGCAGCCCGCCGAGGATCGGCCCGGCCGCCGTCGCCGCACCCGCCGCCGAGCCCCAGACGCCGACGGCCCGGGTGAGCTCGTCCGGCCCGTACGCGCTGCGCAGGAGCGCCAGCGTGTTGGGCATCAGGATCGCGCCGAACGCACCCTGGACCACGCGGAAGGCGATGACGCCGGTGATCGATCCGACGAGTCCGATGGCGACGGACGCAAGCGCGAAGCCGATGACCCCGATGAGAAAGAGCTTCTTGCGGCCGTAGCGGTCGCCCAGCTTGCCGCCGACGATCAGCAGCACGGCGAGCGCGAGCAAGTACGCGTTGGTGACCCATTGCAGATCGGCGAGGGAGGCGTGCAGGCTGCGGGCGATGAACGGGTTGGCGATCGAGACGACCGATCCGTCGATCCCGACCATCATCACGCCGAGTGAGACGACGATCAGGGTGAGCCTGGCGCGGGTGCGGTCGATGGGCCCCGATTCCAGATGGGGGTCGGCGAGGTCTCCCTCGCGATCCCCCACCAACGCCATGAATCTCAAACTACCGGTTGCGGCAGCAGCTGCCACCTGTCGCATGGTGCCCTTTCCATGGGGTAAACAGCACGTTGCGCGTGTCAGACTGTGATCCGAAGCCAGCCGGCCAGCGGGGCAGGGCTGGCCGGCTGAGGGCGGGTGCCGGGTGAATGCTGCGACGACGGTGAGGGCTGGGATCCCCGCGACTCCCGAGACCCCGCAACCCGCGGCGGCGCGGCGGCCGCTGACCGAACGGCGGATGGCCCGCACCCGCCGCGAGCTGGCGGATGCAGCGGCGCGGCTTTTCATCGAGCGCGGCTATGACCAGACGACGGTGGAGGACATCGTCGCCGAGGTCGAGATCTCGGCCCGGACGTTCTTCCGCTACTTCGGCAGCAAGGAAGAGGTCGTCGCCTCGCTGTGGCGCTGGGGCGTCGAGGAGATCGTCGAGGCGCTGCGGGCCGTGCCGCTCGAGCGGCCGCTGCAGGAAGCGCTGCGCACCGCGGCCACCGCGGCCTGCCAGCACGCCGCCGAGAACCCGGCGCAGACCCGCGCCTTCCTGCTGATGGTCCGTGACACCCCGGCGCTGCGGGCGCGACGCCTTCAGGAGGCCTACGGCCAGCAGCAGGGCCTCGCCGCGTGCCTGGCCGAGCGGCTTTCCCGGCCCGCGACAGATCTGCGGGTCACGCTGATCTCGGGCGCGGTCGTGATGGCGATCAACACCGCCTGGGAGCGGTGGGCCGGCCAGGCGCCGACCACCGGCGACCCGGGTCCGGGTCCGCTGGTGAACAAGGCGCTTTCCGAGCTGACGACCCCCCTGCTGCCGGCTTAGCTCGGCCCCTTCTGCGGCAGCTGCTCGAACGCGGCTTGCGCCTGCGCCAGGACGCGCTTGACCGGCAGGCCGAGCGCGGCCGCGGCGCGCACGACGTCGTCCCACTCGGGCATCGCGTTCAGAAGGCTCCCGTCAGGACCCCATCCGAGTTTGACGGCGATCGGCTGCCCGCCGACGTCGACGGTGCGGAACTCGCGGGTGAGCGCCGTCTTCGCCGCCGGGGTCTCCCGCACCCCGAGCGTGCTCGTCTCGCGGAAGAACGCCGCGCGCACGGCTAAGGCTGAGGGCTCACTCGTGAGGGCGCTGACGGTGTGCGCCGGGCGGCCCTTCTTCATCAGGATGGGGGTGAGCCAGGCGTCATCGGCGCCGGCAGCCAGCAAGGCGTCGAGGACGACGGGCCAGGCGCGCGGGTCGAGGTCGTCGACGTTCGCCTCGATCACGATCGCCTGGGATGACGGGCCGCCAGCAGCGGGCTCACCGAGGACGAGGCGAACGACGTTGGGGCGGGCCGGGGTGTCGCGGCTTCCGGCGCCGCTTCCGGTGGCGCTCACCGTCATCACGGGCATGGAGCCGAACCCCGTCGCCTGAGCGGCGACGATGGCGGCCCCGGTGGGCGTGCACAACTCGACGTCGCCGCCGCCGTGGGCCGGGGCGGAAGCGGAGCGCAGGATTTCCAGCACCGCCGGTCCCGGCACCGGGAGTTGGCCGTGCGCCGTACTGACGGTGCCGCCGCCGAGCGCGATCGGGCCGGCGGTCAGCTCGGTGAGCCCGAGCGAGAGCAGTCCCGCAGCGGCTCCCGCGACGTCGGCCAGCGCGTCGAGGGCGCCCACCTCGTGGAAGTGAACCTCCTCGGCGGCGATCCCGTGGACGCGTGATTCGGCGGCGGCCAGCAGTTCGAACGTGCGGGTCGCCGCCGACGCGACCGGCGGTGAGAGACGGCTCAGCAAGGCGCGGATCTGGGGCAGGGTTCGTCGGGGCGGGTTCTGCTCATGAGTGACGACGTGGATGCGGGTGGCGGCGAGGCCCGCCCGGGTGGTCTGCTCGGCGACGAGTTCGATGTCCAGGCCCATGCAAGCGATCTCGGCCTGCAGCAGCCCGAGTGGCACACCCGCGTCGACGAGTGCGCCGAGCAGCATGTCGCCGCTCGCACCGCTGGACAGGTCGAGCCAGCCGATCATCGCGGCGCACCGCTCTGGCGGGCGATTCGCGCGGCCAGCACCCCCGCGCCGAAACCGTTGTCGATATTGCAGACGGCGACTCCGGGCGCGCAGGAGTTCAGCATCGCCAGCAGGGCGGCGATCCCGCCGAAGCTCGCGCCGTAGCCGACGCTCGTCGGAACGGCGATCAGCGGCAGGCCGGTCAGGCCACCGACGACGCTCGGCAGGGCACCCTCCATGCCCGCGATGACGATGAGGCAGTCGGTGGCGGCGAATTCCTCGCGGGCGGACATCACGCGGTGCAGGCCGGCCACGCCGACATCGGAGATACATACCGCCTCGCTGCCGAAAACCTGGACGGTCAGCGCCGCCTCCGCCGCTACGGAGGAGTCCGACGTGCCGGCCGAGAGAACGGCGACCCGACCGCACGTCGGCGGCAGCGCGCCGACGACCACCGTGGTGCCGTCGACGATCGCCTCCGGCCAGCGGGCCTCCAACGCCCCGACGGCGCCGGGACCGGCGCGCGTGACGAGGGTGGGCCGGGCGCTCTCGCCGGCTTGCAGTGCGGCGACGATTTCCACGATCTGGGAAGGGGTTTTGCCGGCCCCGTACACCACTTCCGGGTCGCCCGTGCGCAGCGCCCGATGCGTATCTACGCGAGCGAATCCGAGGTCGTGGATACCGGCCAGGGGACCCGACGCGAGTCGCTCGGTGGCAGCCTCAGCAGCCACGTCCCCGCGGGCGACCTGCTCGAGCAGCTCGCGTACTTCCTGGCGATCCACCCGCCCATGCAATCAGGTACCCAAGCGCTGTACCTAAACTCGGTGAGTGCTGCTCACCTACCTCGGCCCCGCGGGCACCTTCACCGAAGCGGCGCTGCGCACGACGCCCGAGGCCGGCGGGCCCGATGCGAAGCTGCGTCCGGAGCCGACCGTCATCGCCGCGCTGGACGCAGTGCGAAGCGGTGAGGCCGACGGTGCGCTGGTCCCGTTCGAGAATTCGGTCGAGGGAGCGGTGCCCAGCACGCTGGATGAGCTGGCGTCCGGCAGTCCGCTGCAGATCCGCCGCGAGGTGCTGCTGCCGATCCGTTTTGCCTTGCTGGTCAGGCCGGGTGCGAAAGCTGCGGACATCGCGACCGTCTCCGGTCATCCCCACTCGCTGCCCCAGTGCCGCCGCTGGCTGGCGGAGAACCTGCCCGCGGCGAAATGGCTGCCGGCCGCGTCCAACGCTGACGCCGCTCAAGAGGTCGCGGCAGGCGGCACGGACGCGGCGCTCGCAGGGGCTTTCGCGGCGCCCACCTACGGGCTTGACGTGCTCGTGGACGGGGTGCAGGACCGTGATGACGCCATCACCCGGTTCGTGCTGGTGACCCGCGCCGGGCCGCCGCCGCCCTACACCGGGGCCGATCGCACGACCCTCGTCGCGTTCGAGACAGACGACCATCCGGGCGCTCTGCTGGAGATGCTGACCGAGTTCGCCGTGCGCGGGGTCAACCTCACCCGGCTGGAATCGCGTCCGACCGGCGAGGGGCTGGGGCGCTACTGCTTCTCGATCGACTGCGAAGGTCACGTGCTCGAGGAGCGGGTGGGTGACGTGCTGAAAGCGCTGCGCCGGCTCTGCGCCGAGGTGCGCTTCCTCGGCTCCTATCCGCGCGCCGACGGCACCCCGCCGACCGTGCGGAAGGGGACCAGTGACGGCGAGTTCCAGGACGCCGACAGCTGGCTCACCAGCCTTCGGCAGGGGCCTCACCAGTAGTGTTGCGGTCGTGATCGACGTCCGGATACTGCGCGAGGATCCGCAGCGCGGACGCGACAGCCAGCTGGCCCGCGGTGAGGATCCGCGGGCCGTCGACCGGCTGCTGGAGGCCGACGCCCAGCGCCGGGCCGCCGTCACGAAGGCCGACACGCTGCGCGCCGAGGCCAATGCGGCGAGCAAGGCCATCAGCACCGCGAGCAAGGACGATCGGCACACGCTGATCGAGCAGGCGAAGCAGGGCAAGCAACTCGTCGCCGCTGCCGAGGCCGCTCAGAGCGCCGCCGAAGAAGCCCTGGATGAGGCCCAGCGCGCGATCCCCAACCTCATCGAGGGCGCCCCACCCGGGGGCGAGGCCGACTTCGTGGTGCTGCGCGAGGTGGGGGAGAAGCCGGCGCTGGAGAACCCGCTCGATCACCTCGAGCTGGGCGAGCGGCTGGCCGCCATCGACGTCGAGCGCGGCGCCAAGGTCAGCGGATCGCGTTTCTACTTCCTGACGGGGGTCGGCGCGCTGCTGGAGCTGGCGCTGCAGTCCTTGGCCGTCGCGCAGGGGCTGACCGCCGGCTTCACGCCGATGATCACGCCCGCCCTGGTGTTGCCCGCGGCTATGGAGGGCACCGGCTTTCTCGGGGCCCACGCCGCCGAGGTCTACCAGGTCGACGACCAGTACCTGGTCGGCACGAGCGAGGTACCGCTCGCCGCCTACCACTCCGGCGAGATCCTCGACGCGTCGTCACTGCCCCGCCGCTACCTCGGGATCTCACCCTGCTTCCGGCGCGAGGCCGGCTCCTACGGCAAGGACACCCGCGGCATCATCCGCGTCCACCAGTTCGACAAGGTCGAGATGTTCAGCCTGGTGGAGACCGGTGACGCGCTGGCCGAGCACGAGCGGCTGCTCGCCGAGGAAGAGCAGATGCTTTCCGCGCTGGAGCTGCCCTACCGGGTGATCGACGTCGCCGCCGGTGACCTCGGGTCGAGCGCCGCGCGAAAGTTCGACTGCGAGGCCTGGCTGCCCTCGCAAGGTCGCTGGTTGGAGCTCACGTCGACGTCGAACTGCACCACTTTTCAAGCCCGCCGCCTCGGCATCCGGAGCCGGTCGGGTGAGGGCACCGTCGGCCCGCTGGCGACGCTGAACGGGACCCTGGTCGCCATGGCCCGCACCATCGTCGCGATTCTGGAGAACCACCAGCAGCCCGACGGGTCGGTGCGGGTGCCGGCAGCGCTCGTGCCCTATCTGGGGCGTGAAGTGCTCACCCCGCAGTGAGCGCCGGCCGACCCCTCGCGCCCAAGGTCGTCGCGTCCGATCTCGACGGCACGCTGGTCGATTCCGAGGGTCACATCTCGCCGCGCACGCGCAAGGCTCTTGATCGGGTGCGTGAGGCCGGTGCCCTGCTCATTTTCGTGACCGGACGGCCGCCGCGCTGGATGGCCCAGGTCGTCGCCGAGACGGGCGCTTCTGGTCTGGCGGTGTGCGCCAACGGCGCGATGGTCTACGACCTCGGCAGCGGCGAGGTGATCCGCCAGCACGTGCTGGAGCCGGCGAGCGCGGCCCGGCTGGTCGAGGCGATCCGCGCCGAATTGCCGGGAGTGACGTTCGCGGTGGAGTCCGGGCTGGGCTTCGCCCACGAGCCCGGATACGTGCCGACCTGGCCGGCACCCAAGACCGCTGTCGCCGAGGTTGCCGTGCTGCTGCAGGATCCCGTCGCGAAGCTGCTCGTGAAGCACCCCGAGCGCGGACCCGACGACATCCACGCCATCGTCGCCGGGATCGCGGGGGCCGACGCCACGGTCACCTACTCCGGCAACGTGCTGCTCGAGGTGAGCGCGGCCGGGATCAGCAAGGCGTCCACCCTCGAAGCGCTCTGCCTGGAGAACGGCGACGGGCCGGCCGACGTCATCGCCTTCGGGGACATGCCCAACGACGTGCCGATGCTCGCCTGGGCGGGCTACGGGGTCGCCGTCGCCAATGCCCATCCGAGCGTGCTCGCGATCGCCGACGAGATCACCGGGTCCAACGACGAGGACGGCGTCGCGCAAGTGTTGGAGCAGCTCTACAAGTAGGGGCCGCCCGAGTTCTGGGCCCGCGGGTCCTGAGGCATCGATGGGCCCGGCAGCGCGCGTCCGCGCATCTGTTCGAGCTGACTTCGGGCCGCCATCTGCTGGGCGACGAGTGCGGCCTGCAGCCCGTGAAAGAGCCCTTCGAGCCATCCGACGAGCTGAGCCTGCGCGATGCGGAGCTCGGCGTCGCTCGGGATCTCGGTCTCCGACAGCGGCAGCGAGATGCGAGTCAGCTCATCGCGCAGTTCCGGGGCGAGGCCGTCAGCCAGCTCGCGGATCGAACTGGCGTGGATGTCACGCAGCCGGCTGCGGCTGCGGTCATCCAGCGGCGCCGCCCTGACCTCCTCGAGCAGCTGCTTGATCATCGTGCCGATACGCATCACCTTGTCGGGCTGGGAGACCATCTCGGTGATCGGGTTGCGCTCGCCGTCACCGTCATGCGCGGCGGCCAGCGCTTCCTGGCCGGTCAACGGTTGGCCGTCGGGTCCGATAACGACAACGCGGGGATCTGGCTCGGTCATGCTCCCATCGTGCCCGTCACGCGGGGAAGGAGAACAGGGTGACCGAAGATCCGTGGCGCAAACCCGATCCCCACGCTCCGGCTCCCCCACCGGCGCAAGGCCCGCCGCCCGGCTATTTCCCGCCGCCCGGGTACGCCCCGCCGGCTTATGGCCAGCCGTACGGACCGCCTGGTGCTCCCGCATACGCCTACAACCCCTACCAGGCGCCGCTGCCCAAGCGCGGCGGCTTCAAGCGGCTGCTCTGGATCCTGTGCACGGTCGGCGTGCTCGTGCTCGGAGGCTGCGGGGTCGGGATCTTCTTTCTGGCGAAGTCCGTCACCAAGAACGCTGACGAGGCCAACGCCTTCCTGCGCGACGTCCGCGATCAGCAGTTCAGCGCGGCGTACCAGCGCCTGTGTCCCGGTCCCGCGATACCGGAGGCCCAATTCACCGGCGACTTGCAGGCCGCAGCTTCGCGGGGGCATGCCGTGACCTCGTTCGACATCACCACGTCGAACACATCTGTCGTCAGCGGTGTCGGCACCACGCGTACGGCCGGCGGAACGGTGACGTTCAATGGCGGCGTGAGCGCCCCGATCGAGTTCTCACTCGGGCAGGACAGCGGTCACCTGTGCGTCGAATCCGGCTACGCGACGCTCTTCTAGGAGAATCAGCGCGTATCGAGCTGGCGTGCCCGTCGCACGGCGAAGGAGAACACGTGACCCACCCGGTTCCGTTCGGGATCCCACCCGCCGAGGAAAAGCCCGCCGCGACACCGCGAAGCGCGATGGTCTATGACCCTGAACTGGCCCCTGCGCCCGATCCACAGGGCGATCGCCGGGTGATGCGGATCCTGGCAGTGCTGACCGTCGTGCTCATCGCGGGGCTGGGCCTCGCCATCTACGTCAGGTCGCATGCGTCGAGCACGCAGAAGAACACGGTCAACGCCTTCTTGGGCGACGTGCGCGATCGTCAGTACACGGCCGCTTATGCGCGGCTGTGCCCGGGCGAGCAGGCCAGTCTGAGCGCGACGGCCTTCGCGTCCTCGCTGCAAGCGGCCGTTCGCCAAGGGCATGGGCTGAACTCGTTCACGTTCGTGTCGGGCCGCAGCTCGCAGCTCATCAAGGGCGGTCCCGCGAGCGCGCCGGTCGCCCAGGCGGATGCACGGCTCACGAACGGGCAGAGCACCGTCATCACCCTTGTCCTGGGCAGCTCCGGTGGCCAGCAGTGCGTCGTGAGCGGGGAACGGGATCTATTCAAGTGACCGTCAGGTCGTGAGGACGATCTTGCCGATGTGGCCGGAGTCATCGAGCGCCTGATGTGCCGCGCCGGCCTGCTCCAGGGGCAGCACCCGGTCGACGATCGGCCGGATCTTGCCGGCGGCGACGGCGGGCCAGACCTCACGCATCACGCCCGCGCACACCCGGGCCTTCTGCTCGGGCGGCCGGCCGCGCAAGCTGGTCGCGATCAGGGCGGCGCGCTTGTAGAGCAGAGCGCCGAGATCGATCTCGGCTTTCGTGCCGCCCTGCATGCCGATCACGACGATCCGGCCGTCATCGGCCAGGGCGTCGACGTTGCGCGTCAGGTACTTGGCACCCATGTTGTCCAGGATCACGTCGGCCCCGTGACCGCCGGTCTGCTCGCGTAGCTCCGCGACGAAATCTTGCTCCCGGTAGTTGATGGCGATGTCGGCACCGAGTTCCATGCAGCGGTCCAGCTTGGCTGGCGTGCCTGCCGTCACGGCGATCCGGCAGGTCGGCCGTAGCGCGCGTACGAGCTGGATGGCCATCGTCCCGATCCCCGACGAACCGCCGTGCACCAGGAAGGTCTCACCCCCGGCGAGACGAGCCGAAGTGCCGGCGTCGTCGGTCTCGGTGCTCAGCAGGTTCGACCAGACGGTGCTGGCGACTTCAGGGAGCGCGGCCGCTTCGACGAGGCTGAGTCCGGCGGGCAGCGCCATCACCTGGCCGGCCGGGACCAGCACCTTGCTCGCGTAGCCACCTCCCGCGAGGAGGGCGCACACCTGCTGGCCGGGGGAGAGCTCGACGCCGCTCCCGACCTGCGCCACGCGGCCGCTGCACTCCAGGCCAAGGATGTCCGACGCGCCGGGTGGCGGTTGGTAAAACCCCATACGTTGCAGGAGATCTGCCCTGTTGACGGCTGTGGCGACGACGTCGAGCACCACCTCGCCGGGACCCGGGGCCGGTGGGTCGTCGACGTTCGTGACGTGAAGGACGCTCGGATCGCCGGGATGGTCGAAGGTGACAGCGCGCATGCCCGGACGCTACGGCCTGGGCTGCTCGCTCGCCGCCGCGGTCAGGCTGCGCACCGCGGCTGCCAGTGTGACCGGTTCCTCCAGCGAGAGCATGTGACCGGCCGGTACTTCCACCAGCCGGGCGCGGGGGAGCGCGGCGGCTAGCTCGACACCGGCGCGCGGTGGCAGCGTGATGTCGCGCGTTCCCTGCACCACGACGGCGGGCACGTCGGCGTACGGCACGGTCGCGCGAAGCAACTCGTCGTCGCGTACGAGGTAGCGCTGTTCGAGGGCTGCCGCCGTCCAGACCCGGCGCTCGCGCCAGACCGCGATGGCCAGGCGCGCCTCGCGGGTGGCCTCCTCATCGAGCCGGCTGCCGGCGGCTCGGGAGAGCGGGCCGGCCAGGCTCACGGCGGCGTGCTGGGCGACCCGGGCACCGATGGCCAGCAGCGGACGCATCGCCGCGAGCCGGTCAAAGAGCGTGATCGCCCCGCCGCCGCCCACCGAGGCAGCGAAGACGATGCCGTGCAGCCGCTCGGGGACGCGAACGGCGAGGTCGATCGCGATCCCGCCGGCCCACGACGCGGCAACGAGCGCGCACTTGTCGATGCCGAGCTCGTCGAGCATGGCCAGGAGGGAGTCGGCGTTGCCCGCCCAGTCCCGGGCGAGCCGCGGATCGCCCGAGTAGCCCGGCCGGTCAACGGCGATCACCCGGTGATCGGTCGACAGCAGCGGAACGACGCGATACCAGTCACCGGCGGTGCCGGGCTGTCCGTGCAGCAGCACCACGACCGGGGCCGCCGAAGGGCTGAGCCGCCCGCCTGCCCGCGGGCCCTCGTCGACGCTGGGATGCACGAACCGACCGTACGGGCTCCAATCCCGCGATCGCGAGCGGTTTCGGGCGAGGATGGCCGCATGCAGGACGAGTTCGGGCGCCCCCTGTCCGATGACGGGCAATGGGTATGGGACGGATCAGCGTGGCGTCCGACGGCCGCGCAAGCAGGACCTGGTGGCTTGGACTCGACGATGGTGGCGCCGCGCGACTACCAGCCGACGGGCGGGCAGCCGGCACAGGGCGACTACTACCAATCGCAGCAAGGCTCTCAGTACCCGTCTCAGTACTCGTCGCAATACGGGGCGCAGGGCGGTTACGGGCCGGGTGGTCCCGGGGCGCCTGGCGGTCCGGGTGGGCCCAAGGAGCCGGTGCCCTGGTACAAGAACCAGGGCCTGATGATCACGCTCATCGCCGTCCTGCTGGTGCTGTCGGCCGTGCTCGTGACCGTCCTGCTCTTGACCCGCGGCGACGGCAAGAACAACGCGGCGCCGCCGTCACCCACGCCATCGACCGCTCCCCCCACTACCCAAGCGCCCACGACTCCGCCGCCGACCACCGAGGCGCCCACCACCCCGCCGCCCACGACCGAGGCACCGACGAGCCCGCCGCCGACGAGCGTCGCTCCCGACAACACGGTCGTTCCGGGGATCTACGACTGCACGTCGGGCGGTACAGATATCGGGACCGCCAACTTCCAGGGCACCAGCTACACCACGTCCAGCGGCGCCAGTGGGACGTATCAGCTGGACCCGACCACCGACGAGATCAGCTTCACCGGCGGCGATCTCGGGGACTTCACGGGGGCGTACGACTCCAGCGGGCCGAGCATGGATCTGACCTCCACCAGCGGCACCGACTTGCACTGTGCCCAGTAGCGGCCCAGTAGCGGCCCGATGACTTCTCAGTAGAGCGCGCGGCTGCCCAGTTCGGCGGCGAGCGTGAGATCGAGACCCTCGCGCAGCGACATGGGTGCGAGCCCGGACAGGGTCGTGAGGCGATCGATGTCGAGGACGTTGCGCTCGACGTCGAACGGCCGGCTGGGAAGCCGGTTGATCGCGGCTTTGGCACCGAGCAGGTTTTCCATGGCGCACAGCAGTTCGCGGAGGCTGACGCCGATCCCTGACCCGATGTTCACCACTTCGTATCCGCCGCTGGTGAGCACAGGAGCGGGTCGCAGCCGGGCGACCGCCGCGGCAACGTCGTTGACGTGGACGAAATCGCGTACCACCCCGCCGTCGCCGTAGAAGGTGATGGCGTCGCCGCGGGACATCGCCGCGAGGAACGCGGCGACGGCCCCCTGGCCGCGGTCGGTGCGCTGGCCCTCGCCGTAGACGTTGGCGCACCGCAGGATGCGGATGGGCATTCCGCTCTGGCGTGAGTAGAGGCCGGTGAATTTTTCACCGGCAAGCTTGAGCACCCCGTAGGCAGTGATCGGATCGGTCGGGTGGTCCTCGTGGATCCGGGTGCAGGTGCTGCGGCCGTAGACCGTTCCGCCCGATGAGAGGTACGTGAACCCGGTACCGGGTGAGGCGACGACCGCGTCCAGCACGGTCAGCAGCGGTCGCAGCGCCAGCACCACGTCGGGGATCGGGTCGGACTGCGATGCGGCAGGCACCAGACCGCCGGCGCCGAAGACGACCCATCCGACGCCGTTCATGGCGGCAGCGACGGCGGACGCGTCGGTGGCGTCACCGATCAGGACCTCGGCGCCGTCGAGCAACCGGCCGTGGGCGGCCTCGGGAATGGTGCGAGTGAGGGTGCGGACCTGATGGCCTTCGTTCAACAACCGCCGGCACACATGCGAGCCGATGAAGCCGGCGCCGACGACGAGAACCGTCGTCCCTGCTGGTGCCGTCAGGTCGATCAAAGTGCACTCGCCGGTACACGCCCGGAGATTTCGTGGAGCACGTCGGTGAGGCGCTGGGCGTAGCCCGCGGAGTCGTAGTCGTCGAACACGAGCTGCTGCCCGGCCCGGGCGATGGCGTCGAGCGCGTCGGGTCTCATCGTCAGCAGCCGATCGAAGGCGTCGACGGCAGAACGCAGATCGGCTCCCTCGAACAGCAGTCCGGTTTCGCCGTCGGAGATGAGTTCCGGCAAGCCGAACACCGATGCCGCAGCTACGGGAACGCCAAAGGCCATGGCCTCCAGTACCGATCGGGGCAGGCTCTCGACGTCAGAGGCGCAGATGAGCGCGTCAGCAGCGCGATACCACGGGTAGGTGTCAGCCACGACGGGCTCGACGCGCACCTGCTGATTCAAACCGACCCGCCGAAGATATTCGGTGAGGCCATGGGCATACGGAGTGTCGCCGCCGCCGACGAAAACCAGGGCGGTGTCGGGATGGCCCGCGGCGACCTGCTGGAAGGCGAGGGCGATCATCGTCTGCCACTTGCGGGGCTCGACGGTCCCCATGACCAGCAGGACCCGGCGAAACTCGTGCAGTCCCAGCTGCTTTCGTGCGGTCTCCCGGTCGATCTCGTCGCAGTAGTCGCGTATCACTTGGGTTCGGATGCCGTACTTGACGACCATCGCCGCGCCCGGACGGGTGTGGCCGGCATACAACGCGCGGGTCGCGTCAGCCTCGAAGACCACGGCATCGCAGGCACCGAGGGCACGCAGGGCGGCATTCTTGACGCCGGGGTCGACCCCATCCGGAGGGTAGGCGGCCGACCAGAACATCGATGGCGTCCAGCTCTCGTGGATGGCCCACGCGCACGGAAGGCCGAGGCGGGTCGCCATGTCGGCGCCCGGGAACGACAGGAAAGTGTTGACCAGAACGCTGCTGAAATTCTGCGCCGCTGCCCAGCTGGCCAGCTCGGCGACGCGCCCCTCGTAGACATCAGCCCGATCGGCAGGCGTCCAGCCGTTGACGTGGATCGTGATGCCCAGGCGCCGCAGCACGGGGGCAAGCGGTCCGGTCTGCGGACAGACGAGCGTGCACGCGAAGTCGCGGCCGGCCCCCATGCGTTCGAGCAGTTCTGAAAGCCAGAGCTGGCCGCCGCCGTAGCCGAGGTCGTGCGTCACCACGAGCAGGTGAAAGTCAGGCGGCGCAGGCCGTTTCGCGATCACGAGGGCCGGCGCGGCCGCCCGCTCGACGGTGGCGGCGACCCAGACATCACGGGAGGCGACGAGGCTTCGGCCGCCGCTCATCCGCTGAGCGAAGAGCTCGATCCGGACGTGCTCCGCACCCCCGAAAGTTGCTGGATCGCAACGGAAGTCGAAGCCGCTCAGCAGCGCATGCGGGACCTGGTACTGATCGCGGACGTCAGCGCGCACGTAGCCCAGCCGCGCGGCGCCGGCCCGCACACCGTTGACGAAGACGTCGAGCTTGCTCACCGGGGCGTTGGCGGCGAAGGCCCAGCCACCGAGCAGCAGCGGCTCTGCGCGCAGGACGACGGCCGACGGCTCGGGCAGGTCGAGTAAAGCGAGTGCGGGCCCGTCGGGCGCGTTCCAATCGGGCGGCGTCGCGGGCCAGCCGGTCGACGGCGATTCCTCTGGTAGCGCAGGCTGTTTCGGTGCGGAGCGGCGGGCGGTGGCAGGCAGGTGAAGGGCATCCAGCAGGCGGCTGCTGGCGCGCTGCCGGACTGCCGTGAGCTCACGCTGGACGGCGTTCACGCGGGTCTCGGCGGCCGACAGCCGCGCGGCCAAGGTGTCCAATTGCTGCTGCGCGGCTTCCGCGGCGGCCAGCCGGGGCGTGACCTCGGAGAGCTCCGAGCGCGCCCGGGCGAGCTGCCCGGTCAGTTGCTCGTCGTCCGGGCACTGGTAGGCGAGGGCGGCCAGCAGCTGGTGCCACTCGGCAACGGCGAGGGCAATCGGGGGCGTCGGGGGTTCGTGCTCCTGGGTGTCGTCGTCGGCGGGTACTGAGTTCGCAGGGGAGGGCGCGGGTCGGCGCCGGCGTTGAGCGAGGGAATCCAAGAGCCGGTACCCGGGACGACGGGTCAGGTCGTGCAGCCGGTCCTGGTGATCCAGGAGCGCACCTTCGAGGCCGTCGAGCGTGCGCTGGATGCCGGCCGTCGAGACGGCGGTGTCTTCATCGCCCGCGAGCAAGCGCTCCATGTCGTCGACGTGCTTGCGCGCCCGCGCGAGAAACCCGGGTGGGATTTCCAGCGAGGCGTCCAGCAAGCCGCGCAGGGCATTCAGCGGCGCGGGTTCCCTCATGGCGAGGTCAATGTAGCGGGGGATATGTCCTTTCCTGGGGACGCAATACGGTGACTCGCCCTGACATTCAGGCTTCGCAGGTCGGCGCATGAGAAGGTCGGCGCGATGGCGATCCTCTCGCAGCCAATTCTGGGCGGGTCCTCCCGTGTCGGATCGACCATTTCGCGGCTGGCGCGCCATCCGGGGCTGCTGGTCGTGCTCGCGTTGGGGACCCTGCTGCGCGGCGCCGAGATGCTCGCGTATCCCGGGGGGATTCCCGGCCTCGACTCCTGGGACTACGTCTACACCGCGCTGCGCACCAGCCCGGTGGGTTTCTCCTACGCGCGGCCCAGCGGGTATCCCGCACTCATCCGGCTGCTCTCCTACGTCGGGCCGCCGTTCTGGATGCTGGTGATCGTCCAGCACCTGATCGTCCTGGGGTTGGCGACCGCGATCTACGTCACGGCCGTCCGCCGCCAGGTACGCAAGGGGGTCGCTGCGGCGGGCGCGGCCGTCGTGCTGCTGGATGCCCGGCTGCTCGCCCTCGAGCAGTACCTCATGAGCGAGGTCCTCTTCATCGGGCTGGTGAGCGCGGCGGTGCTGCTGGCGGCCCGGACGAGCTGGCGGTCAGCGGCCGCGTCAGGACTGCTGCTCGCGTCGGCCACCCTGACCCGCACCAGCGGGCTGTGCTGCCTGGTCGTGGTTGCGGCGGGTTACCTCTGGCTTCGGCACTGGAAGCTACTGCTGACCTGCGCGCTGGCCTTTGCCTTGCCTGTGCTGGCGTATTGCACGGTGCATGACTGGCGCACCGGGCAATTCTCGCTGACCGAGATGGATGGCTGGTATGCCTACGGCCGGGTCGGTCAGATCGTCGATTGCACCGCCGCCGATCGCGCCGGTGCCGACGGGCCGCTGTGCCGCACGATCTCGGGAACCCGTGATCCAGCAGCGTGGATCTTCCTTCCGGAGTCGCCGGCTTGGAAGCTGCTCGGCCCGCCCTTCCAGCCCGATCAGAGCCTGCGCAAGCGGGATTCGGCGCGCTTGGAGTCCTTCGCGATCCATACCGTCGAGGAGCACCCGCTCGCCTACGCCGGTCTGGTCCTTCGCGATCTGAGCACGTTGACCTTCACCGAGCAGCCCACGCCGCAGTTTCCGACGTCGTCGGTGCAGCTTCCGGTCAATGCCGGGATCCGCGCCCGGTACGTGCCGTCGTTCCACCCGCGAGCGCAGGCGCCGGCGGGGTTCCTGCACGCGTACGAACGATGGGTGCGGGTACCGCAGCCGGCCTACCTGCTGATGGCGCTGTTCTGCATTGGCGCCCTGATGCGGCGCCGGGTTCCGGGCCGCCGGCTCGCGGCCCTTGCCGTGGCGGTCGCTGTCGCGCTCGTCGTGTTCGCCGCAGCGACGGCGGGCGCCAACTTCCGCTACGCCGTGCCCGCGTTGCCTTTGCTCGTGCTCGGGACAGTCCTGGCTACCGCGCCAGGATCGCGCACACCACGTGCGCTCGAGGTCGTCCGCACCATCGATCTGACCATCAAGTCTGACTCAAAGGTCAGTTCTGAGAGCGGGACGCTCGACTCGTCAGTCAGAAACTGAAGACAACAACTCATCAATTCCTGCCCATAATCGGGCGTACTGAACGAGCGTTCTCACCCGAAAGGATTCAAGCCCGTAACGCTTGCTCAAGCATCCACAAGTACCGGCCGACGACGACCTTGGTCACTTGTCAGCGGCACTCATCTGTTGCTGACGGGCTGACTCACTAGTCAGGAACAGCAAAGGCACCAGCGGAAGCGGGTGCCGTCGGCCGGGGGATATGACCCTCCCCTGCGGATACGGGGTGTGGGGACATGCGGACCATTCGACTGGGCGTCAGCAAGGCGCTCGCGCTCTCATTGGCGCTGATTCTCATGGTGGCCGTCGTCATCAGCGGGCCGGCAAAGGCCGTCGCGGCGGGCCCGCAGACGGTCAGCCAGACGTTCTCCTACACCGGTTCCACGTCCACCTTCACGGTGCCGGCGGGGATCAGCCAGCTCAGCGTGACCGCGATCGGCGCCGAGGGAGGCCGGGGTGGCCCCGACGCCGCCGGTCTGCCACCTGCGGGCGGGTATCAGGGGGTCGTCAGTGGCACGATCTCGGTGACTCCGGGACAGGTCTTGACCATCGGCGTCGGCCAGGTGGGCGGTAGCGGCAACGGCGGCGCCGGGAGCAGCAATCCCGCGCAGTACACGGTCGGGGCTGCCGTCGGCGGAGCGAACCCGCTCGGCTACAACGGCGGTAACGGCGGGGTGGCAGGCTTCCAGGGCTCGTCCGGCTATGGCGCGGGCGGCGGCGCGGCCTCGGTCGTGAAGATCGGCACCGCCACCGTTGTCGCAGGTGGCTCGGGTGGTTCAGGCGGGTCCGGTCAGTACGCACCGACCCTCGGACGACTTTCGTACTCGACGTTCTCGCCCCGCACCGACACCACGTCCGTCATCGGCCAGAACGGCATCACCGTCGCCACGGTCTGCAACAACGCGCCCTCACCGGGCTGCGACGGCGGTGGCTCCGGTGGTGGTGGCGGTGGTGCCACCGGCGGCGCGCAGGGCGGCGTTCAGTTCGGCTCCGGCACGTCCAACGAGTGGTATGGATACGGCGGTTACCCGGGCCAGAACGACACCGCGAGCGTCACCGGTCTGACCTCGAGCTACCAGTTCTACGCCGACAACGCCACGAGCGGTTCGGTCACGATCTCCTACGTCACCGGCGTTCCCGGTGCACCCACGAATGTCACTGGGGTTGCTCAGGATTCAGCCGTCGCGCTGGCCTGGAACCCGCCGGTCTCGACCGGCGGCGCTGACATCAGCGACTACGTCGTGCAGTACGCACCGGCGAGCTCGCCGACCAGCTGGACTACGTTCAACGACGGCGTTTCGACCAGCACCTCGACGGTCGTCACCGGTCTGACCGACGGCACCGCCTACGTCTTTCAGGTTGCCGCGAAGAACTCGTTCGGCACGGGTGACCCTTCGGCCGCGTCGGCGTCGGTCTCGCCGAGCGCACCCCCATCGGCACCGACGATTTCCAGCGTGACTCCGGGCGACGGTTCGCTGTCCGTCGCGTTCCCGGCGCCCGCTTCGGGCAGCCCCATCCTGAACTACGAGTACCAGGTCAACGGCAGCGGTAACTGGATCTCCGCTGGCACCGCCACGTCTCCGCTGCAGGTCTCCGGTCTGGTGAACGGCACGCAGTACTCGGTGCAGATCCGCGCGGTCAGTGCGATCGGCGCGGGCGCGGCGTCGGCTCCGGCTGTCGGCACGCCGCTGGCACCTCCCGGCGCTCCCACGATCACCTCGGTCTCCACGGGTGTCGGAACGGCCACGGTCGCCTTCACGCCCGGATACCTCGGCGGCGGCACCGCGACCGACTACCAGTACCAGTTGAACGGCGGCGCCTGGGTTTCGGCCGGCACCATCGTCAGCCCGATCACCATCACCGGGCTGGCCAACGGGACGCAGTACACGATCGCCTTGCGCGCCTCCTCCGTCAGTGGCACCGGCGCTGCCTCGCAGCCGTCGACCGTCACGACTCCCGGGGTGCCGGCAGCGCCGGCGGTCTCGTCGATCGCCACCGGCGACAGCAGCCTCGCGATCGCCTTCACGCCAGGAAACTCTGGCGGAACGACCGTCACCGGCTACCAGTACCAGCTGACCACGAACGGTCCCTGGGTCGACGCACCATCGCTCGCCAGCCCGATCCTGGTAAGTGGCCTGAACAACGGCACGGCCTACAACGTCAGCGTCCGCGCGGTGAACATCATCGGCCCGGGCGCCGCTTCCGCGCCGCGTTCGGCGACGCCGGCGACTGTCCCCGATGCGCCGACGATCGTCGGAAACACCATTGCAGGCTCGAATTCTCAGCTGTCCGCGGCCTTCACGGCGCCGGCGAGCAACGGCGGCGCGGCCATCACGACCTACCAGTACTCGACCGATGCGGGTGCAACCTGGCGTACGCGTGACGACTCCGGCACGACAGCCACGCCGCTGGTCATCTCGACCCTGTCGAGCGACGGCACCACGCCCCTGGAGAACGGCACGACGTACTTCGTCGAACTGCGTGCGGTCAACAGCGTCGGCGCCGGCCAGGCCTCGGCTGTCGCCACCGGTATCGCGAGCACCACACCTTCGGCGCCCGTCATCAGCGCTGTGACGCCGGCTTCCCAGTCGTTGCAGGTGACTTTTGCTCCCTCCGCCAACGGTGGAGCGGCCATCACCGGCTACCAGTACCAGTTGGGCGGCGGCTCGTGGGCCGACACCGGGACGCTGAGCAACACCTTTGTCATCGGCGGGCTCGACAACGGAACCCCTTATGACGTCAGCGTTCGCGCGGTCAACTCGCAGGGCAACGGCGACGCTTCGACTCCCGTGACGGCGATCCCCTCGACCGTGCCGGCGCAGCCTTCCATCACCGACGTGACCCGGGCCGACAAGACCCTGATCGCCACGGTGGCCGACGCGTCCGACGGCGGCGCGCCCATCCTGTCGTGGCAGTACAGCACTGACGGTGGCGCGACCTGGGCGACCGCCAGCGCGTCAGGCAACACGCTCACCATCACGAGCCTGTCGAGCAACACCAGCACCCGCATCGCCAACGGCACCAGCTACCCGATCACCGTGCGCGCGGTGAACATCTCCGGCGCCAGCGTGCCGTCCCTGGTGACGACGGTCGGCCCGAGTGCCACCCCGAGCGCGCCAGTCGTCACGCTGACCGGCGGCGACAAGACGATCCGCGTGGCGTACACCGTTGCCAGCAATGGTGGTTCGCCCATCACAGCCGTCGAGTACCGCTTGAACGGCGGCACCTGGTTCGACGCCGGCACGCTCGCCAGCCCCTTCACCATCGCGGGTCTGGTCGACGGCATGCACTACGTCGTGGAGATCCGCGCCGACAACGCGATCGGCGCCGGCACCTCGTCAATCCCTGCAACTGCAACGCCGGCAGGCCTTCCGGGTGCTCCCACCGGCGTCGCCGCGGTGTCCGACACGTCGTCGGCTGATGTCTCATGGACCGCTCCGAGCGTTGACGGCGGCGTCCCGCTCACCGGCTACACAGCCAACGCGTACGCCTCCGCGAGCTCGACGACCGTGCTCAAGTCGTGCACCACGACGAGTACGTCCTGCTCGATCACCGGCCTGACCAACGGCACCGGGTACTACGTCTCTGTCGTCGCGACCAACTCCACCGGTACCGGCCCGGAGTCGAGCCCGCGCGTCCTGGTGACCCCGCTGGCCCGTCCGGCGGCGCCGACGCTGAACTCGTTGACCGCCGGAAACACGCTGCTGTCATTGGCCTTTACGGCCGGCAGTGCGGGCGACAAGCCGATCACCGGCTACCAGTACCAGCTCAACGGTGGTAGCTGGGTCAGCGCCTCGTCGACCACGAGTCCGATGACGCTTTCGGGCTTGACCAACGGGACCAGCTACACCGTCGCCCTGCGTGCAATCAGCGTGGCGGGCGTCGGCGCCGCGTCCTCGACCCTGACGGCGACCCCGTACACCTTCCCTGACGCCCCCAACCCGACCTTCATCACGGCCAACGGGACGAACGCGAGCGCCGTCATCACCTGGCAGGCGCCGAACAACAACGGCTCGCCCATCACCGGTTACACGGCTACCGCCTTCTCTGCGGCGTCCGGCGGTACCCAGGTGAGCACCTGCTCGACCACTGGTGCGCTCACCTGCACCATCACCGGCCTGACCAATGGCACCACTTACTACATCAGCATGCAGGCGCAGAACGCTGCCGGGCTGAGCGTTCGCTCCGACCCGCGGATCGCCGTGACGCCCGCGCTGCTTCCGGGTGCCGTGTCCGGCGTCGTCGCCGCGGCCGGCAACGGTCAGGCGACCCTGAGCTGGACGCCGGGCAGCACCGGCGCCAGCGCGATCAGCGACTACACCATCTGGTACTCCAGTGGCGGCGCGTACACCCAGTTCAGCGACGGCACGTCGACGAGCACCAACGCGACCGTGACCGGGCTGACCAACGGAACCGCCTACACCTTCGAGGTGTACGCGGTGAACGGCAGCGGCACCGGCCCGGTGAGCGCACCGTCCAACTCCGTGACCCCGCTGGCGCCAGGCACTGTGCCCACCGCGTCGACCCCGGTCAGCACTGTGGATGGCTTCACGTTCGACATCACCAACTACTCCGCCTCGACCAGCTACACGCTGACCGCGACGAACGGTGCGACCGTGAGCCGCAGCGGCAAGACCGTCACGGTGACCGGCCTGGGCGCCGGCGCCGCCTCCACGATCGGCATCGGTGCGGCCCTCACCGGCTTCACGCCGACGTCCGCCAACGTCATCGGTTCCTCGCTGGCAGCGGGCATCGTCCCGACGTTCGGCTCGCTGACCCGCACCCCCGACGGCTACTCCTTCTCCATCACGAACTACGTGCCCTCGGCGCTGTACACGCTCAACGCCACGAATGGCGCGACGATCAACCGATACGGCTCCAACGTCGTCGTCACCGGCCTCGGCGCCGGCGCGAGTGCTGACGTGAACGTCAGCGTCTCGCGCACCGGCTACACCGATGCGTCGGCTACCGAAACCGGCTCGGCGCTGGCCGCTGGAACGGCTCCGGATCTGACGAATGTCACGCCGACGACTGACGGATTCACCTTCCAGATCGCCAACTACTCGCCGAGCCTGGTGTACACCTACAGCGCCACCAACGGCGGGGAGATCACGCCGGTGGGTTCCACCGTCCTCGTGTGGAACCTGGCGCCGGGCGAGTCGTCCGCGGTCACGGTGACCGCGACCAATCCCGGCGTGTCCATCGCATCGGCGACGACCAGTGGCACCGCGTTGCTGACCGGCACCACCCCGGTCCTGTCCGCGCCGGTCTCGCTCGAGGGCGGATTTGCCGTAGCCATCGACAACTTCTCGCCTGACGTCACCTACACCGTGTCCTCGACGGACGGGACAGCGACGCTGGACGGCACCGACGTGACGGTCAGCGGGTTGGCCGACGGCACTTCCGCGACCGTCACCGTGCTGGCGAGTCGTAGCGGCTACACGAACACGTCTGCTTCCCAGACCGGCTCGGCGCTCCCCGCGGGTACTGTCCCGGCCTTCTCCACGCCGGTGCGCACCGTTGACGGGTTCACGTTCGACATCACGAACTTCGACCCGGACGCGCTGTACACCTTCGGTGCCACCAACGGCGCCGACGTGGAGATCGACAACGCCGGGCATGTGACGGTCTCGGGCCTTGGAGCGGGCGAGTCCTCGACCGTGTCCACCCTGGCAAGCGTCTACGGACACCTGAGCGAGTTCGGCTCCCTTACCGGGCAGGCACTTTCGACCGGCGTGACTCCGGTGCTGTCCGGCCCGACGAGCACCATCGACGGGTTCACGTTCGACGTCACGAACTATGACCCGAACGCGTTGTACACGTTCGACGCGACCAACGGCGGCTCCGTCGCCATCGACGGGACGGGGCATGTCACCGTGACGGGTCTGGCGGCGGGTGACTCCTCCACCGTGACCGTGATTGCGGCTGTCGACGGTTCGGTGGATGCGTCGGATTCCGTGACGGGGTCGGCCTTCGCTACCGGGACCGCCCCGGCGTTGTCGGCTCCGGTTCGCACCGTCGACGGGTTCACGTTCGACATCACGAACTATGACCCCGATACCCAGTACACCCTGGATGCGACCGGTGGGGCGAGCGTGTCCGTCGACAATGCCGGTCACGTGACCGTTACCGGTCTGGCGGCGGGGGATTCGTCCACCGTGACCGTGACGGCGGCTGTCGACGGTTCGGTGGATGCGTCGAATTCCGTGACAGGATCGGCACTCTCGGCGGGGATCGTCCCGACGTTCTCTGCGCCTACAGGCACTGCTGACGGGTTCACCTTCGACATCACGAACTATGACCCCGACACCTTGTACACGTTCGACGCGACCGGCGGCGGCGACGTCACCATCGATCGCGCCGGGCACGTGACGGTGACGGGCATCGCGGCGGGTGATTCCTCCACGGTGACGGTGACGGCGAGTGTCGACGGTTCGGTGACTTCGTCGGATTCGCTGACGGGGCAGGCACTTGTGGCTCCGGTCGTGACGCCGACGCCGACGCCGACGTCCACACCGAGCGCGACTCCGTCGGTGAACCCGGCGGTGGCTCCTGCGGTCGCGCCGACGCCCTCTGCGAGCCCGTCGAGTGACGCGTTCGGTCTGCTGGGCGGCGACGTCAACGACTTCGGTGACCCGGCGCTGCCGACCGACTCGCTTTCTGACCCGTCAGGGACCGACGGTTCGGGCGCTCCGACTCCGGCCGACGTCGTGAAGCCGGGCGCGGGTGCGGTGACCGTCGACGGATCCGCGGTGGCGTCGAAGCTGACGCGCACGGGCAGCCGGCTTGTCCTCACCTCCGGTGGCCTCAGCCTCGAGCTGGCCGCCCTGATCAACGGGCACGAGGTCATGCTGCCGGCGGGCTCGTACTTCACTGCCGAGCAGGGTGGTCACCTGTACGTCTGGCTGAAGGGCTTCAAAGCCGAAACGCCCGCCACCGTATGGGGTTTCTCGACGCCGGTCATGCTGACGAAGCTGACGATCGGTGCCGACCAGCGCGGCGAGGCGGGGTTCACGCTGCCGGCTTCGATGAAGCCGGGCAACCACATGCTCGTGGTCTCGGGCATTGCCGCCAACGGCAAGCGCGCGACGATGACGGTCGGCCTCATCATCAAGGCTGCGGCCGGTGCACCGGCCTCTCCCGTGACGCACCCTGCTGCGGGTGAGAGCTCCAACTCGGGTACGACGTGGCTCTGGTGGGTCCTGGGCGCCGCGATTGCCCTGGCGGGCCTGATCTTCTTCCTCATCTGGCGTCGCCGCCGTGAGGACGAGGAAGAGGAGGCTGCGAGTGCGGTGAAGCCCGCGCTGCCCTCGACCTCGGCGATGCCGCAGCAGCGCAGCTCGGACGAGGCCAAGCCCGCTCTTCCCAAGCACCACGGTGCTGTTCAACCACGGAAGGCACAAGCTGACCGGGATCGGGATCATCAGTCCTGATTGAACAAGCACAGTCAATGGCGTCGCTAGCCCAGGGCACGGGCTAGCGGCGCCATTTGACTGACGGCCGTGGACCTCCAGAGCGCCGGGTCGTGACCGCCCGCCGGGTAGTCGGCCGTCACGAGGTCCGGCACGCGCTGCACGAAGGCACGCGTCGCCGCAAGGAACGTGTCGGACTTCCCGCACATCACTCGCACCGGGATCCCAGCCAGCCGCGCGCGTGCGGCGAAGACGTCGTTGCGGATGAAGTCCTCACGGTCGTCGAAAGCGCCCGCTGCGGAATCGCCGGGCTGCAGCCACAGCGCCGGACTGTCTACGGCGACGTAGGAAATGCGCGCCTTGCCGAGCTTTTCCGCCATCAGCAGCGCGCCGTATCCGCCCATCGACCATCCGAAGAGCCCGAGCCGGGAGGTGCGCATCCCCGCCGCCGCGAGCCGCGGTAAGAGCTCATCGATGAGCATCCGCTGGGGATCATCGCCGTCGGCGCGGCGATGCCAGTACGCGTGATCGCCGCCGTCCATGGCGACGAGGGCGATCGGAGGTGCTCCGTGGCGGGTGATCGTGGCGAGCGCGCTGTCCAGCTGGACCACGTTGACGGCGGCGCGATGGTCGTCGCCGCGCCCGTGCAGCACCAGGCACACCGGTAGTCCCGCTGCGCTGGTGGCCCCCGGCGGCAGCAGCACTTCATACGTCTCGGATCGCCCGCGCCGTGCCGTTGAACGAAACGAGGACGTCGAAGCGCCAACACCCGCCGCAAGGGCATGCCCCGAGGAGCCACACGCTGCCAGCGCTGTCCCGCCCAAGGCAGCTCCGGCGAGCCGGAGAAACGCGCGCCGCCTCACCTCGCGGCCCAACCATCGTGGCGCATGCCACAGCATGACCCACTTCCTGTAATCCGCCCGTGACAAACGGAACAAATCGTTGGCGTCGTGGAGCAGGCCGCGCTTGGATGGTGTCGGAAAATGATGCTGCACCCGCCGGCTGGGCGGAGCGCGGCCTGGCAAGACACCAATCCGGGGCACATCCGGCTCGTGCCCATGAAACCTCAGGAGCCTCAGTTGGGATCACTTGCCCGCCTGGCGATTCGTCGCCGCTGGCTGGTCATTGTTAGTTGGATCTTGGTGATCGTCGTAGCGCAGGGAATTGCCAGCGCCCTCGGCGGCGCCAGCTACAAGGACACTTTCAGCCTCCCGCACACCGAGACGGCGTCGGTTGCGAAGCTGCTGAAGAACGCCGGCCTGAACAACCAGAACGGGGTCGTCGGCACCGTCGTCCTCAAGGACAAGACCGGGGCGTTCAACGGCGCTCCGTCGGGTGTGCAGCCCGCCCTTGTCGCCCTGTGCAGCTCGGGCAACCATGTGGCGCTGATCGCGTCGCCATGGCAGTCCATCGACTGCTCGAATCCTGCCGCTGCCGCGAGTGGCAATCCCAAGCTGCTGAACACGCAGCACGGCTCGACCACGGCGCTCGTGAACATCACCTGGCAGAACAAGCAGTACACGCCCAGCCTGTTCAAGAACGTCTATGACCGGCTCAAGAGCCTGCGCAGCTCGACGCTGCAGGTCGAGTTCACCGGCAACGCCTTCAGCGGCGTCGGGCAGAGCTCGGGCTCGGGGAGCTCGGTCTTCATCGGATTCCTCGCCGCGCTGATCATTCTCGCCATCGTCTTTCGGACTGTGGCGGCGACGGTCCTGCCGTTGGCCTGCGCCATTGCTGCCCTCATCAGCGGCCTCGGCGTGATCTACATCCTCAGTCACGGGATCAACGTTTCGAACATCACGCCATATCTGGCTGAACTGATGGTGATCGGTGTCGGCGTGGATTACGCGCTGTTCATCGTGACGCGACATCGTCGCAACCTGCGCCGCGGCATGTCGGTGAACGACTCAATCGTCAACGCCATCAACACTTCCGGCCGTGCGGTGCTCTTTGCTGGGACGACGGTGTGTATCGCCATCCTCGGCCTCATCGCGCTGGGTGTGAGCTTCTTCAACGGCATGGCGGTAGCGACGGCACTGGCGGTGGGCTTCACGATGGCGGCGTCGCTCACGTTGCTGCCGGCGATGCTGAGCCTTTTCGGTCTGAAGGTGCTGCCGCGTAAGCATCGCGCCGCGGTGCGCGCAGGTGAATTCATCGGCGAGCAGCCGATCGGGCGCTGGGCACGCTGGGCGGGCTTCGTCGCCCGCCGTCCGGGCTTGATCGCGCTGGGCTCCGGGGCGGTGATCGTCCTGCTGGCAGTGCCGTTCTTCTCGCTGCAGCTGGGGGCCAGCGACCAGGGCACCGATCCGAAGAGCTCGACCACGCGCGTCGGCTATGACCTGATCAGCTCCGAATTCGGCGTGGGCTACAACTCTGCGGTGGAAGCCGTCGTGAGCGGACCCGGCGCGTCGCAGCAGGCCTATCTGCAGCGGGTGGAGGCCGCACTCAAGGGGGTGCCGGGCGTCGACACGACGAGCATCGGCACCACTGCACTCAAACCGGATATTGCCTTTGTGACGTTCAAATCGACCACGTCACCGCAGTCGGAGAAGACTTACCAGCTGGTGCGCCATCTGCGCTCCGACGTCTTGCCTCCGCTGTATCAGGGCACGCCGAATCACATCTACACCTACGGTGACACGGCGATCAACGTCGACTTCGCCAAGGTCTTGAGCCGCAAGATGCCGCTGTTCATTGCTGTTGTGGTGGGCCTGTCGTTCATCCTGCTGGCGATCGCGTTCCGCAGCCTGCTCATCCCGGCGACCGCTGCCGTCATGAACCTGCTCGCCGCAGGAGGTTCGTTCGGCGTGCTGGTCGCGATCTTCCAGTGGGGCTGGGGCTCCGACGGTCTGGGGGCGGGGCCGGGTGCCCCTCTCGATGCCTGGATACCGGTGATGCTGTTCGCGATCCTGTTCGGGCTCTCGATGGACTATCAGGTCTTCCTGGTCAGTCGCATGCACGAGGAGTGGGTGCACAGGAAGAACAACGAGCGCGCAGTCACCTACGGGCAGGCCGAGACCGGTGGGATCATCACGGCCGCTGCCATCATCATGATCGCCGTCTTCCTCGGGTTCCTGACGAGTCCCGGGCGAACGATCAAGATCTTCGGTACCGGTCTTGCCACTGCGGTCTTCCTGGACGCGTTCATCCTGCGAACGATGCTGGTTCCCTCGCTGATGCACCTGTTCGGCAAGGCCAACTGGTACTTCCCCAAGTGGCTCCAGCGCTTTGCGCCGCGCATCTCGGTCGAAGCGCCCGAGGTCAGGGAAGAGCTCGAGCAACGGTCCGAGGAGGAGTACGCGACCAGCGACCGCTGAACCCGCTTCCCCCAAGGCTCAGCGCCAGTGGATACGCGTCAGGTATGGCGCTTGTTCACTGGCGCTGAGCGGGGAGCGCAGGCGTTGGGGTGGCTCGCCCGGCGACCGCCGCCCAGATCGTGGGCAACATGCCGATCAGCAGGATCCCGATGACGGCTCCGCCGACGAAGGGCAGCCACGGTCGTACCGCAAAGAGCGAGCCGCTGATGCCGGCGGCGATGGCGGTGGTCGCCGTCTCGGAGGTCGCGAAAAGGCCCTGTGCTCGTCCGAGGCGGCGCACCGGAACTCCCTGACTCAGCAGGGATTGCACCGCCGGGATGGCGACGGCGGTCGCAGCAGCCTCGACGACGCCCAGGATCATCAGCGTTACCAGGCTGTGCAGGAACGGGTAGGTGGCGCAGCACGCGAGTGCCACCGAGAACGAGATGACGACGAGGTAGCGCCGGTCGACCGCGTCGGCCAGCCGCCCCGCCGGGCGTGACGCGATGACGAACGGCAGCGCGAAGAGCGTCCAGGACAGGCCGACCTGCCAGTTGGCCGCGCCCCGCTGCGTCAGGAGCAGCGTCCAGCAGGTCTCGTAAACGCCCACAGTGAGGCCAAAAGCGGCCGCGCTCAGGAGCGATCCGATGAGGACGCGGCGCGCCATACTGCTTGCCGTTCGGGCGGATTCTTCGGTCGGCGAGGGCGTGTCGATGTCAGGAGCTTGACCATCCTCGACGGTGATCGCCGCGGGCCGCAGGGCATCTGCGCCAGCGCGATTGCGCAACAGGGCGATGGGGATCCAGGCGAGCAGTGAGATGAGCCCGCCCGCGATGAAGACCGCCGTCACCGAGAAGGCGCCGATCAGGCTGCCCACCATCGGACCGATCGCCATTCCGGCCAGCTGGCTGCCGTAGATCGAGGCGAACGCCCGGCCGCGTTGCCCAGCCGGCACGACGGCCCCCACCGCAGCGAGTGCAGCAACCTCCGCTGCGCCAGCGCCCGCACCCTGGAGCAGTCGTGAAAGCGCGAACAGGCCTGGTGTCAGCGGCAGTGCCAGGGTGAGCCCGCCGATCGCGAAGATGACCAGCCCGGCCCGCAGCACCGGTGCGGGCGTCACCTTGTCGACGAGGCGGCCGAACACGTACTGCAGCAGCACACCCGCCGCGAAGTAGGCCGCGACCACAAGCCCGACAGTCACGCTCGAGGCGCCGCGGTCCTCCAGGTAGACGGGAAGCAGTGGGAGTCCGACGCTGGCGCCGAACCATTCCAGGAAGGTCACCGCGGAGAGCGCGCGGACCACGGCGCGCGGACGGTTCTCCGTCTCGGGCGCAGCGCTTTGGGCTGGGGAAGGAAGTTCCAGATGAACCGCCGACCCCATGGGGGTCTCGCTCACCTGCCGGCGACCGTTCGGAGGGGCCGGGAGGTGGACACGTAGTCCATTCGGTCGCGGTAGCGGGTTCCTGTCAACAGGGTTGGCTCGGACGGCGGGCTACGGTTGTCGCTCATGACCGAGCGGACGCCCTTGTCGCAGTACTACCGGGAGAGTCGGGAGCGGCTCTCGGCCCTCCTGGGTGCGCACCCCGGCACCGATTCCGCGCCCGTTCCGGCGACACCCGGATGGACGGTGCACGACGTCGTCGCCCATCTGACAGGCGTTGCCGAGGACCTCGCGAGCGGGAAGCTCACCAGCGGCCCGACTGTCGAATGGACGTCAGGTCACGTCGCCCGAGGAGAAGGCGTGACGACGGAGGATCTGTTGGAGAAGTGGGCGGGCCTGAGCCCGGCTGTCGAACGGATCGCGGACGACGGCAACTGGCCGGTGGTGATGGACGCGGTCTCCCATGAGCACGACGTGCGCGGCGCCCTGGGCGACGCGACCGGCCGTGACAGCGAGATCATCCGGATCGCCGCCAAGGTCCTGCTGGGCACGCTGGGGCCGTCCCAGCCACTGCTCATCGAGACCGAACAGAAGCAGATCCGCGTGGGCCCCGAGGAGGGCGAACTCGTCACCCTGCGGACGACCTCGTGGGAGGCCTTCCGCTGGCGTCTCGGCCGGCGCAGTCCAGCGCAGCTCGCGGCGATGGACTGGTCAGGCAATCCAGTCCCGTTCCTGGAGCAGCTCTGCATCTTCGGGCCCGCGGTTTCCGACGTCCTCGAGTAGCCCGTGAAACACTGGCTGCGCCAGGAGGGCTCGCCTAGTGGCCGATGGCGGCGGTCTTGAAAACCGCTATGGGGTTTGCGCCTCATCGTGGGTTCGAATCCCACGCCCTCCGCTGACCTGCTGTTTCACGATTCGGAGCCGAACGCCCCGCGCTCACAGTCCCTCCGACCTTCACGAGACCTTCACGTTGCTTCCCCGGAGGCGGCGCGCAAGCCCTCTTGGCGCATCCGTGTAGCGACCAATTCGGCTGCGTCTCGGTCCAAGGACTCGGGGAGCCGCATGTACGTATCGGCCGTGAAGTAGCTGCGCGAGTGGCCCAGCCGCTTCGACACCGTGATGACCTCCACGCCCGCCTCCAAAGCGTTGGTGGCATACGAGTGACGTAGCCCGTGCAGCACGATCCGAGGCAATCCGGCCTTGGCGCTTAGCCTCACGAACCGGCTGCTCACCATGTCTGGTGACACCGGCGAGCCGTTCTCGCGGCAGAAGACCAGATCCTGACCCTTGTAGGCCGATCCCCATGCGAGCCGCTCTGCCGCCTGTGCTGCCCGTTGCGCGCGCAGCTTCGTGATCTGGCATCAAACGCCTATGACCGAGACCGGCGAAGCCTGCTCCTGACTGCCGCAGACGACTGCCAGCGTCGGATGCGATGGGAGTTGCAGCTTCGTCGTAGCGTGCTACGAGACCGAGGGATCGTCAGCTTGAAGGACCTGTTCGAGGAGGACCTCTACGACATGGCGAGTGAGTTCTTCGAACGGTCCCGGTTCGGTGATGTCACTGGTGGCGCGCATAGGCTCCTCGACGTCCTCACGACCGTGAAGGATGCGGACAGTCGTCGGGTGCTCGTGCTGCTGGCAGC
>DATAZK010000250.1:0-33248 GCA_036272075.1 Frankiaceae bacterium
AGGCCTGTCACTCCCACGGCGAAGCCGTAGGCCCATCGCTAGCCGACCGTGCTCACGAACGCGATCGGTCGGCTGGAGGCCGCGCACGCGCTCACCCCGTCAGGAATCTTGCCCTGGGCGATCAGCTGCCTGCGCAGCTGACCCAGGCAGCGCGGCGCGTTGGACGCGATGAGCGAGCCGAGGGTGGGGAAGGTCGCCACGTCGGCGTTGCTGAACGTCTCCCGGGCGAGCTGCGGGCCCCACGTCGGCGTGGTGAACGGTGACAACGCCCCTTGGGCAATGAGCGTGGGCGCGTTCATGGCGAGGGTCGCGTCGAAGGCGGCGGAAGGAAGCCGGCTGACTTTCCACGCACCGCAGTCGAAGGCGCCGGTCTCATCGACACCGCTGAGTTCGAGCCGGGTCTGGGAGGCCAGCCCATGGGCCTGGCTCACGGTGAAGACGTCGTAGCTGCACTCCTGGGAAAGCACGGCGCCCCAGGGATAGTCGGGGTCCAGCAGCCCGGGTTCATACGCGATCACGCCGTCGGCGAGCAGCCCGTCCAGCAGCGGGCTGCGGGGATGCGCTACGGCACTTGCGAGCAGTGGAAGTGCGCGCGGATCATCCATCTCCGCGGCAATTCCCTGCGCCACCCGAGGCCCGTCCACGAGCACCCGCTGATTCCTCCCCGCGTTGTTGTCGCCCATTGCGAAGGACGGCGCAGACTCATACGACCCGAAAAGCTTGGCGTAACGGGTGCGCAGATCACCGAATCCGTTGCAGCCCGAGTCTGCTTTGCAGAGCTTCGCGTAACTGTCGAAAGCTGCGGCCAGGTACTGGGTCGGGTCGGTCGAGGAGCTCTCGCCCGGGACCACCGGATCCTGCAGCGAGACGGTCGCCGTCGCCTGCGGCGCCAGGCGATCGAGCTCCAGGATCGACACCGTGTCGGTGAGGGTGCCCGCCACGTTGACGCGGGTGAGGTGCAGCGCCCGCATCAGGTCGAGCATGTCGTCGGCATCGGTGTAGTAGGTGAACATGTTGGGGTCGATCCCGCTCGCCGAAAGGCGGGAAAAGCACGCTTGCAAGGCAGTGCGACGACCGGCCGCCGCTTGGGCATCGCCCGAGGGCAGCGTGAGCGACGCGGGGGCGATCTTCGCGTACTCGGGGCAGGTGAGCACGGGGGTTGAGGGTGCAAAACCGCGGCGGGACAGCTGGATTTCCTCGGCATTGTCGCGTACCGGCGAGTCGGCGAGCTGGTCCGCGCCGAAGTCGAGCACGGGTGGGCTCGTCACCTTCCCCCGAGCGGGCGCGCGCGTCACGAGCAAACGGACCTGGGCGCCGGCCGGCTTCGAACGGTCCTGCGGAACGGTCAGCGTCGCGCAGGTTGCGCCCGGGATGTTCGTGCTCGTGCCGCTCGGACAGGCGCCGGCGACATACTTCGGCGTGTAGCCGACCGCAGGCGGCAAGGCGTGCGACGTCGTCGATCCCTTGCCGGAATCACCCGAAACCCCGACCAGCACGCTGACCGCCACCACAATCGCTACCACGGCAATAGCGACCGCCCATGGCCAGCGCTTGCGGCGGCGGCCGGGGACCAAAGGCGTTTCGGGCAAGACAGGCGCTGCGGGCGAGACAGGCGCTTTGGGCGAGACCGGCGCCGCGGCGGGCTTGGTGGCGGCGCTCGTCGTGCTGCTGGGGCCGGTGGCAGCGATCGCCGAGACGGCGGCCCTCGCGGCGTCAGCAAAGTCCTGGCAGCTCGGGTAGCGCGCGTCCGGGTACTTGGCCAGCACGCGTTCGAAGACCGGCGCCAGCGCCCGTGAGACCTGAGGATCGCCCGCCAGGGCTGGGACCGGATCGTTGATGTGGGCGATCAGCGCGGCCATCGGGGTGTCCCGGCGGAACGGCACGTCACCGCTGAGCAATTCGAAGAGCATGCATCCGAGCGCGTACTGGTCGGCGTGGCCGTCGACGTGCTCGCCCCGCGCGGTCTCGGGCGCCGCATATGCGGGAGTGGCGAGGATCTGACCGTCGGCAGTGACGAGAGTGCTGGAGCTCTCGACCCTCGAAATCCCGAAATCGGCCAGCACAGCAAAGGGGTTTTCCACCGGACCCGGCATCAGCAGGACGTTCTCGGGCTTGACGTCGCGATGCACCAAGCCGTTCTGATGCGCGGCGTCCAGGGCCGACGCGACCTGACTGGTGATCTCCAGGGCGACGTCGACCGGCAGCGGCCCGCCGTCGAGCAGGCGCTGGCGAAGGTCGCCGCCGCTGACGTACTGCATCGCGAAGTACAGCAGGCCCTCGTACTCGCCCCGGTCGTAGACCGTCACCACGTGCGGATGCACCAGCCCGCACACGAGCTCGGACTCTCGGAAGAAGCGATGCCGGAAGGCGTCATCGGAGCCCAGCTGCGAGTCCAGGACCTTGAGCGCGTCGAGCCTGGGAAGCCTGGGATGCTGGGCGAGAAAGACCTCGCCCATGCCGCCCACACCCAGCCGGCGTTCGATGACCCAGCCGGCTATCTCCTCGCCTGGGTCCACATCCCGCCTTTCAGCCGGTCCGGCTCACCCGGACGAAATTCAGTGCTGGCCCGCCCAGATGAGGGCGCTGATCTTACCGAGATCGTTGTTGAAGCCGAGGACATCGTTGACCTCGCTGAAGGGCGCGTTGTTGACCATCAGCGAGAAGGCGAGATGCCGGCCGTCCTTGGTATCGATGTATCCGCCCAGTGCCTTCGAGGCCAGGAACGGGCGGTTGTTGAGGGTATCGCCCACCACGAGGGTTCCGGTCTTGGCGACGACATGGCCCGCCGCCGGCGTGCCGGACTGCACGTCGGCCAGCGATCCGTCCACCCCGAGGATCGGAAGCACCGGCTTGTAGCGCGCGAAGTCAGGACGGCTGGCCATGTAGCGCAGCAGGTCGACGACCGCCTGGGGAGTGACCAGATCAGTCGGAGAGCCGCCCTGCCCGTCGTTCAGCGCGACCTGACCGGGGTCGACCTTGGCGGTCTGCGACAGGAAGCTCCGCACACCGGAGAGGCCATCCAGGCAATCGGTCTGGTGGTCGCGAACGGCCAGCAGGCACACGGCGAGGTTGGCCCCCATGTTCAGGCTCACCTTCATGATGAGCTTGACGTACTCCGACAGCTTCGGCGAGGCGAAGACGGCGACCTGATTGGCGGCCGGGTAGGAGTTCTTGGCCGGCAGCACGGAGGTCGGGTTGGGGCCGGTGCTGGCCACGTTGACCGTCACTCCGGCGCGCCGCAGGGCCTCGATGAACGCCGTGCGGGCGAACGCCGGCGGGTCCTCGATCTGATGCACATAGACCACTGGAGCGTGACCTACCGGAACCGTACCCATCAGCTTCAGATGTCCCGGCGAGGTGACGTCGATGGACAGTTTGATCGCCGAATTGGCCGGCCCGGTGGTGACGGTGGAGGTCACCGTGTAGGCGGCCGTCTTGGGACGCCAATCAAGGGCGGCCGGCTGACCGACGGCCCGTGGGGTCGCGATGACGTCGATGAGGTTGTCGTTGATGATGATCGGCCAGGTCGGCGTCTCTTCGTTCTGCTCGGTGTCGACCTGGAACAGCCGCGGGTCGATGGCGACGTTGCCGTTGATCTGCTTGATGCCGGAGGCCCGAACCTGGCGGGCCAGCTGGTTCAGCCCGGCGAGCGGGTCCTCCGGGGTCAGGGTGGCGAATCCGGGCAGCGGGTTGGCGTCGTTGTGGTCGAAGTTCTCGAAGTCCACGGTGCCATCAGGTTTGGTGCGGCCCCCCATCGTGAGGTCCCCCGAGGCGACCAGCACGAGGTTTCCCTTGAGCGTTCCGTTCTGGGTCGGACCGGTCCGGAAAACCGGGGTCCGGAACCGGTAGTTGGGCCCCAGCGCGTTCCACAACGCAGCTGTGCTGAAGAGCTTGGTGTTCGACGCCGGAATGAAGAACTGCCCGGCGTTCTGTGCCGTCAGGTACTTCTTGCTCGACAGGTCTTGGGTCAGCAAACCCCAGCGGCTGTGGGCATAAATGGGCTTCGACATCACCTGCGAGATGGCCGGACCCGGGCCCGGTACCGCGGCCGAGCCGCTGCTGGCAAGGAGCGCGGACGCCAGCGACGCGGTGACCACCACCGCCGTCGCTGCCAATACTGAGCGGGAGCGCCTCACTGTGCCGCGCAGACGGCGAGCTCGTAGATGTGGCGCAGCGCCGGGAAGTACTTCTGGTTGGGGTTCTTGGGGGTGATCTGGGCGTTGATGGACACCGTCACGGCCTTGCTGCCGTCGGCCGACGACGCGATGAACTGCGTGTAGCCACTGGTGTTTCCAGTGTGGCCGTACACCGTTCCGCAGCTGGTGACGTACTTGAACACCCCGAGACCCGCGTAGTTGGTCCCTGGCCCGGTCGGCTCGGACGAGCCTGGCCGGAAGGTGAACTGCGCGGCACGGGTGGACGCGTTGACGAGTGCGCCGCTCACGTATCCCCGCACGAAGGCCAGCGCGTCGCGGGGGGTGGAGACCACTCCGCCGGAGGCCCAGCTCCAACCCGCGGCGACCAAGGTGGTCGCGTCTTCAAGGGGAGGGGTGATGTCGTAGCCGCGCAGGACCGGGAAGACCATCGCCGAGCCCCTGGGCAGGCTGGTCCGCGTGAGGTTCAGCGGCCCGTAGACGTTCGTGGCAAGCACGCTCTCGTAGCTGCGACCCGTCGCGTTCTGGATCATCAGTCCGATGAGGATGTTGTCGGAGTTGGAGTACTCATACTTCGAGCCCGGCGTGAAGTTCAGCTTCGGGTTCGTGACGTAGGACAGCAGCACCCGCGGCGCCGGCGCCTGCTGCAGCGATTTGAACAACGCCACCCGGAACGCGTCGGTCAGGCTGAAGTCCGGGACCCCGCTGGTGTGCTGGAGCAGCTCGGCCAGCGTCACGTTCTTCCACTGCACCGGCATCTTCGGGATCACCTTGCCGACGGTGTCCGACAGCTTGAGCTTGCCCCGCGAGACGAGCGAGAGCGCTGCGGCTCCGCTGAAAGCCTTGGCGACGCTCGCCATCCGCATCTGGTCGTTGGCCTGGGGCTTGCGCCCGGTCGTGAGGTTGCCGACGCCGGCGGTGAGGAACGTGAACTGGTTCCCGCGTCCGATCGTCACGGCGACGCCAGGAGCGCTACCGGGTGTGGCGACGAACGCGTTCATCGCCTGCTGCAACTGCGCGCCCGCCGACGGGGCACTCGCTGAAGCGAGCGGGGCGGCGCCCAGCAGCAGCGTGGAGGTGACCGCCGCAACGGTCAGCGGCCGCGTACTGAAGCGGGTGACACTGGACAAGCGAGACATTGCGATGACTCCCATGCGTGGCGCAAAGCCGACGTGACCTACGCGAATCGATTACGCGTCATCATGTACCGACATAGTGGGCGCCGTGCCCTTGGGAGTTATTGCGACGATTTGTCTCCCCCGATTGGCCCAACCGCGTCAGGCGTCGACGAGCTTGACCGCCTTCTGACGCCGATCCTCGAGCCGCCGGCGGGTCATCAGCAAGGCGGCGATCCCGTCGCCCACCGCTGAGCCGAGCTGCTTGGTCGATCCAGCCCGCACGTCACCGGCCGCGAAAACGCCGGGCAGCGACGTCTCCATGGTGGGACTGGTGACGAGGAAGCCGCCGCCGTCACGCTCGATACCTTCGCCGAGGAACGCCGTGTTGGGATCGAGCCCGATGAAGACAAACGCTGCGGCTGAAGGGAACCTGCGGGTCTCGCCGGTATCGCGGTCGCGCACGACCACGGCGGAGAATCTGCCCCGGTCCCCCTCCAGCTCAGCGATGTCCACGCCGGTGTGGACGGTGAACTGCGGATCGGAACGCACCCGTTCCTGAAGCACGCTGGAGGCCGAGAGTCCGGAGCGCGCCAGCACGCGCACCTTCTTGGCGAACTCTGAAAGGTGCAGCCCCTCTTCGAGTGCGGAATTCCCGCCACCGATCACGACGACCTCGTCGGCTCCTCGGTAGAACGGCCCGTCGCAGGTGGCGCAGAAATGCACGCCGGCGCCGATGAGTTCGTCCTCCCCCGGCACGCCGAGGCGGCGGTAGGTCGACCCCGTAGCGACGATGACGGCGTGCGAAGTCAGCATCTGTCCCGACGCCAGGGTGGTCACCAGATCATCGCCGTCGGGTTCGATTCCGGTCACCGAGATCGCCGACAGGAGTTCGACTCCGTAGCGCCGCGCCTGGGCGACGAAGCGCTCGCTCAGTTCGGCGCCGGTGATGCCGTCGGGAAATCCGGGGTAGTTGTCGATCCGGTCGGTGATGCCGGCCTGCCCGCCGAGGGCACTCGCGTCGACCACGATGGCGTCGATGCCTTCACGTGCCGCGTAGATCGCCGCGGCCAGCCCCGCCGGACCGCCGCCGACGATCACGAGGTCGTACGCGCTTCGGTCGGCCTCGAGCGTCAGCCCTATCCGGGCGGCCAGCGCCTCGTCGCTCGGGTTGACCTCGAAGGTGTCGTCGTCGTAGACGACCGTCGGGATGATCTGGCCGCCGCTCTGCAACTCCTTGAGCCGATCGATGCCTTCGGGATGCTGGTCGATGTCGACGAGGTCATAGGCGACCCGATGCGCCGCCAGGAATTTCTTCACCCGCTTGCAATGCGGGCACCAGGGCGCCCCGTAGACCGTGAGGGCCGGACCGCCGGCGGAGCTCATCGTGCGACTCTACTGATCTGGCTCTCGCCGGGCCGCTACTTGCCACAGCCTTGGGACGCACCCGTTCGCGTCTGCGCAGGAATGGCTGCTCGACCCAGCGATAGCTGAGATAGGCCATGGCGAGTGCCATCAGCGCCGCGACCACCGGACGCAGCCCGTGGGCCACGCGTATCCAGCCCTGCTGCTCGCCGAACTCGAAGAGCAGCAATCCCAGCACGTTGTAGAGATACAAGCTGTAGGACAGCCGTCCGACGAACGCCACCGGGCGAAGACTCAAGATCGTGGACGTGAGCGACCTGCTCCGTCCCGGCGACGTGACCGCAAGGATCACGAGCGCCGTCGCGGCTGCCATCACCGGCGAGAGCCGCGCCTGCGAGTAGCCGCTGCCTCGCGGGTACTGCCAGAGCACGGCGACGCCGAGCAACAGCCCTCCCCACCGGGCCAGCGCCGTCCCCCAATACGCCACCGGACGCCCTCGCAGCGTCGACTGCCAGATCGCGACCGCACATCCCAGCAGCAGCCCGCCGGAGCGCGTGTCCGGCGCCACGGCGATCCGCATGACCGGTGCGTGCGCGGCGATCAGGTGATAGCTCCACAGGGTGGACGCGAGGAAGCCGGCGAACGGGAACGCGCCGAGCAGCAGCCGCGCTTGTTCAGTGCGGGCCAGCCGTAACCCCAGCACGAGCAGCACCGGCCAGAGCAGGTAGAACTGCTCCTCGGCGGCGAGTGACCAGGTGAATTCCCACAATCGCGGGGTCTCGGCGTCCCAGCGGTGCAGCGCGGTCGCGATGTTGCTCGTGTACGTCAGTGAGCGCGCCACCCCTTGGCGGGCCAGCGAGGCACTCCCGTCGCCGCCGAGCGTGCCGGCAGCCACGACAGTGAAGGCCGTCATGACGAGATACGCCGGCATCAGGCGAAGCGTCCGCCGGCGATAGAACGAGCGGAACGCCACCTTGCCGCGCCTGTCACGCTCGGATATCAGCAGGCCGGTGATCAGGTAGCCGGACAGGACGAAGAAGACGTCGACACCGAGCGTGCCTGGCAGGAAGCCGCCGAAATGCTCGGCGAAGACCAGCCCGATCGCCACGGCCCGCAGCCCGTCGAGGGCGCGGTGACGTTTCTCGACTGGCGTCGCCACGCCCTTGTCAGTACCTGCGCTCGGCCCAGTGCATGCCCAGGGTCAGCTGGAATTTTCCTGGGAGCCGGGGAATGCCTGTTCAGAGAGGGTCAGGGCTGGAAAGAAGCTCTCGCGCTGTCGCGGCCGCGTTTGGCGAGGTCCCAGAAGTCCGGGGCGCCGGCGCGCAGGTCACTGGCGGCGTCAACGAGAGCGCCGAGCGCCGCATACGCGAGCGACCCACCCACGGAGATGCGGCGGACGCCCAGGTCACCCAGCTCGGCGACGCTCGGGCCGGCCGCCAGGAGCAGCACGTTCACCGGCACGTCGACCGCGGAGACCACGGCACTGATGTCAGCGGCCGTCGTCAAGCCAGGCGCGTAGACGACGTCGGCTCCGGCCTCCTGGAAAGCCTGCAGCCGGGCGATCGTGTCGTTCAGGTCGGTGGCGCCGTGCAGGTAGTTCTCGGCGCGAGCCGTGAGCACCAGCCGACGCTCGCCTGCGTGAGCGGCCTGCGCGGCAGCGGCGACGCGCTCGACCGCCAATTCCAGGTCGTAGATCGGCGATTGCTCGCTGCCGGTGAAGTCCTCGATCGAGCATCCGGCCAGCCCGACGCCGATCGCGTCACCGACAGCGGCGGCGACCCCCGCGGGGTCGTCAGCGAACCCGTTCACCAGATCAGCGGTGACGGGAATGTCGACCGCCTCGACGATCCGGCCGCATTCCTCCAAGGTCTCCTCTCGACTCACCGCGCCGTCGAGCCGGCCGAGCGAGGACGCGAAGCCGCTGCTCGTGGTGGCCAGCGCGGTGAATCCCAGCCATTGGAGCAACCGGGCGGATCCCGCGTTCCAAGGGTTGGGAACGATCAAGGGCGTGTCGGCGTGATGCAGCGCCAATAATTGCGAAAAGCGGTCGGGACCCATGCTCGCCACTTCATCGCATTGGCGTGCGGTGACACAAGCGAGTTAGGTCATGCCTCAGTGACGCGCACCCGATGCCGATGCACCGGGTCAGCGCTGGAACGCGCCAGGACGATGTCGTAGTCCCCCGCAGCCAGCAGCCAGCCGCGCGGTTTGCCGCTCGCGACGCCGATCCCGGCTGCCATGGTGCCGCCGAGCGCGGCCAGCTCATTGACCGGTTCGCCGACGATCGCGTGGCCATCGCCGGTGTGCCAGTAGCTGAAGGCACGGTCGTCCAGCCGCAGGCGCACGGCCGCCTGCTCTCCCGCCGCGAGCTCGACCTTGGCGAATGCCTTCAGCTCCTGGCGCGGGCGGCGGACCGGTGCGTCGAGCGCAACCACGTAGCACTGGAGGACGTCGGTGGCGTCGCAGGCTCCGGTATTGGTGACGTTGATGTCGATCGTCAGGGGGACGCCCGTTTGGACTTCGGTCGAGGACAGCACCAGCTCGCTCCACTGCGTCGACCCGTAGGAAAGCCCGTAGCCAAAGGGGAATCGGACCGGCAGCTGCCGCGTCTCATACCACCGGTAGCCGACGAAGACGCCTTCGGTGTAGCGCACCACATGGTTCTCCGGGGCGAACGACGTGAAGGCCGGGGTGTCCTCGAGGCGCCGCGGGAAGGTGGTCGCCAGCCGCCCTCCCGGGTCACGGGCGCCCGTCAGGACGTCGACGATCGCGTCTCCCATCTCCTGGCCGCCGAAGGAGACGTGCAGCACGGCGGCGACGTCATCGGCCCATGGCAGCTCCACCGGCGAACCGGTGTTGACCACGACCACGGTCCGCGGATTCGCGGCGGCCACCCGGCGCACGAGCTCGTCCTGCTCGCCGGGCAGCGCCAGCGACTCGCGATCGCGTCCCTCGGTCTCCCATTCGTCGTTCGTGCCGACGACGACGATCGCCACATCCGCTTGCGCAGCAGCACTTTGCGCCCTGGCCATCAGGTCAGGCACGTCGACCGGCTGGCAGCCGACGCGAAAGCCCATCACCATGAACGACGCCTCTGACGTCAGTTCGATCGTGATCGCGTAGCTGCGGCCGGCGGCCATGGTGAGCGACGCTTCGAGATCGGCGCTGCCCATGCCGAAGAAATGCGTCCCCGCGCCCGGCGGGTCGACAGTGCCGTCGAGCACGAGCGCGCCGTCGATGAAGAGCCTGGCGCGTCCCGCCTGCGAGAGCGACCATCGGTGCTCACCGTCCTCGAGCGGGGTGAAGGTGCCGCTGGCCCGCAGCGACCAGTCCGCCATATCCAGGCCCGGGACGGGCGGCTCGGTGAAGCCCAACTGCGTGTCGGACGCGATGATCCGGCCCGCCGGCGGGTCGGCCAGTTGCGTACCGGCGAAGCATTCGATCAGCAGTCCCGGCGAACCATCGGGGGTGCGTAGCTGCTGGCCTTCACAGACCGGCGGGGAACTGTCGAGGCTGCACCCCCGCGCGTAGCTGACGGTGACGTTGCCGCCGGCGCGCTCGCGTATCGCATCCAGGATCGAGGCCCGGTGATACGGACGCACCTGGGCCGAGCCACCGCCCGCGATCTGGGTGCGGGCGGCGTTCGGGCCGAGGACGGCAACGGAGCCAAGCTTGGGCAGTGCGAGCGGCAGCGTGCCGTCGTTGGCCAGCAGGACGCTCCCGGCGGCGGCGGCCTGGCGCAGCAGCGCGCGATCCTCGGGCTGGTCCACCTCGGGTGCGGTGGAGGGCTCGAAAACCCCTGCTGCATCGAACATATCGAGCAGCTGCCGGACGCATGTGGTGACCGCCTGCTCCGTCAGCTCGCCCTGCTTCACCGCCGCGGCGACGGAAGGCCCGAAGGCGCGTCCGGGGCCCGGCATCTCCAGATTCAGCCCGGCGTTCATCGCCGTGACGGTGTGGGCGCCGGCGAACCAATCGGTCATGACGACGCCGTCGAAGCCCCACTCCTGGCGAAGGATCGCCAGCAGCGCCGCGTTCTCGCCGCACCAGGTGCCGTTGAGCCGGTTGTAAGCGGTCATGACCGCGCGCACGTCGCCGTCGCGTATCGCCATTTCGAACGGCAGCAGGTAGATCTCGCGCAAGGTGCGTTCATCGATGACGGAGTCGGCAGTCATCCGCTCGCGCTCGCTCTCGTTGCCCGCGAGGTGCTTGACGGTCGCGGCGACGCCCTCCGATTGCACACCGCGGATGTAGGCGACGGCGAGCGCACCGCTGAGCAACGGATCCTCCGAGAACGCCTCGAAGGTGCGGCCGCCGAGCGGCGAGCGGTGCAGGTTGACGGTCGGGGCGAGGAGCACATGGCAGCCCTTGGCCCGGGCCTCGCGGCCGATGAGCGCACCGACCCGTTCCAGCAGGTCCACATCCCAGGTCGCGCCGAGCCCGGCGCCGCAAGGCGTACACGCGGAGGCGACCACACCGACGCCGGGCAACCCCATCCCCCGCGCCCCGTTCGGCCCATCGGTGAGCCCGACGGCCGGGATACCCAGCCGATCGATAGGCGCGGTGGACCACAGGTCGCGCCCGGCCGTCAGGACGGCTTTCTCCTCCAGCGAAAGATCCGACAGCAAATCCCGAACGCGCTGGCTGGTCACGTGATGGTCAGGGGCCCTTCCGGGTCAGCAGGCTGATGATCTGCGGTGCCAATTCCTTGGCCACCTCGGCGATCTCGTCAGCGGTCCAGATGGCAAGCGGCACGTGCGGATAGTCGACGGTCAGGTACTCGTATTCGGCCATCCCGCTCACGCGGGACATCGCCCTCGCGGTGCCGGCCATCGTGTGATGGACGACGGCCACGCTCGGGATGCCGGCCCATTCCAGTTCCACGGCGTCGCGCAAACTGCGCGCGCTGCAGGAGCCTCAACCGCCGAAGCCGGCGACCGCGACCGTCACCTGGTTGATGAGGCGCTCCCAATCGATCGGATCGGGCGGCACGGACACGCTCGGCTTGCGCACCGCGACGGTCCCGGCGAGTTTGACGTGGCGGCCGACCTCCTCGCCGACGGCAGCCAGGATCTTGTCGCTCTCACCGAGCCCGTTGGACACCAGCCCGATCACAACGCCGTCGAGGTTGTCGCGCCGGCGCGCCGGCCGCCCCTTCGCCTCGGACAATGGGCCGCTCGTGGGATCAAGACCGATGAGGCTCACGAGGCTCTCCTCTCGACGACCGGGACCGTGACATCCGGGACCACCGGCTCGGTGATGGCCCAGGCCAAGTGTGGCAGCAGGAGCCAACTCTCAGCCATTCCAGGCCCACCCGCCGCAACGAGCAGGATGCCTTCCGGCTTGGCCAGTTTCACGTTGCCCTCGCCGGGCTGCTGCGGGGCGGAAAGGAGCGGCCACATCGCCGCCCGCACGTCAGCCTTCGACCAGCCGGCCTCGGTGAAGTAGCGGCGGTGCTCCGGCCCCATCACGATGACGGCGCTCGTGTCCTCGCCCAGCCAGACGTCGCCGGCGGTGCCGCGCTGGCGGATGGCCTTGGCGATCGATGCGGTGACCCCCTCGGGCGTGCGGCTGGCGAAGTCGGTGGCTGAGGCCATCGTCATCATCGAGGCGACCGTCACGGCGCTGGTGCCCGCGGGGATGCCGCGCTCGACGCTCATCGGCAGCCAGTCGCTGCCTTCCTCGTCCTCGCCGAAGCAGAACGTGTAGCGCGCGGGCGTGGAGAAGGTCGCCCGGTCAAGGAAATTCGGAATCGCGCGGCAGACGTTGCGGATGACCAGCCGGAGTGCACGGCCGATGGTGGCATTGGCGCGCCAGCCGGGACCGAAACATCCGGCCGTGCAGTTGACGTCGAGCGCCTGGCGGGCGGGCCCGTTGACGATGACAACCTGTGCGGCACCCGACAGCGTTCCCGTGGTGCTGTGGCAGTTGCCCATTTCGTTCAGGTGGGCGCGCACGGCGGCGACGACCACGGGCATGTAGTCAGCGCGGCAGCCCGCCATGACGGCGTTGATGGCGGCATGCTCGGCCGTCACCAGAACCTCGCGGGTCGGTACCTCGCCGAGCACCGCGTCAGGCGGCAGGTCGGCTGCGGCGAGGAACTCCTCGACGAGCGCGGGGGTGGGCGGGACGACGGGCAACCCGTCGGTCCAGCCCTTGGCGAAATAGTCCTCGAGCAGGTCGGAGTACCCGTCGTACTCGTGGCGGGGAGCATGCAACGCGACCGGGACGAGCTCGTCCATGCCCGCAGGTTTAGCACACGGCCTATCGCCCGAGGTCAGGCGGCCTTGCGCAGGAGCCTGGCCAGAACGTGGGACTCGCGGCGGTAGCCGTCAGCCAGCTCGTCGGCGAGGCCGGCGCCGCCGCTTTCGACGGCGCTGTTGATCGACCAGATGTAGGCACGCTGGAGGTCCTCGGCGCTGGTGGCGCGCAGCGCCGTCTCGTGCGCTGGGCTGGGCGTGGACGCGGACATGGGGTGATCCCCTCCGGGGATAGTGGGTGTTTCGGTGGCCTGCGGGCTGATCCCGCGGCAAGTCGTTCGTGGCATCTGAGGGCTCAGGTGGCCGGCTGGGGCCTTGCCTGCTCGTTGCTCTCTCATCACCGTGATCACTACGATACGTTGCGTTGTTAAGTCTTCCTCAGTTGTATCGGCAAACCAGACACGATCTATAGTCTCCAGCCCAGGTGACTAGCTGGTAAACGCAACGCTACGTTTCGGAGTGTGAGCTGCGTGACTTCTGACGCACCACCACCGTCAAGAAGTGAGCGCACCGAGGCGGCCATCCTCGCCGCTACCCGGGAACTCCTGGCCAAGGGCGGCGTTCGCGAGCTCACCGTTGAAGGCGTCGCCCTCCGTTCGGGCGTGGCGAAGACCACCATCTACCGGCGCTGGCGCTCGAAGGACGAGCTGGCCCTTGCCGTCCTCATCGACATGGTGCAGACGGTCGTCGCCGGGCCCTCGCCGGCCGACATTCGCTCCGAGTTGATCGCACTCGTCCAGGGGGCCGTGCGGGTGCTGGGAAAGACGCTCATGGGTCCGGTGATGCAGGGCTTGGTTCCCGAATTGGCGACCGATTCCAAGCTGGCTCGCGCCTTCCGCGAGCGCGTGGTGGCGCTGCGGCTGCGCGAGGTCGAGCGGCTGCTGCGCCGCGGGATCGAGCGCGGAGAGCTGCGGGCCGACATCGACATCGGCGTCACGCACGAGCTGCTCTTCGGCGCGGTGTACTACCGGCTGTTCCTCAGCGGTGAGCCGCTGGACCGCAAGCTCGCCGCACGGATCGTCGACGGGGTGCTGCCGGGGCTACGCAAGCCGCCCGGCCGCCGCAGCCGTGGGGCCGTCTGATTGCGCTCGTGCTCATCCCGCACACGATCCGTTGCCCTCCGGGTCAGAAGCGTTTTTCGTTCGAGCACACGATCCGTTGCATTTCGCAGCCAGGGCAGCCGGGAAAGCACCGGATTGTGTGCTCGAGCGAAAAAGGACTGGACCGGCGAGCGAACCGTTTTGTGTGCGCGGCAGGAGCGCAGGGGCTTCGAGTCCGGTCTGGCTGCCGTCAGCCGACGGCCATTTCTCCGAGCGGCAGGTCGCGCTGGGCCTGCCGGAAGTGCTCGGACTGGACGTGGGCCACGCCACGCCCCTTGGTAGCGTCACGCCTCGTGAGCGGGCAGAGCAGCAGCGATTGGGAATCCACGCTTGACGATCTCGATCGTCGCTACGCGGCGAGCCGCGCCATGGGCGGCGACGCGCGGCTCGCCAAGCACCGCGGGGCCGGCAAGCTGGATGCCCGCGTCCGAGTGGAAACCCTCCTGGATCCCGGCACTTTTCGCGAGATCGGCACGCTGACCGGAGGCGAGGTGCCGGCCGATGCGCTGGTCTGCGGTTCCGGGCTCATCGACGGCCGCCCGGTACTCGTCGGCGCGGAGGACTTCACCACGCTCGCCGGCTCCATCGGCGGTGGCAGCAACGCCAAGCGCTACCGCATCGCCGAGCTGGCTCTGCAGTACAAGGTTCCGTTGATCATGCTGCTCGAAGGTGCCGGCTACCGCCCGGCGGGGCACACCGGCGGACGCTTCCCGGTCGACCTCGGCATGCAGGCGCGCTGCTCCGGACAGGTGCCTGTCGTGTGCGGCGTCCTCGGCGCCTCGGCCGGTCACGGTGCGCTCATCGCGCCGATGGCGGACTTTTCCGTGATGACCCAGCAGGCCTCGATCTTCACCGCAGGACCGCCGGTGGTGAAGCAGTCCACCGGCGAGGACGTGTCCAAGGAGGATCTCGGCGGGCCCTCGGTGGCCATCACCAGCGGGCTGGTGCACAACGTGGCCGGCGACGACGCCGATGCGCTGGCCCAGATTCGCCGCTATCTGAGCTACTTCCCGTCCAGCGGGTGGGCCTATCCCGGCCAGGTTCCGGAAGATGAGACGGCCTTGCCCCGCGCGACTCCCGAACTCGTCGACCTGGTCCCGCGGGACAACCGTCGCGTGTATGACATGCGTCGGGTGATCGACGTCATCGTCGACACCCCGGACTGGTTCGAGGTCCAGCCGACTTTCGGCACGGCCATGATCTGCGGGCTCGCCCACCTCGGCGGAAACCCGATCGCCATCGTCGCCAACCAGCCTCGGGTCATGGCTGGATCGATCGATTCCAAGGCCGCGGACAAGGCGGCGCATTTCATCAACGTCGCTGATTCCTTCCACGTGCCACTGCTGTTTCTCGCCGACAACCCCGGCGTCATGCCCGGCACGCGATCAGAGCAGGCCGGCATCCTGCGTAGCGGCGCCCGCATGTATGCCGCCCAGGCGATGGCCACCACGCCCAAGCTCGAAGTGACGCTCCGCAAGGCCTACGGCTTCGGCTCGATGGTCATGGCGATGGCGCCGTTCGACAGCCAGACCGCGACGTTCGCCTTCCCCGGGGCCACCATGGGCGCGATGGGTGCCGCGGCCCAGGGTTCGGCCATCAACGCCGACGCGGATCAGGCCGAGTCGCTGCGCCGGGCCGAACTCCAGGCGTCCTACCGGTCCGCCGAGGGATTGGGTTTCGACGAGCTGATCGATCCTCGCCAAACGCGTAACGCCTTGCTCGATGCCCTGACCCGCGGGCTATGGACCCGCCAGCAGCCCGCCGCTCCGGTACGGCGCCTGGGGATCACCCCCTGATCAGTGCTCGAGGTTGATGACCCCGCGCATGTTCAGCCCGTTGCGCATGTCGCTGTAGCCCTCGTTGACCTGATCCAGCGTGTAGCGCCGGGTGATGAGCTCGTCGAGCTTGAGGCGCCCTTGCCGGTAGTGGTTGAGCATGGCCGGGATGTCCTTGGTCGGGCTGCTGGCACCGAACAGCGAGCCCTGGATGCGCTTCTGGAACAGCGTGATCATGGCTGCGGAGACGGGGATCGAGGCATCCATCATGTTTCCCAGCCCGGTGAGCACGCAGGTGCCGGCCTTGCGGATCGCGTCGACCCCTTGGGCGATGTGCTCTCCGGTCGTCACGCCGACCGCCACGATGCACGAATCGGCACCCTGGCCGTTGGTGAAGCTGCGCGCGATCTCGGTGCCCTCTTCCATCGTGGCGACGGCATGCGTGGCACCGAGCTTGAGTGCCATCTCTCGCTTCATCTCGACGGGATCCACCGCGATCAGCACGCTCGCACCAGCGTGGGCAGCACCCTGCACGGCGTTGATGCCGATGCCCCCGACACCCATGACGATGACGACATCGCCGGCGCGGACCTCCGCCGAATTCACCGCCGAACCCCAACCGGTGCCGACCCCGCAGCTGGTCAGGCAGGCGACATCTAGCGCGATGTCGTCGGGGCACGGGATGGCCGACATGGTGGAGACGGTCGTGTACTGGCTGAAAGTCGAGATCCCGGCCATCTGGCCGACCGGCATCCCGTCGAGATGCATCCGGTAGGTGCCGTCCATCCGGATTCCGGCGAGCGTATTCGCCCCGTTGTCGCAGAGGTTCTGCATGCCGGACGCGCACCAGCGGCAGTGCCCGCAGGCCGGCAGGAAGGACAGGATGACGCGATCGCCGACGTTCCACTCCGGGGTGTTGGGGCCGACCTGCTCCACGATGCCGGCGCCCTCGTGGCCACCGCACATGAGTCCGCCGCCGATGGGCAGATCGCCGGTGGCGACGTGGTCATCGGAGTGGCACATCCCGGCGTGCTCGAGGCGCACCAGCAACTCGCTCTGCCGGGGTTCGTCGAGATCGACCTCGAGGATCTCCCACTTGCCCGGCTGCTCACGAAGGACGGCTGCCTGAGTCTTCATCGCACTTCCCTGTCCGTGTCTCGGCTGGCTGCTCCGTCAAACTAACGCCCGATCACTCTCCGCGAAAGACGGGCGTCCGCTTCTCGTGGTAGGCCATCATCGCCTCGGCCATATCGGTGGTGCCGATGTTGACGTTTTGCGCCAGCGTCTCGGTCTCGAGAGCGCTCGCCAGCGAGCTGTTCACGGCATTCGTCAGCATGCGCTTGGTGATGGACAACGCGATGGGAGGCCCGGCGGCGATCCGCGCCGCGACCTGCGCGACCTTCGCGTCGAGGTCCGCTGTGGCAACCACGCCGTTGAGCAGACCGAGCGCGTCGGCCCGGGTGGCGTCCATCATCTCCGCGGTCAGCGCGATCTCCTTGGCGCGATGGATGCCGACGCGCTGCGCCAGCAACCACGACGTACCGAAGTCCAGGCTCAGCCCGAGCTTGGCGAAGATGGCCGAGAAACGCGCCCTTTCCGAGCAGAACAACATGTCAGCCGCCATCGCCAAGCCGAAACCGGCGCCCACAGCGACCCCGTCGACTTTGGCGATGACCGGGAGTGGGCATTCGTGCACGGCCATCACGGCACCCGCGAGCCGGCGCATGCCGTTGACCTTGTTGCCCTCCCAGCCCGAATCGGGCTCGTCGCCGCCGCTGAGGTCGGCGCCGGAGCAGAAGTCGCCGTTGGCTCCGGTGAGGATGACGACGCGGGCGTCACTCGTCGCAAGGTCGCGGAACGTGTCACGGATCGCCAGCCACATGCCCATGGAGCAGGCGTTGCGCCGGCCCGGGTTGTCGAGCGTGACCGTCGCGACGAAGCCGTCCCGCTCGAGCCGGACCTTGTCGCTCAACTGCGCACTGGTGCTCAACTTCGCCCCTTGTCTCTCAGCAATTCCTGGAGTGCTGCCTTGTCCACTTTGGCGGTGGCCGTCATGGGTACCTGGTTCGCGTCGCCGATCATCCAGATGGTCGGCACCTTGAAGGCGCTCAGGCGGGACCGCGCTGCTTCGGCCACCTGCTCGAGGGAAGCGTCGGTCACGACGAAGGCGGCGACTTGGGCGACCCCGGCTTCGTCGCGCACGTCGGTGACGAACGCCAGCCGGACCTCGGCGATGGCCCGCAGGGCAGCCTCGACCTCGGTCGGGAAAACCGTGGCGCCCTTGACCTTGAACATGTCATCGCGGCGCCCGCCGTACCAGAGATACCCGTCCGCATCGAGGGATCCGAGATCGCCTGTGGGGTAGAAGCCATCGGCCCGGAAGACTTCCTCACGCGCGCGCCCGCACATGCCGCGCATGACGTTGGGTCCGCGCAGGCAGATCTCGCCCGTGACTCCCGGAGTACACGGCTCGCCCGTCTCGGGATCAAAGATCTGGACCTCGAACCCGTCGAACGGCCTTCCGCAGCTGCCGAACTTGCCGGCGGGAAGGTCTTGGTCGAGCCGGTCTCCGCAGTAGGGACCGAAGGTTTCCGTCATGCCGAAAAGGTTGGCGCGCGCCCCCGGCGGTGGCCGAAGTTGCGCCGGCAGCACGGCCCCGAGGCTGCCGGGACGCAGGCTGGACAGCTCCGCTTCGGCAAAGCCGGGATGCGCTGCCAACCGGGCGGCCTGGTCGGGCCAGCCGCGAAAGAGCGTGACGCGTTCACGTTCCAGCATCGCCAATGTGCGCTCGGGCTCCGGGACCGCCTCGGTGAGCAACGTGGCGCCGGCGACGAGCACCGACATCAGCCCGGTGGAGAAACCCCCCGTCCAGAAGAACGGCATCGGGATGTAGAGCCGCTCATCGCTGCCGACGCGGCGGCTCTCCAGCCCCGCCGCCGTTGCGCGCAGGCCACCGCCATGCGTGTGGATGACGCCTTTCGGTGCTCCCCTGCTGCCGGACGTGAACAGCACGACGAGATCGTCGGACGGCCGCACATCGGCCTCCAAAGCGGACACGAGCGCGTCGCCGGCGGTCGTGGTGGGTATCGCGTCGAGCGCCCAGACGTGACGCAGCAGCGGCAGCTCGGATGAGCGCCTTCCCTCGACTCCAGCCGCGAGAGACCCGGGCGCGACGCTCTCGACCTCGTCCGGATACGAGCGGCCCCGAAACTCCCGCGCGACAGCGAGATGGCTGACCGCAGCGACGCCCAATTGTGCTTTCAGCTCAGGCGGTTTCAGCAGGGTGCTGAGCGGGACGAGCACCGCGCCGATGCGCATGACAGCCACCGCCGTGAGGACCCACTCGATCCCGTTAGGCGCCAACAATCCCACCCGCGAGGCCTTGCCGACGCCGGCAGCCACCAGACGTCCAGAGAGCTCACGACTGCGGTCGTCGAGTTCGGCGTGCGTGATGCTCCCGTCCTCGGCGACCACCACCGGCCGGTCGGGTGAGGTAGACCGATTGCGCCGAAGCAGCAAGGGGAGCGTCGGTTCAGCCGGCACGAAGGCGCTCCTTCAGCGTGCGGGCATCGAGCTTCCCGCTCGAGAGCATGGGCACGTCCTGATCGGCCAGAAAGACGATGCGCTGCGGCACTTTGTACGCCGACAGCCGGCCCCGCAACGCGCGTCGCAGCTCATCGGTGTCTGGCTCGGCCTGGCCGAGCGGCAGCCGGATCGCGGCCGCGACCAGTTCGCCCCGCTCGGCGTCGTCGATCCCGACCACGTGCGCGACGAGTTCGGTCACCTCGAGGATGGCCGCTTCGACCTCGCGGGGCGAAACATTCGCACCGGCCGTTTTGATCATGTCGCCGCTGCGCCCCGTGAAGTAGTGGAACCCTTCCTCGTCGACGTGGAACAGGTCGCCGGTGTGATACCAGCCGTCGGCATCGAACGTCTCGTGACGCTCCCGCGAGTAGTAGCCCTCCATCAGGAACGGCCCGCGAAAGCAGAGCTCCCCCACCTCGCCGGTCTCGCGCGGCAGGCCGGTCTCGGGGTCGACGATCCTGGCCTCGAAGCCGGGAGCGGGACGGCCGAACGATCCCCGCCGATGCTCGGGCTGATCGCCCTCGTCCTCGCTGACCAGACAGACACTTCCGGCCTCGGTCATGCCCAGCATGTTGTGCCGCAGTTCCGGGTCGCCGGCACGGACGTCTGGCGGCATGATCGGCCAGAGATTGCCGCGGCGAATGGAGCGCAGGTCCCGGCCGGCGAAGCTGGGATCCTTCGGCAGCTGGGCCACCGTCCCGGCGAATCCGTTGACCATCGTGGGTTTGGTGGCTTCGAGCAGGTCGAGCACCTGCGCCGGATCGACGGCGTTGGAACACACCAGGGTCGCTCCCGCGAGCAGCGTGCCGATCAGCCCGTACGCGAAGCCGCCGATCCAGAAGAAGGGTGAGTTGGAGAACAGGACGTCGGACTCGTCATAACGCCTGATGGCGTTGAGATTGTCGAGGTGACGCAGCAGCGCGCCGTGCTGATGGATGACGCCCTTGGGAGCACTGGTGGATCCCGACGTGTGCACCATGACGAGGCGGTCGGCGGGGGTGACGGAGCCTTCCACGGCGTCGAGGACGGCATCGGCAATCGCCTGCCCTGCTTGCACAATGACCTCGGGCGCGAAGCTGACGTGCCTTAGCGCGGGAGCGTTCAGGTTGTAAATCGGCGCTGCGGCGAGGTCGAGGCCCGGCAGCGCCTCGGCCAGCGACGCCACGTAATCGCGCCGCCGGTAGCTCGCCGTCGCCAGCAGGATCTCGATGTCGGCGCCGCGCAGGAGACCGTGAAGCTCCGGCGCGGTCGAGAACGTGCTGAGCGGCACGGCCATCGCACCGATCCGGGCGGCCGCCAGGCAGCCGACGACGAAGTCGGCCCCGTTGGGGTAGAGCAGCCCGACCCGGGTCCCCTTAACAGCACCGAAGGCGAGCAGACCCTTCGCCAGAGCGGCGGACCGGGAATCGGCATCGGCGTAGGTGAGGATCTCGTGGTCGCAGATCAGTAGCGGGTGATCGCCGCGGGCTGACGCCTGGGCGCGCAGGCGCTGGGGCAGCGTCACGGGGTGATCCGGCGGGGCGAGACGGGAGACAGGCGGGCCCGATCGCCGGCCACGGCCTGCATCGTGGCGCTGCACAACGGCTTCTCCGGCCTGTCGCCTCGCACGAGCCGGGCACGTGAGGTGATCCTGGCGTCGTCGACCTCGCGGTCGATCTCGAACAGCAGCGGCTCGAACAGCGGCGTCGGGCGGTGGTACTCCACCAGCAGTGAGGTCGTCTTGCCGGCGACGCCGACGTCGCAATTGTGATGCTGGATGACGCAGTCGAAGAAGGTCCCGAGCACCCCGCCGTGCACGATCCCGGGCGGCCCCTCGAAAGCGAGCGGGAACGTCACCGATCCCGAAGCACGCGAACCGTTCACGTCGATCGTGTACTCGGGAAAGGCGGGGTTGTAGGCGCCGATGTCACGGCTGTGGTCGAGATACACGCGCCGATCAGCTGCCGCATCGGCGCCCACCCGCGGGCCCATGTCGGCCGGGGCGATGGCCTCCAGGGACTCATGGGCGGCGCGCAGGTCGGCGATGAGCTGCTCGACCGGACCGGCATCGGCCTCCATCGCCGCGACGAGGCCGGCGACCCGGCGCAGCAGCCCGGCCGCCTCCTGCGTCTGCGTCAGCGGCTCGACACCGAATGTCCAACGTTCGGTCACTCAGCCTCCTCAGCGATGAGCTCGCGGACGGCCGACAGGTCGACCTTGCCCGATGGGGTACGCGGGAGTTCCGCCACGATGCGCAGCACGGTCGGAAGTTCATAGCGCGCCAGCACTTTCGACGCATCGGCCAGTAGCTGCTCGGGTGTCACCGCCCCCGCACCAGCACGCAGTTCGACAGCAGCGACGGGGACCGCACCGAGGCGCGGGTCATCGACCCCGACGACAGCAGCACTGTGGACGCGGGGGTCGCGCTCGATCGCCACTCGCACGTCGTCGGGCAGGACCTTGAAGCCTCCGCGGATGATGGCCTGATCGGCTCTGCCGAGGATCCAGAGGAAGCCGTCGGCATCGAGGCGCGCCAGGTCGGTGGTCCGGTTCCAGGCGAGATCGTCGCCGAGCTGGCGAGCCCTCACCTCGAGGACGCCCGGGGCGTCGGCGCTCAGCGGCTCGCCCGACTCCGGGTCCACCACCCGAAGCTCGCAGCCCGCGTGGGCGCGCCCGACGCTCCCCCGCTTGGCCGTCCAGAAGTCTTGATGGTCCGCAAGGTTCCAGCCGGCAACGCCGCCGCCGAACTCCGTCGCCGCGTAGGTGACGAGCACCGGCACCCCGTACTTGGTGTAGAACGCGTCGGCGTCCTCGGGTGAGAGCGGGGCAGTCCCGGAGATCACCGATCGCACGCTCGCCAGATCCTCGCGATCCAGATCGGCCTCGAGAATCATCCGCAGCGCGGTGGGCACCAGGCTCACGGTGGTCGGGCGGTGGCGGCGTACCGCGTCGACCCACTGGTCCACGCTGAACTTCTCCAGCAAGCAGAAGGAGCGCCCGTCGGCCACGCACTGCAGCACCCGGAAGAGCCCGCCCAGATGCACCAGCGGTGCGTTGATGACAGCCACTCCCGAACGCAACCGGAGCTCGACCTGCTTGGCGCTCTCGACCTGCTTGGCGCTCTCGTAGTGCTTGGCGCCCGCGAGCACGCGCCACATCGTCTCGTACGTCAGGGGAATCCGCTTCGGTGGGCCGGTGGTCCCGCTGGTGAGCATCTCGACGGCAACGCCGGGCGCGAACGTCGTCGCCGTGTCGGGCACCCGGGGCGTCACGTCCACCGAGCCGAGAGCCTCACTCGACATCCAGCGCACTTCGCCGACGCCGGGCGCGAGCGACTCCAGATCCTCGAGGGCGCCCGCCACGGTGCCCACCCCGAGCCCGGCCAGATCGCCGCGCACCCGCTCGACACCGCGCCCCGGATTCACCGTCACCACGCAGGCTCCTGCGCTGATCAGACCGATGAGCAAACCGACGTGGTGCGGGCGGTTGCGCAGCAGCAAGGCCACCCGCTCCCCCGCCAGCACTTCAGCGGCGAGAATGCCTGCGGTATCAGCGATCTGCCCCCAGCTGAACCATTCGCGTGAGAACTCCATGGCGGGGGCGGCGGGATCGAGCGCCAGGATCTGCTGGATGCGGCCGGCGAGTGCGGGTGTCACCGAAACCTCGGAGCGGGACGGTCAGGCCCGCGCTCGGCGACCTCCGCCGATCCGATCGGGTTGCCGATGCGGGTGTAGATGAGTCCCTGCTCCATGGCTGCCCGATAGGGCCGGTCCAGCGAATCCCAGATCGCCCGCACCGTCCCTTGGGTCGCCGCTGTCGGCTTGCGCGCGATGCCGGCCGCGATCTCATGCGCTCGGTCCCACAACGCCTCGCGGGTCACGACTTCGGTGACGATGCCGATGCGCAGCGCCGTTTGCGCCGTCACCCTTTCGTCGTTGCCCGACAGGGCCATGCGCAGCGTCTCGCCCAGCCCGATCTTGCGCATGAGCCCGACGGGTTCGAGCGCCGACACCAGCCCGTAAGTCACGTGCGAGTCGAAGAACGTCGCATCCTCCGAGCAGATGGTGATGTCGGACTCGTTGAGGAAGTAGAACGCGCCCGCCGTGCAGATTCCCTGCACGGCCGTCACGACGGGCTTCCAGACCTGAAGCCACTTCGGGCTCAGCAGCCTGCCCGGATCCTCGTGGTTCCAGATGTCGTCGGGCTGCCCGTAGGGCTTGCTGGTGTCGAGCCCGGAGCAGAACGCACGATCACCGGCAGCCCGCAACACCACTGCGTGCACCGAAGGATCGGCCTTCACCCGGTTCCAGGCGTCCTGCATCTCCTCACACATCTGACGATCGAAAGCGTTGAGCACCTGCGGACGGTTCAGCGTGATGGTCGCGACGTGATCGGCCGCCGTCTCGAAGAGAATCGTCTGGTAGTCGCCGGTCACTGGCATCGCCATTGCGGCTCGCGCTTCTCGACGAAGGCCAACGGCCCTTCCTTGGCGTCGTCGGTGCGCACCACGCGCTCCCGGAACGCCTCGGCGAGGATCTCGGCCTCGTTCAGCGGCAGGTCGAGCCCCTTGCGTATCGCCAGCCGCGTGCCGCGAACCGCCAGCGGGGCGTTGCGATTGACCGTCGCGGCAATCTCGCGGGCCCTTTCCATCAACTTGTCGTGCTCGACGACTTCTGACACCAGCCCGAGCTGATACGCGCGGTCGACCTTCATCCGCTCGTGACGGCCCATGAGAGCCATGCGCATGGCGATGTGCGTCGGCAGGGACCGCGCCAGCCGCACCACCTCGCGAGCTGATACCAGGCCGATACTCACGTGAGGATCGAAGAACTCGGCACGGTCGGAGGCGATCACGATGTCTCCGGTAGTCACCCAGTCCAGGCCCGCGCCGCAGCACAGCCCGTTGATGGCCGCGAGTACCGGCTTGGTCATCGTGCGAAACGGCGGGGTGCCCTCCTGCGGCGCCTCCCACTGCGCGTAGGTCGACAGGTAGGGCTCGTCGTAGAGCACGCGGCCGTCCTCGGGAATCTCCGTGACGTCGGCGCCGGCGCAGAAGGCCCGGCCCTTGCCCGTGACGATGAGGATCCACACGTTCTCGTCGGCCTCGGCCATGGCGTAGGCCTTGCGCAGCTCACCGACCATTTCCGGGCTCAGCGCGTTCAGCTGATCCGGCCGGTTGAACGTAATGATCGCCACGCGGTCGCAGACCTCGTAGTCGATCGTCGCGAAGTTCATGACGACACCTTCTCCCACACCGCGCCGGCCGTCTCGGACCCCTCCCAGAACTTGGAAACATCCAGATATTAAGACTAGGCTGCGGTGTCGTGCACGCGCAACGCAGGAGGCGAGACGCAGTTGACTGACCCCCGGGTGATCCTCGATCGGGATGAGGCCACCGGCATCGCCAGGATCACGCTCAACAATCCGGAGCGGCGCAATAGTTACGACCCGGCGATGCGCGGTCAGATGGCCGAGTTCCTCGACGATCTCGCCGACGATGACGACATCAAGGTCGTCGTGCTGCGCGGTGAAGGCGGGGTCTTCAGCACCGGGGCCGATATGGGCAATGCCTACGGCTGGTACGGGAAGGGCAGCGAAAAGCCTGCCACCAATGGTGATTCGCCGCCCAGTCGTCCGCGCCGACCGAGCCAGCGGCGCCGCCTCGCCGTCGACCGAGAGGCCTTCAGCTTCTACCACAGCCTGATGGGCTATCCCAAGGTCACCGTCGCCGAGGTGAGGGGTTATGCCCTCGGCGGCGGGTTCGAGATGGCACTCATGGCCGACATTTCGGTGGTGGCCCGCGACGCGAAGATCGGCATGCCCGCCACCCGCTTCCTCGGGCCGGCGCTGGGCTCGCTTCACATGTTCTTTCACCGGCTCGGACCGGTCCTGGCCCGGCGGCTGCTGCTGACCGGTGACACCGTCGCCGCCGGCGCCTTCGAGCACCTCACCGTCTTCACCGAGGTCGTCGACGATGGGCAGGTCGAAGCCCGGGCCGACTGGTACGCGCGCAAGATCGCCAAGATGCCGGCCGACGGCATCGTCATGGCCAAGGAGGCATTCCGCCTCGTCGAGCAGCTGCAGGCGTACTCCGGCGAAGAGGTGGCGAGCTACCTCTTCCACGCCTACGGCACCAACCTGCAGTTCGAAGAGGACGAGTTCAACTTCGTGAAGGTCCGCGACGCGCACGGCACGAAGCGCGCCTTCCAGCTACGTGATGAACATTTCGAGGTACCGGAGCCCTAGGTAGATTCGCCGAAAAGCCCCGCCCGCCCTGGAGAGCCACCTTGCTGGAACACGTCAGCGCCTACGCGAAGAGCGCCCCCGATCGCCTCGCGGTCGCTACGGCAGACGGCAGCGCCTCCCTCACCTACGCCCAGCTGAATGCCCGCTCCAACCAGCTGGCCAACCACCTGCGCGCGATGGGCCTTCGGCAGGGCGATCACGTCGCCCTCGTGCTGGAGAACCGGCTGCAGTTCTTCGAAGTCACCGTGGCGGCGATGCGCAGCGGCCTGTACGTCACCCCGATCAACTGGCACCTCTCGGCGGACGAGGCCGAGTACATCGCCAATGACTGCGGCGCTTCGGTCATCATCGCGTCAGCGGCGCTGCCGGAGCTGACGAGCCGCTTGGGCCTGGCCGATCAGCCCGGTCGCCGGCTCATGATCGGCGGTGCTTCCGCTGGAGTCGAAACTTCCGCTGGATTCGAAGACTACGACGCGGCGCTGGCCGCCCAGCCCACCGAACCCGTCGCCGACGAGGCTGAAGGTTCGTGGATGCTCTACTCGTCCGGGACCACCGGTAAGCCCAAGGGCGTCAAGCCCGCCAGAGTGGGCGGCGAACTCGGCGCACCGAGCGGCTTCGTCGGCCTGGTGCGTGGGCTCTACGGTTTCAGCGAGGGCGACGTCTATCTCTCCCCCGCGCCGCTCTACCACGCCGCGCCGGCCGGCTGGACCGATGCCGTCCTGCGCCTCGGCGGCACCGCCGTCGTGATGGATCGCTTCGACCCCGTCGCGACGCTGCGGGCGATCGAGCGCTTCAAGGTGACCCACGTCCAGTTCGTCCCCACCCACCTGATCCGCCTGCTCAAGCTGCCCGAGGCTGAGCGGGCCCAGTTCGACCTGTCGAGCCTGCGCTACGCGGTTCACGCCGCGGCGCCGTGCCCGCCCGATGTCAAGCGTGCGGCGCTGGAATGGCTCGGTCCGGTCGTGTACGAGTACTACTCGGGCAGCGAGGGCGCCGGGTTCTGCGCCATCGGCCCCGAGGAATGGCTGGCACACCCGGGCTCGGTCGGACGGTCGCTGCTCGGCGCCGTGCACATCTGCAGCGAGGACGGCACCGAACTCGCTGCCCACGAGACCGGGCAGATCTGGTTCGAGAGCGCGTCACGCTTCGAGTACCACGGCGATCCCGCCAAGACGGCCGAGGCGTTCAACGATCGCGGCTGGAGCACCCTCGGCGACGTCGGCATGGTCGACGACGAGGGCTACCTCTACATCACCGATCGGGTCACCAACATGGTCATCTCCGGCGGCGTCAACATCTACCCGCGCGAGATCGAAGACGTGCTCGTCGGCCATCCGGGCGTCGCCGATGTTGCTGTCGTCGGCGTCGCGGATCCGGACTTCGGCGAGGCGGTCCGCGCGATCGTGGAACCGGCGGCGGGAGTCACGCCGTCCGCCGAGCTCGAGCAGGAGCTCATCGCCTACTGCATCGCCCGGCTCTCGAAGTTCAAATGCCCGCGGTCCGTGGTCTTCCTGCCCGAACTCCCCCGCCTGCCCACCGGCAAGCTCGCCAAGCGCCTGCTACCCGCGGAGGCCTTCGCGGTGCGCTAGGCCCAGGCCTCGATGACGGCATCGGTGGTGGTGACGGTCGTCAGCAGTTTCAGGGTGTTGTCGATGACGGCGTCGGCGTACTCGCGCGGTACCCCGGCGACCGCGTCACGCGGCAGCACGAACTGATACGACGCGTTCACGGCATCCATCACGAAGTTGGTGATGGCCACGTTCACCGAGACCCCCACCCCGATGACTGTCGTCACACGCATGTTGCGCAGCACCGCGTCGAGCTCGGTGCCGCCCATCGGGCCGAGGCCGTGCCACCGCGAGATGATGAGGTCGGAGTCGGCCGGCCCGAGCTCCGGAAGCAGGCTGGCGCCAGGGCTGCCGGGAGCGATCGCGTTGTCGACATCTTTCACGCCGTTGAACAGGCGCGCATTGTTGTTGGCACCGAGCCCGTCCTGGTGGCGCTGCACCAGGCAATGGATCACCGGGACGCCGGCGGCTCGGCCGGCCACCAGGAGCCGTCCGATGTTGGGAATCGCCTCACGCTGCGCCTCCGCGGCGAGCACGGGCAAGCCCGCTTGCGGGCCGACCACAGCGCCCTGACACTCCTGAGTGACGATCACCGCGCAGCGCGGATCGACGAGCTCGGCAAGCGACGGAGCGGGCATCAGGCGTGCACCGCGTGGCGCGGGAGATCGAGCAGCTCGAACATGTTGGCCGACATGATGCGCTCGACGTCGGCGGGCGGCAGGTCGTCGAGCTGGTCGGCGAACGACAGCGGCTTGTCCAGCCCTTCCGGGTGCGGGAAGTCGGAGCCGAAGCAGACCCGGTCGGGCCCCATCAGCTCGATCAGACCGTGCAACGAATCCTCCCAGAACGGATTGATCCACACGTTGCGCTTGAAGATCTCGACCGGATCCTCGGCGAACGCGTTAGGCATCTTCTTGTAGGCAAAGGCCAGGTTCTTCACCAGGTTTGCGACCCAGCTCCCGCCGTTCTCCACGCTGATCAGCCGCACGCCCGGGAACCGGGTCAGCATGCCGTGGCAGACCGCCGACGCGAGAGCGTCCTGAATCGTGCGACCGCCGTCGGCCACCTGAGCGAAAGGATTCGGCTTGAACGACACGTACTCGCCGCTGACGCCTTCCCAGGTGTTGAGGTAGTCCTGATAGCCGCTGTCGGACGCGTGCATGACGACCAGCACGCCCGCCTCCTGCACCCGGGCCCAGAAGGGGTCGAACTCCTCCAGGAACGGCGAGCGCAGGCCGCGCAGGCCACTCACCGGGGCCGGCCGCAGCAGGACGGCTTTCGCGCCCCGATCGAGCGCCAGCTCCAATTCGGTGATGCCCCGCTCGATCAGGCACGGGTTGACGATCGGGGTGCTGATGATGCGCCCGGCGTAGTTGTAGGACCACTGCTCATACAGCCACTCGTTGAACGCGCGCAGGGCGACCTGGGTCAGCTCGGGATCATCGCGCAGCCGCTCCTCGATCAGGCTGGCGAGCGTCGGGATCATCAGGCAGGCCGTGACGCCCTGCTCGTCGAGCAGTTCCAGCCGCGCGGCGGGCTCACGAAATGCCGGGATCGAGCGCATCGGCTTCCCCGTGAAGTCACGCAGCGATTTGCCCTCGGGATTGTTGCCCGCGTAGAAGTCCATGTGCGCGCCGGGCGGGGCCACCACTTCGAACGTCGGATTCGGGATGAATTCCGTCAGGACGTTGCGGACCACCAGCTTCTTGCGACCGCCGATCTCGACGAACCTGAACAGGTTGCGATGGGCCGCCGGCAGGTGCCGGGTGAACGCATCTTCTGTCTCGTACAGATGGTTGTCGGCGTCGAACACCGGAAAATCCAACGTGGCCACGCCTGCAGTTCTAGCACCCCCGCCAAGAGGGGACAACGCTACTTTCCGAATCAGAAAGGCTGCCTGTACTCTGCGCGCATGGAGCTCGGATTCCAGGCGATCGACGCGGACAACCACTACTACGAGACGATGGACGCCTTCACCAGGCATCTCGATCCGAAATTCCGCCAGCGTGGCGTGCAGGTCGTGCAAGCCGGCAAGCGCTTCCAGCTGCTGATGGGCGGCCGGGTCAATCGCTTCATCCCCAATCCGACGTTCAACCCGATCATCGTTCCGGGGTGCCTCGACGTGATGTTTCGCGGGCAGGTGCCCGCTGACGTCGACCCGCGCACGCTGATGCAGGTCGAGCCGCTGCGGCCGGAGTATCAGGATCACGATCGGCGCGCCGACGTCGCCGAGGAGCAGGGCCTGGAATCGGTGCTGCTGTTTCCCACGCTGGGCTGCGGGGTCGAGGAAGGCCTGAAGGACGACATCGACGCGACGATGGCCAGCCTCTGCGCGTTCAACAAGTGGCTCGAGGAGGACTGGGGCTTCGACTACCGCGGCCGCCTCGTCGCCGCTCCGATGCTTTCACTGGCCGATCCGCAGGCCGCCCTTGTCGAGCTCGACAGCCTGATCGAGCGCGGCGCGCGCATCGTGCATGTGCGCCCGGCGCCCGTTCCGGGAGAGCACGCAAGCTCACGCTCGCTCGGTCACCGCAGCCACGACCCGGTGTGGGCACGTCTTGCCGAGGCGTCGATTCCGGTCGCGTTCCACCTCGGTGACAGCGGCTACAACGCGCTGACGTCAGCCTGGGGCGGGAGCGCGACCTTCGAGGGGTTCGGCAACACCAACATCCTGAGCCGCATCCTGGTGTCGGACCGGGCGATCCACGACACCGTCGCCTCGCTTGTCATCGACGGCGTCTTCACCCGCCACCCCAGCCTTCGCGTCGCGAGCATCGAGAACGGCTCCGACTGGGTCAAGCTGCTCGTCAAGCGGCTGCAGAAGCAGGCCAACCAGACGCCGTGGGGCTTCAGCGAGGACCCGCGCGAGACGATCCGCCGCCATGTCTGGGTCACCCCGTACTACGAGGAGGACCTGGCGGCGCTGGCCGACGTCATCGGCGTGGAGCGCATCCTGTTCGGCTCCGACTGGCCGCACGGAGAGGGACTCGCCGAGCCGACGGATTTCGCCAAGGAGCTCGACGGGTTCAGCCCGGCCGAGGTCCGCAAGATCATGCGGGACAACAGCCTGGAACTGCTCGCCGGTTAGCTCCCCGGGCCGCGCGGCACGTCGCGGAAGGCGTCGGCGTCAGCGCGCCGCTCGCGGGGCATCCCGAGCAGCCGCTCGCTGATCACGTTGCGCGCCATTTCGGTGGTGCCCCCGCCGATGCAGGCTGCCTGACGCACCACGTAGCCCAGCGCGACCTGCGCGTCAGTGCGGTGCGCGGGGTCCCATGCGACACCCGTCTCCCCCGCCAGTTCGAAGGCGATCGAGGCCCGCCGGGTGGTCGCCATCCCGCTGAACAGCCGCAGGATCGCTGCCGCGTGGTGCGGTAGCGCGCCGTCGGCCATCTTGCGGGTCACCGACTGCACCAGCGCCGAACGCACCAGCCCGAGAATGCGCGCCTCACCAATGAGGTCCTGCGTGTGCGGTTCATCCCAGCTGCCGTGCTCGCGGGCGGTCGCCGCCATGACGCCCGCCTCGTACGGGCCCTCGGTCGACTGATTGCCCTGCCCGGTCACGTACTTCGAGCCGCCCGCGATGGTGCGCTCGTGATACAGCCAGCGCGTCACGACGTCCCAGCCGGCGTCGACGTCACCGATGCGGTCGGCGTCGGAGACCACCACGTCCGTGAGGTACTCCTGGCAGAACTCGCGGGAGCCGTTCACCAATTCGATACGCCGTACCTCGATACCCGGAGTCGACATCGGAAAGGAGAAAACCGTGAGCCCGCGGTGCTTTTCGACCTCCCAGTTGGTACGCGCCAGGCAGATCGACCAGTCGCCGTACCAGCCCGCCGTGGTCCAGATCTTCGAACCGTTGAGCACCCACTGATCGCCCTCACGGGTCGCGGTCGTGACGGCGCCGGCCGCGTCGGAACCGCTGCCCGGCTCGGAGAGGAACTGGATCCAGATCTCCTCGCCGCGCAGCATCGCCGGGATGTGGCGCAGCTTCTGCTCCTCGGTGCCGAACTCGAGCAGCAGCGCCATCGCCGGGATGAAGGTCGACGCCTGGATCTCCGCCGGGTAGTCATAGCCACGCAATTCGCGGTTGAACGCTGCCTGGTGCACCGGGCTGAGGCCCTGGCCGCCGTACTCGGGCGGGACGCAGATCCCGGCGAAGCCGCCATCGGCCAGCCGCCGTTGCAGATCACGGCAGGTCTGGATACGCGCGAGATCCTCCTCGTCGTCGCTTCCCGTGGCCGTCAGGAAGAACTGGGCGGCCGCGGGATCGGCGGGCGGAAGGTTGCCCTGCAGCCACGCTCGCGCCCGGAGCGCGAAGTCCTCGACGCTGATCTCACTGTTGACCGGCTCGCTCACGACGCCGCTCCCGCGGGCTCGATCAGCTGCGCCACCCGCCGGCTCGCCCCGGCAGGCGTTCCGTACATCTGCGCATCGGTCGCGGCCCGGCGCAGGAAGAGATGCAGATCGTGCTCGAACGTCACGCCGATCCCCCCATGCAGCTGGATGCAGTCCTGAATCAGCTCCGGGCCGTGGCGGCCGGCGTAGGCCTTGGCCGCCGCTGCCCACGTGCTCGCGTCAGGCGCCTGCTCCCCCACGGCCCGCGCCGCCCGGGCAGCCACGGCCTCGCACGCCTCCAGGTGCATGCGCAGGTCAGCAATCCGGTGCTTGATCTCCTGGTAGGACGCGAGCGGCCGCCCGAAGGAGTAGCGGTCGAACGTCCACTGCAGCGTCATCTCGAACGCCCGATGCATCGCGCCCGCAATCTCGCCCGCCTGCAACACGGCTATGACGTCGAGCAGGGCGGCGTCCTGGTCGGCGCCATTTCCGGGCTCGCCGACGCAGGCGGAAGCGGGAAGCCGGACGCCGTTGAAGGTGACCCGGTGGAAGCGCCGGGTGAGGTCGAGCGCCTCGAGCGGCGCAAGTGTGATTCCCGCCGCGCTGATTGGCACCAGATACTGACTTATCGGGACGTCACCATCGGCCGATACGAGCAGGTGATGTGCATCCGCCGCCCCATCGACGCAGGCCACGCTGCCGTTGAGCAGGACGTGCTCGCCCGCGCGCGCCGCGTGGAGCCCGTTCGCGGGACCTGCCCAGGCGGCGACCGCGGCCCCCGAAAGGATGTCGGCCAAAGGTCCGCGGCGCTGCTGCGCCGTTCCCCAGCGGCTGAGCGCCAGCGCGACGACGTTGCTGGCGAGCAGGGGTCCGGGAGCTACGTGATGACCGAAGTGGTAGGCCACGACGAGCAGATCGGCCAGCCCATTCCCGCTGATCGAGCCGCCACCGTCGTCCTCGGAGACCAGCAACGAGGTCCAGCCGAGGTCGGCCCCCTGCGTCCAGATCGCCGGCTCGAACGCCGGGGCATACCTCATTTCACGGATGCGTTCAGTCGAGTAGTGCGCTGCCAGGAAGTGCGCTGTGGTTGCCTGGAAAAGCTCCTGATCAGCGGTCAGCGTGAACATCACTCTCCACGGCAGGCAAGGGACAAGAAACATCTACATGTTAAGCCGAACGGCGCGGCGATGAGCGAGTCGCCCGCCACCCACTTGCAGAACAAGGAAGAATGGACCATATGAGAAGGCCAGCAGCCACCCCTGAGCTCACGAGGTTGGCATGACGACCAGGACCCATCTTCAAGACCTGGAGTCCGAAAGCATCCAGATTCTGCGCGAGGCTGTCTCAGAGTGTGAGAAGCCGGTCATGCTGTACTCGGTCGGCAAGGACAGCTCCGTCATGCTGCACCTGGCGCTGAAGGCTTTCTACCCGTCCAAGCCGCCGTTCCCGCTGCTGCACGTCGACACGACGTGGAAGTTTCGGGAGATGTACAGCTTCCGCGACAAGTTCATCGCGGAAAATGAGCTTGACCTGCTTGTCTACCAGAACCCGGAGTGCGTTCAGCTCGGGATCAACCCCTTCGACCACGGCTCGGCGATGCACACCGACATGTGGAAGACCGAGGGATTGAAGCAGGCGCTGGACAAGTACGGGTTCGACCTGGCGTTCGGCGGGGCGCGGCGCGATGAGGAGAAGTCGCGCGCCAAGGAGCGGGTGTTCTCCATCCGGTCGGCGCAGCACCGCTGGGATCCCAAGCAGCAGCG